>CAZICQ010000003.1:0-148502 GCA_964537775.1 uncultured Gemmatimonadaceae bacterium | reverse complement strand
GCGCCGTGGCGCGCGGCAGCAGATTGAATGTCTGGAAGACGAAGCCGATCTCCTTGTTGCGGATGCGCGCCAACTGATCGTCCGTCATCGATGATACGAGCGTGCCGTTGAGCCAGTATTCGCCGGCGTTTGGCGTGTCCAGGCACCCGATGATGTTCATGAGCGTCGACTTGCCCGAGCCGGACGGTCCCATGATGGCGACGTACTCGTTCCGGCCGACGGCGATGTCGACGCCGCGCAGCGCCTTCACCACTTCGCCCCCCATGTCGTACTCGCGCTTGATGCCACGCGTTACGATCACCCACTTTTTGTCGGGAGCTTCGCCCACCTTGGAGACGACGACCGCCCGCTCCGCGGTCATGCCGAGCGGTGCGTCTACCGTCGTGTCCGGGCTCACGTCTTGGCTCCCGGTTTCTTGGCGTCGAGCTTCATCTCGCGGACGAGCGCCCCGTCCTTGAGCTCACGAATGGCCTGGTACGTGCCGGCCACGATGCGGTCGCCGGCAGTCAGGCCGGAGAGCACCTCGAAGTGCTTCTCGCCGGCGATGCCCACCTTCACGGGCCGGAAGGTCACCTTGTTGTCTTTCGAGACGACGAAGACGCCCTCCACGTCTTTCTTGCCGACGTCCTTCTTCGGCTTCGGCTTCCCCAGGCCGACCGCGGTGTCGCCCTGGGCCAGGTCCTGATTCTCCCGTACGGTGAGCGCGATGATCGGGATCGAGAGCACGTTGCGGCGTGAATCGGTGACGATCTTGGCCGTCGCCGAGAAATCGGGACGCGTCTCCGGCGGCACGTTCAGCAACTGCACTGTCACCTCGTAGTCCACCGCCTGGTCGGTCGTCGTGGCGCCCGTGGCAGGCTTCACGGAGCTATTCGAGATCTTGGTCACCCGACCGAGAAAGGTGGTATCCGGGAACGCGTCGATCTGCACGACGGCCGAGTCCCCCAACTTGATCCGGGCGACATCGGTCTCGTCGACCTTCACTTTGGTCTCGATGATCGACATGTCGCTGATCGTCAGGAGCGTGGCGGCATCCTTGTTCAATGTGCCCATGATCGCCGTCTCGCCATTCTCGACGTTGAGGCGGGTCACGCGTCCGGTCATCGGGGCGTAAATCGTCGTCTTGGCGAGTGCCGTCTTCGCATCCTTCACCGATGCCACGGCCTGGTCCACCGAGTGCTGCGCAGACTCGAGCAACGCCGTGTTGACATCGACGGTGGACTTGAGCTGCTCGACTTGCTCGTCGGACATCAGCTGTGGATTGGACTTCTTGATTGCCGCCGAGCGCTCGTAGCTCTTCCGCGACTGGAGCAGGCTCGCGCGTGCCTGCGCTTCCTGCGCCTTGGCGGACGCCAGTGCCGCCTCGGCCCGATCCACCGCCGCCTGCGCCTGCTGCGGATCGATCTGGAGGAGGAATTGGCCCTTCGTCACCATTTGCCCCTCCTTCACCGCCAGACGCACGATCTTGCCCGAGATGTCCGAGCTCACGTCGACCTTCGTCTCGGGGCTGACCTGACCGCTCGCGGTGACGGAGGCGACGAGATCGCGCCGCTGCACGCTCTCGATGCGCACTTCCGTGGCCTTGTTGCCGCGTTTGGCAGCGGTGAGCCCGATGACACCAGCGATGATCAGCACCGCCACACCGGCAATGGACCACTTCGTTCGCTTGCTCATGGGTTCCTCTTCGGGTCAGCGGAGCGGGCGGCCGACAGCGCTTTCGAGCTGAGCGAACGCTTTGTGGTACTCGTAGATGGAGTTGATGCGGTCGATCTGGGCCTGTTCGTAGGTTCCGCGCGAGGTGGTCACGTCGAGGAAGGTTGTCGCGCCCACGCGATAGCGTTCCTCCGCGTACGCCAGCTCCTCGCTCGCCTTCAATGCGTTCTGCTGCTGCAGCTCGACCGTGCGCGCATCGGTCACGAGCGTGAGATACGCCTGCGTGACGTCGGCCGTGAGCTGGAGTTGGCGCGCCTTGGTGGAGTACCGCGAGTTGTCCCGATCCACCTCGGCCTGTTCCACCCGCGCCTCACGATTGAAGTTGTCGAATACCGGTATGGAGAGTGTCGCGCTCACGGCCAGCGGCGATCGCGTGAATCGGAAGGGGAACTGGTTGTTGGTCTCGCGGATCGATTGACCGACGGCGTCTGTGAATACGGGCAGCGCGTTGCACTGATCGGCGACGCTGCTCAAGCCAAGCCGCGTGCGGATCGAGTCATTCGTGAAGCACGAAGCGCGGCGCGAAGCCATGGAGCCCTGTGTCTGTGCGATGAGAAAGCTCGGATCGCGGTACTCGTACGATTGGCCGCCCCAGCCTGTGGCGAGGGTCAACGTCGGTGTGTAGAGTGCCTGTGCGGCGCGCACGTTCAGGCCGCTCGCGCGTTCGCGCTTCTGGAGGGCCACGATCGCGGGATTCTGCTGGCGTGCGGTAGCGAGCACCGACTCGAGAGTGAACGTGGGCGTGCCGACCGGAAACTGCGTGGTGAGCTTCACGGCCGCCGGCTGCGGAATGCCGAGCTGCTGGTACAGCCGCAGCATCTGCACGTCGGCGTCGTTATGCGCCTGAATCGCCGCCACCTGCGCCTGGCCGAGCGCGACCTCGGCACGGCGGATGTCCAGGATCGTGCCGGCGCCGACCGCCGACTTGGCCTTCGCCAGATCGAGCTGTCCCTGGGCTACGGTGACCAGAGTGTCCTCGAGCGATGCTTTCGCCTGCGCCTGCAGCACGACGATGTACTGCTGCGTGACCGTTGCCCGAAGGGTCTCCGCCGCACCGCTGATGTCGGCGTCCACGGCTTGTTGATTCGCGACGGCTGCTTTGAGGCCCGCGGGGGCGCCGGCGCTGATGGTGTAATTGAGACCCAGGAAGTAGGACGATGTCAGCACGTCCGAGCTGTTCTGAAACGAGAGGCCATTGAAGACCTGCTGGCCACCCTGTTGATAGCCGCTTGAAAAGCTGGCTCTGGACGAGGGCAGCAGCAGCCCGTACGCGCTGCGGACCTGCGCCTCCGCGACACGTCGCGACTCGGTGGTCTGCAGGTAGCCGGGATTGTTGCGGCGGGCGATCGTGATCGCGTCGTCCAGCGTCAGCGTGGTGCTGTCAGCTCGGCCGGTGGACGCCGAGGGTGAGGGTGGAGCGGGCACCTGAGCGTATGCGATCTGGCCGAGGATCGCCGCGAGCGCTAGAGGCGTCGAGAGACGCATGAATCGATACCTGTTGGTGGGGGTTCCGCGGGCCGTACGTCGACGACGAGCGCCGGGTTTCACGGGCTATGCTTCAGGGGGTACGAGCGACTTCGAGGGTGCCTCGAGCGGTGCGCGTGCGCGAGAAGGAGGGGACGACCTCAGCGCGGGAGCTCGTCGCGCTGCGCGAGAATACCCTGTTCGGGAATGGCGACCCGCAGCACACGTCCACTCGAATCTAACCAGAACTCGCGGCTTGGACGGCCGGCGATAGCGACGGTGCAATGCTGGGTCGTGGCCGGCCGGCCGCCTACCTCGAGCGTTTCGGAGCCGTGGCGCTGGAGCGTGCCGGTGAGCTCGGAACCGGCGAGGGGCACTAGGATCGTTGCGGTGCCACCCCCGTGAAGGCCCAGGAAGAAGTACTGATGAAACACGTCATTTTCCAACACAGTGGAGCTCGCGGGCACCACGAATTCCTTGGCCGACTCGCCATGAGGCGTCTGCCGGACCACGGAGAAGCGGCCTGGACGGGTACGGGCCTCGAGACGTTCGGCGAATCCGCCCTCCCGCACGTCGACGTTGTAGGAGATGGGCGAGCCCGACGTGTCCGTGATGAGCAGAGGCGCCATCCGTTTTGCGCCCAACGAGAGTTGCGCTGTGGCCCGGTAGACGTCGCCGGAGCCGGAGGGCGCGCGCACAATGCGGAATGCCTCGCGACCAATCGGGGCGCCGGACTTCGTGATGACGAAGGTGCCCTCGTCTACGAGCCGTCCGCCCCCGGCCCCCTGCGCCGCGAGAGGCATGAAGGCGACGACCGAGAGGGCAACCGTGGGGAGCGTTCTCATCGCTGCTATTACCCGTCGAACGCGGGAGAGGTTCACGGTTCCGGGATGGGAGCGATGAAGATCCGATCCCGAATCACGCTGCGAATACGTGCGTAGATACGCTCTCCCTTTTCTGCGCTCGCCAGCGAGGGACGACCGATCGAGCCGGAGCTCGCCCTCGGGACGCGCAGCCAGCCGCGCCGGTAACGTCGCAACTCGTCACGCGACATCATATAATCCTCCGCGAGCGGCATCGCGACGAACTGGGGTGCCAGGTAGAGCATGAGGGAGGTGTCGACCTCATCGCCGTGCATCGGCTCATGCTGTCCCTCCAGCAGATCACTGAAGTCCAAGCCGAAGATATCGACGACCCGGACGCGGGCACCGGAGGTCACGACAGTCGACAGCGCCTCGAGATGGGGATCATGCTCGTGTGCGGTGAGTAGAATGAATTCGCGGATGGACGTCGCTTCCCACGTATCAATGAGATCATTGAGCGCACGATGCAGCGTTTTCTTGCGCAGCGAGGCGTTTCCAGGGAAGCCGCGGTCCGTCTCGACGTTCACGCCATACTCGAGCGTCGGTGCGCGCAGGACGCCGAATTCGGCTGAGAGATCGTCCGCCAGGTACTCGACGATGATCGTGTCGCATCCGAGGGGCAGATGCAGGCCGTGCTGCTCGCAGGTGCCACAGGGCACGATGAGCCGCGGATCGGACTCGATGATCGCGGCGACGTCATTGGGCCGTAGTTCCTTCAGGCGGCGCGGTTGCGGCGCGGAGGGCTTTGAACGTTGATCCATGTCGTCTGAGGCGGCGGATCGATCGGCGGTGCGCGACAAGCGCGACCATCCGGCACCTGGCGGCTGGTGGTCACTCACAACGACGGTGGCCCTGCTTTCCGCGAGCTGGTGGTTGCATGCGCCGCGAGTAGAGTATCTCGTCGCGTGCACTACCGCCACCGCGATGGCGCTTGCCTGTACACCGTGGCTGCGCGGCAACCAGCGACGGTGGGCCATCGCGTGCGGCGCGCTGCTGGTCGGCTCGATCGTCGTGGGCCTGCAGGCGCAGGCCAGGCTTCATGCGATCCAGACCGATTGGAACGCGTTGCGCGCCGAGTTGGAGGCCACGGGCCTGGCGAAGCTTCGGGGAGAGCTCGAAAGCACCGCGCAAGACCTGTCGGAAACGGCCCGGCGGGCGCTTGGTGCAGCTGGAAGTCGCGAGGCGTCGTTCCGTGCATTGGCCGGCCTCACTCGCGGCGAGTCGGAGCGCGGTGTGGCGATCCAGCGCGGCGACAGCATCGCGGCATGGGCCGGTCGGATGCGCAACTCGCCCGACAGCCTGCGCGCACCGGTGGGCGTCGTAGCGTCGCCCTTTTTCCTGAGTCTGTATGCCACGGCGCAGCGGGGAAATGAGCGGGGCATCGCGTCGGCGCTCGTCTACGCGGCGGCGCCGGCGGACCGACTCTCGAATCCATTGGCTGCACGCGTCGCATCGGAGGCAGGACTGAGCGGCTTCGCCTTCGCTCCTCCTTCGGACAGCACGCCAGCCCCTGATGCACTGCGGTTCTCGGTGGGCCGGCAGCCCCTGTTCGACGTGCGGCCGATCCCACTCGAACAGGACGAGCTGGCACTGCGCGTTGCTCAGAAAGCCCGGTTGGAGGTCGGAATCCTCCTCGCGCTGGGTCTGTCGTGTTTTCTGATCGCGGCATGGCGAGGTGGGCGCGTGCTGCGGTGGCGACTGGCGGCGCTGGCGGCGGCGCTCGGCTGTACGGCACTCGTGCCGCTGAACGAATACTCGAATGTGAGCCGGTTGTTCGATCCGGCATTCTACTACACATCCCTCGGCGGTCCTCTCACGGCGAACGCCGGCGCGCTGGGCATCACGAGTGCCCTGGCGCTCCTGGCGCTGCTTGCGGTGATCCGCCGGCGCGGGCGGCACCACTCGCGCTGGCTCGCGCTGGTCATCGTGGTGGTCATCGCTGGCACTGTCCCGTTCCTGCTGCCGCGGCTCGCACGCGGTTTGAACACGCCGAGCTATGGCGTGAGCGCGTCGCTCTGGCTCATGTGGGAGGTACCGCTCTTCCTGGCGGCGACCGCGGTGATGCTCGCTGGATCGCGGGCGGGAGCGACGGTGCTCGGCCGCTATCGCGGGCTGCCGCCGTGGGCGGCGCCGGCGCTGGCGGCGATCGGCGCGATCCTCGCGCCAATCGTTTGGCAGGCACCGGGGCAGTGGCCCTGGTGGTACATCTTCGTGTGGATCGCCGCCATTGGTGCCCTGGCGCTCGCGCGCGAGACGCGGCTGCTCGTGTTGTCGGCGGCGACGGTTGCGGGGCTCGGGGCCACGACGCTCGTTTGGGCGCGGACGGCGCGCAGTCGCGTCGACCTGGCACAGCACGACGTCGAGAGCCTCAGCAGCGTCGATCAGACCGAGCTGGCGCTACTCGACCGCTTCGGCGCCTCATTGCGCGGGGATCCGGCACCCTCGTCGCGCGAGGCGCTGCTGCAGCGATACATCAATTCAGACCTCGCCGCGGCCGCGTATCCGGCCGCGCTATTCGCCTGGCCGACCGATTCGGCGCCTGCTGCCGGTTTGCAGACCGCGGATTTCCCGGTCGATACGATGGTGGTTCGCTCGCTAGTCGCGTCGGCACGGAGAGGGGGCCATGCAGTCGTTGGGACGATCCCCGCCTCGCCCGCGCTCGAGCTGGCGCTTGCGATCCCCGGCACGTCCGGCGGCGTGACCGCTGTACTCGTGACGCCTCGCACGCACCTGATCCCGAAGGATCCGTTCATGCGGCTGTTCGGGATCGATCTCGACCCCGACGTCGAACCGCCGTACACACTGCAGTTGGGCGAGGCGGCCGCGCCTGAGTCGATGACCGGAGCGATGAACTGGAGACGCGATGGAAGCACTCTCCATGGCGATTTCGTAGCGCGCACCGGGTGGGGCCCCGCACGTGTGCACCTGAATGTGGAGCTGCGATCGCTCGACGTGCTCGTGCAGCGTGGCGCGCTGATCGTACTGCTCGACATCGCCATCGTCGCCGCCCTGTGGACGCTCATCGTGCTCGCTGACGGTGGTGTCGGGCGCTGGTTGCGTGCGCGGCGCCGCAGCTGGGCGCGCAGTTATCGCTCCCGTCTCACGCTGGCCCTGTTCGCATTCTTCGTCATCCCGGCGGTGATCTTCGCCGTGTGGTCGTATCGGCAGCTCGCCAACGACGCGGCCCAGTCCAGGGAGCTGCTCGTGCACGAGACGCTGCGAGCGGTCGCGCCCGACAGCACGCACAACTGGGTCGAGCGGGAGAGCGATCGTTTGGCGACACCGCTCCTGGTGTATCGGCGCGGCGAGCTCGCCGCGGCGAGCGATCCGCTTTTTCTCACGCTGGCACCGCTTGGGCGGCTACTGCAGCCGTCCGTTGTGCTCCACCTGGCCGGCCGTGATGAGGAGACCTTCAGCCTTCGCGAGCAGGTGGGGCCGGGCACGGCGGTGTTTGGCTTCCGTATGATCGATCGGCCCGGCTTACCGGCGACGGTCCTGGCATCGCCTGCTCGGGCCGACGAGTTGACGTTGGGCAGACGGCGGCGCGACCTCGGTATTCTCGTGCTGTTCGCGACGGCCCTCGGCGCGCTTGCCGCCCTCTGGTTGAGCGGCATTGCGGCGCGCCAACTCGCCCGACCGATCGGCACACTGCGGGGCGCCGCTCTGGCAATTGCCGCCGGCGATCGCTTGCCGCCGCTGGAGAAAGAGCCGACCGTGGAATTCTCGCCGGTATTCACGGCTTTTCGGCGCATGGCGGAGGACCTGAACGCGAGCCGGTCCGCGCTCGAGGAGGCACAGCGGCGGCTGGCAGCGGTGCTGCGCAACGTGGCCAGCGGCGTGATCGCGGTGACCGACACCGGCCACGTGACGCTGGCAAATCCGCGCGCGGATACGCTGCTGGAGACGCCGCTCCCGCCGGGCACCAACTTCCTTGCTGTCGCGCCCCCACCGCTTGCCGCAATCGTCCGTCGTTTCCTCCGCGAGGCCGGCGAGGAGGAGGCATTCGAGATTCCCGTGGAGCAGCGACAGTTACGCGGACATCTCACGCGTTTGGTGCGGGGCGGGGCTGTCGTCACGGTCGACGACGTGAGCGATCTGGCGCGCGCACAGCGCGTCCTCGCGTGGGGCGAGATGGCACGACAGATCGCGCACGAGATCAAGAATCCGTTGACGCCGATTCGCCTTGGCGTGCAGCATCTGCGCCGCGCCTGGCATGACGACCGCGGCGACTTCGATCACGTGCTCGACGAGAATGTCGGCCGCATTCTCACCGAGATCGACCGTCTCGACGAGATCGCGCGGTCGTTCAGTCGCTATGGTTCCGCTCCTGAAGAGCGCGCGGCCGCGGTGACAACCGACGTCGCGCACGTCGTACGCGATGTCGTCGGGCTGGAACGGATGGGTGGGGATGGCGATATCCGCTGGCGGCTCGAGGGAGCGGATGCGCCGCTGCGCGCCTATGCGCATCCCGACGAACTTCGTGAGGTACTGCTCAACGTGCTGGAGAACGCGCGACTCGCCCACGCCAGCCAGATCCTGGTGCGCGTGACCAGCCGCGCCGACAACGGGACGCGAGACGCCGTCATCACAGTCGAGGACAACGGCCGCGGCATTCCCGCCGACGTGATGCCGCGAATCTTCGAGCCGCATTTTTCCACGCGCACGTCCGGCAGCGGGCTCGGACTGGCCATCTCTCGGCGCCTCATCGACGCGTGGGGAGGCGAAATCTCGGTGTCCAGCGCGGTGGGTGTGGGCACGACCGTCACGATCGTGCTCCGGAGCGCCGGAGGCAACGACTGACGCCGTTATTCGACGCGGTTCGCCTGGGTCGCGCCGAGGCTCTTCATGCGCACGGTTTTGATGTTGACGAACTCGCGCAATCCACGGGCGCTCAGCTCGCGCCCATAGCCGGATTTCTTCACGCCTCCAAAAGGGAAGCGCGGGTCCGACGCGACCATACCATTGATGAAGACAGAGCCTGCCTGCAGCTCACGAGCGAAACATTCCGCCTCGCGTTCGTCGCGCGTCCAGGCCGCGGCGCCAAGACCGAAGTGCGAGTCGTTGGCGATGCGCAGCGCCCCGTCGAGGTCGCCGGCGCGGAAGATCGATGCAACAGGTCCGAATAGTTCGGCATGGTAGGCTGGGGAACCGGCGGGAACGTCGGTGAGCACCGTTGGCTCGTAATACCACCCGACTCCGGCTCGGGCGCTGCCGCCGGTGAGCACACGGGCGCCGCGCTTCACCGTTTCCTGCACCTGCGCGTGCAGCTCGTCCCGGATCTGCCGCATCGCCAGCGGGCCGACGTGCGTGCGCTCGTCCATCGGATCTCCGACCACGAGCTTCTGCATGCGCGCGACGAATCCTTCCACGAAATCGTCAGCTATCGACTCGTGCACGATGAAGCGCTTCGCCGCAATGCACGACTGACCATTATTGATGACACGCGCCTGCACGGCCGTGGCCACCGCGGCGTCGAGATCCGCACTCGGCATGACGATGAACGGATCGCTGCCGCCGAGCTCGAGCACCGTCTTCTTGATGTGTTTGCCGGCAGCCGCCCCTATGGAGCTGCCGGCATTCTCGCTTCCCGTGAGCGTCGCGGCGGCGATCCGCGGATCGGCAATGATGTCAGCGACGCGTTCGCTGCCGATGAGCAGCGTCTGGAACACGTCTGCAGGTGCGCCGGCGCGATGAAAGAGATCTTCAATAGCCAACGCGCATTGCGGCACGTTGGACGCGTGCTTCAGCAGTGAGACGTTGCCGGCGCTCAGTGCCGGTGCGGCGAAGCGGATGACCTGCCAGAACGGAAAATTCCAGGGCATCACCGCGAGCACCACGCCCAGCGGCTGAAAGGCGACGAATGCGCGTTCGCCCTCGACATTCACCGGCTCGTCGGCGAGGAACGCCGTGGCATTCGCTGCGTAGTAGCGGCACGCCGTGGCGCACTTGGTCGCTTCGTCGACAGCGGCGCGGAAGGGCTTTCCCATCTCGAGCGTCATCAGACGTCCGAATGTCTCCTTCTCGGCATCCAGAATTTCGGCGGCTCGCGCGAGCACGCGCACTCGCTCGGACACCGCCGTGCGCGCCCAGTGACGAGCGGCCTGTGAGGCGCGCGCCAGCCGCACTTCGACCTCCGGAGGCGTGAGCTCAGGAAATGTGCGGACGACCTCGCCGGTCGCTGGATTGACGCTCTGGATTGTCATGCTGGGTGAGTCCGGAGTGGGGCGTATGCGCGTCAGGTGCTCCACGGAACGGTGGACGCTTCCCCGGTGAACCACCGCCGCCACCAGGGCACGCGGTGATCGCGCTCGAAAACTGCCTCGATCGCTTGTCTCCAGGCGCGCTGCATCGCGAGTGCGTCGCGAAAGCGATCATCGGCGGAGGCGCTGAGGCCGCGCCGCAACCAGTCGGCAATCTCCACGGGGAAGAGCGTCACATCGAGATCGCCGCGCAACTCGCGTGCGAGAATGACCTGGGGGTCACGCTCGCCAAATGGCGGTTGACCGGTCAACGCAAACGCTACGATCGCCGCAAGCGAGAAACAATCGGCGCTCGCTTCCTGCTGCTCTCCGAGGAGCTGCTCCGGAGGCGCGAACGCCGGAGTTCCCGACGTGCCGGTGGCCTCCTCACCGCCAGGGTTCGCTATGCCGAAGTCCGCGATACGCCAACGGCGATAGCGATCGATAAGGATGTTCTCCGGCTTCAGATCGCGATGGACGATACCGACGGCGTGCGCGGCCGCGAGCCCGCCGAGCACGAAATCAACCTGTGGAGCGATCTCCGTGAGCGGGCGCGGGCCGGCGCGCGCGACCAGGTCGGCCACCGATCCGCCCTCGGCCAGCTCCATCGTGTACCAGGTCACTTCGCCGCGATCATCCCAGTCGAAGATCGGAACAATGGCCGGATGCGCCAGCTGCGCAGCGAGCTTGGCCTCGCGGCGGAAGCGCGCCACTGCGCGCTGGTCGCGAGAGACGTGTGGGTGCAGGAGCTTGAGCGCCACTTCACGGCCAAGCGAGAGATCTCGGACGCGCCATACGGAACCAAACGAGCCGCCTCCCAACGCGGAGAGGACTTCGTAGTCGTCGGCCGTGGCCCACCGCAGGCGCACTTCCTCGCTCTCGCTGGCGGCGTGGATACCCGCATCCTCGCCGGCCAACATGATCATGGTGCGGCTGCCCACGACGCGATCGACCGCGCGCAGCATCGCCGTGACCGATGTGTATCGGGCGTCGGGGTCGGGAGAGAGCGCTTGATCGATGGCTGTCGCTATCCCCTTCGGGCAATCAGGGCGCATCAGCGCCAATGGCGGAATGCCCACCGGCGGCGGGCGCTCGCCGGTGAGGCTCTCGAAACAGAGTGCGGCTAGCTGCCATTGATCGCTCAGCTGAGTCGGGGTCCAGCGGCCGTCGACCCACTCGTTTGGGCATGCCATGTATTCCCGCTCCGGTTCGATGCCGGGCGGGATCTCCGTTCTCGGCAGCGCCCACTGCCATCCGAGTAGCCACAGACGACCCATCGGGGCGGTCCAGATGGATTCGGAGGATACGCAACCGTGTACAGTGCCGGAATCGTGCAGGTAGCTGAGCGCGGATCCAACTTCACGCAGCATGCGCAGCATTGCCGGAACGTCGTCGGCACCGGCGCGCGCTAGACGCGAGGCAATCGTCTCCCCTGCCAGCCAGCGACGCAGATAGCCCGGGCCGCGCCTGCTCGCTTCGTACGAAGCCCAGTAATGATACGTCGTGGGCACCGCGACATGATTTCGATGAGCGAGGTGGCGCGCCTCCGATTCCAACCATGGGTTGTGAGCGGGATCGGGTGCACTCACGAGCGACAACGATCGCCCGAGGGCATCCAAGATCTCTTGATAATGCCGGTGTTGCGCCGACAGACCTTCAGAGCCCCACGCCCAGCCCGGAGGAAGTTCCCACGACTGCAGGTGCGACGGCAGCTCGCGGGAGCTGCGATACAGTCCGCTCGATGCGACGTCGGTCATCGGGTGACCAATGCCAAGGCCCTGGCGAGAGGCGGCCTTCCGAATACCGTCACATTCGCGATTCTGAGAGAATGTGTTCAGCGGCGTGCGCGAGCTCCGGAATGAGCGTGACATCCGGCAGCACCGCCACCTCGACAGTCTTCACCATCAACGGCGTTCCATCCTCCGGCGGTTCCGACCGCAACGACGGGACATGCAGTGTCACGGAAACGACGCGCCACAATGTGCTGGGGCCAACCTTGGCTCCCATCGCATCCAGAATGTCGAGCTGCACTACCTCGCCACGCGCGGGAACGACGGCGCTGAAGCACTCGGCCAGGAGCTGTTCCTGTCGGTCGTGCCGAATGATGCGCAACTTTGGCATCGCAAATCCTCCGTCGACTCGCTCCTAACATAACGGTGACGGCAAGCCGTGGCAGCGCGCCGGACGTGCGTGATGAAACCGTTGCCGGCACGCTGCGTAGTCTCTACAGACAAGGAGGCAAGAGTGCTCAATCTGATCGGCTTCGCCATCACGTTGGTCGTGGTGTTGCTCGGGTTCTCGCAGTCGCGCCGTTTCGTGCACACGCGACTCCGTTTCGTGGATGCGGTACAGACCGCCAAAGCCCCAATCATCGCCGGCGTCGTCGCGGGCGTGATCGCGCTACCGATCGTATCGATCGTACCGCTGGTTGGGGTTGGCACGGCGATTCTGTTCGGCCTCGCTGTGGGTGCGGGCGTCGCGGCGGGAGCTCGGGACATCCGCAAACGCCTTGGAGCGGGCGAGGTCTGAGTGGTGTAATCGGTAGTCGGTAGTCGGCAGACCTCGGGGAGGAGTGGTGATTACGGGACACGGAGGTGCCAACATCCGTGTCGATTCCTTAGCTTTCCGTGCACCATCCTCCCAACCTTCCCACCACATGTTGTTCTGTTCCCGAACGCTCCGGCTGTCGGCCGGCGCCCTTGTTCTTGTCGCGACCTCAGTCGGCGCGCAGCACGTGCGGCAGTCCGCGGGCCTTGATGCACACCAGCTGCTCGCGCGCGACATTTATCGCGAGCTCATCGAGATGAACACCGTGGACGGGGTCGGTAGCACGACCCAAGCTGCGGAGGCGATGGCGACGCGCTTCCGCGCGGCTGGTTTCCCCGCTGCGGACATCCACGTTCTCGCGCCTCGACCGGATAAAGCGAACCTCGTTGTGCGCTATCCAGGCAAGGGCTCACTGCGCCCAATCCTGCTGCTCGCCCACCTGGATGTCGTGCAGGCGTTGAAGAGCGACTGGTCGTCCGACCTGGATCCGTTCAAGCTCATCGAAAAGGATGGTTATTTCTACGGAAGAGGCACGGGCGACGACAAGGCGATGGCCGCGATTTTCGTCGCCAATCTGCTGCGCATGAAGCAAGAGCACTTCGTTCCAGATCGAGACATCATTGTCGCACTGACGGCCGACGAGGAAGGGGGCACCGCCAACGGTGTGGATTGGCTCCTCCAGCACCATCGCAATCTCCTCGATGCGCAGTTCGCCCTGAACGAGGGTGGTGGCGGCTCGTTGCGGGACGGCAAGCCATTCCTTCAATCCGTTGGCGCGGCGGAGAAGGTGTACACCGACTTCACGCTGACGGTGCACAATCGAGGCGGCCACTCCTCGGTGCCGCGACCGGACAACGCGATTTACGAGCTCGCGTCTGCGCTCGTGAAGGTGGGCGCCTACACGATGCCAGTGCAACTCAACGAGGTGACGCGCGCGTACTTCACGCGTTCGGCGTCGCTCGAAGCACCGGAAGTGGCCGCGGCCATGCGCGCGATCGTGCAGGATCCCAGCGACGCCGCGGCGTCGGCGGTGTTGTCAAAAGATCCGCGATACAATTCGATGCTTCGCACCACGTGCGTGGCGACGCGTCTCGCCGGTGGTCACGCGAACAATGCGCTTCCGCAAACCGCGACGGCGAACGTGAACTGCCGGATGGCGCCGGGTCACGATCCGGCGGACGTACGCGCGCGCCTCATCGCGGCCATCGGCGACACCGGCGTTCACGTTTCAGATGCCCCGGAGATGTCGCACGCGCTGCCGTCACCGCTCACGCCGGACGTGATGGAGCCGATCGAGCGTGTCACGAAGGAGATGTTCGGTGACATTCCGGTGATTCCCACTATGGGTACGGGTGCGACGGATTCGAAGTACCTCCGCGCCGCCGGCATTCCCGGATATGGGATCTCCGGAATCTTCGGCGACCCATCCGACTCACGAGCACACGGTCGGGACGAGCGGGTGCTGGTGAAGTCCTTTTTCGACGCACAGGAGTTTCTGTACCGCCTCGTCAAAGCGTACGCGAGCGGCGCGGTGAGCTGAGACGCGACGCTTTGCAGCGTCGAGCATGATGGCAGCTGTGTCCCGTCTGCTACCAGGCATTCTGTTGAGTGCCGCCGTGGCTGGCGCGGCCTGGTTCATCCAGCAGGTGGAGGTCCGTACGACCGGTCAGCTGTTGATCGAAGCGCTCGTGCTCGCGATCCTGATCGGCACGGCGACGCGAACCTTCTGGTCGCCTGGCGCGCGGTGGAGCGCCGGCATCCGTTTCACGGCCAAAGAGGTGCTCGAGGTGGCGGTGCTGTTGCTTGGTGCATCGGTCGATCTGCCGCTCTTGTTCAGAACCGGGCCCGCGTTGTTCATGGGCATCGTCGGCGTCGTGTTGATCGGCATCACCGCGAGCTACGTCATAGGGCGCGCGCTGGGGCTGCATCACCGCCTCGCCGTGCTGGTTGCGTGCGGAAATTCGATCTGCGGTAACTCGGCCATCGCCGCGGTCGCGCCCGTCATTGGCGCTGATGGCGAGGACGTGGCGTCATCGATCGCCTTCACCGCCATTCTCGGCGTGATCGTGGTGCTCACGCTGCCGGCGTCGATACGATTGTTTGGGCTGAGCCACTACCAGTATGGCGTGCTGGCCGGCCTGAGCGTCTACGCCGTACCGCAGGTGATCGCCGCGACATTTCCGGTGAGCGCACTGAGCGGACAGGTCGGCACGCTCGTGAAGCTCGCGCGGGTGCTGATGCTCGGCCCGGTGGTGCTCGTGCTCGGGCTCTCCAATCGCGGCCGAAGCAGATCAGTGGAAGCGCCGTCCATTGCCCAGCTCGTGCCCTGGTTCATCGTCGGCTTCGCAGCGCTCGCCGCCTTGCGGTCGTTTGGTGTGCTCTCCGGTGCGGTTGCGGGAGGCGTGAAGACCATCTCTACGACGCTGACGACCGCCTCAATGGCGGCGCTCGGCCTCGGCGTCGACGTCCGCGTGCTCGGCAAGGTCGGGGGTCGCGTCACTACCGCCGTCGTCTGTTCGCTCGTGGTGTTGATCGCCGTCAGCATCGGTCTCATTCATCTCCTGAACGTGCGCTGACGCAATCGACGGCCACGCCGTGCGCTCAGCCGATGATGGCCAGCGAGGCACGCGCCGTAACGTGCAAGCATGCTCGCCACCGTACGCTCGGCGGCCGTCCTCGGCATAGACGCATATGATGTCACCATCGAGGTGGATGTCGCGTTCGGCCTGCCGCGATGGACGATCGTGGGATTGCCGCAGGGGGCGGTGAAGGAAAGTCGCGAACGCGTGAGCGCGGCGCTCGCGAACGCGGGCGTCCCGCTACCGGCGCGCCGGGTGACGGTGAACCTTGCCCCCGCCGACGTGCCGAAGGCTGGCAGCGCGTTCGACCTGCCGATCGCACTCGGCATGCTCGTGGCGATGGGGGTGCTGCACGCGAGCGCGCTGGACGGCCTCATTGTGCTCGGCGAGCTGGGGCTCGACGGTACCGTCCGCGGCGTACGCGGGATGTTGTCGGTCGCACGCCACCTGGCTGGGGAGCGCGTCAGAGGGCTCGTCATACCTCCGGCCAACGTAGCCGAGACGCGGCTGGTGAAGGGGGTCCGCATCGCGGCGCCGCTGACACTGGCCGAGCTGGCGGATTGGTTGCGCGAGAAGCGCGCGGTGCTCCCCGCGCCAGCCGGCGTTTCCAGCCCGGTGTTGCCGCACGACCAGGAGGATTTCGCGGACGTCATGGGACAGGCCGCCGCCAAACGGGCGCTCGAGATCGCGGCAGCGGGCGGACACGCATGTCTGCTCATCGGTCCGCCAGGAGCTGGCAAGACAATGCTCGCCCGTCGCTTGCCCTCCATTCTTCCGGCGCTCAACGACGATGAAGCCCTCGAAGTGACGGCGATTCACTCGGTGGCTGGTCTGCTCTCCGGTGCGGTGCTGTCGGGCCGGCCTTTCCGTGCGCCACACCACTCGATCTCGCAGGCGGGGCTGGTGGGTGGGGGCAGCGTGCCGCGGCCCGGCGAGGTGAGCCTGGCGCACCAGGGTGTGCTCTTTCTCGACGAGCTCCTCGAGTTTCCGCGAGCCGTACTGGAGGCGCTGCGCCAGCCGCTGGAGGACGGACGCGTGGTGATCGCGCGCGCGGCGATGTCGGTTTCGTTTCCGGCACGCTTCAGCCTCGTCGCGGCGATGAACCCCTGCCCATGCGGATTCCTGGGGGATGCCGCACGACCGTGCATCTGCGCAGCGGCGGACATCGCGCGTTATCGCGCCAGGTTATCAGGTCCTCTGGCGGATCGCATAGACATGCACGTGACATTGAGCGCAGTGCCGGCGCGACTCCTCGACACCTCCGCTCATGAGGAGAGCTCCGCCGCCGTGCGCGCACGCGTCGAGGTCGCGCGCGCGGCTCAACGCCATCGCTACGCCGCTCAACCAGCGTTGTCCTGTAACGCGCACGTGAGTGGGCGCTGGTTGCTGGGCCACGGTGCGATCGACCGGGCAGCTCGCGAGCTCCTCGTGTCGGCGGCCGATACCCTCCCACTCTCGGCGCGCGGTTACCACCGCGTTGTGAAAGTCGCGCGCACGATCGCTGACCTCGAACATTCCGATCGCACCCTCGCGTGTCACGTTGCGGAAGCGCTGCAGTTCAGGCCGCGCGCGAGCTCCATCGACCAGGCGGGACCGGCAACCCCGGGCCATTCGGCCGGGCTAGCGTCGCACCTGTTGGCCGAAGAAGCGGGTCATCACCACGCTCGCGGGTAGCTCCGACATCGGCGGGTCGGCCCCGTTGCCGTCCGGCTCACCGGGCCAGGCATGAGTACCCCCCTCGATCGCGTAAAACACGACGGCGGCGCCGCTGCACGTATTGAAGCTCGTCTGCACCACATGTGGCGAGTCGCGGTGCACGATGCCGTTCGCGCACCCGTTGCTGGCAATCCAGAACTGCACCGAGGCTGGCAATGTCGACGCGACGCCGGAAACGCTCGCGGGCGGTGGCGTCAAGGCGGCGTCATCGTATGGCACCTGATCATCGCTCGTGCCATGCACCGCGATTACCGCTACAGGCTTCGACGGCACGCAATGATCGTCCTTCAGACTTCCCGAGATGACACCGATTGCAGCGATTGTCGACGAGAGCTGACATGCGACGTGATACGCCATTCGACCGCCGTCAGAAAAGCCAGCCACATAGACGCGGTGCTTGTCCACCGGAAGCTTGCTCGAGATCTGGCCGATGAGCGCCGAGATGAAGCTCAGATCGTCGATGTTTTCGCGAGCGGCGGCGCCGCAGCATTCGCCCGCATTCCAGTCGGACGGATACAGACCGCCGGCGCCTAACGTGCCGTTCGGATACGCGACGAGGAAGCGACCGACCTCACTGAGGGAATCCATCTGCGACGAATGTCGGATGGACTCGCCGCTTCCCGAGCTTCCATGCAACACGACGACGAGCGGAAACGGGCGCGGTGTGCCGGTCGAGCTCTGGGGACGTCGGACGGGTACGTGTAACTCGTAGCTCCGACGAAGCGCTCCGACGGCGATATCGTGCTGTGACGTGCCGGCTCGCCAGCTTGCCGCATTCGAGCCAAGGATCTGGTCGAAGCTGCAGGCCGAAGCGCTCGTCGCGAGAACGATCGCGACGGTGCCCGCCGACAGCCGCCGCAGGCGGGTCAGGGCAGTCGCCATGTCAATGTCACGCCGTATTGCGTCGGGCCGCCGGCGATATAGACGCGTTGCATGCCGACGTCGGCGGCGATACCCGACGGAAGGAGCAGCCCCGCCGCCGCACCGTACATGACGCGGGCTCCCTGGCCAGTGAGGTCGGCGCTCGCGAGACGTCCAATACCCAAGCCCGGCAAGAGCACGACGGACCATCGCGAGTGGCCCAACGCACCGTCGAGTCCGAGCGCCGCCGCCACGCTGACACCGCCGGCGGTCGCGTGCTCCATTCCGGCGTTACGCGCACCACCGATAGCGGCACGCATCCCGATGCTGGCGCCGAGCGCCGGCGTGCTAGCGCCGGAGAAAACGGAGTGCCAGAGCGTGGACTCGAGCTCCATCCCACCCAGAAGCCACGGCGAGCAGCCGTCGCACTGCAGGGTCAGGTACGCACCCGTGAGGGCCAGATCGGTGCGGCCGGAGCCAACGCGGTGCGAGAATGTGAGGCCAATGTTGTTATGGACCGCGTCATCGATGTCGTACCGCCAATATCCGTAACGCACCGTCACGGCATCGCGTCGCGAAAGCGAATCGGCCGCACCGCTGGCCAGCGGTGGCAGGGCCCCAGCAGGGGAGAGGACGAGCCCAGCCCAAGCCGCAAGATCGCTCTGTGAGAGTAATGTTGTCGGATGAAGGGCAAGCAACGCCGAGGTCAAGGCGCGCGTAAGCACACGCCAGCTCAGTGTAGTGTGTCGTTTCACCCTGCTATTCATTCGCGCGATGCTCATCGACCTTGTTCAACAGTCCGCGGCGGCTCCGCGCGCTGCGGTTCCCGTGGGACGTGCCATCGAGGAGTACGTCGGCTTTCTGGCTTGGTTTGGCGTCTACGGTGCTTTCGGCTTTCGCTTTGGCGTGCTCGCGCCTCTGGAGCGGCATCTCAGGCGATGGACGTCGGGCGCTGATGAACGCAACGCGCTGCAATCGATTCACGGCAGCGGGTTGCGAGGCGCGGCGAATGCGGGCATCATCGGATCGATACTGTTTCTCGTCACACTCGCCATCGCGCTGGCCGCCGACGCGACGAAGAAACATTTGTCCGCGCCGGCGATGCTTGGTCATGAATCCACGATCTTTTACGCACAACTTGGCCTGGTCGTTCTGCTGCTCGCGCTCTTCCTGATCGGCCGCTTTGCGGCCGGGCCCGTATGGGCGCTTGCCGCGATTGTGGGTGCGTGCCTGGCGTTCCGGAACATCGTCACTGGGCGTTGGAGTACTCTCGTGAACCCGGTGCACGAGCTGTCCGCCGCCCTCTGGTTGGGCACTCTATTCGTGCTGACATCCGCGGGATTGCCGGCAGTCTTTCGTAGCGATGTTCCACGCCATCTCCGGGGAGGGGGGGCAGCAGAGCTCATTTCCCGGTTCTCGCCGCTGGCACTGGTGAGCGCGTCCGTGCTGGGCCTCAGCGGGGTCACCACGGCGTGGCTGCATTTGCACGTGCTCTCGAATCTGTGGACCACGCCCTATGGCAAGGTGCTCATCGCGAAGCTTTGTCTCGTGGCGATCGTGCTTGCGCTGGGCGCATGGAATTGGCGGCGCATGACGCCCGCGCTCGGCCAGGAGCAGGGGCAACAGCAATCCGGCGCTCGGCCACGACGGAACTGTTCTTCGGCGCCATCGTGCTCGCGCTGACGGCGGTGCTCGTGAGCCTGCCCAGCCCACGTGCTTCCCGTGCGCCGGGGACCAATACGGCTCGGAGCAACGTGCCAACAGCAGCGGCGGCAGGTCCTCGTCTCTGACGCAGGCGAGTCGGATCCGCGGATGCCGGAGCTTCGAGGCGTGTCTTCGTGAGTCCCGATTGCACGATTACGTTATTCGCATGCAGCCCGCGCAACCGGATTCCGGCACCGATCACATCGCTGCTCGCAAGGAACGTGAGCTCGCGGATTGGCTGCGTGCGCGCGGCTCCGCTCTCGTCGGATTCAGCGGTGGTGTGGATTCCACCTACCTCTCGCAGGTGACGTTCGAGACGCTGGGCTCCGCCCGGATGCTTGCCGTCATCGGGCGCAGTGCCTCGTATCCGCTCGTGCAGTGGGAAGCGGCGAGAGTCATCGCGAATGCGTGCGGCATGCCGGTGCTCGAGATCGAGACGGAGGAGCTCGAGGACGAGCGTTACGCCGCCAATCCGACCAACCGTTGCTACTTCTGCAAACACGAACTCTGGTCAAAGCTCGTGGCCGTGGCTCGACAGCGCGAGCTGGCCGTCGTGATCGACGGCACGAATGCCGACGACACGGCCGACTATCGGCCGGGTCGCCGCGCAGCGGCGGAGCACGGCATTGCATCGCCGCTCGCGGAGCTGGGCTTCACGAAGGTGGAGATTCGGATGCGTTTGCGCGCGCGCGGCTTGACGTCGTGGCGACAACCCTCATCTCCCTGCCTGTCGTCCAGACTCCCGTATGGCACGCCCGTGACTGTCGAACGACTGCGACAGGTGGAGATCGCCGAAGCAGAGTTGCGCGGAGCGGGTGTCGAGGGGAATCTGCGGGTGCGGCATCACGGCGAGCTGGCGCGTGTGGAGCTGGATCAGGACGAGCTGACCGACTGGCTGGCGCCTGCCCGGCTACAGCTCCTGCGCGATGCGGTGCGCCGGGGTGGGTTCGTTCGCGTGGCGCTCGATCTGGGCGGCTTTCGATCGGGCTCGTTGAACGTGCTGAGCGGGGTGAGCACCCCGTGACCGTCGAGGCGCTCGCCACCGCACTGGCAAACATTGGCCTCGACGGGCATGTCGAGGCACGGCAGTCGCTCGCCATCGTGAGTGTGAGTGCGGCCGATGCATCGCTGAAGGAAGTGGCATTCCGTCGGCGGGTTCTCGCGCTGGCCCGCGCTCACGGCTTCACGCACATCGCTCTCGAGGTCGTGGACGCGACCGACGGTGCGCCTTTTTCTCGCAATTAATCTTCCGCCGGAGACGAAGCGCGCGATCGCCGAGGTGATCGCGGCACTCCGAGCCGCTGCGCCTTCTCTATCTTGGGTCGACGACCACCACGTCCACCTCACTCTGAAATTCCTGGGCGACGTGGCGGACGGCCGACTCGACGCGCTCACGGCGGCGCTCGGCGCCGTCGCGGCACGGCACGCGGAGATTCTCGTCGAGTTGGGCGGCCTGGGCGCTTTTCCGAACTTTCGGCGGGCGCGCACCGTATGGCTGGGGGTGATTCCGCAACCCCGTCTCGAGCTGCTACACCACGACATCGAGCTGGCGTTCGCGGATCTGGGCTTCTCGATCGAAGGAAGGCCGTTCAGGCCGCATCTCACACTCGCTCGCGTACAGCACGCGAATGAGGCCATGCTGCGCGCCTTGTCCCGTGCCGCAAAAACGGTGGACTACCAGGATGAAGTTCTCGTACGATCAGTTGACCTCATGAGGAGTGACCTGCTGCCTTCGGGCGCGCGGCATACGCTGTTGGCGTCAGCGTCGCTCAGGAGCACCTGACGGCATGCGCTGTCTCGGACGGCTTGGTTGCCTGCTTGTCCTGGTGATCGTGGCATGCATCGCCTGGCTCACGCGCAGTCACTGGCTGCCGCTCGTGGGCGGTCACCCGCGACCGGAACCGGTGGCGACGAGCGACGTTTGGCAGGCGCTTACGCCGGCGGGAGCTGCGCGCGCGCGCGAGGCCCTGGCGCGATTGAGCCGGCCAGCGGGTCCGGTATTCGAGAATATCGCTGGAGCGGACGCCGCCTCGTACATGTACCAGGCTCTCGCGCACGAGCTACCGCGGTCGGCGGACAGTGTACGCGCGGCGATCATCAACGACCAACTATGTCTGCGAGCATCAGTGACCGTCGCAGACCTGGGCGGTCCGGCCGTGCTGGGACCGCTCGCGAGCATGCTTGGCGATCGAAATCGGTTGCAGTTCTGCGGGGTATTTCACGTGATTCATCCTGGGCTGAGCGAATACGTAGTCCGAGAGCTGCGCATTCGAGACATCGCTTTGCCGCCGGGTGTGATTCCGAGGGTGTTACAGCACATCGAGCGCGGATCACGTCCGGTCGGAACGTCTCC
Source organism: uncultured Gemmatimonadaceae bacterium (assembly GCA_964537775.1). GTDB lineage: Bacteria > Gemmatimonadota > Gemmatimonadetes > Gemmatimonadales > Gemmatimonadaceae > CAMLIT01. The sequence continues at coordinate 126,463 of CAZICQ010000003.1, read as the reverse complement.
CGATGGGCTGCCATTCCTGACACCCGCATACATCGCCGACATCAGGATCGCAAACGGCAAGGTGACCGTGTACAAGAACGGCTGATGGTTATTACATGAGCCGACGCATATTGATCGTCGATGACGAGCAGGGCATTCGCGCCGCGCTCGGTCAGCTCCTCGAATTCGAGGGGTACGAAATCCGTGCCGCTGCGAACGCGGTGGACGGCATCGCCGAGTTCCAGCGATTCAAGCCCCACCTCGTCTTCCTCGACGTGAAGATGGCTGGCATCGACGGCATCGAGGCGCTGCGCAAGATCAAGGAGCACGATCCGGCGGCAATTGTGGTGATGATCAGTGGCCACGCCACTATTCAGACCGCCGTGGAGGCGACGCAGCTCGGCGCGTACGATATTCTCGAAAAGCCGCTGGATACCGACCGGATTCTGGTCACGCTGCGCAACGCGCTGCAGCACCTGGACCTGAACGAGGAAAACGCGCGGTTGCGCGAGACTATTCAATCGCGCTTCGAGATCGTCGGCAAGTCGTACGCGATACGGGCCGTGACCGACAAGATCGAAAAAGTGGCGAAGACCCCGGCGCGCGTGCTCATCACAGGCGAGAACGGTACAGGTAAGGAGTTGGTGGCTCGGGCGATCCACCGGCAGTCCACGCGTGCCGATGAGCCGTTCGTCGAGGTGAACTGCGCGGCCATTCCGGGCGAGCTCATAGAGAGTGAGCTGTTCGGTCACATGAAGGGTTCGTTCACGGGAGCGATCGCCGACCGCGCCGGAAAGTTCGAGCAGGCCGATGGCGGGACGCTCTTCCTCGATGAAGTCGGCGACATGAGCTTGGCCGCTCAGGCAAAGGTGCTTCGCGTCCTGCAGGATGGCGTCGTGACGCGCATCGGTGGGTCGCGGGCGGTCGCGGTGGACGTGCGCGTGCTCGCAGCGACAAACAAGAACGTGACGGAAGAGATCGCGGCGGGCCACTTCCGCGAGGATCTCTACTACCGCCTGAACGTGGTGCCGATCCACGTTCCACCACTGCGGGAGCGCCGCGACGACATCCCCCAGCTGATCGCATACTTTCTCGATCAGCTGGCGCGGGGCGAAGGTGTGGCGCCGCGGGCCATCAGCGCCGACGCGGTGGCGAGATTGCAGCAGCTCGAATGGCCCGGCAACGTGCGCGAGTTGCGCAACACGATCGAGCGATTGCTGATTCTCGCGACCGGGCCGCGCATCAGTGCGGAAGATGTCGACCGGCTGGTCGGCATCCGCGACCCCGATCAGGCGGGGCTCGCGTCGCTGCTGGACATTCAGACGTTCGAGGAGTTCAAGCACGCCGCGGAGCGCGCGTTTCTCCTGTCGAAGCTGCGGGCGTACGACTGGAACGTGTCGGAGACGGCGCGTGTGCTCGACATGCCACGGTCGAATCTGTACAAGAAGATCGAGCGGTACGGCCTGACGCGGGAGGCGACGTGAGCGATCGGGACTGGGGCAAGGAACTGGCAAAGATCGACAAGCAACTCGAATCGGTGTCCGACCAGGCGCTCTATTCCGGCACGGTCACGACCAGCACCGCTCCACGTGCCGAGGCGCCGCCCCAACGGCGCGGAGCTTCGTTAGGTGTGTTCGCGCGGCTCGGCTTATCGGTCGTGCTCGGCGTCGGCATCGTCTTCTGGCCATACGAGGCGCGGTGCGGCGTCGGATTGGCAGCGTATCTGGTGGCGGTTGTCGCCGTCGCCACGAGCGGCATCTGGAGTGCGGTATGGACCTGGCGTCATCGCACGGGACGGGCGCATGCCCTCTCCCTGCTGCTGATCTTGTGGGGATTGGTGCTCGGCGCCGTCGAGGTTCTGCCGCGCGTCGGGTACGCCAAACCGATGGTCGCGCACCCTGCCACCTGGGCGTGCAGGTGAGCGGCGTGTCACGCTTTGGACGGGCACGGGGGTGGACCGATCGGGGACGAGGGGCAACACACCATCGAACGACATGACGAAGACTTTTCAAAACTTCATCGGCGGCCGCTGGAGCGATCCCGCCGCCGGCGACTACTTCGAAAACCGAAACCCGGCGGATTGGGACGACCTTATTGGCCGCTTCCCCCTATCGGGGCATGAGGATGTCGAACGCGCAGTCGCGGCCGCCAAACGAGGGTTCGAGATCTGGCGTCGCACGCCGGCACCGGGTCGAGGCGACGTTCTGCGGCGCGTTGGAGACATTCTCACGCGGCGAAAGGACGAGATCGCGGAACTGATGACCCGCGAGATGGGGAAGCCGTTACAGGAAACGCGCGGCGATGTGCAGGAGGGGATCGACACGGCGTATTACGCCGCCTCGGAGGGACGCCGGCTCTTCGGCAGGACCGTTCCGAGCGAGCTCCGGAACAAGTGGGCAATGAGCTGGCGCCGCCCGATCGGCGTCTGCGGGATCATCACGCCATTCAACTTTCCCATGGCGATCCCGACCTGGAAGATGTTTCCGGCTCTGCTGTGCGGGAACGCGTGCATCTTCAAACCGGCCGAGGACGTTCCGCACACGGGGACCGCGCTGGTCGAGGTCTTTCTCGAGGCAGGTCTCCCACCTGACTGCATCCAGCTCCTGCACGGTGTGGGCGAGACCGTCGGGCGCGCCATCGTCGAGCATCCCGGGATTCCGGTGATCTCCTTCACCGGGTCGACAGATACAGGCCGGATCGTGGGCGAGACCTGCGGCCGGATGCACAAACGGTTGTCGCTGGAAATGGGCGGTAAAAATGCCATGATCGTACTGGACGATGCCGATCTCGACCTGGCGTTGGAGGGTGTGATCTGGGGCGCATTCGGGACGACCGGGCAACGCTGCACCGCCACCAGTCGTCTGCTGTTAGGGGATGGCATCCACGATCATTTCCTCGGCTGTCTGGTCGATCGTGCACGCTCACTGCGGCTCGGCGATGGCCGAAAGGAGAACACCGACGTCGGACCGCTGATCAACGCGAGCGCTCTCGAGAAGGTGGAGCGGTACGTCGACATTGGACATCGGGAAGGTGCCGACCTCCTGTGTGGCGGCCGGCGCGGCGTGGGCAAGGGGCTCGACCGCGGCTTCTTCTACGAGCCCACGATCTTCGCCCGGGTTCGTCCCGGTATGCGCTTGGAGCAGGAGGAGATTTTCGGCCCCGTGCTCTCGGCCGTTCGCGTGAGCTCGCTCGACGAAGCGATCACGATCAACAACGACGTGAAGTATGGCCTGTCATCATCGTTGTACACGCGAGACGTGAACGCGTCGCTGCGTGGATTGTCCGAATTGGATAACGGCATCACTTACATCAACGCACCGACGATCGGCGCCGAGGCACATCTGCCATTCGGTGGCGTAAAACAGACGGGGAATGGACACCGTGAAGGCGGTTGGGAAGTGTATGACTTCTATTCGGAAACGAAAGTTGGCTATGTCGACTTTTCGGGCGCGCTCCAGCGGGCGCAGATCGATACATACTTGGGTACTCCCGAATGAGGACGTGCTTGCACTCTATTCCACGCACCCGTTAATTCTCAAAAAGCCGGCCCTCGGCCGTCCGGCAGTTTTTCTTACGGTCGCTGTTGCGCCCGTTGTCGGTGACGTAGTCGCATGAGCATGCCCGAGACCGTCTCTCCCGTACCTGCCACTCCGTCGAGGTCGATCACGCCCGAACGGCGTATCGACGCGTTGCGCGAGGTGAACCGGGGCGCCGGGCCGATCGCGTTCTTCTTCGAATGGGCGAAGATCTTCGTGGTCTCCGTGCTTCTCTTCTTCGTGATCCGCACCTTCTTCGTGGAGGCGTTCAAGATCCCGAGCGGCAGTATGGAGAACACGCTTCAGGTCGGCGATTTTCTGCTGGTGAACAAATTTATTTACGGTGCCGAGATTCCGTTCACGCACATGCGCCTTCCTCGCCTTGCGGCTCCGAAGGATGGCGAGGTGATCGTGTTCGAGTACCCGGTGAATCCGGAGCAGAATTTCGTGAAGCGCCTGGTCGGGGTTCCGGGGGACACGCTCGAGATGCGCGAGGGGATGCTCGTGCGCAACGGCCGCGCGTTACGCGAAGGCTACGTGTCGCACACGGAGCCGGACATGGACCCGGCGCCGGAGGATTTTCGCTGGCAGCGCGACTACGTCGTGCGGTCAGCGATCGCGTCCGTAGGCTATCATCCGTCGCGAAACAACTGGGGTCCGTTGGTCGTCCCTGAGGGGAACTACTTCGTCCTGGGCGACAATCGCGACAACTCCCTCGACAGCCGATATTGGGGCTTCGTGCCCGACTCGCTGCTCAAGGGCCGGCCGTTCATTATCTACTACAGCTACGCTCCGGACACCGCAAGCAAGATGGACTGGCTTACCCGTATCCGCTGGCAGCGGCTGGGTGAGCAAGTGCGTTAGATAGATCCATTCTGCACGTCCCCCTCCCGAGAGCACGCCCGCACTCTGCGCGCGATCGCCGCGACCGCCGCACAAGGAGCCGCTGTACGTATGGCCGTCACCAGCAACAAGAAGTCTTCGTACGAGGAAGGTTCGCTCGATCAATACCTGCGTGACATCAGCGCGTACCCGCTGATCTCTCGCGACGAGGAAGTACGTTTGGCGCAGCGGATCCGTGCCGCGGATCAGGAGGCGCTGGACAAGCTCGTGCGCTCGAACCTGCGCTTCGTGGTGTCGGTGGCGAAGAAGTATCAGAACCAGGGAGTGTCGCTGTCGGACCTCATCAACGAGGGTAACCTGGGACTGATTCGCGCGGCGCACAAATTCGACGAGACGAAGGGCATCAAGTTCATCTCGTACGCCGTCTGGTGGATTCGTCAGGCGATCCTGCAGGCGCTCGCCGAGCAGTCGCGTATCGTACGGGTGCCGTTGAATCGCGCGGGCACGCTGCACCGCATCGGGAGGCGAGCGAACGCTCTGCTGCAGGAGCTCGGCCGGGAGCCCACGCACGAAGAAATCGCCGACGGTATGGACATCAGCGAAGAGGAAGTCGCGAAGACGATGTCCATCTCGCAGACGCACCTGTCGCTGGACGCGCCGCTCACGCCCGGTGAAGACAACAAGCTTCTGGATTATCTTCCCGACAACCTGAATCCCGCGCCGGACGAATTGACATTCGAAAAGGCGCTGACAGAGTCGATCGAGGAAGCGTTGTCACACCTCAAAGAACGGGAGTCGAAGATTCTTCGCCTCTACTTCGGTCTCGATGGTGAGGAACCGATGACGCTCGAGCAGATCGGGTCGCTCCTCGGCATCACGCGGGAGCGGGTGCGGCAGATCAAGGAGAAGGCGTTGTCGCGCCTGCGGCACGTGAGTCGCGCGAGGGCTCTCGAATCGTATCTGGGTTGACGGGGGGCGGGCATGGCTCAGACGGCCAGCTTCGATGTCACGACCGGCGTGAACATCCAGGAAGTGGATAACGCCGTCAACCAGGCGCAGAAAGAGATCGCACAACGCTACGACTTCAAGGGATCGAAGTCGTCGATCGACTTTCAGCGGGCGGAGAACCTGATCGTGCTCGTTGCCGACGACGATTTCAAGATGCGCGCGCTGTTCGACGTTCTGCAATCCAAGTTGATCAAGCGCGGCGTGCCGGTGAAAAATCTCGACATCGGCGACACGAAGCCCGCCGGTGGTGACACGGTGCGGAGGGAGATCAAGCTGAAGACCGCGCTGGACTCCGATACGGCGAAGAAGGTCGCGGCGGCGATCAAGGACGCGAAGCTGAAGAAGGTCCAGGCGGCAATCCAGGGCGATCAGGTGCGCGTCAGCTCCCCCTCGAAGGACGATCTGCAGGAGGCGATACGCCTGCTAAAGGGGCACGACTTCGGTGTGGAGTTGCAGTTCGGGAACTATCGCTGACCGCTAAACGACCGCCCGCTCAGGGATTGGCAATCGTGATTGCCAGCGCGTTGGGGGATCGCGACACAACCCCCGCGGTGTCGGTAACGCTTGCGGTGATCGAGTAATTGCCGTTAGGCAACCGCGGCAGGCCCGTCGTGGAGTCTGTCTGCGCGGTGTTCACACGCACCAGCACAGCGCCCCCAATTCCGCCGTTGTAGGCAAAGCTCTTCGTGAGGGAATTGTAGGCGTTGGCGATCGTAATGTCCGCGCGCACCCAGCGCGGTGAGGCCTTTCGGCGGCACCCTGGCGGCGTCACGTCCAGGCCGACGTCAACCGAATCGTGCACGGATGTCAGTTGTGCCGGTTGACCGGTACCGGCCTGCCGCAGGTTCGTGACCAGCACGAAGGGCCCGGACGGATCGACGACGGTGACGCGAACCGTGTCGAACTTCGTCGTGTCGAACGACGCCCGCGCGCGAATGAGGGCTGTGCCCGGCGCATACCCGATGACCCGTCCGATGCTGTCCGGCGTAGCCACGCTCGAATCCGACGACGACCAGAGGACGAAGGTCAGCACGGTGCTGTCGGCGACCAGCTTGGGCGTGAGCACGATGGCATGACAGGACGTGTCCGTCGCCGCGTGCGTGGCAAAGGTGAGTGAATGTACCTGTCCAGGGGTGAGCAGTTCACCCGATGGGTTACACCCCGCGATGATTCCGCACCCGACGAATGCCGCCACTCCCGCAAGCAGCCCGGACGTACCAGAATGCATCGACGAGCGCCTCCACGACTCCCGGTTGATGTGATGGCGGGGTCCTGCTCCAATCGCGATCAGGGGACCTCCGTGGCGGCCGATGCCGCCATCACTGAAATGTAAATGGAGCGCACGCTAGATTTCTGGCGATGCGCTCGAGCCGCCTCCGCCGACGAAGTGTGCCCCTCAAGGTAGGCGTGATCACGCTGGGCTGCGATAAGAATACGGTCGACAGCGAGAGGTATGTCGCCGACCTGGCCGATCGCGGCGCAGTGTATACTCGCGACCTGGCCGAGGCGGGGCTGATTCTCGTCAATACCTGCGGCTTCATAGACGCAGCCAAGAAGGAGTCGATCGACGCGATCGTGGAAGCCGGCCGATTGAAGGCGCACGGGAGCTGCCAGGCTGTCGTGGCCGTTGGCTGCATGGTGCAGCGACACAAGGAGGAGCTCGAGGACGCGCTCCCCGAAGTCGACTTGTTTCTGGGAGCCTCGGAAATGGACCGCCTGCTCCCGGAGCTTCGAGTTCGCGGCATCATCGATGAACCGGAGGCCGTCCACCCGGGACTCCGTCTGTTCACGGGCGACCTGCCGCACGTTCGCTACCTGAAGATCAGCGAAGGGTGCGATCATGGGTGCGCGTTTTGCGCGATTCCGCTGATGCGCGGGCGCCATCGTTCCTTCCACCTCGCTGACGTGGTGCGCGAGGCACAGCTTCTGGAGGCGCAGGGTGCCGTCGAAGTAAATCTCGTGGCGCAGGATCTCGCCCACTACGGCCGCGACAAGCGCGACGGCACGCGACTGGTCGGGCTGCTGACGGCACTTCTGCATGAAACGTCACTGCCCTGGATCCGGATGCTCTATCTGTACTCCGCCGGGCTGACGCCGGAGCTGCTCGAGCTTCTCGCGCGCGAGCCGCGCGTGCTGCCTTATGTGGACATGCCGATCCAGCACGCCTCCGATCCGGTGCTCTCGCGCATGCGTCGTCCCGAGCGGCAACAGACGATCCGCAATACCGTGGCGCGAATCCGCGATGTCGTTCCCGACGTAGCAATTCGTACGACATGCATCGTCGGCTTTCCTGGCGAAACCGATGCGGATTTCGAGACGTTGCTCCGCTTTCTGGAGGACGTGCAGTTCGACCGCGTCGGAGCGTTCACCTATTCTCCACAGGAAGGAACGAAGGCATTCGAGCTCACCGACGACGTGCCGGACGCCGTGAAGCGCGAGCGGCTCGAGCGGCTCAACGAGCTGCAGCGCCATATCACGGCGGAGCGATACGAAGGGCGCGTGGGCGCCACCGTGCGCGCGCTCGTGGATCGCGTACGAGAGGATGGCATCGCCGAGGCGCGGACGGTCTGGCAAGCAGACGATATCGATGGCGTGACGCTGCTTGGGCGCGGCGACCTCAGACCCGGGACACTCGCGGAGGTGCGAATACGCGAGGTGGTCGACGACTACGACTTCGGAGCGTCGCTCGTGCACATCATTTCGTCGGCCGCTGGCAGCCCGTCGAGGGACAGGCGCGAACGCCGCGTGCTGCCCGTCATACCAAATACCATCGGGAGTTACGGGCGGTGAGTGGCGGCCGCGCGTCCCGCGGTTTGGATCGCCACGCTGTTCCAGCCAGTGGCCCCCGTCGGGGGTCCCGCAGTCACGCGATCATGCAGCGTTCGCGGGAGCTTTTTCCCGGTGGCGTGAACTCTCCGGTGCGAGCATTTGGCGGAGTGGGTGGAGAGCCGTTCGTGGTCGATCGGGGGGAGGGCAGCCGCATCTGGGACGTGGACGGAAACGAATACATCGACTTCGTACTCAGTTGGGGTCCACTGATCCTCGGGCACGCTCCTCCGGTGGTGCTGGATGCGCTGGACGCCGCGATGCGAAAGGGAACCTCGTTTGGCATCCCGACCGAGTTGGAGCTCCAACTCGCGGAGCTCGTCACGGCGCGAATGCCACACGTGGAGATGCTTCGTTTCGTGTCGAGCGGAACCGAAGCCACAATGAGTGCCGTTCGCATCGCTCGTGCAGCGACACGACGTGACGCCATTCTCAAGTTCGATGGCTGCTACCACGGTCACGCCGACTCCTTTCTCGTGCGGGCCGGATCGGGAGTCGCCACTCTTGGTTTGCCCAACTCGCCTGGCGTTCCGGAGGCCCTCGCCGCGTTGACGCTGACCGTGCCCTTCAACGACCTCGCTGCAGCGTCGCGCCTCCTGAAGCATCACGATATCGCGGCGGTGATCGTCGAGCCGGTGGTTGGAAACGCGGGATTCATCGCGCCCGACCCGAGCTTCCTCTCCGGACTACGCGACCTGACGACAGCGCACGGCGCATTTCTCGTGTTCGACGAAGTCATGTCGGGGTTTAGGATCGCGTTGGGGGGTGCGGTGGAGCGCTTTGGGGTCGTACCGGACCTCACGACACTGGGTAAGGTGATCGGCGGCGGTCTCCCCGTGGCGGCGTATGGCGGTCGTCGTGACCTGATGGAGATGATCGCACCGGTCGGCTCCGTGTACCAAGCCGGTACGCTGTCGGGCAACCCGCTCGCAATGGCCGCTGGAATTGGCACGCTGACTTCGCTCACCCCTCGCTTGCACGAGCGAATGGCGGCGCGGACGAGTCGGATTGTGAGAGGGCTGCTCGAGAGCGCGAGCCGGCACGGAGTGCCCTTCACAGCGGACAGTGCCGGCTCGATGTGGGGATTCTTCTTTCGCGCCGAGCCCGTGCGAACGTTCGCGGATGCCAAGCAGGCGGACACAGCGCTTCACGCGCGCTTCTTCCACGCGGCGCTGAAGCGCGGCGTATATCTCGCGCCGTCGGCATTCGAGGCGGCGTTCATGTCTGCGGCCCACTCTGATGACGACGTGGAGGACACGCTCGACCGCCTCGACGCAGCTCTCGCCGCGGTTGCGCGCTCGTAGCCTGACGCGGGAAGCGGTTGCTGGCGCCATGTGCATCGCGGCCGCCGCCCTGGCCTGTTCGGCCCGATCTCCATCGACGCACGTGAGAGCCCCTGCGACGCCGGTTGTGCGCCGACACGACGTGGTGCCACCGATCGGCGATCGTATCATCCGTGTGGCAATTGGCAGTTCCGCGAAGGGAGTGCGACTGTCGTCGGCGGGAGACTGGCGGCTCGTCGATGCCGCTGGCGCACTGGTGGCACGTGGCGATGCCGGCGCGCGCTGGCGCATCGAGCGCGAGGGCGCGCGTATACGAGCCGTACGGGCCGACGATGTGAGCACCGACTGGCACGATGGTTGGCTCAGCGCGCAGCCGATCGATACGATGCCGATCGCAGTGAATGGTCGACGCTATCGCGGCGATATCGTGGTCGGCGCGGCCGATTCGGGCGTACTCGCCGTGAATCGTGTCGCGGTAGACGAGTACTTGAAGGGGGTCGTTCCAGAGGAGATCGGACATATGCCACCCGCCGATTCGGCGGCGGCGCAAGCGCAGGCTGTTGCCGCTCGATCGTTCGCGGCGATTCATCTTGCTGATGGCGTTCGGCCGTACGACCTCACGGATGGCACGCTCGATCAGGTGTACGGAGGCGTGGACGCGGAGCGGCCGATTACCAATCGAGCGGTCGAGTCGACGCGCGGGCTGGTCCTGCTGTATGCGGGTCGCGTCGTGAACGCGCCCTATCATTCGACCTGCGGCGGGAGCACCGCCGCTGCGAGTGAGGTGTGGCGCAGTGCCGACGAGCCATACCTGCGGCCGGTCAGCGATCGCATTCCTGGAAGCGATCGATTCTACTGCGATATCTCGCCCGGATTCCATTGGTCGCGCACGTTTGATCGCGCCGCTCTCAATGCGGCAGTCGCGACGTACCTGAGGACGTACGCCTATGTTCCCGGCGGCCATCCGGGCAATGTACGCGATATCGAGGTGGATGGTCGCACGCCGTCGGGTCGCGTCGGTGTGCTTCGCCTCACGACGGATCGTGGCAATTTTCTTCTCCGTGGAAATGACATACGGTTCGTGCTGCGCCGTCCTGGTGGCGAGATTCTCAATAGCACCTATTTTTCCGTCGAATCCGAGCGTGCGAGCGACGGAGCGATTGCGAAAATCACCCTGCATGGAAAGGGAAATGGGCACGGAGTCGGGATGTGCCAGTGGGGCGCAATCGGGCGCGCACGTGCCGGACAGGATTTCCGAACGATTCTCGGATCGTATTTTCCTGGTACCACGATCGGGAGCCTGGATTAGAGGCCTTGCGCTCCTGGCCGCGCTGTCACTTGCACCGCCCGCGCTTGTGCACGGGCAGGCTGCCGGTGGCTCGATCTTCGACAGACTGGGCCTCGACAAGCTGCAGTTACGCGCGCTGGGCGCGCAGATCGGGAAGATCGATCCGTCTCAGGTCGTGCCCACGACCGTGTACGGCATCACGGCCGACTACGGCGAGATCATTCCGCAGTGGCGAGTCGTGTTCGGCGTCAGCTACTGGGAGTCGCGCCTCAACGACAAGGTGGTCCAGGCGTTTCTCGATACGTTGCGCAAGAGCATCGTCGACCCGACAGGGACAGCGCGGTTGCAATCGAGCACCGTGCCGGTGTACGACGTCGTCTTCAATGCGGCAATGCGATGGTCGCCGTCCGGCGCCACGGTCATTCGTCCGTACGTGGATGGAGGCCTCGCAGGCCACGTCATCAACGCGGAGGGGCGACTGATCAAGGGTACATTTGTCGAGCGTTCGCTCGATCAGATTGCGGCGGGCTTCTTCGCCGGAGCGGGAGTGCAGATTCGGCCGTACGGTCGATTGATTTTCGATGCGACGGCGCGCGCCGATCTGCTGAGTGCATTTCGCTCGGCGCAACTGCGTGCCGGCGTGGCATACGAGCTAGGACCGCCGCGGAGAGCCACGGAATGAAGGACAAGGTTCGTATCGGTGTTGTCGGCGCCGGCGCTATCGCTCAGCTCACGCATCTTCCAGTACTCTCGAAGATGCGGGGGGCGCAGGTCGTGGCGATAGCTGACAACGATCGACCGAAGGCGCGCGCGCTTGCTGATCGCTTCGGGATTCCGGACACGTTCACGGATATAGAGGATCTGCTGGAGCTCGACGAGCTCGACGCGGTGGTCGTCGCCACGCCGAACCATCTTCACGAGCCGCACGTGCTCAGCGCGCTTGCAGCGAAAGTACAAGTGCTGTGCGAGCGTCCGCTCGCCCTCTCATCGCGTGGCGTCGAACGCATTCTCAATGCGGCGGCGCGCGCCGACTGCAAGGTCCTGGTCGGGAACAATCACAGATTTCGCACCGATGTACAGGCGCTGGACAGATTTCTTCGTGGTGGTGAGCTCGGCAAGGTCACTGGCATTCGCGCCGGGGCTTATCATTTCCGCCGTCCGGCCGAAGGTTGGCGCTTTCGGCGGGTAGAGTCCGGCGGTGGCGCGTTCTTCGACTATGGCGTGCCACTCCTCGATCTCGGTCTGTGGCTCTCGGACTTTCCCGGAGCCGTGCGCGTGACCGCCAACATGGAGCGGGGCCGTGGTGCGAATGCCGTGGAGGACGCGATGGTCGTGGAGCTGAACGTCGCCAATGGCGCCACGTTCATCTTCGACGTCAATGCCACATACATAGGGCAGGAGGAGCGCTGGTGGTTCGAAGTGCTGGCCAGCCGCGGCAGCGCGCGGCTGGCACCTCTACGTGTGTTCAAGGAGCTGAACGGCCGCGCGACAGACGTCTCGCCGACCGGCGCATCGGAGCGTGAGAGCGCATTCATTCAGTCGTACCGCGCCGAGCTCGCACACTTCCTCGCCGTGGTGCGAGGCGAGGCCCCGTACGAGTCCCCGACCGACCAGCTCGCACTTCACAAGATCGTGGAAGCGATCTACAAGTCCGCCGACGACGGGAAAGAGATCCGCCTGTGACATTCAGGGCGGTACGATGAGCGTGTTCGTGGGAGTAGATGTCGGAGGCACTTTCACCGATCTGGTGTCGATCGATGAAGGAGGTCGCCTCGAGGCGCGAAAGGTCCTCAGCACGCCGGGGGATCAGAGCGAAGGAGTGCAGAGCTCTCTCGAGGGCATCGACGGGCGGAATGTGCGCCGCTTCGTGCACGGTACCACGGTAGCGACAAACATGCTGCTGGAGCGGGCCGGAGCTCGGGTCGTGCTCTGCGCGACCGCCGGGTTCACGGACATTCTTCGACTGCGAAGACAGGATCGTGTGTCGCTGTATGATCTGAGCGCCGATCATCCGGCGCCGCTCGTATCGGCGGACGACGTCGTCGGCGTCCGTGAGCGCGTGGCACCGGAAGGCATCGTTTACGCGCTTTCCGAAGACGAGGCGGCGCGGACCGCTTGCGCCGCGGCGGAGCGGCGTCCGGAGATCGTTGCGATATCGCTGTTGCATGCGTACGCGAACAGTGCGCACGAGCAGCGACTCGAGGAGGTCGTCAGACGTACGCTGCCGGATACCGACGTGGTGGTATCGTCCGCGGTGTTTCCGGAGATTCGCGAGTACGAGCGCACGACCACGACGGTCGCCGAAGCGTATCTGCGCCCCGGGGTAGGTCGATACATCGACCGATTGGCGCAGCGGTTGGACGTGCTCGGATTTCCCGCGCCGGCGGTGATGACGTCGAGCGGCGGGATGCGTACGGCATTCGACGCCACCCATGGAGCGGTGCAGCTTGCGCTCTCGGGTCCCGCGGGAGGTGTGGTGGGCGCTGCCGCCGTTCTGCGCGCCGCGGCGGCGGCTCTGGGCGGATCGGTTGACCACGCGTTGACGATCGACATCGGCGGAACGAGCGCCGATGTCGGCTTGATCGTCGACGGTGCTCCGCTCGTCGAACCGGGGGGGAGCGTCGCCGGCGTACCGATCGCACTGCCGCGGGTGCTCGTGGAAACGGTGTCAGCGGGTGGAGGCAGCCTCGGATGGATCGACGACGGTGGGGCATTGCGCGTGGGACCGCGAAGCGCTGGTGCGGTGCCGGGACCGGCAGCTTTCCGTCGCGGAGGAACGCTGCCGACGGTGACCGACGCGCATGTGGTGCTCGGCAACATCTCGACGGTTCATCTGAGCGGCTCGGTTACGCTGGATGCGGCGGCCGCACGTACGGCGATCCTGGCCCTCGCCGACCATCTGGGTCGCGGTACAACGCCGGAAAGGATCGCCGAGGCAATGATCGCGACGGCAGATGCCGCGATGGCGCGAGCGCTCCGGCGCGTGAGCGTGGAACGCGGCGTAGACCCGCGGGTGTGTATCCTCGTCGCTTTCGGCGGTGGCGGGCCACTGCACGCGTGCGGGCTCGCGGAGCGTATCGGCGTAACTCGTATCTTCGTGCCTCCTCATGCCGGCGTGCTGAGCGCGCTGGGGCTCGCACTGGCCGCTGAGCGCCGCGAGGCGATGACGAGTGTGATGCGCGATGCGTCCGGCATGACGGACCTAGAGCTCAGGGGAGTGCTTCAGTCGCTCGAGGCGCGCGTGCCGTCAGAGCGTGGATGGAAGCGCTCGTGGTGGCTGCGCGCGAGGTACAGCGGACAGGGGCACGAGCTCGACGTCGACGTTAGGCCTGAGGAAGGCGTGCACACTGTGCGGCATCGATTTGCGAGCATTCACGCGCGCCGCTTTGGATTCGAGTTGGCGCGGCCACTCGAGATCGTGAGCGCGAGGCACGTTGCGTCGGGCGAGGAGCGCCCGCTCACGCTCTTTCGACGTGGTCGATCGTCGTGGAATGACAAGCGTCGTGCTGACGATGGTGGAGAGCTGTCGGCGGAGCTGATCGGGCGAACGTCAGTGGCGTTGGGCGATGCCACGATGCTCGTCGCTCGGGGCTGGGTCGCACGAAGTTTGTCGGTGGGCGGATGGCTACTCGAGCGCACTGATGCTCCGGCTGGTGAGCCGTGAGCATCGATCCGCTGGAGCTCACTGTGATGGCGCACGCGTTCGCCATGATCGCGGAGGAGATGGGAACGGTGCTCGTTCGCGGCGCGCTGTCGCCGAATATCCGCGAGCGCAAAGATGCTTCCTGTGCGCTGTTCGATGTTCGCGGCCGCATGGTGGCGCAGGCGGCGCACATTCCGGTGCACCTCGGCGCGATGCCGGAGTCTGTGAAGGCGGTGATCGCGCGGGCACCGCATCCGGGCGACGTTTTCCTCCTGAACAGCCCTTATCAGGGTGGATCGCACCTGCCCGATCTGACGCTCGTCGAAGCGATCGAGGTCGACGGCGACATCGGAGGATTCGCCGCCGTGCGGGCGCATCATGCGGACGTGGGCGGAATGAGCCCAGGAAGCATGCCACAAGGTGCGACGGAGCTCGTTCAGGAGGGGCTGATCATTCCGCCGGTGCGCGTGGTTCGGGGCGGGGCACTCGACGAGGAGATGCTCGGCTTCGTCCTGGCGAATGTGCGCACGCCCGAAGAGCGCTCCGGTGACCTGCGCGCACAGTTAGCCGCTACGGCAGCGGGATGTGCAGGATGGCGCGCGCTCTGCGCGCGCGAACGACGGGCGGGAGGCAGGTCGCGAGTGGAAGCGGCAGGAGAGGCATTGCTCGAGTACACGGCCCGGCGCGCGCGCGCCCGGGTCGGCGCTCTCGGGGCGCGGAGCGGCCGCGCGCACGACCGACTGGAGGGTGACGGTATCAGCGAGCGAGACGTGGATGTTCGTGTCGCGCTCAGCGTACAGGGTGATCGTCTGCGTCTCGATTTCACCGGGACCTCTCCGATGGTACGGGGGAACGTGAACTGTCCGTTCGCCGTTACGCGGGCGGCGGCGGTGTTCGTTCTACGTACGCTGCTCGAGGACGACGTGCCGACGAATGACGGGATTGCCGCCGCGCTCGATCTCATCGTACCTGAGGACTGCGCTGTGAACGCCCGATGGCCCGCCGCGGTCGCGGCTGGAAATGTCGAGATGTCCCAACGCATCACCGATACGATCTTCTCCGCGCTGGCCGATGGCGGCGTCTCCGTACCGGCGCAGGGCCAGGGCACCATGAACAACGTCACGTTCGGCGGCGCGGGCTGGACCTTCTATGAGACGCTCGGGGGCGGCCAGGGGGCGAGTGCGCGCGGACCAGGTCCTTCAGCTGTGCACGTCGGGATGAGCAACACCTTGAATACACCGGTGGAAACGCTCGAGAACGCCTATCCGATTCGCATCGAGGAGTACGCGATCCGCGGCGGCTCCGGCGGATCGGGTGCGGCGCGCGGCGGCGACGGCATCGTACGCCGGTATCGAGTGCTGACGGCATGCACCGTGACATTGCTTACGGAGCGTCGTCGCTACGCGCCGCGGGGGACGCATGGTGGCGGCGACGGCATGCCAGGTCGCAATACGCTCAATGGGCGCGAGCTGCCCGCGAAATGCAGGATCGACTTGTCGCCTGGCGATGTCCTGTCGATCGAAACACCCGGTGGGGGTGGGTTCGGCCAAGCGTCGTCCACGTGAGACATCACCCAGTGACTTTGTCTCCGAGGACCGACAGGTAAACGCGCGACCTGATGAAGGTGTCGAGGAGCTCCGGGTCGAGCATTCCCGACTTGGCTTCCATACCAAGAATATCGAGCGCCCGTTCCGCTGGAACGGCACGTTTGTACGGTCGGTCTGTCGCGGTGAGCGCGTCGAAGATGTCGGAGATCGTCATCATACGCGTCTGCACGGGAATTTCGTCGGCGGCGACACGGCGAGGATAGCCGGTACCATTCAGCTTCTCGTGGTGCCCGTACGCAATTGCCGGGATACTCCGCAGCTCGCGCGTCCACGGGATCTGCTCGAGAAAGCGATAGGTGTGCGTCACGTGTGATTCGATCTCGCGGCGCTCCTGTTCGTCGAGGTTGCCCTTTCGAATCATGAGAAATTGCAGCTCGTCGTCACGCAGCAGTGGGCGTTCTACGCCGTCGAAGTCCACGTACGTACGGCGGTGGATGGAGTGCAGCGCCTCGAAGCTCCCCTCCGGCAGGATCGTGGGCTCGTTCGCTTTCATGATCGCATCCAGAAAGCGATTCAGCTCGTCGCGTCTGGCGCAGCGCCGTTGCTCGAGCTCAGCGACGAAATCCGCATACCCATCCGCGCCGTGCTCGAGCAGATGCTCCGCGCGTTCACGCTCGAATTGCAGATCCGTCGACTGCAGCAGGTAGCCGAATCGATTACGGATCACGTCGAGGTCCCAGGGATAGAGCTTCTTCTGCTTCACGAGGACCTGTTCGCGTACCCCGACCTTGCCAAAATCGTGCAGCAGGCCGGCATATCGGAGCTCGCGGAGCTGTTCTTTCGTGAACCGCATGCCCTTGTACTGTCCCTCACCACCGCGATCCACGGCTTCGGCCAGACCGACGCTGAGTGTCGCAACCCGCGCGGAATGGCCAAACGTGGTCGGGTCGCGCGATTCGATGGCTGTGACAGCAGCGGTCACGAATCCCTCGAACAAACGCTCGATGTCCTCATAGAGCATGCTGTTCTCGATCGACACCGCGGCTTGTGACGCGAGTGCGGTCACCAGCTCGACCGAACGCGCGTCGTACGGAAGCACCTCGCGATCCACGATCTCGGCCGACGTGAGCTTCGTGTCGGCATCCCGCTTCCGATTCAGCAGCTGCAGCACGCCGATGACCTCGTCGCGATGCGTTTTCATCGGCAGTACCAACATTGATTTCGTGCGATAGCCAAGCTTCTCATCGAAGCTTCGATTCTGCTTGTACGTCACGTTCTCCGGCAGCAGGTACACGTCCGCAATCACCAGTGGCTCACCAGTGGCTGCAGCATATCCGGCAAGGCTCGTGTGGTCGATCGGAACCGTGAACTCGGAGAAAGGCAGGTTCGGCAGCGAGTGACTCTGCGACAGCTTGAAGCGCAGCGTCGATTTCGCCGTACCGTCCTCGTGTCGCTCGACGAGATAAAGCGATCCGCCGTCGCTCGTGGTGATCCGGCGCGCCTGGCTGAGGATCATCTCCAGCAGCGTGAGGAGGTTGCGCTCGGTGGACAGCGCCACACCAACGCGCGACAGCTCGGCGAGCTCACGATGGCGAAGTGCCTCCTGGTCCCGCGCCACTCGGGCGGCGACGAGTGCCGCCGCATGGCGAAATGCGCCACGGAGGTTGGCGATCGTGACCGAGACCGGCGCATCGCCGGGCGTGAAGCTGGAGAGCAGGTCGACCGGAAAATCGGCCCGCGGCTCCGTCTCGCCAGGATCTCCGATTCCGACGAACGCCGCCACCTTCGCCAGCTCGCTCAGCATCGTGGCATCGCCTAACGAGCTTTGCATCAGCGCGCGGTCCAATGCGATCACCGTCGGCCGTTCCGGGTCGAGTGAAGCCGGCGTCGGAAGCACCGGCACCCGTCGTACCTCGATATCGTCTTCCCGGCGACCCAGAGGGGCCGACGAGATGGTGCGGCCGAGCGCGAGAACCAGCAGCGGCTTCACGGCAGGCGACAGGGAGAGAGGAGATGACGGGGCGCCAGATGGCGTTTGAGATCCAGCACGCCGGCACGACGGAAATCGCCGGCGGCACCAGAGGGCCGCCGGCGATCACATGGCGAAGAGCCTGGCGTCAGGCGCCAGCTTTCTGAACCTTGTCGAGGTTGGCCTTGGCCGGCCCGAAGTCCGGAAATTTGGAGAGTACCTGGCGGTAGTACTCCACCGCTTTGGAGCGATTGCCGTTGTCCTGCTCCTCGAGCGCCTTGGAGTAGAGCAGCGCCGTTTTCCAGTCGAGCTTCGCCTGCGTCTTGGCCGCGTGGGCAGCTTCGGTTTTTGCCTCGGCCACCTGCGTGGCGGGCTCGCCGGCGGGCTTCACCTCACCGACGCGGCGGGGCATCGGGGGCAGCTTCATCTCGCCATTCAGCTTGGTCGACAGCTGCGCGATGAAACCGAGGACATCCTGGTCCTTCGTCTGGAGCTTCACCGGGTTCATGATCGCGCTCGTCTCGACGTTGATCACGCGAGACGTCAGGACCATGGTGCCGTTGGCGTTCATGAAGCCACCGGTGATCATGTATTGTGCGCCGAGCAGCTTACCGACGCGTACCGCCGTCTCGTTGTCGAGCTGCCCCATCTTGGCCAGGTTCTGCTCCTGCAGGACGGCCTGGAGACGATCGCGTTCGACGACGCGAAGACTCGGGTTCGCCGCCATGTCGTTGATCAGGAGATCGGCGATGCCCTTCCCGAGACCGTCGTAGTCCGCCCGGTCCTTGCCGATGGAGTTGTTGTCGAAGTACAGCACGGCCACCACAGGCTTGGCCTGTGCGGTGGCGAGGGACGGCAGCACCATGCCTGCGGCAAGTGCGAGCGTCCAAGCGATGAGCGACGGGCTACGCTTCATGGTCCCCTCCGTTGAGAACTCTAAACGATCAGCGTCATTCCTTCCGCAGCCGCTACCACGTCCAATCCGTTGCCACGTCGGGCGGCCATCTCCCGACACTCGGCGACACGTCTATCCACTTCATCATCACTGCGTTCGGGCTTGTGATGGAACAACACAAGTTGTTTCACACCTGCGTCGAGCGCCAGTTCCAGCGCGTCCTGATAGGTGGAGTGTCCCCAGCCGCGGTGGTGGTCGTACTCCTCGGTTGTGTACATCGTATCGTGCACCAGAACGCCAGCGCCCCGCACAAATGCCACGAGATCGTCCCGCCAGCCGCGCCGTGTATCGTACTTCGCACCAGCGTCAATCTCATTATCCGAGATGTACACCAGCGCCCGTCCTCTCTCGCTCGTTTCGTTGAACCTGTATCCCAGCGCTCCGCCCGGATGCCTGACCTCGAAAGCGCTTACCTCATAGCCGTGCGCTTCGCGTCGCTCCTCGGAGATTTCACAAAAGTCGATTGTTGCGTCGAGCTCCTCGAAGGTGACGGGAAAGACGACGGGAGACATCTGGTCCCGCACTACGCGATCTACGCTGCGCTCCAAACTGCGTGATCCCCAGATCGTGAAATGATTGCCTCGTTGAAAAATCGGGCCGAAAAAGGGTATTCCCTGGATGTGGTCCCAGTGCGCGTGCGTCAGGTAAATGTCGCCCTTGATCGGCGATCCATTTGCTCGTCCGATCAACGATCGGCCAAGCTCCCGAATGCCCGTGCCTGCGTCCAGGATGATCAACCAGCCTTCGGTAGTCCGCACCTCCACGCAAGGCGTGTTGCCCCCGTAGCGCACCGTTTGCGGGCCGGGGCTGGGTATCGAACCTCGCGTACCCCAAAACTGTAGTCGCAAGGTCATCGATCCTGCGCCTCGGCACTCAACGTGTAAGATGCGACGCCACACCCAGTTCCGGCTAGGAGAACAGTCACGGGTGCTTCGTGATATCGGTCACATCCGGATCTGCGCGCGCGCCTCGAGTGCAGCCCGGTCAGACAGGCTGACGCGCCGTCGTTCGACGGTGATCCACCCTGCGTCCTGAAACTCCTTCATGGCTCGCGAGACGGTCTCACGACTCGCGCCGATCATCTGCGCAATCGTCTGGTGCGTCAGCGACTTCTCAATCGTTTGGCCGCCGGCGCTGCTCTCCGCCGCGAGGTCCAGCAATAGTCGAGCAATGCGTCCCGGCACGTCGAGCAGCACCAACCCGCCGATCTTCTCGTCCGCGGAGCGGAGGCGCCTCGATAGCTCAGTGAGGAGCGACCAAGCGACGGCTGGCGAGGATTCGACGCGCCGCCGAAAATCCTCACGCCGCAGGACGAGCAAGTGAGCGTCATCCATCGCAATGACATGTGCCGAGCGCGGGCGATCGTCAATCAGCGAAAGCTCGCCGAAATGTTCGCCGACGCCTAGCACTCCGAGGATGACCTCCCGTCCGTCTTCACCGATGAGGACGACCTTCACGCGTCCCTGCCGAACCACGAAGAGGGAATCGCCCGGGTCATCCTCGAACAGAATCACGCTTCCCTTCGGATAGAACTTCTCGCGCGTGAGCTCCGCGAAATGCTGGAGCTCTTCCTGGTCGAGGCCGCTGAAGAGCTGGACTGTGCCGAGGAAATCTGCAGTCGTAGTCGTCACCGAGAGTCCGTCGAGAGGAGGGCGATCGCGAGAGCGGGTCCGAACGGTGAGCCCGATTGGCCGCAGCGAAACTATGTGAAGACGAGCGGGCTGTCAAACGGGCAACCCGTTGTCGGCTTGTCTTTTACGGCAGTAACCGGCTATATTTTAATGTTCGATCAGTCACGCCCTTTAGTGCTATGAGGCTCCCCGTGAAGACCGGCATTCATCCAGAGTACGCTACGGCGACCGTGAAGTGCGCCTGCGGCAATACATTCCAGACACGTTCCACGCAGGCGGAGATTCACACGGACGTCTGCTCGCAGTGTCATCCGTTCTTCACGGGCAAGCAGCGCCTCGTTGACACTGCTGGCCGGGTGGAGCGGTTCCGTCAGAAGTACGGGAAAGAGAGCTGAGCGCTCGCGACCGTCTCGATCAGGCGCTCGTTCGGGCCGGTGAGGTCGAGCGAGCGCTGTCCGATCCTGCAACGGTTCGCGACGCGGCGCGGCTCGCCGAGGCAGGGCGCGAGCACAGACGGCTGGCTCCTGTTGTGGAGCTCGCCGCGAAGCTGAAGAAATACGAGGACGAGCTCGTGCAGGTGCGCGAGCTCGTCCTCGTTGATGATCCTGAGATGTCGGCGGAAGCGCGGGCGGAGGCGCAGCGCCTGGAGAGTGCCATAGCGCGGCTCGAAGAGCGCCTCACCCCACTGCTCGTCTCCCACGATCCTCTCGACGACCGCAACTGCATCGTCGAGATTCGCGCCGGAACGGGCGGCGACGAGGCGGCGCTTTTCGCCGCCGATCTGTACCGGATGTACACGCGCTTCATCGATCGCCAAGGCTGGCGGCGTGACGTGCTGTCGCAGTCCGAAGGCACGTTAGGCGGTCTTCGCGAGATCGTGTTCAAGGTGATGGGCGAAGGGGCGTTCGGGGCGATGCGGTGGGAATCGGGAGTGCATCGTGTGCAGCGCGTACCGGCGACCGAGAGTCAGGGCCGCATTCACACCTCGGCGGCCACCGTCGCGGTACTACCCGAAGCCGAGGAAGTCGATGTCAGCATCGATGACAAGGATCTGCGCATCGATGTGTTCCGCGCATCGGGTCCTGGTGGCCAGGGCGTGAACACCACCGACTCGGCCGTCCGGATTACTCATTTGCCGACCGGCGTAGTCGTTCAGCAGCAGGATCAGCGCTCGCAACTGCAGAACAAGCTGAAGGCGATGGAAGTGCTGCGCGCCCGGTTGCTGGATCTGAAGCTGGCGCAACAGGAGGCGGAGCGCGCGCGCATGCGGAAGACGCAGGTCGGCACTGGCGATCGCTCCGGTAAGATACGCACGTACAATTTCCCGCAGAGTCGCGTAACCGATCACCGGATCGGCTTCACGTCACACAATCTGTCGGGGATTCTGGATGGCGATATCGAGCCTCTCATCGAGGCTTTGCGTATGGCGCACAGCGACGAGTCGTGACAGCCGGCCATTACAGCTCACGTCCGCGCCTTGCCGACGTGCCGGCTCTCGAGGGTGCAATCGCAGTCGGCGCAATCGTCGACGAGGTCGCGGTCATACTCGCCGGCGCTGGATACAGCGACGCGTGCCTGGAGGCGCGCGAGATCGTGGCGGCACTGCACGATGCGCCGCGGTCGTGGCCAGTCTGGAATCGCGATACGCGCGCGGACCCGGAAATGCGTGCCCGCGCGCTCCGGGCGGCGAGGTTGCGGGCAGCGGGCGCGCCTCTGGCGTATTCAGCGGGACGGGCCGCATTTCGGCATCTGACGCTCGACGTGGACGATCGGGTTTTGATTCCGCGACCAGAGACAGAACAGCTGATCGACATCGTGCTGGAGCTGTTGCCCGAGCCGAGCGGCGGTTTCGCCGTTGACGTGGGGACGGGCTCCGGTGCGTTGGCTCTGGCGCTCGCGGCGGAGGGCACATTCGATCGGATCATCGGAACGGATATCTCGCTCGACGCACTCGCCGTCGCCCGCGCAAACGCGCGACAGTCGGCGGCACTGCTCCGCGCGCCAGTTGATTTCGTTCATTGTTCGCTGCTGGACGGTGTACGCGAGATACGCGGCGGCGCGCGGTTGATCGTGAGCAATCCACCATATATTGCGTTTCCCGAAGCGGTCGAACTGCCACCGAGCGTCCGCGACTGGGAGCCGCCGGTCGCTCTGTTCGGTGGCAGCGATGGCATGGCGATAACGGCGCGCCTCGTGCGCGCTGCGGCGGCGGTGCTGGAACCGGGCGGTTTACTCGTCGTCGAAGTCGATGCTCGGCGGGCGTCGCTCGCGGCCGAGCTGCTCGGGCGGGACTCGCGTTATCAGGGTGTCGGCATTCGGCTCGACCTCTTTGGACGCGAGCGATTCGTCACCGCACGACGGCGATAGGGGGCAGAGAGAAGATGAGCATCGAGGACAAGGCGAAGGATCTCGGACGCCAGATCGGTCAGAGTCCCGAGTACCAAGCGATGAAACGCGCGAGCGACAGCCTCAACGACGACAAAGAGACCGTGGCGCTGCTGCAGCAGATGGAGCAGTTGCGGTTGGAGGCGCAGCGCATGCTCACACGCGGCGAACGTCCGACCCCGGAGATGGAGAAGCGGCTCGACGACTTGCTCGGACAAGTTCAGAGCAAGACATCATATCAAAGGCTCGTTGCGGCGCAGGAGAATTTCGACAAGGTGATGGCGCGCGTGAACGATTGGATGCTAGACGGTATGGAAAAGGGAGCGGCGTCGCCGATCATCACGCTGTCATGAGATCAGCGTGACTTCTCGCGCCGGGCTGCTTCTCGTCTTTGAAGGCCCGGAGGGCGCCGGTAAGACGACCCAACTGCGACTGCTCGCAGAGTGGGTGTCGGCGCGTGGGCTCCAGGTGATCGGTGTGCGCGAACCCGGTGGCACGGTCATTGGCGACGAGATCCGCCGCATCCTGCTCGATCCGTCGTCCGAAATCACGCCGCGCGCGGAAGCGCTGCTATTCATGGCTTCACGAGCGCAGTTGGTGGAGCAGGAGATCGCGCCGGCGCTCGAGCGGGGCGCAATCGTACTGCTCGATCGTTTTTTCCTATCCACGTACGCCTATCAGGGCGCTGGTCGCGGTGTGGCGGAGGAAGAGGTGCGCACCGCAAATCGGCTCGCGACCGGTGGGCTCGTACCCGATTTGACACTGCTCCTCACACTGCCGGTGTCGGAAGGTTTGGCGCGAGCCGATCGTCGCGGCGAGCGGGACCGGATGGAGCGCGCGGAGACCGGGTTCCACCAGCGTGTGTCAGCGGCATTTCTGCGATTTGCCGCACCCGAATGGCAGCGCACGCATGAGGAGTGCGGGCCGGTCATCAGCATCGATGCTCGCGGTGGAGAGCAAGAGGTGTTCGATCGCGTGCTCTCCGAGTTGAGTCGACGGTGGCCCGGTTCTTTCCCTAGACCGTCCCATTCAGGATCCCGCTAGGATTTTAGACGGTGAGGTATTGATGCGGTCGCGAGCGATAATTGCGGCCTCCGTGCTGGGCGGCGCGCTCGTGTCGGGCGGCTGGCTGATGCAGCGGGGGCTTCGCAGCACGGGAGCCAGCGTGTACGAGCGCGCGCAACTGTTCGACGAAGTCATGAGGCGCGTCGAACGTTTCTACGTGGATACGATTTCCGACGCTGACCTGTACCAGAAAGCCGTCGACGGGGTGCTCCATGAGCTGCATGATCCACACTCCGTGTTTCTGACACCGGAGCGACTGGCAGCGCTGGAGGAGAACACCACGGGCCGGTACGGCGGCGTGGGCATCCAGATCGATGTTCGTGACGGGTGGATCACGGTGTTGTCGCCCCTGCCTGGCACGCCGGCGCAGCGCGCTGGCATTCAGGCCGGCGATCGCGTCGTGGAGATCGATAACAAGCCAACGAGGAACTGGACTTCGGACGAAGCGTTGAAAGCGCTCCGCGGCGCGCCCGGCTCCACAGTCCACGTGCTAGTGGAGCGCGTGGGAGTGGACGCGCGATTGCCGTTCGCGCTCACACGCAAGGAGATCCACTACAGTCCGGTGCAGCACGCAATGCTGCTCTCGCCGACCACCGGATATGTCGATCTCACGATCTTCAGCGAGGTCGCCGCCACGAGCCTCCGCAGCGCAATCGACTCGCTGCGGCGTGTGGGTATGACGACGCTCGTGCTCGATCTGCGGGGGGACCCCGGCGGCCTGCTCGACCAGGGCGTCGAAGTATCGGATCTGTTCCTGGATCCGGGACAGAAGATCGTGAGCATGCGCGGCCGCACACCCGATGCGAATCACGAGTTCGTCGACCATAGTCCGCAACTCTGGCCCAACCTGCTGCTCGAGGTGCTGGTCGACAGCTCCAGCGCCAGTGCCTCGGAAATTCTGTCCGGCGCCCTGCAGGATCACGACCGCGCCGTGATCATCGGCTCGACGACGTATGGCAAAGGCAGCGCGCAGAGTCTGTTCCCGATGCCGAACGGTGGGGCGCTCAAGCTGACGACGGCGCTGTGGTACACGCCATCCGGCCGCAGCATCAACAAACCGCGGACCGCCGTACACAATGACGACGTGAACGATACCGACAACGCGCGGAACGCCGCGGCGCCCCCGCCGCGATTCAAGACGGACGCCGGCCGTGTGGTTCTCGGTGGCGGCGGCATCTCGCCCGACGTCGTCATCTCCGATTCAACCAGCCTTGGAGCAGAGCAGGCGTTCCAGCGGGCTCTCGGAAAACAAATTCCGCGCTTCTTTGACGCGCTCGCGGGGTACGCGCTCGCCGCCAAGGCGGCTCATAGCATAACGACCCCCAATTTCGTGGTGACGCCCGAGATGCGTGCCCAACTTTGGCAGCGGATGCGCGAGCACGGCATCACGATGGACCGACAGGTCTATGACAGCGCCGCGCCGCTGGTGAACCGCGTGCTTGCCTACAACATCGAGCGTTTCGTATTCGGCGAACAGGAGGAGTTTCAACGGCGAACGCACGATGATCCGGTGATCCGTGCCGCACTGCAACTCTCATCCGGTGCTCGGACGGAACAGGAGCTCATCGCGCGCGCATCGACGCGCAAATGAGCATCATTGCTCGACGAGCTTCACACCCTTTGGTGTAGTGAAGACGAATGACGACGGATCCAAACGTTCGTTGAGCTGGATGGCAGTGAGGCGAACGCGTCGAGTGACGCCGCTCGGCTCCTCGGTTTCGAACTGGTGAATGAGCCCGTCCCCATCGCCCACCCAGACCTTCGCGCGGGTGAATGGCGCGGACGCAGGCTGCTTCGGCAGAAGAGTCAGCACCGACGCGGAGACGCCGTCTACCGCCTCCTTTCCCACCAGTGCGATGTTGAAACGCAGGCGAGGCTCGTCGAGAAACTGCGCTGAGAGATCGATCGGTGCCGCGCCGACCGCATCCAGCGCGGGTCGACGGATCACCTGCCCCGGTGCACTGCTCGGCAGGTACACCCAAAGATAGCGGCCGTCATCGATGATGCGGTCACCGCCTTCGTCGTTGAACACGATGCTGAGCTTTCCAGGTCGCTGCTGCTGAAAGACCCCGTGCGCCCGCGCGACCGAGCCGGTGAGCGGGTTCGTCAACGTCTGATCGAATGACGCACGGATGGTGCGAATGCTTGACCAGGCGCTCACCGCGCGATCGATGACCGCAGCGGCGCTTTGAGCACGCATGGTGTCCGGAACGCGGACGATCGCCGCGACACAGACAAAGGCCACAATACGAAGCGATCGATGTATCACACGCATGTTACACCGCCGGCGCGCGCGCCGTTCCAGCAGGTGGTGATGTCGGCAACGTGCCAACGCGACGGCCGATCGCGTCGGCGATTGCGCGCACCTCCACCACGAATCGCGCGAACTGATCGGGGAAGAGGGATTGACCGCCGTCGGACAGGGCGCGCTCCGGATTCGGGTGGACCTCGACGATCACGCCATCTGCTCCCGCGGCAACTGCGGCGCGGCCCATCGGGATGACCTTGTCTCGCAGACCGGTGCCGTGACTCGGATCCGCGATAATCGGCAAATGCGAAAGCTTCTGCACCAGCGGAATGGCGGTGAGGTCGAACAGATTGCGCGTCATTTGGTCGAAGCTCCGAATCCCACGCTCGCACAGGACCACTTGTCCGTTGCCCTCGGCGAGGATGTACTCGGCACTGAGGAGGAGATCCGCGATGGTCGCGGCCATCCCGCGCTTGAGGAGCACAGGTTTTCCGATACGCCCCACCGCGCGCAGCAGCGAATAATTCTGCATGTTGCGCGCACCGATCTGGATGCAGTCGGCTACCTCGGCGACCAGGTGCGCTCCTTCCTCGTCGAGCGCTTCGGTGACAATCGGCAGTCCCGTTTCCCGGCGCGCGAGCGCGAGCAACCGCAAACCCGCCTTACCCATCCCCTGAAAGGAATACGGAGAGCTCCGCGGCTTGAATGCTCCCCCACGCAACGCGGTGGCTCCTGCGTCGCGCACCTGCCGCGCGGCGGTGACGATCTGTTCCTCCGACTCCACGGAACAGGGGCCGGCGATGATCTGTACGGCTTCGCCGCCGAACGCCACCCCCGGCGCGATTGCTACGACCGTATTCTCCTGGCGCCACTCGCGTGAGACCTGCTTGTACGGCTTCGACACGTGCAGCACTTCCGCGACGCCTGGAAGCGCTTCGATCTGTGAGCTGTCCACGCGCCCGTCGTTGCCGACGAGGCCCACGGTGGTGCGCTGGGCCCCAGGCATCGGTCGCGCCTGATAGCCCATTGCCTCAATCGCTTCGACGACGCGCTGGATCTGTTCCGGTGTCGCGTGATTGTCCATTACGACCAGCATTACTCATCCTCTATATCGATATACCACCCGTCGTGCGCCAGCGTCGTTGTGCCCTGGAAGCGGGCTGCAACGATGGCGCGCACGTCCATCTGTTCCACGGGCGGATAAAAATGCGTGAGCACCAGATGCCGCGGCGCTGCCCGCGCGGCGAGCAGCCCGCAGTCTTCAGGCGTCAAATGCTCCTGAATGGCCATGGATGCCGGCAGTGAGCATTCACAGACCAGAACGTCAGCGCCGTGTGCCCAGTCGGCGAGGCGCTCATCCACACCCGTATCCCCGGAATAGACGAGGCGGCGGCCGCCGCGCGTGATTGAATATGCCACACTCTCCGGCGTATGCGGAACCTTGCAGGTGTCCAGCCGGACTGCTGCGGTCAACGGCATGCCCTCGCCAAAGGCGAGTTCGCGTATGGCGATCGGGAAACCAGGTGTCAGGACCCACTCACCGTAGGCTCCCGCAAGCCGTTCGATGAGCGTGCGCGTTCCCGGCGGGCCGAGAATCTCGAGCGGCGCGCTGCGTGCCGGAAGGATGCCGTACCTCCAGGCAAAGATCAGCGATGGCAGATCACCATGATGATCGATGTGAAAATGTGTGAGCGCAACATGGGTGATGTCCGGCCACGGCAGCTGCTGCTCGGCAAGGCGCCGGAGGATTCCGGCTCCGCAGTCGATCAGCAAACGAACGTCTCCGGCATCGAGAAAATACCCGGCGCAACTTCTTGCGGCGCTGAGCGCTATCGTGCCCGTCCCAAGCGTCGTGAAGCGCATCATCGTCCGCGATAGACGATCTTCTTGATCTGATCGACCCCGCTCGCCTCGAAGCGCAGGAGATAGATGCCGGGTGGCACGTACCGTCCGTCATCAGCACGACCATCCCACTGGATCGGATTCACGGGATCGCAGCCGGTGTTAGCATTGCCGCGGCCATAGCGATTGGCCGGCAACTGGCTGGGAAGCAGCCCTGGCACCAGCGTGCGCACGCGATCGCCGAATAACGTGTAGACGGTGAGCTTCACTGTGGCCGCCTGGCTCAAATCGAACCATATGCACGTGCTGCTCGATGTCGGTGTGGGAAAGGGATTCGGAAAATTCTGGTACAGCAGCGTCACCGTCGGCAGTGTGCCGAACTGAGTGATCGTGAAGGTGGCGGCACTCCACACTCGTACCGTGTCGATGGCATTCCCGACCGACAGGCGAGCCTTCACGCTCCATCGGTACGACGTCTGAAAGTGAAGCGCCTGGGTTGCCGGAATGGTGAACATCGTGTCGCGCAGATCGGGCCGAAAGAAGATCGGCAGGCCGGTCGCGACATCCGTGACCGTGAGATCGTATACCCACGGACCCGGTGGCACGTCCACCCGCGCACTCCGCCAAACGAAAGTGGGCGTCGTGTCGCTCAGCGTTTGTCCGATCGGACTATTCGGTTGCAGCAAGGTCAAATACGGCCCGGTGTGCCGCGTGTCGGGAAAGTACGTCGTGCCGATGTTACAGCCGAACCGATCGACCACGGAGGCACGAAAGTACAAGGTGCTGTTCTGTGGAAGAAGACGACGCACGAACATGGACGCTGTGTCACCGCGCACGCTGTCGGTGAACGCGAGGAGGCCGAAATCGCTGTTCAGGCCGATATCGACGTGCACGGTGACCGGCTCCCGCGCCGAGTCCACGTTGACCACGTGCTCGAACAGGCGCGGAGCTACGGGAAACGGATCGGGCGGAAGCTGCAGTTGCACGACGGCCGGTGAAGAAACGGGGATGCATGTCTGCGCCACGGCCGTGCGATGCGCGACGCAGAGGATGAGCACGAACGCGGCGAGCGCGCCGCGCTTCATGCCAACGTGCCGCTTTCCGCGAGCTCCCGCACCTCGACGTCTTCCTCGACCGGCGCTCCGCGCATTCGGACGCTGACGATCGACGACACGCCTGGCTCCTGCATCGTCACGCCATACACCGCATCCGCCGCCTCGGTTGTCGTGCGCGGGTTGTGCGTGATGACGATGAACTGTGTTCGCTGCTTGAATTGCTTGAGCATGCGCACGAAGCGGCCAACGTTAGCGTCGTCGAGCGGCGCGTCGACCTCATCGAGCAGACAAAATGGGCTGGGCTTCGTCAGGAAGATGCCGAACAGCAGCGACAACGCCACCAGCGCCCGTTCGCCACTCGACAGCAGATGGATGCGCTGCGTGCGCTTGCCACGCGGCGACGCATGGATCTCGATGTCGCAGTCGAGCGGTGCGTCAGGGTTCTCGAGTCGAATATCGCATTCTCCCCCGCCGAACAGCGACATGAAGATCTGGCGGAAATTCTCACGTACGTGCGTGAACGTCGCGAGGAACAGCTCCCGCGCCGTGACGTCGATCTCCCGAATGGCTTGGAGCAGCGACTGCTTGGCCTGCGCCAGGTCAGCGCGCTGGCCCGTGAGGAAGTCGAGTCGATTCAGCGTCTCTCCGTGCTCCTCGATAGCGAGCGCATTCACCAGACCCAACGCCTCGATCTGCTGACGCACCGCATCCGCCTGCGCGCGCAGCATGGCGTCATCCATCTCGACGGGCGGTAACTGCGTGAGCATTTCGTCCAACGGGCGGCGCCATTCGGCTTCGAGGCGCTCGCGGATGGCGGCGCGGCGCCCTGACAGCTCGACGTGGCGCACCTCGGCATGATGCAACTCGTCATTGAGCGCACTGGCCCGCCGGCGAATATCGTCCAGCGCGTGCTCGGCGGCCGTCAGGTCCTCGTCGGCGCGTTGGACATCCTTTTCCGCGGCGGCGAGGCGGGCCTCACCGTCGGCGAGGGTTGCCTCACGCGCTTCCAGATCCAACTGCCAAACCGCCATCTGCTCGGCGAGCACGCTGTCCGCTTGCGACAGATCGCTCAGCTCGGCGCGGAGCGATGTGAGCCGCGCGGCGGCGGAATCGAACTCCTCCGCTAAACGACGCTCCCGATCGGTCGCAACCTGGACTCTGGCCTGGACCTGCGCTTCCTCCACTTGGCAGCGCGTGCGCTGCTCGCGCGCTTCCTCCTGCAGGCGTTCTGCGGTTTCGTATTCCGAACGGGCCAGCTCCACCTCAGACTCGAGTGCGTGAAGGTGCCCGGCCAAACTGATCGCCTCGGCGTCCAACGCGGCCTGACGAAGCGACAGCTCGTCTCGCCGCGCAGAGAGTCCTTCGCCCAGCGCCATGGCCTCCTTCAGCTCCCGCTCGGCGCGCTGCTGGCGACGCTCGATTTCGGCACGGTGTTCCAAGGCGCGACGTGCCTCCATCTGCGCAGATTCGGACATCCGCGCCGCTTCGAGCACGCGATGCTCCGACAATTGAAGCGCGGCCTTCATCTCGTCGGCAACGGTCAATGCCTCCCGACGCGCCACCTCGCTCGCGGAGAGATCCGCTCGCAACTCAAATAACTCGGCGCGTCGCCGCAACGGCCCTGGACCGGCGGCCGTACCCGGCAGCCACACCGCGCCGCGCGCGTCCACGAATGCGCTTCCGTCATCAACAGAGCGGGTATGCCCGAGCAGAGCTCGAACCCACGGACGCGCGGCTGGCGCGGCATCGACGCGTGCGACCAACGCGCCGTCCACCGTCTCGGCGGCCGCTTCACTCTCTAAGGAGTCGAGCGGCAGCAGAAGTAACGGCCCGGGAAGCGCAGTCGCGTGCCAGCGACGAATAGCGTCGGCCGCCGCGCGGTCGCGAACGAGGACCGCGTGGACCGTTGCTCCCAGAAAGCGCTCGACGAGGGCGGCGGATTCATGTCCTGCCGTGATGAAATCGCTGAGGGGACCAAGCACCGCGCCGTGGCCGAATTGATCGCGTTCCTTCAGGAGCCGTGCGGCGGCCGGAGCGAGTCCCACGCGCTCGCGCTCCAGCGCTTCCAGCGCGTTCACCTTTCCACTGAGTGCCGTGAATGCCTCGTCAACGCGGAAGAGCTCCGCCCGTGCATCGGCTTCGCGCTGTCTTATCTCACGATCTTCGGCACGCGTCAGCTCGAGCGCCTCCTCCGCCGCCGAAGCGCGTGAGCGCGCCTCGTCGACGAAACGGCCAGCGTCGTCGAGCTCACGACGTACGGACGCGAGTGCATCGGCGAGCTGCCCTCGTTCGGTCTCCAGGACACTCGCACGTCGTGATACCTCGTCAAACTCGCGTCGGGCCCGCTCTCGCTCCAGCTCTGTACGGCGCACGCGGTCGTGCAGCTCGCGGAGACGACGCTCCACCTGCTCCACGGCCGCACGTGCCGTCATGACGACGGTGCGTGCCTCCTCCTCGCCACGTTGCCGAGCGGAGAGACGTTCGCGAGCCGCGCGGAGCTCCTCGTCGAATCGTGTGCGTTCGGCGCCGGCTTGTGCACGGTCGCTGGCGAGACGTTCGCCGTGTTCGGCGTGCTCGCTCGCTTCGGCTTCGGCGCGCTGACGTCGCGCCACGGCGTTGCGCTGGCGCTCCTCCGCGACGGCCATCTCGCTTCGAATTTGCTGGACCTGCTCGCGCTGCGAGCTCACCAACCGCAAGAGCTCCGTACGCTGCGCCTCCGCCGCCGCCCGTCGGCCGTGCGCGGCATCGCGCGCGATTTCGGCAGTACTGATTGTGACTTCGGCGGCTGGTGCCTGCTCGCGCAGTTCCGCTACTCGCAGCTCGAGCTCCGTGAGCTCCTCATGCCAGGCTTGCATTTCTCGAGCGGCGAGATTCAGCTCGATCGCGAACCGTTGCCCGGTAAGCTCAGCGTAGCGCTCAGCACGTTTGCGCTGACGAGCGAGTGACCGCACCTGCGTCTGGACTTCCGAGATGAGATCGTCCAGCCGCTGCAGGTCCACGCTCGTTTCTTCGAGGCGGCGCTCGGTCGTTCGCCTTCGATCCCGATACAAGCCGACCCCCGCGGCCTCCTCGAACAGCTCCCGGCGGTCATCAGGCCGATCCGAGAGCAGTGCGTCGATCATCTTGCTCTCGATTACCACGCCGGTATCGGTCCCCAACCCGGTTCCGCGGAGCATATCCGCGATGTCTTTCAAGCGGCACGGAGATCGATTGAGGAAATACTCACTCTCGCCCGACCGCGACAGGCGGCGAGTAATGACGACTTCCTTGAAGGGTACAGGGAGCGAACCATCGTCATTCTCGAAGAACAGGGACACCTCGGCCACGTTCACCGCACGGCGAGCCGTCGAGCCTTGAAAGATTACCTCCTCCATCTTGGATCCCCGGAGCAGCCGCGCGCGCTGCTCGCCCAGAACCCAGCGAACGGCGTCGGACACATTCGACTTGCCGCAGCCATTCGGCCCCACGATCGCCGTGACGCCGGGCTCGAAGACCAGATCCGTGGCGTCGGCAAACGACTTGAACCCGTGTAGCTCGAGCCTCGTCAATCGCACTAGAACAGTCTCCCAATTCGATAGACGAGCACCGGCGTCAGGCCGGCCGCCCGTAACACCCCAGCGTACGCGGCTGCCTGCACGGCAGTCTCGAAGGCTCCAGCGTACAAGCGCGCCTTTCCATCAGTCCGATACAACGCGTACACTGCGTTGCCGTTCGCTGCATAACTCGCAATGCGTTCAGGGACCGCGCCCCGCATCACCCCGCTATCGATCAAAAACGCGAGGGGCGTTCGTATCACCGCGCCGCTCTCGCGATCCAACACCCGTAGATTTCGCAGACGAGATAACAGGGAATCGGCGGATTTCGCTTCCATGAATGCCCCTGCCACGACCCGATACCATAGCGCGCCCTGAACGAGGACCGGAGCATACGTGGCTGCGGGCAAGATTCTACTGTTTTCCTGAAGGTTCAAGATAGCGCCGGCTGCCGTGTTTGCGTTTGTGAGCGCCACAGCGTAAGCAGCAGCGGCGCTCGAATCGTCCGGATTCAAAGGCTCCGGTACAGCCAGAGTTACCTGACTCGCGACAATACCGGTGTGGCGGGCAGGATCCGGAGGAGCCAGGAAAATAGTCTTTGTCGCCGTGGGCGCCGATCTGCGCGTCGCCTTGCCTACGTGAGTACTGAATGCCGACCGGAGGGCGACCGCTACCAGGAGCACGATGGCGAGTGCGGTACTCAGCGCCACCAACCGGACCTTTCGTGGATCCCGCCTACTTGCACTCCCGGACTGCCGTGGCGTATCGAGCGGCTTATCCGGACGTACGGTTGCGAGAAGCGACTCAGCGGGGATTGACGGTGGCGGTGGGGCATCGACGACAACCGCTCCATCCGTTTGTGCGACCAGCGACGCGATACCCGGCGCCGCTGCGGGTGCGGCGATGATCAGCAGAGCACCCACTTCCCGGAATCCCGCCGCAAGCCTGCGCCAGCGGGGGTTCGCCAGGATCTCTTGATAGACTGGCGCTTCCGTCCCGCTCGGCAAAATGAAGAGGTCTCCATCCTCGTCAAGTCGGACAGCTATCTTGTTCAGCGATACGCCGAAGGTGAAGCTGTCCACGAGGCCGTGCGGATCCTCACGTTTGGCAAGGTGTTCCAGCGGCTCCGCTCCACCGAGCAGATCGCCGACTGCTACGCGACGTCTGCGAGCCTGGAGGCGCGCGATCCCGAGCGCCACCCACACGACTGCCCTCGCATTGCTCCCAACGACGACGAGGGCGTGTGACGCATCCAACTCCTCGCCGAGACAAGAGCCCTGACGCTCCCAGTATGCGTCGTCCGAATCCCGGAGCATGTGCGTTCAGGGATTGTTCTCGTACACCCAGTAGGTGTGGCCGGACTCGCGTCCTACGCCTTCCGCCGCTTCGCGCGTGGGATAGGGTCCCATGACAACACGATATACGGTGGCGCCGTTCCGCGTCGTGGTGACGACATGCGGTGTTTCGTTGCGCACTCTGATTTGCGTCGCCAGCTGGCGCGCGGCCGATTCCGAGAGGAGAGCGGCGAATGAGACGCTGAACCCCTTCACGGCCGTGCTGTCGCGATGCACTGCCGGCGCTCCAAGCGGCCGATTGGGCTGCGTGGCTGATGCAGGCGCCGCAGGATTTGCTGCCGGCATGCCGAGGGAACGCGACGTCGAGGAGTCGCGGATCGCTGCGGAGTCTCGACTAGCCGCGGCGCGGACCGAGTCGATGCTGTCGCTCTGAAATTGTGCCGGTTGATCGAGTGTCTTGGCTCTCGGACGAAAGCCGTCCCACAGGAAACCGTACCAGAAGTCGCTCGCTCCGCCGTGGGCGCGCTGCCTGGGTTTCAATGTTTCACCATCGACGAATACCACATCCGCGCCTTGGGCGAGCGCGATCGCGCCGTCGGGCATGACCACCGGCAGGTCATGACGCCACGCCGAACGCACCGTACCAACCAGGCTATCGGTGCCGATCGCCACGACCCATGCGGAGTCGCCACGTGCGGCGCGGACCAGCAGAAATCGGCCCAAGCCATCGATACGGAAATCCTGGGGTTGTCCTGGTAGTGGGATAGCGGCAGCCACTCTGTCCTGATAGCGATCAACGACGCTCACTTGGTGGTTCGATTCGGTGGCGACGAACAGCCGATCGCCGCTGGGAGTTGCGGTCAATGCGACGACGGGACTCTCGAACGTGATCGTCGGAAGTGGCTGTAACGTGCGTGTCCGTACACCAACGAGCGACCTGTCCTGCACGAGATAGAGGCGGTCGCCGAGTTGGGTCCGGAGCACGCGACCGGCCGCGGGCACGCGCGCACTGTCGATGATGCGATCGTCCGGCGGATGCAACCGCCAGATGCTTTCCAACGGCCCGCGCGCCTCCTGCAGGAGGACAGAGCCGTCGCGTTGCGGATAGACAGCGCGTGCGGGTCGAGGAGGCTTGTAGACCCAATCGCCACTGAGCGTGAATCTCGCCAATGCGCCGTCCGCCCCGATTCCATAAATCGTCGAACCGTCGATGGAAGTGAGGCCGCTCAGCTTCGCCTTCGCCGTCGTGGCGAGACTCACCGAGCCCGTTCGCAGCTCAAGACGCCCCGGTACCCCGCGCGTGTCGACGAACGCGATCGTCCCACCGTCGGGATCGAACGCAAGGACGCGATCAATGGCAGGGGCGCCATTGGACGACGTCCAGAGAACGGAATCCTCTTTGGGATAATCGAAAACGCGCACTGTCCCACCGGCGCGGGGAACGCGCATGATGAGGGGATCCGGACCAAACTGAGTGGAGGCTATCTCGTGCGCGGCGGGAACAGCATTGCGGTCCGAGCGGCCACATGCGGCAAGCACGAGCGCCAACGCGACGGGCAGCGTGCGCACGTTGGATTATATCACGGTGCGCGACAGCCTAAAAGCTCGGCCAGAGCGACCAGGTCCAGAATCCCTTCTTCCCCGGCTGGTCAATTGGCACCGCGTAATCCCAACGAACGATTGCGTAATTGAACAGGTTGAGTCGCAGCCCGAATCCGTAACTTCTCAAGGGATACCGCTGCGTCCCCACGTCGAAGTTGGCGGGCTTGCTACCGTACACCGACTGTCCGCGCGACCACGCGAGGCCTTCATCATAGAAGAAAAGGCCATCCAGAGGCGGAAGCGAGATGGGCAGAATCCCGAGGTCCACCTGCCGGACGAGCGGGAAGCGCAGTTCCGCATTGCCGACAACGACCCGACTTCCGAGAAGTTGAACGGCGCTGCAGTTCGACGTGTTCGCACCAATGATCGGACAGGTGAGATAGAACGTGTTGTTTCGATCATAGCCGCGCACGAAATCCGGGCGCGCGATGTATTTGGGAAACGCCGTCTCGTTCGGCCCGATGGACATGTTGGCGTACAGACGGGTCGCGACGGTCAGGTAATCAAAGATGATCGGGTCGTAGCGCCGATAGTCGGCGAGGTATTCCATCCATTTGAAGGACCCGACGACGGGGCTGACCTGGAAACGATAGCGACGCCCATCAATCGGGCCCGAATATCCGAACAATGTGTTGTCCGACACGTACGCGAGCTGCGCATCGACATAATTCAGGCTGGGATCGCGATGCGTCGTGTCCATCTGGAAGGGTGAGGCGACCTCGTTGCTGTACACGTTGCGATGAATGAACCACCGCGAACGATCGATATTGTTGAAGCCACCACCGATCTCCACGCGGGTGAACCGGTTGAGTGGATACGCGGTGACCGAGAAGACCTGTCGGGCAACGTAAGTGGTGATCTCCTGCGTCTCGACGAGGGTTTTCGGATCCGTCGTCGGCGTGAGATAGTCGTTGGACAGGAAGTAATAGGGCGTTTGGGAGATGCCCGTCGAGTATTGCCATCGTCCACCGAGGTTCGTATAGCCGGCGAACAGTTGCGACTCGCTGACCCTGCCATTCACGGCAGCAGAGAGCGCGAGACGGTGGTCGCCCAGCATGTCGCTCAGCACGACCGTTGTACCACCGTACATGTTCCGTCCGTAGTTATCGGGCGTGTACCCGATGCTCGGGCGCGCAACATAGTCGGGCTGGAAGCGCACTCTATATGAGTAATCCTGGAACTTCGTCGTGTCGGGAAGCCCCAGATCGAACGAGTCCAGCAGGGATACGATGCTGACCGGGGCATGCGATGAGCGTTCGCCGGACCGCGACGGTTCGGAAGGCACCATGCTCTGGCCGTCGGTTGGCGCTTCCACGCCAGGGCGGCCGGGCCGCTCGTCCGCCGCTACCGCGAGAGTCCTGTCGCGATACGGCGTCTTTTGCAGCGCGCGCGGATTCGTAACCGACCAGATCGTGTAATCGCCATTATCATAATACGTGAATGCCAGACGATCTGCCTTCCGCGCCCAGCTGACCGCCGGGCTGTATTCCGTCAATGCCGAGACAGCACCGACGACGTTCGTCAGTTGATACTGCTCGCCGCGGTCGAGGTCATACAGAAAAATATTGGCAATGCCGGTGCGATCCGAGATGAACGCGAGCGACCGTCCGTCCGGCGACCACTGCGGATTGAGGTTCAGTCCCGCCTGTCCGGGTAATACGGTGATTCCGCCTTTGGCGAGATCGAGCACGCAGATGCGCCACTTGGGAAACTTGAGCAGATCGACGCTCGCGCTATCGCCCCGGTCACTCGCATAGGCGATGCGGGTGCCGTCAGGCGACCACTGCGGTTGCAGCTCGCCGTATCGGTCGTTCGTGAGCCGCTGCAGATTCCGACCGTCGGCGTCAATGATGTAGAGGTTGGTAATGCCGCCGTTGCTGCCGCTGAAGGCGAGGCGCCGGCCATCCGGAGACCACGTCGGACCCGTGACGGCTTGCAGCGGCAGGTCGAAGCGCCGGACGATCCGCCGGTCGGCGACGTCCAGGAGGTACAGGACGTCCTTGCCGCCGCGCTGGGCTGTGAAGGCGAGATATCTGTCGTCCGGAGAGAACGCGCTCTGCGAGTAGAGTAGCCGCAGCTCCTCGAAGTTCGGATCCGTGGTGCTCTTGATCAGCCGTTTGATGCGCTTGCCGCTCTCGCCGTCTCCGAGCCAGAGATCAATGAAGACCTCTCCTTTCATGAAATTGCCGTTCGAAAGAAAGGCGATGTACTTCCCGTCCTGGGACAGGGCCGGTGCCAGGAAGATCTCGCCGCCACTTTTCCGTGGCGACAGCAGTGGTTGCGCAAACCGGCGCGGGCGCTCCAATCCGCCTACCGGCGGCAGGAGCCGCGTTTGGAGGTCCTCCTTCCATTGATCGCCGAGATCCTCTAGCGACACGCCAAGCTCGCGCTTGAATGCTCGCTCGATACCCACACTCGGTACGGCGTTCATGATCTGACCAATGGCTTCATCGCCCCACTTCTGCCCAATGAACGTCCAGAACGAATGACCGAAGCGATACGGGAAGTACCGCTCGGGGTGGTCGGTCATCTGGGCGACGGTGGGGATCTTGCCATTCAGCGCCGCATCGCGCATCCACGTGGTCGTCAGCGGCGTGCTCGGGCCTAACGAGAGGTACTCTGCCATGCCCTCCGCGAACCAGAGCGGCGGATTCACCTGCGCGAGCGTCTGCAGACCGGCGCCAGCCTTGCCACGCGCGAAGATGTCGTACTGGAACGCGTGCACCATCTCGTGCGTGAGCACGTGCTCGAAGCTTCTATAGTCGCCGGTGAAATTCAGCAGCATCCGATGACGCAACGCTTCCGTAACGCCGCCGGTGCCCTCGCCGAGATCGCCGGTCACGTTGTTCTGTCCGAAGTCGGTCCGCGAGGCAAAGAGGACGATCGGCTTTTTTTCGCGAAATTGATGGTCAAGGACGCGAGACAGGCGAGCGTAAGCGCGCTCGGCCATGCGCGCGGCGTCCATCGTCGCCGCCCGTTCTTCCGGGTAGTAGTAGATGAGGAAGTGTTCGGTCTCCAACACGTGCCAATGGAACTGCTCGTATTGGACCTGATTCTGACCGAAATAGCTCTGCGCGAAAGCGGAGCGACCGACGCATGCGATCAGGGCGCCGGCGAGCAGTATCCACGTGCCACCTGTCCAGCCGTTCCGCTGCCAATTCACCTGCCGGCTCCTTCAACCTCCACGGGAATGACCTCTGCGTCGCTCCACAGCCGTTCGAGCTGATAGAAATTGCGAAGAGTCGGATGAAAGATGTGAACGACGAAATCGACAAAGTCGAGCAACACCCAGCGTCCTTGCGTGAGCCCTTCCACGTGGTGCGGTCGCGTTCCTTCTTTCTTCAGCTCCTCCGTAACGTGATCGCCGAGCGAGCGGACGTGCGTGTCCGACGTTCCACTCGCGATCACGAAATAGTCGGCCATATCCGTGACCTCCCGCAGATCGAGCAGCACCACATCGCTGGCTTTGTTGTCCAATAGCGCCTGGGCGGCGCGTTGGGCGAGGGCGGCGACCTGCGGCGAGGAGGTAGATTCCATGTGGTCGTGGTGTGGGGATGAGCGTCTCTGATAGTGCGCGCGCGGGCTAAGAGTTCCCTACTATTGCTTGATGACCCAAACGCGGATTTCGGGCCTAACGTCCGCGTGCAGTCTGATCGGCACTTTGTAGACCCCAAGCGCCTTGATCGGCTCATGCAGATCGATCTGCCGTTTCTCGATAGTGAAGCCCTGTGCGTCGAGTTGCTGCGCAATATCCGACGCCGTTACGCTGCCGAATAGCTTTCCCTCGTCGCCGACGCGGGCGGAGAACGTCAGCGACACCTGTTCGAGCTTCTCGGCGAGCTGTTGCGCGTTGGCGCGACGCTCGTTTTCAGCGGCTTCCAACCGATCCCGCTCTTGCTGGATGCGCTTCAGATTGCCCGGCGTGGCCTCGTAGGCGAACCCTCGAGGCAGCAGGAAATTGCGGGCGTATCCCGGTTTGACTTTCACGACATCTCCAGGTTTGCCGAGGTTCTCGACTGCCTGGCGAAGAATGATTTCCATGTTGAGCTCCAAAGGTTACGTGGTAGGACGCGCGCGCCGGCGCCAATCCGCCCACGTGTCGCCGATACCGAGACCGAATGCGGCGATCGTGAGGGTCGTCAGCGCGAAAGCCGCGGCGACGGGCCAGAATAGCATCGCGATAACAATCGCGAGTGCCAATACAAGGCCGGCGGGAGCGATGAACCAGCTCAACACTCCCAATCCGCGGATCGCGTAGAGCGCGCCAAAGAAAACGAGAAGATTGCGACCAAGGCCGCGCAGGCTCGACAGGCTCGGCAGAAACATGATTGTCAAGCCGACAATCAGCCCCCAGACGAGTTGGTCGTTGAATCGAAACTCGCGCAGCGGCGACAGGGGCATTCCGAGTCGCGCACGGTTCAGGCGATGATAACTCGCCCAGGCGAGTGCGAGTGCGGCAAGCGATTGCAGACCCAGGAGTGCAGGGAACGCTGATAGGCCGGCGCTCGACGCCACCTTCAGCTGCTTGTCCCATTGGGCTGGCATCTCGGCCAATTCCGGCATTCTGGCCGTGAGCTGCTTCCATTGTTCGGGGTTCTCGCTGATGGGGCGGTTCATCAACGCCACGGTCGCCTCATTGCGTTGTGCAAACGCTTCTGCCGCAGTGTGCGATGC
The DNA here is from genome assembly GCA_964537775.1 of uncultured Gemmatimonadaceae bacterium. GTDB lineage: Bacteria > Gemmatimonadota > Gemmatimonadetes > Gemmatimonadales > Gemmatimonadaceae > CAMLIT01. The sequence goes on along the minus strand of CAZICQ010000003.1, from coordinate 86,256 downwards.
TGACGCGAGCGACACCGGGCCCAGCATGCTCATCATCAGCGCGAGAGCAAGCGAGATGGCGAGCGTCGCCAGAGCACGCGCAAAAAGCGGCTGACGCATGCCAAAGAGACACACAAGGCCAAACGATCCGGCCAGCAGCAAGCTCCAGCCGCGGACGAGCACTTCGTACGATCCCGCGGGTGTGGTGGTCTGAAGGGCCATCCAGGTTGCCAAACCGACCCATAGAGTGGCTTGCCACGGACGCCCTCCGGCCCACCAACCGACAAGGGAACACGCGGCAAGCGCGGGCACGAATAGCGTGACGCTATTCTGCACCGGTAAGATCGCGCTGAAGGGCGGCACGAGCGGCACGAGCACGAACGCGACGAGTGCCAGCAGGAGTTTCCACCACCCCCGCTCGGTTCGCGCTCGTGATCCGGCGCCGTCTCGGCCCCCGAATGTACCGGGCTGAGGTTCCCCGGCTGGACCAGTCATTCCTCTATGCTTGGTAACCGCGGATGTACGGTATCAGTGCGAGATACCGCGCGCGCTTGATTGCCGTCGACAACTGGCGTTGATGGCGCGCGCACACGCCGCTCAGCCGACTCGGAAGAATTTTTCCATGGTCAGTGATGAAACGGCCAAGCGTACGATCGTCTTTATAATCCACGAATCGTACACGCGCCTCGCAGAAGGGACAGTTTTTTTGCGGCCGACGGATCGTCATTCTTCGTCCTCGTCCTCTTCATCCGCACGACGGCGAACGCTCGCAGCGGCGAGTTCCTCTTCGCTCATTGGCGGTGCACCGACTTCGTGCTCGTACAGGGTGAGCAGGTGGCGAATGATGCTTTCATCCAACTTGATGGCGCGCTCGTACTCGGGTAACAGGGTTGGCTCGGCGGTGAAGCGCGCGATCACATAGTAGCCCGTTTCGCGGCGCCCAATGGGATAGGCGAGCTGGCGCCGGCCCCAGTGATTTGCTTCCAGGTCTGCCGGATTCCCGAGCAGCGAATGAAAGCGTGCAAGCTTTTCGTTGATGGCGGTGTCTTCGAGTGTGGAATCGAAGACATACACCGCCTCGTATGGACGCGGCATGCGTGGCAATCCTCCCTTTGGTCGTGTCCGCCCCCCGTTGGTTGCCGAAACGGCGGGAGGGTGATTAACGCGGCGCCGTCGCGGCGCTCGCACAGGGAGTTAAAACTAAGCCGCTGCGACGGTTAAGAGAAGAGGGCCGGATTCACTCGCAGCGCCCGACTCGCGCGAGCTCCGGGTCGCGCAGATCCCGCCAATTCGGTGGGTAGTCACGAACGCGGCGCATGATAGAAGCGGACTCGAATATCAGCGAGTTGGTCTGACGCCGATCGTACTCCGACGGCGGGAGCTCATACACAATGAACTGCCCGCTGGGCACGCTGAGCCGTCGCGCATTCAGTAGAGCTCTTGCGCGGGCAGCCCTGAATCGCAAGTCAACTGTGTCGCCCATGACGTCGGCAAATCGACGCACGAAATGCGCCGGTGGCTCCCACTGCGAGTCGGGGCCGCGACTGCGGTCGGCATGCGCATTGCCCGATAGGAGCATGCACGCCAGGACACGAGCGTTCGCTACTCGCTCGGGGTGCCACTCATGATTGGGAGCAACGATGGAAGACCAAAGAGGCGATTCACTTCGTCCACGGCTCGAGGAGGCCGAGCAGATAGTGCAGGAGGCGCTCGACGACGTCTGCAGTGCTCGGCCCGCTCATGAGCTGAATACGGGCGAGCTCATTCGTGTCGAGGAAACGCTCGCCATCGCCGCCGAAGCGGCGAAAGAAGCGGTCACGATCCGTCGCAAGCTGCGCCAGGACGTGTCCTAGTCGACCCAGCGTCGGCGCTTCTGCACGAACCGACTTGCGTGTATGTTGGCGCTTCCTTTCGTGAAGCGTCGGCTTCGCCTGCCTGTCATTTACCCTGATGAGCGCCATCCTCGACGTTACTGCGCCACAAACGACAGCCGGTCTCCGGCTCGAGCAGCAAACCATCAGGAAAGTCAGTATTCGCCTCATCCCGTTCCTGTTCCTGCTCTACGTGGCCTGCTATTTGGATCGGGCGAATGTGAGCCTGGCCGCGCTGCAGATGAATCAGCAACTGCGCTTCAGTGCCGCCGCGTATGGCTTCGGAGCCGGCATCTTCTTCATCGGGTATTCGCTCTTCGGCGTGCCGAGCAATCTGATGCTGGCAAGGCTCGGCGCGCATCGATGGATCGCATGCATCGCCATTGCGTGGGGTGTGGTGGCTTCCGCGATGGTCTTCATCCGAACGCCGATCGAGTTCTACCTCGTGCGGTTCGTGTTGGGCATGGCGGAGGCGGGATTCTTTCCGGGGATCGTCTTCTACTTGGGTGAATGGTTCCCGGCCCGGTGGCGCGGACGCGCGATGTCACGTTTCATGGTCGCCATTCCGTTGTCGATCGCTGTTGGCGGGCCGTTGGGTGGCGCGCTCCTTTCGCTGGATGGGCGACTTGGCCTTCCTGGCTGGCGCTGGCTCTTTCTGCTCGAAGGCATGCCGTCAATGGCGTTGGGCATCGTTGCTCTTCTCTATCTGACCGATCGGCCGGAGGATGCGACATGGCTCTCGCCGGACCAGCGCCGCTGGCTGCGCGGAGTGTTATCAGCCGAAGGCCTGCGCGATACCAATACAGATCCTGGCGGTGAGCAGACGATACGCGAGGCGTTCGCCAGCGGCACGCTATGGTGGTTGTCGTTGCCATACACGTTGGCGCTGATCGGGGGATATGGCCTTGCACTGTGGGTACCACGCCTGATCAAAGAGGCGCTGCGTGTCAGCGATCAAAATGTCGGGCTGGTGACGGGACTCGTCGGACTTGCCGGCGTCGCCGGCATGCTGCTCAACGCCGCGGATTCCGATCGTACCGGAGAGCGTGTGCTCCACTCAGCGGTGCCTTTGATCATCATGGCCGCGGGATTCGCGCTGGGTGCGTGGCTCCGGCATCCCGTGATCGCCGTGTGCGGTTTCGCCGTGGCTTACTTTGGCTATAACGCCTTTCTACCGGCCGTGTGGTGCGTTCCCTCGCTATTTCTTCGCGGCACAGCGGCCGCCACAGGCATCGGTCTACTCAATTCCATTGGGAATCTCGGCGGCTTCATCGGGCCGTACGCGCTAGGTGCGGTGAAGACTGCGAGCGGGAGCTTCACCGGTGGCCTTCTCGCCGTCGCCGCCGGTACGATGCTGGCGGCGGCGCTGCTGTTGCCAATCCGCGGCGTCTGCGCAGCCCGAGCCGGTAACGGTTGACTGGGCCGTCTCAGACGTTGAAGCGGAACAACATCACGTCACCGTCATGCACCACGTACTCCTTGCCTTCGGAGCGCACGCTGCCGTTCTCACGCGCGCCCTTCCACCCGCCCCCGGCGACAAACGCGTCGTACGCGACCGTTTCGGCTCGGATGAATCCGCGCTCGAAGTCCGTATGGATTGTCCCAGCCGCAATGGGCGCGGTATCGCCGCGGTGAATGGTCCAGGCACGCACTTCCTGCTCACCGGCGGTGAAGTACGTTTGCAGCCCAAGGAGATGATACCCCGCTCGGATCAGGCGATCGAGCCCCGCCGATTCCAGGCCTAACGACTGCAGGAACTCTGCGCGGTCTTCCGCGGGCAGCTCCGACAGCTCCGCCTCGATCTTGGCGGAGAAGGGGACCACCTCTGCGTGTTCCCCACTCGCAGCGATGGCCTGGCGAAGTTGCCGCAGGTGCGGTCCTTCGTTCGTTCCCGAGAGCTCGTGATCAGTGACGTTGGCCGCGTACAGCACAGGTTTGGTCGTGAGCAATGCCAGCGGCTTCAGGACGTCGAGCTCCGCCGTTGTGAGGTGAGCCTCCCAGAGCCCTCGTCCGTCGCGGAGAAAGGCGAGTGCTGTTTCGAGCACCTCGGCCTCCGACTTCGCGTCCTTGTCGCCGGTCTTCGCGGCACGCTGCGCCCGATCCGACCTTTTCTCGACGACAGCGAGGTCCGAGAGCGCGAGCTCGAACTCGATAATCTCGCGATCGCGCACGGGATCGACGCTCCCCATCACGTGCGGCACGTCCGGGTCCTCGAAGCAACGCACCACGTGCACGATCGCATCGGTCTCGCGGATGTTCGCGAGAAATTTGTTGCCCAGTCCTTCTCCCTCCGCCGCGCCTTTCACCAAGCCGGCGATATCGACGAACTGAACGACTGCCGGCACGGTACGTTTCGGCTGCACGAGGTCGGACAATACCGCGAGCCGCGGGTCGGGCACCGTCACCATTCCGATGTTAGGCTCGACGGTGCAGAAGGGATAGTTCTCAGCGGCCGCGCCGGCGGCGGTCAGCGCGTTGAACAGCGTGGACTTGCCGACATTCGGTAGTCCGACAATTCCGAGCTTGAGCATGTCCTGGTGCTATCCTGCGTTGTAGCGGTTCATCACCGGCTCGATACCATCCCGCAGCCAGTGCTCGATGGCATCGCGTAGCGTCGGAAAAAGCGCGCGGACCTCCTCGGCCTCGGTCCGCGCGAAGTCGTCAAGCACGAAATCCGCCAGCGAACCGGACTTCCGCCTTGGGTCGTCGGGGCCGATGCCGATTCTCAGCCGGGCATAATCCTGATTTCCGATCGCGTGCTCTACACTCTTCAGACCATTATGTCCGCCGGCGCTGCCGCGGGCGCGAAATCGGAAGCGGCCGACCGGGAGCGCCACCTCATCCACGACGACGAGCAGGTCGACCTTCGGTGACCAGAAAGCGCGCCGCAGGTACGGCTTGAGCACGGTACCGCTCAGATTCATGTACGTGAGGGGCTTGACGAGCCGCACCTTGTGCGCTCCGACCTCGCCACCGATGACGCGAGCGTCGCCGTCCTTTCTCCATCCCTCGAAATGCCAAACGTCGGCCAGGTGGTCGAGCACCCACCAGCCGACGTTGTGGCGCGTCCCTGCGTACTCCTTGCCGGGATTTCCGAGACCAAGAATGACTTTCAACGACTCGTCCGCCGACACATTGCCTGAGACCCGGCGAGAGAACGAGCGGAAAAACCGAAGCACCGCGGCGAGAACTACTCCTCGCCCTCTTCCGCCTTGGTTTTGCGTATGAGCTCTGGCTCCGCGGCAGCCTCCACTTCGACCACGGCCGGCGTCTCTTCCACGACCGTTCGCGGTGCAACGACAGTGCAGACCGTCGCATCGGGGTCCGTGATTGCTTCGACGCCCGCCGGCAGCTTGATGTCGCTGACATGAATGCCGTGCCCGATCGTGAGCGGGGTGACATCGATGTCGATGTGGTTCGGAATGCTCGAAGGATCGACCTCGATCTCGAGCTCGTGCATCACCTCCTCCAGAACGCCTCCGCTCTTCACACCCTCGGCTGTACCGACGAACACCAATGGCACGCGGACGGTTACTTTCTCCCCCGCCACCAACTCCTGGAAGTCGACGTGCAGGACCTGCTTCTTGAACGGATGGCGCTGTACTTCGCGAATCAGTGTGCGAGCATTCGTACCGTCGAATGAGAGCTCGACGACGGTGGTCGATACGGCGACCGTGTCCAGGAGGCGCTCGAGCTCACGTGTCGCGATGGTGAGGGACTGTGGTGAGCGGCCGTGGCCGTACACCACGGCCGGAGTCTGGCCATTTTGCCGGAGCTTTCGTGCGTCCCCTGTGCCGGAGCCGGCGCGGGTTCGGGCGGTGAGTGATGCGGAAGCCATTGGATATTCATTCCTTGGAATGCGGACTACGGTTGCAGCGAATCGCCCCACGCGGTTCTACTCTCGGAAGGCTGCGTCCTCCCTACCATCCGCTGCGGAGCCATCCTCCGCGTGTGGGGCGGGTACACCAACGCTCAATCGAACAGCGACGACACCGACTGCTCGGCATGCGTGAACCGGATCGCCTTGGCCAGGAGGTCGCCGACTGATAGCACGCACAGCTTGTCTATCCGGCGCTCCGCTGGAATGGCGATGGTATTCGTGATCGCCACCTCCTTGATCGGTGATTCGCGCAACCGTTTGGGCGCCGGTCCGGACAACAGCGCGTGAGTCGCGCAGCAATAGATGTCCTTCGCCCCGAGCTCCTGCAGTGCGCGCGCCGCTTCGGAGACGGTACCAGCGGTATCGATCATATCGTCCACGAGGATGCAATCACTGCCGGCCACCTCCCCGACGACGTTCACTACTTCGCTGACGTTCGGCTGTGGCCTGCGCTTGTCGATGATCGCCAGTGTGGCGTTCAGTCGTTTGGCAAAACCGCGCGCCATCTTCGCCGAACCCACATCGGGCGCGACCACCACCGGCTCCACGAGCGCCTTCCTGCGATAGTGCGCGGTGAATACCGGCATCGCGTACAAATGGTCCACGGGGATGTCAAAAAAACCCTGCAGCTGATGCTGGTGAAAGTCGACACCCAGCACGCGATCGGCACCAGCTGCCATAATCATGTTGGCCATCAGCTTCGCGCCGATCGGAACGCGGGGCTGGTCCTTTCGATCCTGTCGCGCATAACCATAGTATGGCATCACGACAGTGATGCGCGCTGCCGAAGCACGCCGCGCCGCATCGATGAGGAGCAGCAGCTCCATCACGTTCTCGGCCGGCGGGTTCGTGGGCTGGACGATAAATACATCGTTCCCGCGCACGTTCTCATCGATACGAACGGAAATCTCTCCATCCGCGAACCGGCCGAGGTTCACTTTGCACAGATCGATCCCCAGGTGCTCAGCGATCTCCTCGGCAAGCGCTCGGTTGGCCGATCCGGACAACACCTTCAGGCCATGGCTCGGTACGGACAATCCGTCCATTCGCGCAGCCGTGTAAGTTAGTGTGCGGTGCACGTTTAGTCTACAGGTGGGGACGTTGCCCCCGGTGGATTCGAACCACCATTCTCGGATCCAAAGTCCGATGTCCTGCCATTGGACGAGGGGGCAGCAGCCTCAAAAGCTACTCGGTGCGTTCCACGCGGACAACTCGTTCCGCCGTGCGCGTGACGAGTACGCGAGCCCGACTCGCGTTTGCAAGCGCATTGCTACTCGGCTTCTCGGAAAAGACGCCGAACATTGTCGAACCGGAGCCGCTCATCATGGAAAAGAGCGCGCCGTGCTGCTTCAGCTGTTCGAGAGGCTCGCTGAGCGAGGGATGATGGGCGATTACGACTGGTTCCAGATCGTTGACGGCCAAGGCGGCCACTGCGTCCCAGTTGCGGAGTTCGTCAACAGACAGGGCAGACCCGTGCGGCAGAAATCCTCCGCGCGTCTCCGAGATCCACGTGTATGCATCACGAGCCGAGACGCCAAACGGCGGAAAGATCAAAGCCACGGCGCGTGAGGGCAGGGGCGCAAGCGTAAGCAGTCTCTCGCCGCGACTCCAGGCCAATGCCATCGGCTGCTCAATCGTAAGAAATGCTACGTCGGAGCCTAACTGCGCAGCAAGATCGATCAGGCGCCGTCCGAGCGGTCGGGGAGAGAGAGAGTCCAACGCGCGCAGGACGGCACCGGCGTCGGCGCTGCCACCGCCGAGGCCACCGCCGACTGGAATGTGCTTCTCGATCTCGATAGAGAATCCCGGAGGCCACCCTGTGGCGTCCTGGTAGGCCCGGGCCGCGCGGTAGGCGAGATTCTGCTCTGCCGGTCCGACATCGGCTCCCCGGCAATCGATGCTCCGCGTCGTCTCGTGCGCAAGCGGTCGCACGACCACATCATCGCCGACATCCAGTCGTAACATTAACGTTTCGATCGAGTGAAAGCCGCCCACCTCTCGCGCGAGGACGCGGAGGAGCAAATTGAGCTTTGCCTGTGCCCAGACTCGCGCTGCGCTCACTCGTTCTCCTCCGCGATCGGCGAGTCGCCACGTCCCGCGCGGCGGAGCTCGTCCATCGTCAAGCCAAGGCGTGCGAAGTACACCGCACCGATCACGGTGATTGGAATGAATGACAGCACGTGAAAGCTCACGGCCCACGTGGCTACGGACGCTCTGTCGATTGCATACACGCCGAGCGCGACCTGCGCGGCCGCCTCGAAAGGACCGAAGAATCCCGGAACGGAGGGAATGGCAACGCTGCTGGCAATGATACCCTGCAGAAAGAGTGCGACGGGATATCCCGCCTCGATGTTCACGGCACGAAACGCGATCCAGAAGGCGAAGGCATTCAGAAGCCAGTGCAGCAGCGCCCACCAGAGCACCGCCGCAAAACGCCGCGGACTGCGTAGCACCCCTAAGCCACCGGCGAAGGCGCGAAGAATCGCACCGCCGCGCTCCTCGAATCGCGGAGCGACTCTGCGCGCGAGCAGCTCGAATACCCGAATGATCCGATCCGGGAAGAAGGCGAAGACATACAGGCCGGCAAGTGCCACGAGTACCGCTGCGAGGCCGAATACCGCGATGCGACCGACGATGCTCCCGCCGCCCAGACCGCCGGCGGGGAAGCTCGGTGCCATCATCCCCACGAACAAGAGTCCGAGCACGACAATCGAGTCGAAGAGCCGATCGACTGCGAGCGATGCAAACGCTGTCGAGAACGGCACGGTCTTTCGTTCGCGCGTGAGTACATACGCGCGGGCAATCTCTCCGAAACGCACCGGCACCACGTTATTGATCATCATCCCGATTGCGGTCGCGTGCCAAAGCGGCGCAAAGGGAATATTGCGCTCGACCGGGTCCAGGATCGTGCGCCAGCGACGAGCACGCAGCGGGAAGATGCCCGTTGCCGCAACCGCCGAAAGGGCAAGGAGGCCGATCTTCGCGTGTCGGAGATGCTCCAGCGCTTCCGACCACGGCACTTTGTGAAAGGCGTACCAGAGCAGTACCGCGCTCAGCACGATGCCGAGCGCAGCCCGCCAGCTGAATCGCATGCGCCGTGTTACTCCACGAGCGCCAAATCGAGCAGATCGAACAGCTCGGCTAATGTCTCGTCCTGGGGCACGCCACCTGCCTGGCGCACTTCGTCGCGAATCGCGATTGCGCGTTCAATGGCGGCGCGTCCTCTATAGAGCAGCACGTCAATCGGAACAACGGGCACTTCGATCGGAGTCGGCGTGCTGAGGGGCTGCTCCGCCAGGGCTCCGATGCCGGAGATGCCGGCGTCGAGGGCGGCAAGGAGTTGTTCGCCAGAGCGCCGGCTCGGAGCGGCGGGCACCGCGCGTGCAGGCGTAGGCGCAGGGGTGCGCCGCGCCACCGGCACCGTGGATGCTATACTCGCGGCCGCCTGAGGTACGACGGGCGTCCCCGATGACGGAACTGCTGGATTAACTATGGGCGTTGGTGCGCTCGACGGCGTCAACGGCGGGCGTAGCACGGAGCTCAGCCGCGCCTCGCTGGAGAGGCTGGCTGCCGCCGGTTCGGTGCCAGAGAACGCGTCGGCGATCCCCGCGTCACGTGCACGTGAGACGCCTAGTTCCGCGAGACGGGCGGAGAGATGTTCGCCGTGCGCTCCGGGCTTCGCAATTACCTGGGCCAGCGCCTGCAGTGCGTTGATGCCCAGGTAATCCAGGGAGTTCACCGCGTTGTCATGAGCCGCAATGAAATCAGCCACCTCCGATTCGCCGAAGCTCTCGGCCGCCACGCGCATCGACGCGAGCGCGGCCTTCACCTCGCGCTGCACCCGCTCCCGCTGCTGCTCAGTGGAGGCCGACCCGAGTTCGTCCACGAGTCGCTGCAGGTGCTCTCCTTGGCTGACGATCTCCAAGCGGAACCGTTCGACAGGAGTGGTCGGCGGGTTCGGAGCTGCGCTCACCACGGTCGGTCCACCGTCGCTGAAAAACAGCTCGGCAATCGGTACAATGCGTTCGCTCGAGCTTGCGGCGCGGCGGAAGCTCTCCACGGCCGCCGCGAAATGGTCACGCTCCGCCGACGAAGCGTCCGCGGGGGCGCCACTGCGAAGCGCGGCCGCAACGAGCCGCAGCAATTCCGCACCGCTGCGCAGGACCTCCACACCGGCCGCAGTCACGACGCCTTCCCCTAATTCGAGCGGCTTCATTACCAATTCCGCCGCCTCCATCACCGTGGCCAAGGGGCCAACGTCCTTGATACCGGCCACACCACGCAGCGCCCGGACGCGGCGCAAAACGTTCATGGCGGCGTCGGCGTCCTGCGGGCGTGCAAGCAGCAGGTCGAATCCCGCCGCGATATTCGATGCCTCCGCGGAGAAGTACGTAGCGCCGGACGTGGTCGCCGGCGTGGACGGCGGCGGCGCAGGGCGCAGCGGCGCATAACGAGAGAGCTCCGCGGCGCGAGTCGTGGCGCGCTGGTTCTCTGCCGGTGACCAGTTGCGAACGGCGCGCACCAGGATCTTGAGATCGTCGACTGCGGAGGTGAACGTGGCGCGCAGGGCTGCATCCCACTCCAGCGCTCCCCCTTGCAGTGCACGACCGACACGTTCAATGGCGGCCGCCAGATCTGCGATCGATGGAAGCTTCGCCATCGTCGCGCTGCCCCGCAGGGCGCGGGACACACGGAGCATTTCGTCGGCGTCCGGCGCGACGCCAGCTGCCCGTGCGAGCAGGCCATCCAACTGTTCGATGTATTCGCTCGCCTCGAGAACGAAAAAGTCGAGCAAGCCGCCCGCCGAAGTCATGCATGCTCCATGAGTTGAAGCGCTCCGAAGTTAGGCGGCGCCACGCGCTTCGTCCATGGTCCGGCGCAGTTCTCGGACAGCATGTTCGATTCCCACGAACACGGAGCGGCTGATCACCGCATGGCCGATATTGAGCTCCTCGATGGATTCGATAGCCGCCACCGGGCCGACGTTCTTCACCGTGAGCCCGTGTCCGGCGTGAACGCCCAAGCCGAGTTGGCGGCCACAGCGCGTTGCATCACGCAGGGCGGCCAACGTAGCCGGATCAGCCGGCGCGTGTGCGTAACGTCCCGTGTGCAGCTCAACGGCGACCGCGCCGAGCGTGCGGGATGCTTCGACGGCGCGGCAATCCGGATCGATGAAGACGCTCGTCCGGATGCCGACCGCGTTCAGCCGCGCGATACCGTCGCGCAAGCGGTCGCGGTCTCGCGACAGATCGAGTCCACCCTCGGTCGTTATTTCTTGCCGCCGCTCCGGAACGAGTGTCGCTTGGTGGGGGCGCAGCCGCTCTGCGATACGCAACATCTCCTCAGTGCATGCCATCTCAAAATTCAGGACTGTGTTCACAGTTGCGGCCAGGCGCTCGATATCGTCGTCTTGGATGTGGCGGCGATCCTCACGCAAATGCGCGGTGATTCCGTCGGCGCCAGCGCGCTCGCAGAGCTCTGCTGCCTCGACCGGATCCGGCGCATCGCCGCCGCGCGCCTGCCGCAACGTCGCCACATGATCGACGTTGATGTAGAGCCGCTGGTATAGCATCTGTCGTTTTCTCCCAACTAGCCGACCGCCGGCTGCGTGCCTTGCGTCGTTCCCAGCAGCCAGCGAGCGTTAACCGGCGCGGCACTCGCTGCGCCTCAATCCAACGGAGAATTGCGTGAGGAAGTTAATCAGCCTCATGGTGTTGCTTGCGGCCTGTCACTCGTCGCGTCCTGCGCCGGCGGCTCCGGCCCCCGTGCCCGTTGGCGGCAGCCCCACCGGTGCGGCCAGCGCTCGCGCCGCCGTGCTCGCCTTCCTATCAGCGGCGCGTGCTGAGGATCTGCAGGCGATGGGTTCTGTGTGGGGAACGAGCGACGGGCCAGCGCGCGATCTGATGCCGCAAGCGGAGCTCGAGAAACGCGAGTTGATCATGATGTGCTACTTCCGTCATGACAGCGCGCGCATCCTCAGTGAAGCTCCCAGTATCGCCGGCAAGATCGTATTCGCCGTAGAGTTACGGCGCGGGGGGTTGACGGGCAGTACTAATTTTGACGTGGTGGCTGGTCCCCGAAACCGCTGGTACGTCGTCAATGCGGAGATCGAGCCTTTGCGGCAGTTCTGCTCGAAGCGGTAAGCATGCGGCGAGCCGCCGCATGGTTAGTCAACGGTAAGCTCGACGAGCACACCACCGGTGGAGCTGGGGTGAAGGAAGGCGATAGGCTTCCCATCGGCACCGGTGCGCGGGCTCTCGTCGATGAGACGAATACCGGCTGACCGGCAGCGGGCAAGGACAGACTCAATGTCATCGACTGCAAAGCAGATGTGATGGATGCCGGGACCGCGTTTGGCGACGTACTTGCCGATAGGCGATTCCGGCGAGGTTCCTTCGAGCAGCTCGACGAGCGAGTCACCAGCAACGAGGCCAGCTATTCGAGCACCATCCGCATCGTCGAGTGGAGTTTCTGGAAGGCCAAGGATTTCTTTATAGAAAGGCAGGATCTCGCCGAGACTACGTACAGCGACGCCGATGTGCGCTATGCGCGGGCTCCGACGGGACGAAGATGACATCGAACCAAGCTCCAGGGACGCTTTGGGCCCTGAATGTACAACGAGCATGGCGCCCAGGTGAGGCGCTTGGAGGCAGAGAACATATGTCGAACGCACTGGCCGTAACGGACGCCAGCTTTGAGCAGGAGGTCGAGAAGCACTCGGGTCTCACAGTCGTCGATTTCTGGGCGACCTGGTGCGGTCCCTGTAGGATGATAGCACCAATCCTCGATCAGCTCTCGTCGGAGTATCAGGGCAAGGTGAAAATTGCCAAGGTCGACGTCGATCAGAACATCAAGACAGCATCGCGTTTCAACGTTCGCTCGATTCCGATGCTGCTCTTCTTCAAGGACGGCAAGGTGGTAGATCAGATCATCGGCGCCGTGCCCAAGAACATGATCCAGTCCAAGTTCGAGCAACACGCCGCCTGAGCACAGAATGTCGGCTGCGATGTGATCTAGATTATTGCCGGCCGCCGTGACGCACTTCATTATCTGCCTGGGTCGCCGCTGATCGGTGCCCAGGCAGTTCTTTTTGGAGTCGCTTCAACCCACCAGATGCCCGCAAACCTCGCTGGCCTGAAGTACCCGTTCTCGCGCGTGTTGCTACCGCGTACGCGCATTGCCTACGTCCACCTTCGCAATCTCCTCACCGACGCCAAACGCGACCGGTCAGCGCGGGTATCAGGGTACGTCGCGATCTGGCTGCCTGAGGACTATGTGATGCTCTATTTGCGCGCCGGCGAGGTCGTGAATGCCACCGTCGTGGACGGGCGCGGCTCGCGCGCAATCGCGATCGCCAACGCATTGGAGATGGTGCCGGCCGAGCCGGAATATGGTGAGATCTGCTTCCATGAAGCAGAAGAGGAACAACTCGCATGCATGTACGCGTCTCTGACGCGCCCGGCGGAAGAGTGGCCGGCGGGGCTTGCCATCAACGATCCCGCGGCACTCTTCCCGTATCTCATGTCGACGACGTTCGACGGAGCGGTGCAGATCGTCGCGCAGGACTCAGTGAATTATCTGATCTTCAAGGACGGCGCCGTCGTGCGCGCATTTCTCTCGGCCGGTCACCATGGAACACTCGTGGATCGTGTGGCGAAGCTGTTCGGTCGTGAAGCGAAGCTCGGCGCGTCACAGCTCAAGCACTGGCCCTCTCCTTTTATTCTGCCGGTGCAGGCACCGCCAGCGCTACTGTCGGCATACCGAGAGCTGGCGGCGTCGCTGATTGAGCGTCTCGTGAAAGAGGGCAGAGACAGCGCACCTGCGATCGCTGAGCATGCGCGCCAGAATTTGGTGGCCGAACACCCGGCGCTCGAAGGCTTTTCCTTCAGCGGACGCGCGGTGGTCGATCCCGTCGTGGACACGAATGGCCTCACAAACGCCGTCGCGACTTGGACCAAGGAGGTCATGTGGACTGCTGCGGATCATGACACCATGTCGCCCGATGCGTTACTGCGCGAGCTGACGTGGGAACGCCGACACATCTTTCAATCCGCTGGATTATTCGACCAGCTTCCGTGGAAAATCGTGTGACACACGGAGTAGCACCGGGGAAACTCTATCTCGTTAGTACCCCCATTGGAAACATGGGGGATTTTTCTTTTCGAGCGGTCGAGATCCTGAGAGAGGTGGCCGGCATCCTCGCCGAAGACACACGTCACTCGCGGCACTTACTCGATCGTTATGACATCGAAACGCCGGTGGTCCCTTATCACGAGCACAACGAGGCACGCACCACGTCGCGAGTCCTCGCGCGGCTGCGGGCGGGTGAGAGCCTGGCGCTGATCAGCGACGCCGGGACGCCGCTGGTCTCTGACCCGGGAGCGCGCCTCGTGCGTGAGGCGATCGACTGCGGCATCTCCGTCGTTCCGATTCCGGGACCATCGGCAGTGCTTTCCGCTGTCGTCGCGTCCGGGCTTTCCCCGGATCGGTTCACCTTCTTCGGCTTCCTTCCGCGCAAAGGACGTGAGCGATCGGCCGCGTTAGCCGAGCTCGTCGCGTCAAAGCACACCGCGGTAGTGTACGAAGCGGCGAACCGAGTGGCCGGTACTCTGGCCGAGCTCGAGACGCTTGGTGCCGGAGACCGTCAGATCGCTGTGGCCCGCGAAATGACAAAGCAATTCGAGGAGGTGCGTCGGGGAACGCTGAGGGATCTCCGGGCGTACTACGTCGAATCGCCGCCTCGAGGAGAAATCGTGATCGTACTCGCCGGAGCGAAGGATCGAGCGCTCTCGGAAGACGTCGTGCGGACGCGTGCCCGTTCCCTGCGCGCATCTGGAGCGACAGTGCGAGATATCGTGGCGACGCTGGTGGCGGAGCTTGGCGCACCACGCAATGTTGCATACCGCATCGCGACAGAGGATGCATGATCGACCAGGCGAACGGTGGACGGACGACTAGAGATGACTCCTTGCGGCGGCCCTTCATGCTGCGAGTGACGGTCATCACGGTGACTATAGCGGGCCTGTTCGCTGTGCGGGGCGTGTCCGAAGCCTGTGTGCCCCGTCGTGCCGGCGCCGAGTCTGTTTACGCAGCCGTTGCTGGCCATCTGTCGCCGTCGACATTTACCGTTTGCCGGCTCCAGTATGACGGCGGGGGCGACTGGTACGCCAATCCTTCCAGCCTCCCGAACCTGCTCCAGGCCATTCGCGAACGGACGTCGTTGCGGGTCGCCAAAGAGGAGATGCGGGTACGTCTAACGGACGACAAGCTATGGGACTGTCCATACCTTCACGCGACGGGGCACGGCAACATCCATTTCAGCGACGCGGAGATCGCCCGATTGCGGGAGTATTTGGCACGCGGCGGCTTCTTTCACGCCGATGATAATTACGGCTTGGACGAGAGCTTTCGTCGCGAGATGAAGCGGGTCTTTCCCGATCGCGATCTCGTCGATGTGCCGTTGTCGCACCCGATCTATCACATCGTGTACGACTTTCCACGAGGAATACCGAAGATTCACGTGCACGACGGCAAGCCCGCACGGGGTTTCGGCATTTTCCTCGGCGACCGGTTGGCCGTCTACTACAGCTACTCGAGCGATCTTGGTAACGGATGGGAGGACACAGAGGTGTACCACGATCCGGTAGAGCTCCATGAGGCAGCGCTGCGCATGGGAGTGAACCTGTTCGTGTACGCTGTCACGAGTCGGCCGCTGCCATGACTGTGCACCACCTCGTTGATCGCGAACGGCGGCGACTGCGAGTTGCCTACAGCGCGACCGGTTTGGCACTCGTTGCTGCCGCGAGCTGCGGCATTACGTCGTTCGGCGTGCTGGCGCTCGGCCGGGCACGCTGGATGGAGCTGCCCCGGTTCATTCCCTTCATTATCTGGGCATCGGTACTAGTTGCGGATGCGGCAATTGGACGGTGGACTTGGACGCGTGTACGCGATGCGGGTGGGCGACATCGCATAGCGGCTGATATCGAACGCGAGCAGTCGTTGCGCGCAGGATCCCTGCGTGGCGTCCTGGAGATCGGCGACGCAACTGCGTTCGGGCACCACGCCTCAAATCGGATGGCGACGCGGCTCGAGGCAGCCGGGAGCGGGGCGAGCCTCGTGCCTCGTGCACAGGGCCGCGCTCGCCGCATCGCCGGACAAGGACTAGCCGCTGCACTCATCGCAGCGCTCCTGCTTGGCTGGATTGCGCCGGTATTCGATGACGGTCTCATGGCACTCCTGCTCCCGATCCGAGCCTGGCGGGGCACGCTGTTCCCGAAGATCGAGTTTCGCGGACTACCTCCGCAGCTGGTTCGCGGCGAGCGTCTCGCCTTCTCCGTATATGCGCCGCGCCGCTCGGTCGTACGGCTGACGCAACGTACGACGGGTGAGGGATGGAAGACGGTCGACTTGAGGGTATCACCCGCCAGCGGGGTCGCACGAGCTGTGGTCGGTCCTCTGGCCGGCGACCTGCTTCTCGTCGCGAGCGACGGGCGCGCGTCAAGCGATACCGCTGTCGTACGCGTCAGCGATCGTCCATTCGTCGGTGCGGTCTCGATTCGCGCGATTTACCCGCCATATCTGGGGCGCGCGCCGGAGGGGATGCCGGTGGGCGAGCCGGCGCGCGTGCCGCAGGGGACGCGAATCCAGATTGCCGGCCGCGCCTCCACTCAGCTACGTGTCGTTGAGCTGCATAACGATAAGAGCGCAGTGCGCCTGCGCGCCGACGGTCACGCCTTTGCCGGCGAGCTCGAGGCAGGCCAAAGCGGGCGGTGGAACTGGGTTGCGTTCGGAAGGGCGGGCCCGATTAGCGACGTGCCGTTACCGCTCGAGCTCGAGGTTATCGCCGATTCGGCACCGCGCATCGACATTGTGTCGCCGCGCGGCGACACCATCGTTGCTGGCGACGACCGAGTCGCGCTGCAACTCACGGCATCCGACGATCATGGTCTTTCCGCCATCGATCTGCAGAGCTGGCGTCAGCCCGGCACTGGCGAGCGGCAGCCGCTCATCGTGCAGCGACTGGCTTCCGGTCAATCGACGGTGTGGACCGGAATCGCCGATATCGATCTTGCTCCTCGTGATCTCGAGCCGGGTGACGTTCTGCACATCAAAGCTATGGCGACCGACAACTCACCCTGGCACCAGCACGGGGAAAGCCGCGAACTGTTGCTCAAGATACCGACGATGCAGGAGCGCCGAGCCCTCGCGCGGGCGGCCGCCGATTCAACGGTGCGATCCGCCGCGTCGACGGCCGCCGCCGAGCGGTCGCTCGAGCAGCGTACGGGGGAGGTGGCGCGCGAGCGTGAGCGGTCCACAAGCCAGAGCGGCGGCTCGACTACCGCGGCTGGCAATAAGGACCAGGCAATGAGCTACGAGTCGGCGGAGCGCTCGCGCGCCGTTGCCAAAGACCAGCAGGCGATGCTCGATAAGATCAAGGCGCTCCAGCAGCAGGCCGCGCAGCTTGCGGACCAATTGAGGCAGGCCGGAGCGATGGATTCCAGCCTTGCTCGACAGCTTCGCGAAGCGCAGGCGCTATTGCAGCAGGCCCTCACGCCGGAGTTGCTTGCACAGATGCAAAAGTTGGAGGACGCAACGCATCAGCTCAGCGGCGACCAGGCGCGGCAAGCGCTCAAGGATCTGGCCGCGATGCAGCAGCGCTTGCGCGAGCAGCTCGAGAAAAGCGCCGAGATGCTGAAGCGTGCAGCATACGAGGGTACAATGCAAACGCTGCACGACGAAGCTACTGACATCGCTGATCGAGACCACAATCTCGCCGACTCTGCTGCAAGCATGCCGCCTGAGCAGCAACGGGCGCGCGCGGAGCAACTCGCCGATCGCTCGGAGCGGTTGTCCAACGACATGCAGCAATTGCAGCAACGGCTCGCCAAAGACAAGGCCGAACCCGGCGCACAGCTGACGGAGCAGGCGCGACGATACGCGGCTGCGTCGGAGGAGCAGATCCGGGCCGCCGCTGCTGCCCGGAGTTCGACGCGACACGACAACGCGCAGGAGCAGCAGACTCGTGAAAACGGCCGCAACGGCGGCTCGCAGCGGCAGCCGTCCGACAGCCAGAGAGCTGATGCATCGGCGAACGCTGAGCGAGCTGCCAGCCAGATGCAGCAAGCGGCGCAAGTCATGAAGGACGCTCGTGACGCGCAGGTGCAGGCATGGAAGAAAGAGCTCACGGGCGAGCTCGATCGTGCCGTTCAGGAACTCCTGCAGATGGCACGACAAGAGAGCGCGATCGAGCAGACTGCACGATCAGGCCAGGGGAAGCCGGAGGAGATGCGTGGTCAGCAGAGTGCCGTCACCGAAGGCGTCCAACAGACCGCGCAGCAGCTTCAGCAAGAAGGCCAGAAGACCTCGCTCCTGTCCAGCCGCTCTCAGCGGGCCATGAACGATGCGGCGCAGAAGGTGGCGCAGGCGAACCAAGCGCTGGCCGAGCAACGCGGCGCATCACAGTCGGCCAATTCGTTAGGTGAAGCCGCCGATGCCCTGAATCGCGCCGCGGCATCGCTCGCACGGGACCGCGAAAAGGCTGGTACAGCAAGCTCCGCCTCCGGGTTCGCTGAGATGCTCCAACAGCTTCAGGAGATGGCGAAGAAACAGGGCGGCATCAACGCACAGGCGCAGGGACTCATTCCGATGCCTGGGGGCGGCCTGTCGTCCGCCATGCAGATGACTGCACGCGCTCTGGGTAAACAGCAGCGGCAGATAGCGCACCAACTCGACGATCTCGGGGAGAGCGCCGGGGGCGACCGCGCAGCACAGATGGCGAAGGAGGCGCGTCAGCTCGCTGATGCGCTCGAGGGCGGCCGCGTCGATGCGACGACGCTCGCGCGGCAGCAGCAGCTGTTTCGGCGGCTGCTCGACGCCGGTCGTTCTCTCGAGAAAGACGAGCGCGACGAGAATGGCAAGCGTGAGGCGAAAGCCGCCATTGGAGCGCAGGTATTCACACCTGACAATACTAATGCCGAGGGCAAATCGGCGATAAAGTTCCGCGAGCCCACCTGGAACGAGTTGCGGGGCCTCACGTCAGAGGAGCGTCGCGCAATCCTCGATTATTTCAAGCGCATCAATGCACAGCCGTAACATTCGCAGAACATGAGCCGCCTGCGTCGCTCCTCACGGTTCGCTGGCACTTTGATCATCGCCATATACGCCATACTCATGGCACCCGTGGCAATGCTCGCTCAGGTCGTGTCAAGAGATTCGACGATTCTGTTCAAGGCGCTGGATCTCGAATCGTCGGGAAAGAACAAGGAGGCAGCGGTCTACTTCAAACAAGCGCTGCACACTACCAGCGCCGTCAGCGGGCTACTCGGGCTCGAACGCGTGTACGCCGACCTCGGGTGGGCGGATTCGCTGCTCGCGCCGGTGGAGACGTTGATTGCCGTCAGCCCTCGCGAGCCAGTGTATCGCAGCGTGCAACTTCGCACATTGCAAACGCTTGGACGCGAAGCGGAGCTTCGGCGGGCATTTGAACGCTGGACGCACGATGTACCTGACGATCCAACGCCCTATCGCGAGTACGCCCGCATCCTGCTCCAGCGCAACGAGGCGATTGCCGCGGACAGCGTTATTCGCCGCGCGCGGCAGTCACTAGGAAGCACCAAGGATTTGCAGCTCGAAGTCGCGCAGTTGCGCGCCGCCACTGGACAGTGGGAGGAGTCGGCGAAGGCCTGGCGGCTGGCCCTGGCCGGCTCGCCGTTTTTAGAACAGGCGGCCGTGT
Source organism: uncultured Gemmatimonadaceae bacterium (assembly GCA_964537775.1). Lineage (GTDB taxonomy): Bacteria > Gemmatimonadota > Gemmatimonadetes > Gemmatimonadales > Gemmatimonadaceae > CAMLIT01. The sequence goes on along the minus strand of CAZICQ010000003.1, from coordinate 66,794 downwards.
ATGCGCTGCTTCCGCTCCCGACCACCAGCCGCCAAGCGGTGAAGGCGATCCTCCTCGCGCCGCCGGTCGACGTTGCATCTCGGCGTGTTCTGGCTGACCTCGACATGAGCTGGGGCGCACCGAGCGACGGTTGGGCTGCCCTGAAAGAACTGCCGTCGGACAGCGAGAGCGTCGCCGCGTGGACGGATTTTGCGTCGCGGGCGGAGGTGGAGGAGCGATGGGGTCTCGCCCGTGCTGCTTTGGTCGCTGCGCTCACGTGGAAACGCACGCCTGAGCTGGAGGTGCGTGCCGCAACGGCAGCACTCAACGCCGGCGATCCGGCCGCCGTGGCCGTCCTCGCGCCAGTTGCGTCGGCTCGAGGCGACTCGGCGCGCGTCGGCCGTGTGTACGTACCCCTCTACGCGCGTGCATATGCGCTGATGGGACGGCCGGCAGACGCGGCGCGCCTCGTGGAACGATTCGATCGTTGGATCCCGCCCGCTACTCGGGTGCAGCTCACGCGTACAGTGGCTTGGGGGTGGGTGCGTTCCGGCGACATGTCACGTGCGCGCCAGACGCTGGCGCAGGCAGGCGCCGAACAGGACTCCAGTGATGCCGCGGGTTGGCTTGCAGTCTATGAGGGGAATTTGAAGGCGGCGCGAACACTGCTACGCGCCGGTACCGAGTCCACACCCGAGCTGGCGCTGGCGTTGGGCCTCATCACTCGCCTTCGCGCCGACAGCGCTCCAGGTATCGGCAACGCGTTTCTCGAACTCGCACGCGCCGATTCGGCCAAGGCAGCGGCGGCATTCGAGGAGGCGGCCGAACGTCACCCCGACGGTGCGTCGCTGCTGCTCGAGACGGCGGCGCAGTTGCGCTTCGCGATGCATAACGATGTTCAGGCGCTGGCGATCTGGAAACGCATTGTCGAGGAACAGGGCGCAACGCCGGAAGCACCACAAGCGGAGCTCGAATGGGCCCGCGCGCTACGTAGTAGGGGCGACAATGCTGCCGCCATTGCTCGTCTCGAGCACCTCATTCTGACCTATCCGCAGAGCGCCCTCCTGCCGCAAGCACGGCGCGAGCTGGAGATCGCACGAAACGCCGTGCCGGGAAGCAGCTGATCATGAGACCTCTTCGATCTGGCCTGTGCGTTGCTGCTGCGCTGCTGTTGGGCGGTGCGGCCGCGCAGGCGCAGCGGCTTCTCGTCCCCATGGATGATGCGCAACAGAATCATCTGAAGGCGTACGGTCTTACCTACGGTGCGCTCAAGCAAGGACTTACCGGTGAGTGGCTGCTCAATTATCGCGGCGGATCGTTCCTGCTTCCCGACACCCCGGACCTGCGCCGCCGTGCCGGCTTGGACGGCATCACGTACGAGCCCGTGAGCGACGGCCAGCTCGCGGGCATCCGGTCGGAGATTGCCGCGTCCAACATGGAGTCGGTGCCGCTCGAGAAGGCGCCGAAGATCGCCGTCTACGCGCCACCCGAGGAGGCGCCCTGGGACGACGCTGTCGTTCTGGCGCTCAAGTACGCGGGTATTGATTACACGCGGATTTACGATGACGAGGTGGAGCATGGCGACCTCGCCAAGTACGACTGGCTGCACCTGCATCATGAGGACTTCACGGGCCAGCTCAACAAGTTCTATCTCGGATACCGCGACGCCGGCTGGTTTGTCGAGTTGATGCAGCAGAATCTCGCAGCCGCCAAACGCCTGGGCTTCGCGAACATTCCCGCGCTGAAGAAGGACGTCGCCGACAAAATCCGGTCGTTCGTCGACCGTGGCGGTTTCCTGTTCGCGATGTGTGGTGCCACCGAGACCCTCGATCTCGCGATCGCCGCATACAACGTCGACATTGCTTCCAGCTTCATCGACGGCACACCCATGGAGCCGAATGCAGACGCGAGGCTCGACTGGAAGAGAACGATGGCTTTCCGCGACGCGCATCTCGAGCTGTCGCCGTTCGTGAACTCGATGAGTGATATCGATGGCCACCAGGTGAACGTGCCCGGTCGCCGGCAGCCACTTGGCGCCTTTACGCTGTTCAACTTCTCCGCCAAGTTCGATCCCGTGCCGGCAATGCTGGTACAGGATCACCGTTCCGTCATCTCCGATTTTTACGGTGTGACGACGAGCTTCAACAAATCGACACTGAAGCCCGGCGTCACGGTTCTGGCCTTCGAAGAAGGCGCCCCATGGGTGAAGTACATCCATGGCGACTATGGGAAGGGCACGTGGACCTTTTTCGGCGGACACGATCCTGAGGACCCGCAGCACGCGATCGGCAATCCTCCCACCGATCTGTCGTTGCACAAGAACTCACCCGGTTATCGGCTCATCCTGAACAACGTTCTCTTCCCGGCCGCGAAGAAGAAGCCGCTGAAGACCTAGCGCGCTGCGGGCGCTGTATCTTTCGGGATGCCTTCCGTCGAGCTCACGGCGCGTCGCATCAGCTCCAGAGTCGCGGCGGCGATGCGAGCGGCGATCCGCCTCGCCGGTGGCCGCGAAGTGTGTTTCGTCTGTCAGCCGGACGAGCAGGGAGTGCTAATATCGGCGCGAGTCGCGGCGCGAGGGGACGTACGCCGTGTCCTTGCACTACCCGGCTTCGCGCAGCCCGGCGAAATGCTCGTGCACAATCATCCGTCGGGGCGCCTCGAACCGTCCGATGCGGATCTGCAAGTCGCCGCATGCCTTCACGATGATGGCATCGGCTTCGCTATCACCGACAACGGCGCGCGCGAGCTCTATGTGGTCGTCGAGGTGCCGCGGCGCCCGGAGTGGGCGCGCCTCGACGCACTCGCAGTGGATCGTGATTTAGGTCCCGGGGGCGCCATTGCCGCGCGGCTCCCAAAGTACGAGGACCGTGCGAGTCAGCGTGCGATGGCCGCGGGAGTGACTCGCCTCTACAACGACGGCGGCATCGGGCTGCTGGAGGCCGGCACCGGCGTCGGCAAGTCGTTAGGCTATCTCGTCCCGGCGCTCCGCTGGGCACACGCTAATGGCGAGCGTACGATCATCTCGACGGCGACCATCAACCTCCAGGAGCAGCTCGTCCGGAAGGACCTCCCGTTCCTCGCAACTGCGCTAAACGATCAGAAAGTTCGGTTCGCACTCCTCAAGGGCTGGCGCAACTATCTGTGCCTTCAGCGCCTGCAGCAGGCGCGCTCGGCTGCCGACGTGCTGTTCGACAGCGGCATTCGGGGAGAGCTGGCGGAATTGGCCAGTTGGGCGGAGCGCACAGCCGACGGTTCCCTGTCTGACTTGGCCACGCCGCCACGCTCCGAACTGTGGGACGAAGTCGCAGCCGAACCAGATCTGTGCCAGCGTCTCCAGTGCCCCGTGTACGACAAGTGCTTCGTGTTCAAGGCACGACGAGAGGCGGCGCAGGCCGATGTCATCGTGGTAAACCATCATCTGCTCCTCGCGGACGTCGCTGTTCGGCGCGCGTCGCAGAATTGGGAGGATGCGGCCGTGCTACCAGTGTATGCTCGGCTTGTAATCGATGAGGGCCATCATCTCGAGGAGGCAGCTGCCAGTCACCTCGGATCCACGGTCACGCGCCGCGGCTTACAGCGGCTGTTCAGTCGGTTGGAGCGTCGCGGCAAAGGCTTACTTCCGGCGCTTCTCCTCCGCCTCGCGGCGCGCAACGATCTTCTCAGCACCGCCAGCTATGATCTGGTGCAGGAGCGTTTGGCTCCCGGCGTACAGTCGGCCCGCCAACGGAGTGACATTCTGTTCGATCTACTCGAGTCTCTCCTGCGCGAGTCGGAGCAGCAGGTGATTCGCCTCACCGAGGATTTTTCAAGTCACCCTGTGTGGGCCGCCGGTCTTCGACTGGCTCTCGATGACACGCTTGGCGACATCGAAGGGCTCGAAGAAGGGCTGCTACTCGTTTCGGAGCGCATGGAAGGAGACGCTCGGCTCGAGGAGACGGCGATGCCGCTTCTAAACGAGATCCGCTCGGTTATCCGCCGACTGCAATCGGCCGGCGACGGTCTGCGCCAAGCGCTCGACCCAGCGCCTGCCGAGGCGACAGTGCGCTGGATTGAGGCTCGCGGCCGTGATCGCGCCGTTGCCGTCTCGGCTGTGCCCCTCGATCTCGCCCCCGTACTGCGCGAGGATCTATTCAAGCGTTGCACGACCACCATCGTCACCAGCGCCACACTCGCAGCACCGACGCCAAATGGAGACGTGCCGGACAGCCGCAACTTCGAGTTCCTGAAGGCGCGCCTCGGGCTCGTGCACGATGATGTCGAGCCGCTCACGGCCATCTTTCCCTCGCCATTTCGATATCGTGAGCAGTCGGTGCTCGCATTGCCTACCGATCTTCCTGCTCCAAATCTGGATGCTGGCGGTCACCTGGGCGCCGTGGCGCGAGTTACGGTGGACCTTGCTATAGCATCTGACGGTGGCATGTTCGTCCTGTTCACCAGCCACCGTGACGTTCGCCTCATGGCCTCGGCACTCCGCGCGAAGGGACTCGAACGTCGGTGGCCCGTCCTGGTGCAGGGCGAGGACGACAGGGATGCCCTACTGGGACGTTTTCGCGGTGCAGGACGAGCGATCCTCCTCGGCACGGCCTCGTTCTGGGAAGGTGTAGACGTTCCGGGCGAAGCGCTCAGAGCGCTTCTCATCGCCAAGTTGCCATTTCGGGTTCCAACAGAGCCCGTCACGGCAGCTCATTGCGAGGCGATCATCGCGAGAGGAGGCGATCCCTTTCACGAGTACATGCTGCCTCACGCGGCTCTTCGCCTGAAGCAAGGTTTTGGACGTCTCATCCGCAGCGGAACCGATCGCGGAGCCGTTGTGATAGCAGACTCGCGTGTCGTGACGAAAGCATACGGCCGTGCGTTGTTGCAGGGCCTCCCCGACGCGACGCGAATTGTCGGTCGCTGGGACGACCTGCTACCACGACTACGTGAATTCTATCCTCAGAAATAGTCTTCCTCTTTCCTGTAATGAACCGACCTTCGAAGATCGTCTGCATCGGGCGCAACTACGTCGAGCACGCCAAAGAACTCGGAAACGAGGTACCAAAGGAGCCGCTCTTTTTTCTGAAACCCCCCTCTAGTCTGATTGGGGAGGCCGATGCTATCCGATTGCCGAGTATGTCAGAGCACGTGGAGTTCGAGGGGGAGATTGGTCTCCTGATCGGCAGGCCGCTTCGCCACGCAACAATCAAGGAGGCGCGGGATGCCATCGGCGGCATCGTAGCCCTTAATGACGTGACTGCTCGCGACTTGCAGCGCCGCGATTCGCAGTGGACGCGGGCCAAAGGATTCGATACGTTCTGTCCCGTTGGTCCGGTTGCAAGGGCGCCCGACGACTTGACTACCTTAGCCTTGGTTACGCGGGTCAATGGCAAGGAGCGTCAACGGGCCACGGCGGCGGAGATGGTCTTCCCGATACCGGACTTGCTCGCCTACGTCTCGAAGGTGATGACGTTGGAGGCCGGCGATCTCGTTGCCACTGGTACGCCGGCTGGGGTCGGGAAACTATCACCCGGTGACGAGGTAGAAGTGGAGATCGTTGGGTTTAGCCGCGTCCGAAACCCTGTCACTATGGAAGCCTAGTGCCGCGATCGGCAGCACGCCTTGAGACGCTCCCGCCCTATCCGCTTTCGACCATTCCGCAAATAAAGCGCGATCTACTCGCGCGCGGTATGGACGTAATCGACCTTGGCGCCGGCGACGCTGACCTTGCTCCGCCGCCGGCGGCAGTTCACGCCCTTGCCGAAGCATCGCGCGATCCGCTCATGAGCCGTTACGGATTCGGCTTGGGCCTCATCGCATATCGTGAGGCAATTGCCGCTTGGATGCGGAGGCGCTTCGACGTGCACTTTGACCCCATAACGGAGATCGTACCGCTCATCGGCTCCAAGGAAGGCATCTCCCACCTCGCTTGCGCATATCTGGAGCCTGGTCGCGTCGGGATCATCCCCGAGCCTGGCTACAACGCCTATCTCGGTGGAACCGTGCTCGCTGGCGCGGAGCAGTACAGATGTCCTCTTCGGGCGCGGACCGACTTCCTGCTAGAGCTCGATGAGATTCCTGCTCCGGTCCTGCGACGTGCGGGAATGGTGTACCTCAATTACCCGAATAATCCCACAGCAGCCGTCGCTCCTCGCGACTATCTCGCGCGCGTCGTGGCTCGCTGTCGCGAGCTGGACATACTCCTTGTTTACGACAACGCCTATTCGGAGCTTGCGTTCGACGGATACGTGCCACCGAGCATCTTCGAAGTCGAGGGTGCACGCGATGTAGCGATAGAGTTTCACTCGCTGTCGAAAACGTACAACATGACCGGCTGGCGATGCGGATGGGCCGTGTCGAATCCCACAATCGCCGGGAATCTGGCGCGCATCAAATCGTTCGTCGACACCGGACAGTTCATGGCCGTGCAGGCGGCGGGCGTAGCAGCGCTGAACAGTTGGGCTGACTTCGTGCCCCACAATGTAGCCGTGTTCAAGACGCGTCGCGATGCTGCGGTCACCGAATTTCGCGCAGTCGGATTCGACGTCGACGTGCCCCGCGCGACGATGTATCTGTGGATTCCGCTCCCGGATGGTGTGCCGAGCGCGCTGTTCGCGGAGCGCCTGCTCGTGGACGAAGGAGTCGTGGTGATGCCGGGATCGGCCTTTGGGCCGGGTGGTGAAGGGTTCTTTCGAATCTCGTTTATCACCTCACCACAGCGGATCGCCGAAGCAGCGCGCCGTGCCGGGAAGGTACTGTCGGACCTCATGTCGGGAGTCGCGTGAGACGCCACTCGCGGGAATCGAAGCGTTCTTCGCTGGCGGTATCGCTCGCGATCCACGCAATTGTGATCGTGGCGCTCGCCACGATGACGTTCCGGTACCCGATCGAGGCATTCCTGGGAATGGACCGCGAGCACGTAAGGCCCGAGCTGATTCGCTACATGCGCCTGCCACCACCCGGAGGCGCGATCGGTAATGGTGCGGCGGAAAAAGCTACGCCGCGCCGTAGGTCGGCGACGCCAGCGCTGCTCTTTGCTCCTCGCATGATTCCGACCTCTATTCCACCTGTGCCTTCACCATCAACGACGTCGGGGGCGGTCTCTGGAAGGGCGGGAGGCAAGGGCGGGGCTGGGGTCGGCCTCGCGACTGGCGTTGAGCCGGCGCCGATGGATCCCCGCCTCTATGCGCCGAATGTGTTCATTCCCGTTCCGAAGACGGCGGCGCAACGCCTCGACAGCGCCGTGAAGGATGCCTTTCAGACGTACTATGATTCGGCGATGGTCGCGGCGGCCAATCCACAGCGCAAGCCTGGCGACTGGACCACGACGGACAAGAACGGCAATAGGTGGGGCTGGGACCCGACGGGCATTCGTCTCGGGAAGTTCATGATCCCCAATGCCGTCCTCGCGGCGCTGCCACTCAAGAACGTGACGAACGGCACGTCACCTATCGAACAGCGGCAAACGAACTACATCCGCCAGAGTGTGCTGGAGCACGCGCAGCAGTCGATCAGCGAGGACGAGTTCCGTGAGGCCGTGCGTCGCATTCGCGAACGTAAGGAACGCGAAAAGAAGGAGCAGGAGAAGGAAAAAGCGAAGCCGATTGCCGACGGCGGCCGCTGAGTCGCCAAGCCGCGCCGGCCTCCGTGACGCTCAACTCACGATGTCCTCGTCTAGAGTGCTCGGCAGCGGTTCCTGCTCGAAGTACGGTCGAAAGACTCCGCACACGACACCGAGCACGGCGAAGTTATCGCGCGGACCGACCTCGATCGGGCGTTCGGCGACGTTTGCCGCCTCGAGAACGATCGTCGCTCCCCGATGCATCAGTGTACGCACCGCTGCAGTATGTCCGACGCGCACCGCCACCACATCGCCGTCCTTGGCGCGCGCCGAAGGGAGCACCATCACAAAATCCCGATCGAGTATGCCGCGTCCCGCCATGGCGTCATCCCTTGCGCGCAGGAAAAAGACATCATCGCTCGGTAGAAATCGTCGATCGACGGTCAGAAAGCCGTCGCGGTTTTCCGGCACGAGCGCCGGTTCCAACGCTCGTACGCGGCCATAGCAGGGGACGGCCTGTGTTCCGCCTCTGGTCGTGTAGCCGAGGAGGCGTACGCCACGCGAGCGTGACTCGTCTCGCTGGATGTATCCTTTGTGCTCGAGTGACTGCAACAAGTCAGACACTGTTTTCGTCGACTTGATGCGGAACTTCTTGGCGATCTCGCGGATGCTCGGCTGGTAGGTGTTCGCCGCGAGAAAGTCTATCATGTAGTGATAGACACGCCGCTCCAGCTGGGTCAGTGGCTCCGACATAGGCCCCCGCTGCTTATTGGAGGATGCTCGAGACGCACTGGTCCCAGCAAGCCTGCGCCGGACGAATAATAGCGATCCGTTTACAAGACGGTCAACGACAACAGCTCACGGTTCTCGGCTGTGGAGCCAGTCCAACGCAGTGTCCAATCGCGCGATGGAAAGCTCTCGACCGAGCATGAGCAGAACATCGAATATCCCCGGGCTCGCCGTCAATCCAGTCAGCGCCACTCGTAAAGGCTGAAAGAGCTTGCCCGCTGCAATGCTCCGGCGTTGCGCGAGCTGACGCAGCGCATCCTCCAGAGCCACTGGTTCCCAAGCCCCGACATCTCGGAAGCGCTGCCGCACCTCGTCGAGCAGCTCCACCGTCGCCGCCACGTCCTTCCACTGCTTCGCTACTGCGTCAGGATCATAGTCGATCTGCTTCGCGAAATAGGGAGCTGCCTGTCTCACGATATCGTCGAGTGTGCGGGCGCGCACTTTGAGTAACTCGAGGAGCGACAGGTACCACTCCCATCGGAGCTCGAGCTCCTGGGCAGTCGCGAGTCCGGCCTGCACGATGTACGGTGTGACGCGCGGCGCCAGTTCCGCCGCGGGCATCAGACTGAGGTGCTGACCGTTCATCCACTCGAGCTTCTTTGGATCGAAGATGGCTGCCTTTTTTTGCAAGCCAGCCGTCGAGAAAAGCTCGATCATTTCGTGCTGCGTCATTACCTCGCGATCGTCTCCAGGCGACCAGCCGAGCAACGCCAGGAAGTTCAGCATCGCCTGAGGAAGGATGCCCATATGCTGGTAGTCGGCGACTGCGGTTGCGCCATGCCGCTTGCTCAATTTCTTGCCGTCGAGTCCGTGGATCATCGGTAGATGCGCGAATCGCGGCGTTGGGACCCCCAGTGCCTCGTAGAGGAGAATCTGCTTGGGCGTGTTCGAGATGTGATCGTCCCCCCGCATGACGATAGTGATGGCCATGGCGATATCGTCGGACACGACAGCGAGATTGTAGATCGGCGTTGCGTCGGACCTGAGGATCACAAAGTCCTCGATGTCCTTGTTGGGGAAGGTGATCGTATTGTGGACGATGTCATCCCAAGATGTCTCGCCATCCGGTACACGGAATCGAATCACATATGGCTCGCCAGCGTCCACTCGGTGCCGCACGTCTTCAGGCGCGAGCCGGTCGCAGCGGCGGTCATACTTGAATGCCTCTCTTCGCGCGTCGGCTTCGCGCCGTCGCTGGTCGAGTTCGGCCGGCGTACAAAAGCAGCGGTACGCGTGGCCGGTCTCGAGAAGGCGCCACACGTCCGCCTGGTGGCGGGCGAGGTTCGCGCCCTGATATACGACATCCTCGTCCCATAACAGCCCGAGCCACTCCATACCGTCGAAGATGGCGCGCGTGCTCTCGTCTGTGCTGCGCGCTTTATCGGTGTCCTCGATTCTCAGCAGAAACTGCCCCCCGTACTTTTTCGCGTACAACCAGTTGAGCAGCGCAGTGCGAGCTCCGCCTACGTGGAGGAACCCAGTCGGAGATGGGGCGAAGCGAAGGCGATCCATTGGTGGGGTAGGGCACGCAGTACGAGAGGCGCGCGGGAGCGGCTGCATGAGGCGCGCAAAGTCCGGACGCGATCAGGGATCCACTTCGCCGCGGCCGCTTACCGGCCTGAGGAAAGCAGATCCCTCATGAATCGCTCGCGTCGTGCGGTCCTGTCGCTCGGAACGGCGCGCGTTTGCGCGCCAACAACGGAGAGGGAGGGATTCGAACCCTCGATAGGGGTTTAAGCCCCTATAACGGTTTAGCAAACCGCCGCCTTCAGCCTCTCGGCCACCTCTCCAACACCGGGGCACCGAAGCGCCGCCGTCCGCGCAATTTATCCGGCGCTCCACAACCGGGCAACCGGATTGCTAGGATGCGTCGACGTGAGCGGCACATCGTCGCAAACGGGCAGGGTGGGATTCGAACCCACGAGACGCTTGCGCGCCTGCTGGTTTTCAAGACCAGTGCCTTCAACCGCTCGGCCACCTGCCCACGACAAAACGGCATCGGAAGATCACGTCGATGAAGTATCGCTGAGCGGAGACCGCCGCGCCACGCCAGCGCCGCGCTCGTCCTCATGCCGAGGAGGTGTTTCGATGAGGAGTCGTCTGCCCGCCCACGGAGGCGAACCTTCCCTTGCAGATCACGCGACTTGCGGCGCCGCATACTCCGGCGCGGCTATCAGCGCCGTGGCGCCGCGTAGTCGCGGGTGGTTCGAGGCTGCCTCCGGCACGACCGGCGTCGCCGCAGCCGCCTCGGTGAGCGCGCGACCGGCGATCTCCTGGTGAATTGTCGAGGCGATGCGGTCCCACGCCCCTGTAATCTCGCCACCAACAAAAATCTGCGCCGGATTGAGCGCGTTGATGAGCACCGCCAATCCTGCGCCGAGGTACCGTGCCGTTTTCTCGATTGCCGCAATGGCGCGTTCGTCTCCAGCACGCGCGCGCGCGATAACGTCGTTGATGGTGATACCGCTCGTCCGCAGTAGGTCGCGCGTATCGGCTGCGGAGAACTCATGACCGAGATACCGCGAAAGCGTAGCGAGATTGGAGGTGTATGTCTCCAAACAACCTCGTGCGCCGCAGAGACAGAGTGGCCCGTCGAGATCGAGCGGCACGTGACCGAATTCGCCGGCCGTATTGCCACAGCCGCGCACCACCTCGCCGTTGACGACCATGCCGACGCCAACACCATCAGAGACGGTGACGTACGCGAAATCCGCAGGAGCATCGTCGCCGCGTTTCCCCAGCCACATATGTGCGAGTGCGCAGGCGATCGGAGCATTTTCGACATGTACCGTGAGACTCGTCGCGCGAGCGAGCGCGTCGCGCACGTCCACATCACGCCAGCCAAGCTGCGGCGCGTTGAGGACGCGTCCGGTGGCGCGATCGACCATTCCGGGAACGACCAAGCCGATCCCCTCACAGCGTCCTTTACCGCTGTGGCTGCGTACGATGCGACGGATGCGTCTCGCGAGTTCGGCCACCAACTCGGAGACCTCGAACAGCGTTTCGAAGCTCTCAAGTACGATTGGCGTGCCGTCGAAGTCCGCCAGCATGAGAAACGTTTTGCTGAAACGAATGTCCGCGGCGATGACAAGGCGGTCGTGCGTGCGCACGTACAGCATCTTTGGATGGCGTCCCCGTGGTGCGTCCACCGTTGCACCCTCGTAAATGGCGCCTTCGCTCAGAAGCTCGGTGATTAGGGCGGTGATCATGCCACGTCCAACCTTCATGCGACGCGCGAGATCGGCGCGCGAGATCGGCTGGTGCTCGCGCACGAGATTCAGTGCGATCCGACGATTGATCTCACGCGGCGTGGAGCGGGTTGCGCGGATGAAGCTGCGGGTATTGATCTTCCTCACGAGGGCAATGCGCAGTTGCTGGGCGATATTGCGGGACGGTGCTCCGGGCGGTAGACTCTTCGGCCACGCATTTGTTCGCTGAAGGAACATTCTGCGTGTTCGGCGCGTCCGCAAGCGTCGAGTCCTCCCGATGTCGCAATGTGCGTTGCGCCGCGGCCTATGCGCATGCGCCTCGCACCGAGCGACACGTTCTGATTAGCGAGGCAATGGCCGAGTCACTGCTGCTCCACGAAGACCGGTTGTTCGATCCTGATCCCGCCGTTCGCCGCGTTGCCCGATCGCTCTACCACGAAACGCGGGATCTGCCGCTTGTCTGCCCGCACGGTCACGTTGACGCGGCGCTCCTCGCCGACAACGCGTCTTTCCCGGAGCCGACTTCGCTCCTCGTGACGCCGGATCACTACGTGTTCCGCATGCTCTACTCGCAGGGCATTCCGCTCGAATCGCTAGGCATTCCAGCGCGCGACGGCTCGCCGGTGGAGCGCGATCCACGCGCGATCTGGCAGCGTTTTGCCGACCACTACTATCTGTTCCGCGGCACGCCCACCGGCGTCTGGCTCGATCACGAGCTCGTCGAGGTGTTCGGCATTCGGCGCAAGCTCACCACCGATACAGCGCAGAGTATTTACGATGAAATCGCCGCCAGTCTGAACACGGCAGCCTTCCGCCCTCGGGCGCTGTTCGATCGGTTCAACATCGAGGTGCTCGTGACCACCGACGGCGCGACAGCTCCGTTGGACGATCATCGACGAATCCGAGAATCGGGATGGAATGGCGTCGTGCTGCCAACATTCCGCCCCGACGCGCTATTCCGCATCGCGTCATCGGCTTGGAACGCTGAGCTCCAGACACTCGAGCGCGCGCATGGAGCGGCCATCGACGATTTCACAGAGTTTCTCCGCGCCGTCGAGGAGCGCCGCGCATTTTTCAAAACGATGGGTGCCACGGCGACCGATCACGCGGTCCTGGAGCCATACACGGAACGTCTACCACTCACGGAGCTGGAGCGGCTGTTTGGGCGCGCGCGGCGGTGCGAGGCCACCGCTGAGGATCAACATCGGTTCGAGGCGCACATGCTGGTCGAGATGGCGCGAATGTCCATCGAGGACGGGCTCGTGATGCAGCTGCACGCCGGCGCGTTGCGTGACCACAACGAGCACGTGTTCGCGCGCTTCGGTGCTGACAAGGGTGGAGACATACCGGTCGCTACGGAGTACACCCGCAATCTGCGCGCCCTGCTGAATGCGTACGGTAATGATCCACGGCTTACACTGGTGGTGTTCACGCTCGACGAGTCCACCTACGCTCGCGAGCTGGCGCCACTGGCTGGCCATTATCCGGCGCTGCGGCTCGGGCCTCCGTGGTGGTTTCATGACTCCGTCGAAGGCATGCGACGCTACCGCGAGCGCACGACAGAAACCGCTGGGATTTACAATACCGCTGGCTTCAACGACGACACGCGCGCATTCTGTTCGATTCCCGCTCGGCACGACGTTTCACGCCGAGTGGACGCGAACTTTCTCGCCGGACTGGTGGCTCGACACATCGTGTCGTTTGGCGAGGCGCGTGAGATGGCGCGGGCGCTCGCGTACGATCTCGTCAAGAAAACGTATCGATTGACCACAGAGCCGCGCCGCAAGACGTCGCCGCCGCCACTGAGCGCGGCGACCGCGGGGGCGTCGATCCTGTGAGTGCCGCGGGAGCTCCGCGCGCCATTCGCGTTCATCCGGCCGACACCGTCGCCGTCGCGGTTCAGCCGCTCGCGGCGGGTGCAGAAGTATGCGTGGATGGAGCGGCGATCGTACTGTCCGACAGCGTGCCGGCGGGGCACAAGATCGCTCTGCGCAGACATGACGCCGGTGAGCCAGTACTGAAGTACGGGTTTCCCATCGGCACGGCAACTGCGCGCATCGAGGCCGGCGCCTGGATTCACACGCATAATCTGATCACACAGCTCTCCGCGCTTTCGGACTACGTGTATGTCCCAGCGCCGCCAGTCGAGGGCGACGAGACGGTTATGCCGTCGTTTAGGGGATACCGGCGCAGCAACGGTCGCGTCGGCACGCGCAACGAGATCTGGATTCTGAATACAGTCGGCTGCGTCAATCATGCGGCCGATCGGATCGCCAGAGTATCGTCGGAGCGCTACGCCAGTGTTGTCGACGGGGTGTATGCGTTTGCTCACCCGTATGGGTGCAGTCAGCTTGGCGACGATCTCAGGAACACCCAGCGCGTGCTCGCTGGATTGATGCGCAATCCAAACGCCGCAGGCGTGCTCGTGCTCGGCCTCGGCTGCGAGAGTAATCAGATGGACAAGCTCCTCGAGTTGGCGGGAGACATCGATCGCGGGCGCTTGCTCTTCTTCTACGCACAGGAGGTGGCGGACGAGTTAGAGCAGGGCAGCGACGCGGTCGCCGAGCTCGTGAGGCGCGTGTCCAACGATACGCGTGTCGACTGTCCTGCGTCCGAGCTCGTGCTCGGGCACAAGTGTGGAGGCTCGGATGGCTTCAGTGGCATTACTGCGAATGCGCTCGTTGGTCGTGTTGCCGACCGACTCACCGCATGTGGTGGGGCCGTGCTTCTCACCGAGGTGCCCGAGATGTTCGGGGCCGAGCAGCTGCTGATGAACCGAGCGGTGAGCGCCGGCGTGTTTTCCGAGATCGCGCACTTGATCGAAGAATTCAAGCAATACTTCGTCGAGCATGGGCAGCCGATCTACGAGAATCCGTCGCCGGGAAACAAGGCCGGAGGCCTGACGACGCTGGAGGAAAAGTCGTTAGGCGCTATTCAGAAGGGCGGTCATGCGCCGGTGACGGGCGTGCTCCGCTACGGGCAGCCGGCCGTGCACGGCGGCCTTCAGCTGGTGGAGGCGCCGGGCAACGACGGGGTCTCATCGACGGCGCTGATCGCGAGTGGTGCCACGCTGCTCTTATTCACGACCGGACGCGGCACGCCTCTCGGCTTCCCCGTGCCGACGATCAAGATCTCGTCCAACAGTGACATTGCCGAAAGGAAGCCGCACTGGATCGATTTCAACGCCGGTATCCTCCTCGACGGCGCCTCGACGATGGACCAGCTCGCCGACGAGCTGTTCGCGCTCGTCCTCGACGTCGCATCAGGTCGTAGGCAGACGAAGAACGAGAAGAGCGGCTATCGCGAGATCGCGATCTGGAAGGACGGCGTGACATTGTGACCAGCCCAGCTACGGCACCGCCGAAACCCGAAGGCGCCGTCGAGTGTCTTCGCCGGATCAAGATCGCGCCAGTCATTGTCATCGACGACCCGATGGACGCAGTGCCGCTTGCCGCGGCGCTCACACAGGGCGGACTCCCGTGCGCTGAGGTCACACTTCGTACGTCGGGAGCGCTCGAGGCACTCCAGCGCATCTGTCAGGAATATCCGCAAATGCTCGCCGGCGCCGGCACGGTCTTGTCTCCGCGTCAAGCGGCCGACGCGATTTCTGCCGGGGCCCAGTTCGTCGTCGCGCCAGGCTTCAGCCCCGCCGTCGTGGATTATTGCCTGGAGCGCGGCGTTCCCGTCTTCCCCGGCGTATGCACCCCGACTGAAATCGAGGCGGCTCTGCAGAAGGGCCTGCGGGTGTTGAAGTTCTTCCCCGCCGAACCGATTGGCGGGCTCGCGTTTCTGAAAGCGATCTCCGGCCCCTATACGATGGTCGAGTTCATTCCTACCGGCGGGATCAATCTCACGAACCTGACGAGCTATCTCGCGTTCAAGAGGATCTTGGCCTGCGGCGGATCGTGGATGGCACCAACGGAGTGGATTGCTGCCAAGCAATTCGAGCGCATACGCTCCGAAACGCAAGCGGCAGTCACCGCGGTTCGGGAAATGACGCCGGGAAGCTGGAGCGTCGCATGACCAAGGTGGTCACCTTCGGGGAGATCATGCTCCGCCTCAAGTCTCCGGCATTCGAACGGCTCTTTCAATCCACGGCGCTCGAAGCGACGTTTGGCGGTGCAGAAGCGAATGTCGCCATATCACTCGCGCAATTCGGCATCCCGGTATCCTTTGCGACCGCCATCCCGTTGAATAGCATCGGGGACGCTGCTGTGGGCGAGCTCCGGCGCTTTGGCGTGGACACCACCGCGGTGAGCCGACGAGGTGGTCGCCTGGGAATCTACTTTCTCGAATCGGGTGCAAACCAACGAGCGTCGAAGGTCACCTACGATCGCGAGAGCTCTGCTATCGCTACCGCCAAACCAGGCGACTTCGACTGGGATCACATCCTCGAGCACACAACGTGGTTTCACGTCAGCGGTGTTACGCCCGCCATCAGTGAGTCCGCCGC
Source organism: uncultured Gemmatimonadaceae bacterium (assembly GCA_964537775.1). Lineage (GTDB taxonomy): Bacteria > Gemmatimonadota > Gemmatimonadetes > Gemmatimonadales > Gemmatimonadaceae > CAMLIT01. The sequence goes on along the minus strand of CAZICQ010000003.1, from coordinate 50,827 downwards.
GGCCCTGGTACTGGAGGCCGTGCGAGCTGCTCGCGCAAAGGGGGTCACCGTCTCCTGCGATTACAATTACCGCAAGAATCTCTGGCGCTGGGGCAAGACGGCCCCGGACATCATGCGCGAGCTCGTGAAGCACGTGCAGGTCGGAATCGCGAACGAGGAAGATTGTCAGAAGGCGCTGGGAATCGACGTGAGCGTCAACGTCCACTCCGACGCGCTCGAGGAGGACAGGTACCGTCGACTCGCAGAGCGAGTCCTCGAAACATTCCCGACTCTCGAAAAGCAAGTCATCACCTTGCGGGAAAGCCACAGTGCGGATCGCAACGGCTGGTCGGCCGTGCTTCACAACAGGAAAGAATTCCTGCACAGCCGCCGGTACGAGATTGACGACATCGTCGATCGCGTGGGGGCAGGGGACTCCTTCGCCGCCGGGCTGATTTACGGATTGCTGACGAAGCACGACGATGCCGCAGCCCTGGAATTCGCGACGGCGGCGTCGTGCTTGAAACACTCGATCCCTGGCGACTTCAATCGCGTCAGCGCGATCGAGGTAGAGGCACTCGTCGGGGGCGACGCGAGCGGTCGAGTGCAGCGTTAGCAAGGCCGATCAGATGCCGGCACTCGAACGGGTCGGACGCTACCGCTGGACCATCTGCGCGCTTCTGTTCGCAGCTACGACCATCAACTACATCGACCGGCAGGTGCTCGGGATCCTCGCGCCGACGCTGCAACGCGAGCTGCACTGGTCGGAGGTCGACTATGCGGCGATGATCTCGTGGTTCACCGCCGCCTATGCGCTCGGGTTTCTCTTCATGGGGCGCCTGCTCGACCACCTGGGGACACGCATCGGCTTCGCGATATCGATTGTGGTCTGGAGCCTCTCGGCAATGGCGACCTCGCTGGCTCGCACGGTCGTGCAGTTCAGCCTCGCGCGCTTCTCATTAGGCCTCGGCGAGTCGGGCAACTTTCCGGCGTCGATCAAGACGGTGTCCGAGTGGTTTCCGGCGAAGGAACGTGCCTTTGCTATCGGGCTGTTCAACGCCGGTACGAATGCCGGCGCGCTCATCACGCCGATCGTGGTTCCCTGGGTTGCGCTTCACTTCGGGTGGCGCGCGTCGTTCATTTGGACCGGCCTGTTGAGCGCGATCTGGCTCACCTTCTGGCTCACGATCTACCGTCCGCCAGAGCAACATCCGCGATTGACACCGGCGGAGCTCGCGTATGTCCGCAGTGATCCCGTGGAAGTGGGCGCCTCGATGCGTTGGATCGATCTGCTAAAGCACCGGCAGACGTGGGCGTTTGCCCTCGGGAAGGGGATGACCGACCCGGTGTGGTGGTTCTACCTCTTCTGGTTGCCCAAGTTCCTCGACGCGCGGTATGGTATCAAGCTCGCCGGCGTCGCGGCACCTCTGATCGTGATTTATCTGCTGGCCGACGTCGGCTCCGTGTTTGGCGGTTGGCTCTCGGGCGCGTTCATCAAGCGCGGCTGGTCGGTGAATGCCGGCCGCAAAATGGCGATGCTCATCGCCGCCAGCTTGATCGTTCCCACGGTGCTCGCGCCAGCGGCCGCGCACATGTGGACCGCCGTGCTCATCGTCGGAGTGGCGGCGGCATCGCACCAGTGGTGGTCGGCCAACATGTTCACGCTCGCCAGCGACATGTTCCCGCGACGAGCGACGGCATCCGTGGTCGGCATCGGAGGATTCTTCGGTGCGGTTGCCGGCTTCGGATTTCAGCGCCTCACCGGCCATATCCTTCAGGCGACGCACAACAATTACACGTACGTCTTCGTCCTTTGCGGATTTGCTTATCTGACCGCGCTGCTCGTGATTCACCTCCTCGTACCCGACTTGCAGCGCGCGCCGTTCGCGAGCGTTGACGATCCGCAGGCCGCATCGGTGCGCCACGCCGTCTCGTGAGCCGCCGCGAGCGGCGCTCTCGGGAGCATTCCGATTCATGAGCAGCTGTCGCGAATTTGCCAGGCAATTGCTTTGCGCGGATTCAAGAAAGCGCCGATCTATGATGTCCGCGTGTTCAACTGCGCGTTCGAGCATATCGCACAGAGCGATGTGCTCGAGCACGTTGAAGGGCTGGTTCTCCGAAGCGTGAAGATCAACGGCATGAGCGCGTCCTGACCGTTAGTCAGGTCAGCTGAGGCACCACGAACGGGGCTCGATAATTTCGTGAGAGTAACGCGTTCGCCTGATCCGCACCGACACCGGAGAACCGCTCGTTCTCGGCGTCCACCGCGAGCGGTACGCCAAACGTCAGCGGCGTCGTACCGAGATCCACGGCGTTCGCGCGAAGATGCTCGACCATTCGGCCGTACGCCTCCGAGAGTGGTGCGTCCGATTTGACCTGTTCCCTGATCTCACTCTCCCCCATCGTCCGGCCGATCCGGTGCGAGATGTTGCCTAGATGACAGAGGGCGCTCGACGGATGTCCCTCACTGAGAGGTCCATACAATTCCGATGTTTTCCGGCTGCGTACGACATCGATGAAGTTATGCATGTGGCGATCCCTGCCCTGGAACACTTTGATCGTCTTGCCCTCACGGTCCACGGCAGTGGCGCTGAAATAACTGGGGACGATGATGCTGCCGCCCTCGCAATCAATGACGTTGCCGATGCTCACGCCGCGATATCGATCCATGTCGTTAGCCGGGCCACCTTGCTGGAGCCGCGGATCGCTAGCCGTGCTCGCGAGACCGGCTCGTGCGGGCAGCCCACGTACTTCGAAGATCAGTGGTGCAGTCGCATAATCGTGGATGATCACCTGGGTGTTGGCGGTCTCCCCATCGTCGCGGTAGCCGAGACGCCCGCCTATACTCAGCGTATGGCGGGGTAACGTGGGTTCACCAAGAAACCAGCGGGCGACGTCCATTTGGTGGATGCCCTGATTGCCTACGTCACCGTTGCCGTACAGCCAGAACCAGTGCCATTCGTAGTGCACCGGGCCATTCCGTGGTGTGTTGCGATGCGGAGGCACGAGTGGCGCTGGTCCGCTCCAGAGGTCGTAATTGATCGTCGCCGGTACCGGCTGCGGACCACCGCAGAGGCCAAGGCTCTCCCGGCGCTTATAGCAGAAGCCGCGGGATACTTTGATCTTGCCCAAATGGCCGGCGCGCACCCATTCCACCGCCTCTCGCAGCCCCTCGCCCGAGCGAATCTGCATCCCTGCCTGTACTACGCGCTTGTACTTCTTCGCGGCAGCTGCCAGTTGGCGGCCCTCCCACACGTTATGCGAGACCGGTTTTTCGACGTACACGTCCTTGCCGTGTTGCATCGCCCAGATCGCAGCAAGCGAATGCCAGTGGTTAGGCGTGGCGATGGTCACCGCATCGACGTGTGGGGACGCGAGCAGCTCGCGGATGTCGGTGTACGTCGCCACGTCTGCGCCGTTGACCGAAGGCTTCACACGATCGAGAACCGCCGTGTCCGGATCGCAGAGCGCGACCACCCGCACACCTTCGATCCGGGCGAGGCTCTCGAGATGATTGCGCCCGCGGCCGTTGAGCCCGATGACGGCGACCCGAATGTCACTGTTTGCGCCAAGGACTCGCGTCCAGGACCGCGCCGGGAGAAACGCGCCGGCAGCAGCAACAGCGGATGTCTTGATGAACTGGCGGCGGGAAGTCGTCATCGAAAGCGCGGTAAATGGGTGGAGGCAAAAGGGAACGGGCTGGACGCCCGCCCAGCGCGCACCCGGATGATGCGCGACGTCCCGATCGCGCGCAAGCACGTGACGTAAACGTTCCAAGTGCCTCGCACTGCGAGGCGCTCGTCCGGTGGGGGAGGCGTTCACACCTGCACGGTCGCCTCCCGGCTTGACCGACTTAAACGTTACAGATAATCTGCCGGGACTTTCTCGTCCAGGCGATCGACGGCGGAGTCATGACGCTGCCAGCTATCGTGCTGGCGCGCGCGACCGAAACGGCCGATCGCGTGTCGTAAGACTTAGCGGCGCGAGGGTTCTTGAGTGGACACACGAATCGTTGGAATCACCCTGGTGCTGCTGTCCTGTGCCCTCTGCTCGACCGCCGCCGCCGCTCAGGCGCCTGGTGGTCTCCCCGTCTTCGACGTGCGCCGCTTCGGCGCGAAAGGTGACGGCAGCACAATCGACACGGACGCCATTCGTCGTGCGATCACCGCCGCGGCATCCGCTGGGGGAGGGACCGTGTACTTTGGCCCCGGTACGTATGCGAGCTTCTCCATTCAGCTCGAGAGTAACGTCACGTTGTATCTCGATCAGGGAGCCACGCTGCTCGCCGCGCAGGCGGACAGTGCCCACGGCTACGATGCGGCCGAACCGGAACTGAGCAGGTTCCAGGATTACGGCCATAGCCATTTTCACAACAGTCTAATCTGGGGCGAGAATGTGCACGATGTCGCCATCCTCGGTCCCGGACGCATCGATGGCCTGGGCTTGAGCCGCAGCATCAACAGAAACACACCGGGAGCGGGCAACAAGGCAATTGCCTTGAAGCGCGGTCGCCACATCGTCTTCAGGGACTTCACGATCTATCGCGGTGGTCACTTCGGCATTCTGGCAACGGGAGTGGACAATCTCACGATCGACAACCTGACGATCGACACGAACCGCGATGGCATCGACATCGATGACGATCGAAACGTCCGCATCTCCAATACCACGGTGAATTCGCCATTCGACGACGCGATCGTGCTCAAGACGTCATATGCCCTGGACTCGACATATGCGACGGAGAATGTGACGATCACCAATAGTCTGGTGAGCGGCTACAACGTCGGTACGGTCCTCGATGGTACCTACCAGCCGTTTACTCAAGGTGACCCAAATCGCGATGGGCCCACCGGCCGTATCAAGCTCGGCACAGAATCGAATGGACCGTTCCGCAACATCACCATCTCCAACGTCGTGTTCGACAACTGCCGCGGGCTGGCGCTGGAGACGGTGGACGGATCACAGTTGGAAGACATCGCGATCAGCAATGTCACCATGCGTCACGTATGGACCTCGCCGTTGTTCATGCGACTCGGCGCCAGGTTGCGTGGTCCGAAAGGCACCGCCATCGGCGGCTTTCGACGCGTAAATATCGACAATGTCGTCGTCTTCGATGCCGATCCACGTTATGCGTCGAGTATCACTGGGGTACCCGGTCACCCTATCGAGGATGTGCGGCTGAACAACATTCGCATTCAATACCGTGGCGGCCTCACGATGGAACAGGTGGCTCAGCAGCCAACGGAGCTCGTGCGTCAGCCGTCGGGCGGTGCCGTAGCGGCGCACGAACCGTATGAAGTCCCCGAGCAACTGAAGGTTTATCCAGAGCCGAGTATGTTCGGGCTGCTGCCGGCGTATGGATTTTATGTCCGCCACGTGGCGGGAATTATCGTCAGCGGCGTTGAGGTGAGCTTCACAGGCGACGAGCGACGCCCTGCGTTCGTGCTCGACGACGTACGCGGTGCGGAGTTTCATGATGTGCACGCGCGCAAGGGAAATGGTGCCCCGATGTTCGTGTTGCGGGACGTCGAGGACTTCCGGACGTATCATTCCGGCTCGGTCGGTGACGAATACGTCGCGAAGGCTGCCCGGCGAGAGTTCTGAAGGTCCGCTGAGTCACAGATTCCGGCGCTTCAACTCCTCCACTGCATAGGCCACGGCTCGCGCGGTCAGGGCCATGTAGGTGCAGGACGGATTCACGCAGGACGTGCTGCACATCGCCGCGCCGTCGGTGATGAAAAGATTGGGTACGTCGTGTGCCTGATTGTGGCTGTTCAGCACCGAGGTTCTCGGATCGCGTCCCATGCGAGCCGTGCCCATCTCGTGCACGCTAAATCCCATCGGCGCATCATCGTCATAAGTCCTGACATCCCTGCACCCGGCCGCCTGCAGCATTTCGGCAGCCTGCGCCTTCATGTCCTCGCGAAGTGCCTTCTCGTTCTCGCTCCACGACCAGTGGATGCGGACGAGCGGAATGCCCCAGCGGTCCTTCTGCGTCGGATGCAAGTCAATGTGATTCTCATGGCGCGGAAGGCACTCGCAATACCCTTGCATGCTCATGCGCCAGGGGCCAGGCTGGCGAAGACGCTGCTTCAGCTGCACGCCTATGCCCGCCTCCGAGGCGCCCCGATGCCAACTGTCGCGGCTCGCGCCGCACTGAATGCCATAGCCACGCACGAAGCCGAGCCGTTCGCCCTTCGTGCCGAGGTTCCGAAAGCGTGGTATGTAGGTTCCGGTGGGCCGGCGACCGAAGTAGTACTCGTCTTCCATTCCGTCCAGGGATCCGCGTGCTCCAGCCTTGGAGAGGTGGTCCATGAGATTGTGGCCCACCTCACCGCTGGAATTCGCAAGACCGGTCGGAAAGCGCGAGCTCTTGGAGTTGAGGAGGATCTGTGCCGTGCCGATGGTAGAGGCATTGAGGAAGATCAAGCGACCGAAGTACTCGCGCGAGTGGCCTGACTTGGTATCCACAACTCGAACGCCCGATGCGCGGTCCCTCTGCTCGTCATAGAGCACACTCTCAACGATCGCGTCGGTAATGACGGTGAGTCTTCCCGTTTTCTGCGCCGCCGGAAGCGTTGCGCTCAGGCTGCTGAAATATCCCGAGAAGCTGCACCCGCGATCGCACTGATTGCGCGCTTGGCAGGGACCTCGACCGAGACGTGCGCGAGTGAGGTTCGCCACGCGCGTCATCGTCACGTGCCGACCCGTGAATGCGTGCTCGATCCGCGCTTTCATGACGCGCTCGGCGCAGTTCATCTCCCACGGGGGAAGGAATTCGCCATCGGGGAGATACGGCAGGCCGAGTCGTTCGCCGCTGATCCCGACGAAGCGCTCGACATACGTGTACCACGGGGCGAGGTCCGCATAACGAATCGGCCAGTCGACGCCGTGTCCGTCGCGCGCATTCGCCTCGAAATCGAGATCGCTCCACCGCCAGCAAGCGCGTCCCCAGATCAGACTGCGCCCGCCTAGCTGGTATCCGCGGATCCAGCGAAACTCCTGCTGACCATCGGTCACATACGGGTGCTCGCGGTCGCTCACGAAGAAATGTTTCGTCGCTTCGCCAAACGCGTAATTCTTGCTCTGGATCGGATACTCGCGCGCATAGAGCTGCTTGTCGCCGCGTCCGCGGTGCGGAAAATCCCACGGTTGCCACCACTCGGTTATGTAATCCTTGCCATGCTCGATGTGGCGGCCACGCTCGATCACGAGTGTCCGTAGCCCCTTCTCGCAAAGCTCCTTGGCGGCCCAACCGCCGGTGATGCCGGATCCGACGACGATCGCGTCGAATGTTTCCTTACGCTGATTCACACAGAGAAGGGGGTGGGATGTGGTGGCGTACTCACACGGCCCAAGCGCGGCCGACGTTCGCGAGCGGTATGCACCCTTCATAGCGGCCCGGCACGCGCGCGTAGCGCAGCTCCTTCGTCGCTCCCAGTTCAGAGCTGTAGTACCCGAGAATCGTCAGGTCTTTCATTGTACGAAAGAAGGGGCTCGCTGCTCCATGAACCGGCTGCTCGGCGAACGCTTCTCGATCGAGTGCTTCGAGTATGACGCGTTGCTCGGCGGACGCGCAGCGGAGAAATACGGTGTGGTAGGCTCTCCTTGCGCGCGCATCGACCTCCGCCAAGCCGTCGGCAAAATGCCGCTGCTCATCGGGCGTATAGCACTCGAGCAGCATCGTCTCGATGAATGCGGGCACGCCCGCTGCGCGGGCGCCGGGCGTGTCCGTCGCCGGGATGATATGGTCGGCGATGGTGGCGACCAGATCACGCTGGGTCGCGTCGAGCCGGCGCGCGGCGCCGTGGTGGCGATCGCGCCGCGCATTGGCAGCGGTGAGGACAGCGCCGATCGTCGAAGCCGAGAGCACACCCGCGAGCAAGAGCGCGGCGCGGCGAACGGCTTCCCGGCGGTCGATCAGCGCGGGAGTACGATCGGCCATGGTCACCGGGGCCGGATGCTGGCAAACAGCTTCATTTTGCTTCATCGTTTAAGTAGCCCAAACCAAGTCCCGGCTGCCTGCTGCGCAAACAGTTTATCTGACGTGAGGTTCTTTGTCATCCATGCCGCGTGCCGGCGGGGCCGGGCAGCGCCAATCGACGTGACGGAGCGGCCATGCGGGACGAGCCGTTCAGCTATAGCGAAATCAGCTGGAAGACGATGACAAGTCGTCCATGAGGAGAGCCTGCAGAGCCTGTACGCTGGCGCCGTCGATCGTACTCGCAGCGATCGGAGCGCGCGCGCAGGCACAATCGACGCCTGCGACACGGATTGACTGGTCCGCGTTCGTCAGCCGACAGGACCTCGTGTGGAACTGTTTGCCGGAGGGATGGGGCGGCAGTGCCTTCATCGGCAATGGACTCGTCGGTGCGACGATCGATCGTGAGAACGGGGCGTTCGGGTGGACGATCAATCGCACCGACGTTTCACACGACGCGTCACGTTATCCGATCGGGCGCATCCAGATCGAGACGGTGGGGAGGGTAAGCGGCGGTCAAGCGCAGCTCCACCTCTGGAATGCGGAGGCCGCCGGAACGCTGACAACCGACAGAGGTGAGATTCAGTGGCGCAGCTTCGTGCCGCGATCGCCGGACGTGCTCGTGATCGAGCTCGAAAGCCGAGGGAGCGAGCAGGCGTCGCTGCAGTGGGTGCCTGCGGATGCGCGACCACCGCGAAAGGTGCATAACAAGTTGCCGTTCACGCCGGAAGATTTGCATCCGGCTCCGGTAATAAGACGCGACGGGTCGGACATCACCAGTGTACAGGAGTTCATCGGCGGCGACGCCCACGCCGAAGTCATTCATCGCTCGGTCCCATCCGGTCGGTCGCTCGTCTATTACGTCAGCATCGGCTGGGCGCGAAGCGGCACCGCGGGCCTGCACGAGGCGAGAAAGTCGACGCGCGCGGCCGAACGCATGGGGCTCGCGCATCTGAACGCCGCCCATAGGCGGTGGTGGCACACGTACTATACCAAAAGTTTTCTGTCCTTTCCCGACGCGCGACTCGAATCGTACTATTGGATCCAGATGTACAAGCTGGGCGCCGCGATGCGCGCTGACGGGCCGATCCTCGATCTCAATGGGCCCTGGTATCACGACACGCCATGGCCGGCGATCTGGTGGAATCTCAACATCCAGCTCACCTACTCGCCGCTCTTTCGTGCCAACCGCCTCGATCTGTCGGAGTCGCTCTTTCGCAACCTGGATCGGCATCGTCAAGCGCTGATCGAGAACGTGCCCGAGTGGCTTCACGGCCGTGCAGCCGCTATCGGCCGCAGCTCCGGTCCGGATCTCGTGAGCAAGGTGGATCTCGCCAACGCGCGGAGCGATGCCGCGCATGAGATGGGGGATCTGCCGTGGACGCTCTTCTACTATTGGGAATACTACCGATACACGATGAACGATCGGCTGGTGCGCGATCGTGTGTATCCGCTGCTGCGGCTCGCCATCGGGAATTATCTCGCATACTTGGAAAAGGGGAGCGACGCCCAGTATCACCTACCGCCGACCGAATCGCCGGAGCTCGCCACGGTTGCTGACGCGAATTACGATCTCGCGCTGATGCGTTGGGGGCTTCAGTCGCTGATCGCGACGGCTGAGAGGTTGCACCTTCACGAGCCGGAGCTGCCTCGCTGGCGCGACGTGCTGGCCAATCTCGCGCCCTTTCCGAGCGACTCCCTTACGGGACTGTGGGTGGGACGCGACCATCCATGGAATCACTCGCATCGCCATTACTCACATCTGCTCGCCATTTACCCACTGGGGCTGATCACGCCCGACAGCGCCGCTGGCCGGAGCTTGATCGAGCATTCCCTGCGCACCTGGGAACGCGATCAGTCGCTGTTCCGAGGCTACTCCTTTACGGGCGCCGCGTCCATGCGCGAGATGCTCGGCCAGGGGGACAGCGCTCTGTCGCGGCTGCAGGCATATCTCGATTTCCCGAAGTACATGCAGCCGAACACGTTCTATGCCGAGGCGGGCCCGGTCATCGAGACGCCGCTCTCTGCCGCAACGACGATTCAGGAGATGTTCCTGCAAGATTGGGGACACGCGCTTCGAGTCTTTCCCGCCGTGCCGAAAGCGTGGAAGGAGGCTGCTTTCGCCGACCTTCGCGCGGACGGCGCCTTTCTCGTGAGCGGAGTGCGCCGGGACGGCCGAACGTCGTGGACGCGCATAACGAGTCTCGCGGGTCAGCCTTGCCGCCTCGTTATCACGGATTGGGATTCCGCCTTCGTACGATCTTACGTGGGGCCGCTGCCTCACTTGACGCGGACGGGTGCCGGTACGTTCTCCCTGTTCCTCACCAAAGGCGCGAGCGTGGTACTGGCGGCCGATCGCGCGACAGCACTGCCTCCCGTCGAGCCGGTCGCCCTGCCTGCCAGGAAGCAGCCTGCGTGGCCTGCTCTCGGCGCCGACAGCGCCGCTCTCAGTTGGGAAGAGCTCGTCCGCATCGAGAGACCGCGCGTGCTCGCCGCCGCCGAACGGTACCTGCACGTCGCGCCGGCGACGATCACCGCCTACCCGGCGCCGCGCAGCGCGGGTGGGCTCCACGACTACTTCTCTGAAGGGGACTATTGGTGGCCCGATCCGAATAATCCCGGCGGACCTTTCATCCAGCGCGACGGCCAGACGAACCCGGGCAACTTCGTTGCGCATCGTGACGCGTTACGTGCCTTCAGCCAGATCGTGCCGGCGCTGGTGGCGGCGTACCAGATAACGGGCGATGCTCGCTACGCCAGCCATGCCGTGGAGCACCTTCGCAGCTGGTTCGTGTCAGAGAGCACACGCATGAATCCGAGTCTGCTTTATGCCCAAGCGATCCGAGGACGAGCCACCGGCCGCGGCATCGGCATCATCGATACGATCCATCTCGTGGAGGTGGCGCAGGCCGTCCGCGTGCTCGAGCAGCTCGGATATCTGCGTGGCGGCGACCTGCACGCCATCAAGACATGGTTTGGTGACTACCTGCACTGGTTGACCTCACATCCGTACGGTCTGGCGGAGCGCGACAACGGAAACAATCACAGTGCATCGTGGGCGCTCCAGATTTCAGAGTTCGCCGCGCTGGTGGGCGACACGGCCGCGCTCGATTCGATGCGCACGTTCTTTACGACAACGCTTCTTCCTCGGCAGATGGCACTCGATGGCAGCTTTCCGCGCGAGTTGGCGCGCACCAAGCCGTACGGCTATTCGCTCTTCCAGCTCGACGTGATGTCCATGCTGGCCCAAGTGCTATCGACGCAACGTATGAATCTGTGGACGTACACGCTTGCGGACGGACGCGGTATGCGCCGCGCTGTCGAGTTCATGTATCCGTACATTGCCGATCGCCGGGCGTGGCCACGCCCGCGAGACGTCATGTACGATGACAAATGGCCTGTTCGCCAGCCGTCGTTGCTATTCGCCGGTCGCGCGTTCCGGCAGCCGAAGTACATCGCATTGTGGAGGACCTTGGATCCGGATCCGACTGTCGACGAGGTCATTCGGAACTATCCGATACGGCAGCCACTGTTGTGGATCGCGCCATAGTGCACGACTTCTTCGTCTCCGCACGTGTACAGCCCTCCCGCTGGGGCAAGGACATCTCGTTCTCCTTCACTACCACTCAAGGCCGAAAGCCCATGGGCAAACGACTTGCTTTGAACTCCCGTATTGCCGTTGTCCTCGCATCGCTCCTGTGTGCATGCGCAACGACGCGGCGCGTTTCGCGGCTGTCTCCGAACGCAGCCGTCGATGGCCGCGTCGGTCTGGCACCGACGCCACCCATGGGTTGGAATAGCTGGAATCGCTTCCACTGTAACATCAGCGAGCAGCTGATCCGGGAAACCGCAGATGCGATGGTCACGTCCGGAATGCGCGACGCCGGCTACGTGTATGTCAACATCGATGATTGCTGGGAAGCGCCCGCGCGAGATGCCAACGGGGATCTGGCGACTGATCCGATACGTTTCCCGAGTGGCATGAGAGCACTCGCCGATTACGTGCACGGGAAGGGGTTGAAGCTCGGTATCTACTCTTCCGCTGGCACTGGCACTTGTCAAAAGCGGCCGGCGAGCCTGGATCACGAGGTCGCCGATGCCAGGAAATTTGCCGAGTGGGGCGTAGATTATCTGAAGTACGACAACTGCAACAACGAGAATCGCCCTGCGTTCGACCGCTATAAAGCGATGGGGGATGCGCTGAAGGCGACCGGCCGCCCGATTGTTTACAGCCTGTGCGAGTGGGGCAGGAATAAGCCGTGGCTGTGGGGCCGCTCCGTCGGCGGCAATTTGTGGCGGACCACAGGAGATATCGGCGATCGCTGGAGCTCCGTCGTAAAGATTCTGGACCAGCAAGTTGGACTGGAGGCGTACTCAGGCCCGAACGCCTGGAATGATCCCGACATGCTCGAGGTTGGAAATGGGCACATGTCCGACGCGGAGTACCGCGCCCACTTCAGCCTGTGGGCTCTGCTCAACGCGCCGCTCATCGCGGGGAACGATCTGCGAGCGATGAACGACTCGACGAAGGCGATTCTGATGAATCGAGAGGTGATCGCCGTCGATCAGGACTGGGGCGGTGCGCAGGGACACAAGATGCGCGACGATGGTGAGCAGGAGGTATGGATGAAGCCGATGGCGAACGGCGCCCGTGCGGTGGTCTTGCTCAATCGAGACACGGCGGCGGCTCGCGTGCGAGCTACCGCTACGGAGCTCGGCCTGACGCCAGGCGCGCACGCTGTGCGGGATCTGTGGCGACATGCAGATCTCGGCGAGCTGCCGCAGATCGTGGCGGATCTGCCAGGGCACTCGGCGGCCATGTACCTGGTGCGTCCATGACGGACGTTGCGGCGATGCATCGCCAGCTTTGACAAGCTTAATCGTTACACTATCGTCGGGACCCGAAGCCAGCCGCCACCTATCTTTTTGCCGCCCCCATGTCCGCTGTCACGCTCCGCGATGTAGCTCGACGCTGCGGCGTCTCCACCGCCACTGTCTCGGCCGTGGTCAACCACGCGGAGTGGGTGTCAGCGAGTACCCGAACGCGCGTGCAGCGGGCGATCGATCAGATGGGCTATCGGCCGAACCAGTTCGCCCGCAGCCTCAAAACGCAACGCGGATACGCCGTCGGGGTCATCGTGTCCGACCTCACCAATCCATTCTTCACGGAAGTCGTGCGCAGCCTCGGTCACGCGTTACGGGAGGAGGGCCACGCGCTGTTCCTCTGCGACTCCGACCATCGGTTCGATCTCGGCGAGGTACATCTGCGGATGCTGAACGATGGGCACATACTCGGCTTGGTGCTGATCGGCGATAGCGTTCCGCAACGGTCCGTCGAACGGTATGTGCGGCGCAAGGGGCACGTCCCGATCGTCGCCATCGAGCGTGACTACGGTGTCGACGGTATCAGCGCGCTCGTTACTGACTCAGAGCGGGGCGCATACGCGGCAACCCGGCATCTCATCGATCAGGGATACCGTCGAATTGCGATGATCGGCGGTCCCACCCAAGGCCCCGGCAGCGCCACCTTTGGGCGTGTCCAGCGCCTGCAGGGCTACCACCGCGCGCTGCGCGAATCGGGAGTACGGCTGGATGCGAAGCTGACAGCGGAAGGCAATTTCAGGTACGGCGGCGGGCAGGAAGGCATGCGGCGACTCCTTGCCGCCAACCGTAGCATCGATGCGGTCTTCGCGGCGAACGACATGATGGCGCTTGGCGCGATGAGCGTCATCCGCGACGCTGGGCTGCGCGTGCCAAACGACATCGCGCTCGTCGGGTTCGATGACATTCCCATCGCCTCGCTCACGACGCCCGGTCTCACCACGACGGCAATGCCGAAGGCGGAGCTGGGGAGCGCCGCAGCCGCCATACTCGGTCGCCAGCTCGCCGACCGTGGCAAACGAAATCTTGCCGTCCGGCGCGTCTTCGACACGGAATTGGTCGTTCGGCAGTCGTCCATCCGACCGCCCGCCGAGCGCGCGTGACGTCGCTGCGTCGCGCACTCGCTGCATCGGACTGGCCGCTGTCCGCGTACGACCGCGACCGCGTTCCTGTACGCGTGCTGCAGTTTGGCACCGGAATGCTCCTGCGTGCGCTTCCGGCAGCGCTGCTGGATGCGGCCAATCGTGCCGGTCGGCGTGCGGGACGCATCGTCGCCGTGCAGAGCACCTCCCGGGGCGTTGCTGACGCATTCAATGCGCAAGGTGGGCTCTTCACCCTCGTCGAGCGTGGCTCCGAGCGCGGTCACATAGTGGATCGCGCGACACTCATTGGTTCCGTCTCTCACGCGCTCGTTGCCGACCACGACTGGGCAGCGGTCCGGGCGATTGCCCGGAATCCCGAGCTCCGCGTGATTGTCAGCAACGTCACAGAAGCCGGTTTTCGGTTGGACCCTGCCGACGAGCAGATCGCGTTCGATCGCAAGGGTTCCGAACGGCAGGAGGCGCCGGCCAGCTTCCCCGCAAAGCTCGCCGACCTCCTCGATGCGCGGTTCTGCGCGGCCCCTGACGCGCCCCCCCTGTTTGTAATTCCAACGGAGCTCGCCGACGATAATGGACCAAGGCTGCGCGCCATGCTCCTCCGGCTCGCATCGCGTCACCAACAGCGCGACGCCTTCACTGCCTGGGTTGATCAGAACGTACGCTTTTGTTCGTCGCTCGTGGACCGCATAACGACAGGGATGCCTGCTCCGCCTGTTCGCGACGAGCTCGAGGAGCGCCTTGGCTATCGCGATGCTCTACTCACCATCACCGAACCGTACGCACTCTGGGCAATCGAATGCGAGCCGGCGGAGCTGCGTCGAGTTCTGCCGATCGACGAGGTCACGGAATCACGCGGACCATCGCGCGTCGTTCTTGCCCGCGACATCTCAGACTACAGACAGCGCAAGATCCGGTTGCTGAATGGGGCGCATACCGCCCTGGCGCCACTCGCGCGCTTGTCAGGCGTACGCACCGTACATGAAGCGACGCAGCATCCGTGGCTCGGTTCGCTGTTACGGCGACTCCTGTTCGACGAGATCGTGCCGAGCATGCACGCGCCGGCGGCGGAAGTAACCGCTTTCGCACGCGCCGTCGTCGATCGCTTCTCGAATGATTCGCTCGAGCACGAATGGACTACCATCTCGACAGACCAGACTCCCAAGATGCGCCTGCGAGTCGTGCCGTCCATCATCGGATTCTCCGTTCATTGTTCCGGCGCCGTACCGCGCGTGTTGGCCCTCGCCTTTGCCGCTTATCTGCGCTTCTCGCGTTGCGAGCCGGGTTCATCGCCAACGGAAGGACGTGGGCAATGGCGTGGTGAGGCGTACACGCTGCGCGATGCGGAACTTCCCGCGATAGCGGCACACTGGAATCGTGTGGCTCCGACTGCCGGCATTCGTCCGCTTGCCCCTAAGGTGCTGGAGCGCGCCGCGGCTCAGGTTCTTGGAGACGTGTCGCTGTGGGGTGCCGATGTTGCGGCGGTGCCGGGCTTTCTCGCCACCGTGCAACGGCTGCTCGTGCTTCTCGACACGAGTGGAGTGGATGCCGCGGTGGCCGATGTCCTTGGCGCGAAGGATGGCGTCGTCGTGGCGGCGGTCGCTCGCACCTGACTGGGACACGGGCGATGCAGCTCACGTTTCGCTGGTTTGGTTCAGATGATCCGATTCCGTTGGAGCACATCCGGCAAATACCCGGGGTGAGCGGCATCGTCAGCGCGCTGTACGACATCCCCGTCGGCGTGGCATGGAGTCGCGAGCGCCTGTCGCGACTCGCCGAGACCATCGATTCGGCGGGTCTGCACCTCGCGGTCGTCGAAAGCGTTCCGGTGCACGAGGACGTGAAGCTGGGCCGCCCGACACGCGATCGCTACATCGATGCCTACTGCCAAAGCGTGCAGGCGATGGGCGAGCTTGGCATCGAGGTACTCTGCTATAATTTCATGCCGGTGTTCGACTGGACTCGCACGAATCTTTCGTTGCCGCTGCCGGACGGTTCGACCGCACTGGCGTACGACCATGCTGCTCTGGCAACGATCGATCTCTCGCGCGGCACCGGCGATTTGCCTGGTTGGGCCACGGCATACGACGCCGCGACACTCCATGCTCTCCTGGCGGCCTACGCCCGCGTCTCACCCGAGCAGCTGTGGGCGCACCTGGCATATTTTCTCGAGCGCGTCGTACCGGTCGCTGAATCATCCGGCGTTCGCATGGCGCTTCATCCGGATGATCCGCCGTGGTCGATCTTCGAACTCCCGCGCATCATCACTGACGCAGCGGCACTTCGACGGCTGATCGACTTGGTCGACAGTCCGGCCAACGGCGTCACGTTCTGCACCGGATCGTTAGGTGCCGATCCCGGGAATGACTTGCCGTGGATGATTCGCGACTTAGGCGGCCGCGGGCGCATTCACTTCGCTCACTGCCGCAACGTGCGTGTCACCGCTGAGAAGGCGTTCCGAGAAGCCCCCCATCCGTCCGCCGCCGGCGACGTGAACATGTACGAGGTGCTCCGCGCGCTGCACGACGTTGGTTTCACCGGGCCGATGCGCCCCGATCACGGTCGCATGATTTGGGGGGAGACCGGACGGCCGGGGTACGGGCTGCACGACCGGGCCCTCGGTGCCATGTATCTCTACGGCTTATGGGAAGGCTTGACCGGGGGCGAGATCGCTGTGACCGCGCGGCGTTGACGCGGGTTGTTTAAACGATATAGTAAGCGCGCATCGGTATCGCATCGGCTCAGTCGATGTCCGCAGCGTGCCGGCTCACGCCGAATATGGAGATCTCGATGATCGTTACGTCACGTCACCGCCTCGCGGCATTCGCCGCCATTGGGCTGGGCGGCGCACTATTGGTGACCGGGCTCGCTGACGCGCAACAGCAAACGCCTCCCCCCAACCAGCTCACCGCCGCCGAAAGGGCCGCCGGCTGGCGGCTTCTCTTTGACGGCACATCGTTTCACGGGTGGCGCGGACTGGGATATAAGGGTATTCCGGCGCACCATTGGACGATCGTGGACGGGATGATCAGGAAGGTGCCGAACCACGATGTTCCGAGGCAAGCCGACGGCCAGCCGCGGGTTGGCGGCGACCTCATGACGAATTCCACCTACGGTGATTTCGAGGTTGCGTTCGATTGGAAAGTGACGCCCGGCGCCAATAGCGGCGTGAAGTACAACGTCTCCGAGGAACTATCGGAGAAGTATTCGCCGAACCACGCCGCCCTCGGCTTTGAATACCAAGTGCTGGATGATGATCGGCATCCCGACGGCAAGCTGCCGAATCACCGTGCCGCCGCCCTGTACGATCTCGTAGCCCCCAATGCCGACAAGCGTCTGAATCCCGTCGGTGAGTGGAACTCGTCGCGCATCGTCTTCGTCGGTCCGCACGGCGAGCACTGGCTGAACGGCAAGAAGGTGGTGGAGTTCGATCTCGGCACACCGGCGTTCGACTCCCTGCTGGCAAAGAGCAAGTACCACAAGATTCCGGGCTTTGCCGAGCGGCGGCGGGGGCACATCGTGCTTCAGGATCACGGTGACGAGGTGTACTACCGCAACATCAAGATTCGCGCGCTCCACGCGCGCGATCGTTAGGCAAGGCGTCCCAGCACCGGCCTTCGGCGCCCGGGCAGGTGGGGGCGGCCGCGGGTTGACGTTTTCGGGTTAAACGATATAGTAGGCTCCCTCGGTGACCGGACTTGGCCGAAGCCCGACAGCCGAATGGTCGCCGCCCTCCGCATTTTCCAACGCTTGTTGAACGCCTACTGAACCGACGCGCAGACTTTAGTCCTTTCGCCGAACAATATCGCGCCGCTGCCGCGCCTTCACGTTGTTCGTCGTTGCTCACTCCGCCTAATGGAGGCTAGCGAACATGAAACGTTGGCTGATCGCGTGTGGTCTGCTCCTCATTCTGCCGCACGCCCGGCTACTCGCACAGGGAGAGACAGGACGGATCACGGGCGCCGTAACCGCTGCCGAAAGTGGTCAGCCCGTCGTCGGCGCGACGGTGTCAATTTTCGGGACGCGTCTCGGGAGCATCACCAACGCCAGCGGCCGATACTCGATCAACGTCCGCCCAGGCACTTATCGGGTACGTGTGACGCGACTCGGAATGCAGCCGACGGTCGTCGACAGCGTCCGCGTCACTGCGGGCCAGAGCACGACGCTGAACATCGTCATGAATGCATCGGCGCAGGAGCTCGCCCAACTCGTCGTCGTGGGCTATGGCACGCAGCAGCGCCGTGACGTCACCGGCGCCGTGTCATCTGTTTCGGACGTTCAGATCAAACAGAATCCGACCACGAACGCGATCGAGGCGATCAAAGGTTCGGTCCCCGGCGTGGACATCGTCTCGACGGGGTACAAGCCGGGCGACGGGGTGCGCGTTCGAGTTCGCGGCACGCGCTCCATCCTTGCCTCCAACGATCCGCTGTACGTGCTCGATGGCATTCCAATGGCCGGTGGCATCGGTGATCTGAGTCCCGAGGACATTCAGTCCATCGAAGTTCTGAAGGACGCCAGTGCCACGGCGATCTACGGTTCGCGCGGCGCCAACGGCGTGGTGCTCATTACCTCGAAGCACGGCATTCCGGGGAACGTACGGATCACCTTCGACAGTTATGCGGCGGCGGAGCAGGCGTCGAAGAAGATTCAGCTCTTCAACGGACCGCAGTTCGCCGAATACAAGCGCGAAGCCTACCGCACCTCAGGGGACTATTACAAGTACTGTCCCAATGGAAACGCCTGCGCTGCCGGAGATCAGGCCATCTTCTATCCCCAAGAGTACGATGCGCTCCAGAACGGGATCTCCACCGACTGGGTGCGCTTGATCAGTCGGACGGGGTCGCAGGCCAGCAATCAGCTCTCCATCACCGGCGGCAATGAGCGCACGCAGTTCGCGCTCAGCGGCAACATCGTGCGCGACCAGGGGATCATCGTCGGCGAGGGATACGACCGCAAATCCATGCGCGTCAACATCGAAACGCAGCCGCATAGTCGGCTACGCTTTGGCGGCTCGGCCCTGGTCGTCCGTAGCACGCAGGACCTCGGCCGCGGCGACGGCGAGTATGGTGAGGCATTGGCCGACGTGCCGCTCGCGCGCGCATATGACAGCACCGGCACGTTGATCTTCAGGCCGACGCCAGATCCGCAACGCGTGAACCCCCGCGTCGAGATCAACAATTACCTGGACCAGCGGCAGCGCACGCGCGCATTCGGAACCCTGTTCGGCCAGGCGAATCTGGCGGAAGGGCTCGACTACCGAATCAACTTCGGACCCGACATCACGTACCAGCGGCGCGGACTCTTTCGCGGCGCGCAGACGCAGGCGAATCTCGGCACGGGCGCAGACGGATCGCTCTGGAACGACCGCACCTTCGATTACACGCTGGACAACATTCTCACCTATCGTCGCGGGCTCGGCGAGAATCATCGTATCGACGCCACGCTGCTTTACAGCATCGAGCAGCAGTCATTTGAAACCGACAGCTCGAAGGCGAGCGGGCTGCCCTACGAGAGTCAGATCTACTGGAACCTCGGCTCGGGGGCCAACGTCGAGTACATCGGCAGCGGCATCTCGCAGTGGGCGCTCCAGTCGTACATGGCACGCGTGAATTACTCGTTCATGGATCGCTATCTGCTCACGTTGACGACCCGCATCGACGGGTCGTCGCGCCTCGCTCCGGGTCGCAAGTACGCAACCTTCCCCTCCGTCGCACTGGGCTGGCGCGCCGTCGACCGATCCTCGTTCGGCAATTCCATCGGACCGATCAACAGCCTCAAGTTACGTACGAGCTACGGCATTACCGGCAATACGTCGGTGAATCCGTACCAGACCGAGGGCGGGCTGACGCGCAGCATCTACGCCTGGGGCACCACGGGTGCATTCGGCTATCGACCGGGCGCCCTGCCCAATCCCGATCTGCGATGGGAGAAGACGGCGCAACTCGATGCCGGCATCGATTTCGGAATGTTCAACAGCAGGTTGACGGGTACGCTGGACGCGTATCACGCCGAGACGACAGATCTGCTGATGGATCGCAAGCTGCCGCCGAACACCGGCTACACGGACATCGTCCAGAACGTCGGCTCGACCGAGAACGTCGGTGTTGAGCTCGCGCTCTCGCACCAGACGCTCGACGGCTGGCGCGGCTTGCACTGGAACAACGACGTGACCTTCTCGGTCGCGCGAAACAAGATCCTCAGCCTGGTCTACGGCGCCGTCAGCGATCCGGGGAACAGATGGTTCATCGGCCAGCCGATCGACGGCGGCGGTAATAGCGTCTGGTACGACTACCGGTTCCTTGGTATCTGGCAGCAAGCAGATTCTGCGCAAGCGGCTATTTACAAACAGCTGCCCGGGCAGATTCGCGTGCAGGATATCAGCGGACCCAATGGCGCGCCGGACGGCAAGATCGATGTTTACGATCTGCAGATCCTCGGCAACACATATCCGAAGTGGACGGGCAGCTATAGCAGCCGCCTGGATTGGAAGCGGTTCGATGTCGCCGTACAGGTGATTACGCGACAGGGCTTCATGGTCCATAACACCTTCGTCACGAGCAACAGTACGCTCGCCGGCCGCTACAACGGCGTCCTGGTGAACTACTGGACGCCGACAAACCCGAGCAATACAGATCCGCGGCCGAACAAGAACCAGGAGAATCCGATCTACGGCGATACTCGCGGCTATCAGGACGGCTCGTTCACACGAATCAGGAACATTACCGTCGGCATCACTGTGCCGGAGCGGGTGGTGCAGCACATCGGTGCCGGCAGCGTGCGCGTCTACGGGACGGCCCAGAATCCGTTCACCTTTACGCGATTCACGGGACTGGATCCTGAGGGGCGTACGAGCGCTGGCACGCCGGCGTACCGCATGTTTCTCCTCGGCGCGACTTTTGGCTTTTAACCGGTGAACGCCGCCATGATATTCCGGACCGCATTGATCCAGCGCGCGCGCATCGCGCCGCTGGCCGCGGTGGTGATAGGATTCTCCGCCGCCTCATGCGTGGACCTCAAAGAGGTCCCGATCACGGGCATCACGAGCGCCTACTTCAATACACCTGCCGGCTTCGATGCTGCCGTGAATGCCTCGTACGAGAATCTTCGTGACTGGTACGGGCAGGAAATGGGGTTGACGATGACGGTGTTCGGCACCGACGAGTTCACGAAGGGCAGTGACGGGAGTCATAAGCAGATCAACGACTACACCCCCCAGCTCAACGGCGACGAATTGTTTATCCGTGATTCCTGGCGGAGCTTTTATCGCGCGATCAATACGGCCAACACGGCGATTGCCGATACCGCCGTTCCGGTAAGCGCAGCGCTGCGCACGGAACGTATCGCCGAAGCGCGCTTTCTTCGGGCGCTGTATTACTTCAATATCGTGCGGATCTGGGGACCGGCCCCGCTACTGCTCACACCGACGCAGGGCCCAACGACCGTCGCAAATCGCGATTCTGTATCAGCGATCTATAACGCGATCGTGTCCGACCTCCAGTTCGCCGAGGCGAACCTTCCGCCCACGCAGAACGACTACGGTCGCGCCACCAAACCGGCGGCTCAACATCTCCTGGCACTCGTGTACCTCACGCGCGCTGCGCCCGGTGACATGGCCAAAGCGGCGACGGAAGCCCAGGCGGTTATCAATTCCGGGCTCTTCCACCTGCTGCCGCGGTACTCCGATCTGTGGGCGTTCGGAAACAAGCGAAACTCGGAGATCGTTTGGTCTGTTCAGTTCACAGCCGACCCACTCACTACGGGCCCCGGAAACTCGTCGCACCTGTACTATCTCATGGCATACGAGCTATTCCCGGGAATGGTCCGCGATCTGGCGAACGGACGCGCATTCAAGCGCTTCCGGTCCACCAACTACCTCCTCAACCTGTGGGATCGCACCAAGGACACGCGCTACGACGACAGCTACACCACCGTCTACTACGCAAACGTGTCGACGAAATGCAAAGCCAGCGGGAAGACCATTCAGGTTGGAGACACAGCCATCTGGATGCCGGGTTACCAGATTTCGGCGGCTGACAGTGCGACGCACAACATCTGCACCATTCTCACACCCGCGAAGTACACCGATGCCGCCTTTCCATCCTTCAACAAGAAGTTCATCGACCCAGCGCGCTTGACGGTGAACGATACGCGTGGCTCACGCGACTGGCCGACGATGCGCCTCGCCGAGACCTACCTCATTGCCGCCGAGGCGCTGATGCGCGACGGCAGGGCCACGGAGGCGCTACCATACGTCAATGCCGTGCGGGAACGCGCGGCCAAGGCCGGCGTTGCCAAGTCCGCTATGGACGTCACCACGGCCGATCTGAACATCGATTTCATACTCGACGAACGCGCTCGAGAGCTGGGTGGCGAACAGATGCGTTGGTTCGACCTCGTGCGCACGGGTAAGCTGCTGGAGCGCGTGCTCAAGTACAACGCCGCGGCGGCGCTCAGCATTCAGCCATACCACGTCTTACGGCCAATTCCGACGGAGCAGATCACGCTCTCCAGCAACGCGTTTCCGCAGAACCCCGGGTACTGATCCGGCGTCAAAGCGCCGCCGCAGCGCGAGTGCGTGCGGCGGCGCCCTGTGAGCCTACGGCGTGGAGGGTCACTACTGTTTCTTCGTCGTGATGAGAATGACTCCGTTGGCCCCGCGCGAGCCGTAGGCGGCGAGCGAGCCCGCATCCTTCAACACGGAAATGGATGCGACATCCCGCGGATCCAGGTCCTGCAGGACGCCATCGTTTGCCGTGCGCGGGATGCCGTCGACGACGATCAGCGGCTCCCCCGAGCTGAGCAGCGAACGATCGCCCCGTATTCGGATGGAGACCGCGCCGTTAGGCAGTCGCCGGACGTCCAAGCCGGCGACGCGGCCGTCGAGCAAGTCAGCGATGTTCGTCGCCGTCGTCCGCCGGGCATCGTGACCGTCCACGGCGGAAATGGAGCCCGTCACGTCGTGCTTGGCCTGGGTACCGTAGCCGACATCGATCGAATCCTGCGCCGACGGAGCAGGGCTCGTCGATGGTGGCTGGTGTTGGCAGCCCGACGCGAGAAGTATGAAAGCGACCGGCGGGATCAGCCCGAGCCGGAGGTCGGAAATGAGGCCGGGCATGGGATCCTCCACGCGAATCGGCGGCACGCGTTGCGGCCACCTCAGCCGCATGCGCAGACTACACTAGGCTCACACGCGCACCAAGGCAAGAAGCGCGCGCGATTCAACGGCGTTTCTCCGTGTCTTGCTACACTTCGGCGACCGAACGGTCCAGCATGTCCACGCTCTCTCTGAGACGACAGCAGCTAGCGATTCCGGCGGAGACGCTGCGCCGATGGCTTGCCCGTTTGGGCCCATCGCTCGCGCTCGTCGTCGTGATTTTGGCCTTCGCCGTTTTCACGGACGCGCCTGCACGGTATCTCTCGACGTTCAACCTGCGTATCGTTCTCTCCCAGACGGTGATCGTGGCGCTCGGCGCGATCGGTATGACGATGATCATCGTCAGTGGCGGCATCGATCTTTCGGTCGGGGCAGTCATCGCCCTGACTGGTGTCGTCGCCGCCCTTGGGTTGAATAGCGGCTGGCTGCCAATCGTGGCGCTCGCGTCAGCTGTGCTCGTCGGCGGTCTCGTCGGCGTCGCGAATGGATTGCTGATCACCCGTCTCGGTGTTGTGCCGTTCATCGCGACGCTCGGCACTCTCGGCATTGTTCGCGGTGTGGCGAAGTGGCTCGCACACGAGCAGACCGTCACCATTCCATCGACGTGGATCGATGGTCTCCTGGTGACATTTCCGCGTCACGCGTGGATGGTTTTCCCGCCTGGCGTGTGGGTGACCGCGGCACTGGCAGTGTTCGCTGCCGCCGTCCTACGGACGACGATCTTCGGCCGGCGGCTGTTCGCGCTCGGATCGAATGAAGCGGCTGCGCGCGCGTGCGGTATCGCCACCGACCGCCTGAAGCTCGAGACGTATTCGCTCGCGGGGCTGCTGTTCGGTCTCGCAGGCGTGATGCAGATGTCGCGGCTTCGTCTCGGCGATCCGACCGTCGCGAACGGCAGTGAGCTGGACATCATCGCTGCCGTGGTGATCGGCGGAGGCAGCCTGTTCGGCGGTGAGGGCAGTATCTCGGGATCCATGGTCGGCGCGCTCATCATGGCTTTTCTTCGCAACGGCTGTCAGCAGATGGGCTGGCCGAATTACATCCAGGAGATCATCATCGGCACGATCATCGTGCTTGCGGTGGCGCTGGATCGCTGGCGCATTGCGTGGTCTGCGTCATGATTGTCGACTCCCACGTGCATTTCTGGGATCCCGCGATTCTGCACTATCCCTGGTTATCGGAGTTCCAGCCGCTTCGGCGCGCCTATGCGCCGGCGGAGTACGAGTCCACGGGCGCCATGCACGTGGAGCGCATCGTTGTCGTCGAAGCCAACTGCGCGCCCGAGCAGCACCTGCGCGAGGTCGAGTACTTGGCACAGCTCGGCGCGATGGAGCCGCGCATAACGGCGATTGTCGCATTCGCGGAGGTCACGTGTCCGCACCGACTCGTCGATGCGTTGCGGGCATTCGAGACGTATCCGCTCGTCCGCGGGGTCCGCCGCAACATCCAGAGGGAGTCGCCCGGATTCTGCTTGAAGCGCTCATTCGTCGAAGGCGTGCGAATGGTCGGTCAGCGTGGGTATTCGTTCGATCTGTGCGTGACGCACGATCAACTCGCCGATACTGTGAGTCTGGTGCGCGCGTGTCCGGAAACAACGTTTGTGCTGGACCATTGCGGCAAACCAACGATCGATGGTCGCTCTTTCAAGTCCTGGGTGAACGACATCGGGCAACTCGCACGCTGCGACAACGTGTACTGCAAGCTCTCGGGACTGCTCACCGAGGCCGACACAGCGCATCGCAGGAATGAGGACCTCCGCCCTTACGCGATGGCGGTCGTCGACTGTTTTGGTCCCGATCGCCTGATGTACGGCACCGATTGGCCGGTAGTCACACTTGCTGGCAGCCAGCGCTGCTGGTGCGAGTTCCTCCTCGACCTTACCGCTGACTGGAGCGCTGGCGCGCGTGATCGCTTCTATGGTGGAACGGCCGCCGAAGTGTACCGGCTAGCCCCGGCGACACCGGACCGTGACTGATCGCCAACTGGAGAGGAAGACGGCAATCGTCACCGGTGCCGGTTCGGGAATCGGCCGTGCTATCGCGATTCGCTTTGCGCGAGCCGGCGCGCGTGTGGCGGTGCTGGACATCGACCGCGCCGCAGCCGAAGACGTTGCGTCGGCCATCGACAGCACAGGCGGCCAGGCCGCAGCATTCGTGTGTGACGTCACCAAGCAGCGGGACGTCGCCGACGCCTTCAGTGGCGCGTGCGATCGTCTGGGCCGGCTTGACGTCCTCGTGAACAGCGCTGGCATTGCGCACGTGGGAAATATCGAGCAGACCACCGAGTCAGATCTCGACCGCCTCTACGCTGTGAACGTGAAAGGCATCTACAACTGCATGCGTGCCGGTGTGATCCACATGAAGAGGGACGCACGTGGGGGCGTCATTCTCAACATCGCGTCGGTGGCCTCGAGTGTCGGCATCCCGGATCGCTTTGCCTATTCGATGACGAAGGGCGCCGTGCTTACGATGACTCTCTCCGTCGCGCGAGATTACATCGACCAGAAGATCCGCTGTAACTGCGTAGCGCCAGGGCGTGTCCATACACCGTTCGTCGATGGCTTCCTTGCCGCCAGTTATCCCGGGCGGGAGCGTGAGATGTTCGAGGCGCTCTCGAAGACGCAGCCCATCGGCCGCATGGGTCGGCCCGAGGAGGTTGCCGATCTCGCTCTGTTCCTCTGTTCCGACGCGTCATCATTCATCACCGGGAGCAACTACGCGATCGACGGCGGCTTCGTGACGCTGAAGATGTGAGGATGAAATTCATTCGAGCTGAACACGCTTGCACCTTCTGGCGGCGCGTCCGTGTCCCGAGCTAGCGGACGTCTCACCGGGAAGGCGGTTGTGATCACCGGCGCGAGCTCGGGAATCGGCCGCGCGTGCGCGTTGCGCTTTGCAGCTGAGGGCGCGCGCCTGCTGCTCGCTGACCTGCTTACCGATGAAGGCGAGTCGCTCGCGCGCGAGATCGCGTCAGCCGGCGGCATCGCCAGCTTCGTGCACACCGACGTCGGCCGCCGCGAGGATGACGAGCGCGCGATCGATGCCTGCGTCGAGCAGTTTGGCGCGGTAGACATTCTGTTCTGTAATGCGGGCGTGACCCTTCCCAGACTGCTCCCGGACAGCTCCGACGAAGCGATCGACGCACTGCTGCGCGTGAATCTCCTCGGACCCCTGTATGCGGCGCGTCATGCGATACCTCTGATGCTTGCGCGGAACGGTGGCTCGATACTCTTCACGGCGAGCAAGACCGGGCTGGTGGCGCAGACCGACTCCCCGGTTTATTGCGCATCCAAGGGGGCGGTGGTCATGCTCGCCAAGGCCCTGGCGCTCGACTATGCCACTCGTGGCATTCGCGTCAACGCGCTCTGTCCGGGAGTCATCGACACCCCGATGCTGCGTCGCTTCGCGAGCGCGATGCCTGATCCTGAGGCGGCGTGGCGCGCCTACGCGGGCGCGCAGCCGATGGGACGTCTCGGCACGGTCGAGGAGTGCGCCGACGCCGCGCTCTGGCTCGTCTCACCTGAAGCGTCGTTCGTCACCGGCGTGGCGCTTCCGGTCGACGGCGGCTTCACGGCCATGTGACCCAGGCATCCCCGGCAATGTCGATCATTATCAGCGGCGTCGACGTCCATGACATTCGGTTTCCGACTTCGCGGCAATCGGACGGATCCGACGCGATGCATCCGGATCCCGATTACTCGGCGGCGTACGCGGTGATACGCACCAACGTTCCGGGGCTGGAAGGGCACGGCCTTACCTTCACGATTGGCCGCGGCAACGAGCTGTGCGTCGCCGGTATCCGCGCACTGGCTCACTTGGTCGTTGGCTTGACACTCGAAGAGATCGTGTCTGATCTCGCTGCATTTTGGCGGCGCGTCGTCAGCGATTCGCAGCTGCGCTGGGTTGGGCCGGAGAAAGGTGTCATCCACCTGGCTGCGGCCGCCCTCGTGAACGCGGTATGGGATCTCTACGCCAAAGCCGAAGGGAAGCCGCTCTGGAAGCTGCTCGCCGATATGAGTCCGGAAGCGCTTGTCGGCTGTGTGGACTTCAGGTACCTCACCGACGCACTCACTCCTCAGGAGGCGTTGGACATACTGCGATCGCGTGCGAGCGGCCGCGCCGAGCGAGAGGCAGAGATGAGGCAATCAGGCTACCCGGCGTACACAACGTCCGCCGGTTGGCTGGGCTATTCAGACGACCGAATCCGGCGCCTCTGCCGCGAGGGTGTGGCGCAAGGGTGGACGCATTTCAAAATCAAGGTTGGCCGTGACCTGCGCGACGATATCCGTCGCGCCGCCATCATTCGCGAGGAGATCGGCCCGGATCGCAAGTTGATGCTCGATGCCAACCAGGTGTGGGGCGTGGAGGAGGCGATCGAAAACGTGCAGGAATTGGCGCGTTTCAACCCCTGGTGGATCGAGGAGCCGACGAGCCCCGACGACGTCCTTGGACACGGAGCCATCGCTCGCGCGATCGCGCCGATCGGCGTCGCCACGGGTGAGCAGTGCCAGAATCGAGTGATATTCAAGCAGCTCATGCAAGCCAATGCCATGCGATTCTGTCAGATCGATTGCTGCAGGTTGGGAGGCGTGAACGAGGTATTGGCGGTGCTGCTCCTCGCCGCGAAGTTCGGCATCCCGGTGTGCCCGCACGCCGGCGGCGTCGGGTTGTGCGAGTACGTACAGCACATCGCGATCTTCGATTACATCGCTGTCGGCGGTGCGCTCGACGACCGCGTTGTCGAATACGTGGATCATCTCCACGAACATTTTGTTCATCCGGTCGTCATCCGCAGCGGACGATACATGCCGCCCGCGGCACCGGGTTACAGCATCACGATGAAACCGGAGAGCCTCCGTCGTTTTGCCTTCCCGTACGGCGCCGCCTGGGTCGAGACGGCGGCGCGCACATGATAAACGTTCCTTTGAGGAGAGCACCGTGCGACCTCGATACCGCTTGTTTGGCATCGCGTCAGCCGTCAGCATGATCGTGAGCGCGCACGCGGGTGCGGCACGCGCGCAGGAGGGTTCGCGCGCGTCAGGGGCCCAGCGCGACGCGCGCATGGAGTGGTGGCGCGAGGCGCGCTTTGGAATGTTCATCCATTGGGGCGCGTACGCCGTGCCGGCGGGAGTGTACCACGGCGAGCGCGTGTCAGGTACCGGCGAGTGGATCATGAACAGTGCACACGTGCCGATTGCCGATTACGAGCAGTTCGTGCGCCAGTTCAATCCGACGAACTTCGATGTCGACGAGTGGGTGCGGATCGCGAAAGCCGCCGGAATGAAGTACATCATCATCACGTCGAAACACCATGATGGCTTTGCGATGTTCGACTCGCCCGTGTCGCACTACGACATCGTGCACGCCGCGCCTTACCATCGCGACGTGGTCCGCGCGCTCGCGGAGGCGGCGCACCGACAGGGTATCCGTTTCGGCGTGTACTACTCGATCATGGACTGGCACCATCCCGACGCGCAGGCGCCGAACTATCCAGATTACAACACCCGAACGGCCACCAATCCGAACTTCGGCCGGTATGTAGAGATGTACATGAAGCCTCAGCTCCGCGAGCTGCTGGCGCAGAACCCCGAAATCGACGTGCTCTGGTTCGATGGAGAGTGGATACCTGATTGGAACGACGACCGCGGTCGCGACCTGTACGATTTCGTGCGTGCGATTCGTCCCGGTATCATCGTCAACAACCGCGTCGGCCATAGTCGTCAGGGCATGAGCGGCTTCGCGAAGAAGGGTGCGCCGCCACTCGGCGACTTCGGCACGCCGGAGCAGCGGGTGCCTCCGGAAGGTCTGCCCGGTGTGGATTGGGAAACTTGCATGACGATGAATGACACATGGGGCTTCAAGGCGTACGACGATGACTGGAAGGACCCGCGAACGCTGCTGCGAACGCTCATCGACGTGGCTTCGAAGGGCGGTAACTTCCTCCTCAACGTCGGACCGACCTCGGTGGGCGAAATACCGGCGGCGAGTGTCAGCCGTCTCCGGGAGATGGGCGACTGGATGCGCGTGAACGGCGAGGCCATATATGGAACGACGGCGAGCCCCTATGGGCTGCCACGCTGGGGTCGTTACACAGTGAAGCCGGGCAGGGTGTACGCTCACGTCTTCGACTGGCCGAAGGACGGCAGACTCGTACTCGACGGGATGACGGACAAGCCCACCCGCGCGTATCTGCTCACCGATCGTCAGCCGCTACCGGTGCAGTCGGGCGACAGCGGCGTCGTCGTCCAGCTTCCCGCGGTCGCGCCAAGCAGTATTGCATCTGTGCTCGTGCTCGAGACGGCGCGTCATGGTTCGTGACGCGCATCCTCGCATTCGGAGGTAACGACAGGTGGCGTCTTTCCAGCGGTTGCAGATCGTGACACACCGCCGCGGTGCACTCGTTCTGATCGCGGCGCTCATCGCCTCTGCGTGTGGCCGGTCCGGTCGTGATGCCGGCGCTTCGTCCGGTAGCGCCCTTTCGATCGCCGTCATCCCCAAAGGAACGACGCACGAGTTCTGGCGGAGCATTCATGCCGGCGCGGTTCAGGCAGCACGCGAGCTCGCGGCGCAGGGCACGAACGTGCGCGTGATCTGGAAAGGCCCGCTGCGCGAAGACGATCGCGAGCAGCAGATCGATGTCGTCGAAGGCTTTCTGTCGGAAGGTGTGCAGGGCATCGTGCTGGCGCCCCTCGATAGCAGAGCCCTCGTGCGTCCCGTCGAAGAGGCCAAGCGGGCTGGCGTGCCAACGGTGATCATCGACTCCGGCCTGGAGTCAGACTCCATCGTGAGCTTCGTGGCCACCGACAACCGCAAGGGCGGCGTGCTCGCGGCGGACCGTCTCGGCGAATTGCTGGGTGGAAAGGGGAACGTCCTCCTGCTTCGGTATGCCGAGGGGTCCGCGAGCACCCACGAACGGGAAGAGGGCTTTCTGGCCGAGCTGCGCGCGAAGTATCCAGCGGTGGTCGTCGTATCGTCGGACCAGTACGCCGGCGCGACACGTGAGACCGCGAAGCGCGCGTCGGAGAACCTGCTGAACCGCTTCGGTGGCACCCTGCAGGGCATATTCACGCCAAACGAGTCATCGACGATTGGCATGCTGCTGGCGCTGCAGGATCTCGGCAGGGCGGGGAAGATCCACCTCGTCGGTTTCGATGCGAGCACCATCCTTCTCGACGCGTTGCGAGCGGGTCAGCTCGACGGCATCGCCGTTCAGAATCCGATGCGCATGGGCTATCTCGGGGTGAAGACCATCGTCGCCCATCTGCACGGCCAACCGGTCGAAAAGCGCATCGATACGGGGGTGACGATGGTCACGCCCGCTAACGTCGATTCGGCGGCGATCCGGGAGCTCGTCAGGCCGCCGATCGACCGCTATTTGTCGCCTGGCTGATGAGTGCTGTCGCCGCGGCCACCGTCGGACCCAGTCCCGTTCTCCGCGTGGCCGCAGTTGCCAAACGATTCGGGGCGACGGCGGCGCTGAGTGGCGTCGATCTCGAGCTGCGACCAGGCGAGGTGCACGCGGTCATCGGCGAGAATGGCGCAGGGAAGAGCACGCTGATGAACCTCCTGGCCGGCACCTATCGCGCGGATGCCGGCGAGATGGAGGTGAACGGCATGCCGTACGCGCCGGAGTCACCTCACGAGGCGCGGCGGCGCGGACTCGCGCTCATTCATCAGGAGCTCGCGTTGTGCCCACATCTGACGGTGGCGGAGAACATCGTGCTCGGTGCCGAGCCGTCGCGAGCGGGTGTGTTCGATCGACGCAGAGCGGAGAGTGTGGCGGTGCGCCTCCTCGGCGAGTTCGGTCATTCCGAGATCGATCCAGGCGATCGCGTCGCCGATCTGCCGCTCGCGGCGAGACAGGTGATCGAGATCTGCCGCGCGCTCGCCGCTGACGCGCGTGTCGTCCTCATGGACGAGCCGACGAGCAGCTTCCAGCGCGCCGACGTCGAGCGGTTGTTCCTGCTGGTGAGGCAACTGACAGCGCAAGGAATTGCCGTGCTGTACATCAGCCACTTTCTCGAGGAAGTACGCGAGATCGCGCAGACGTACACCGTACTGCGCGACGGCCGCAGCGTCGACAGTGGCACGATCGCCGACGCGAGCAACGAGAGCCTGATCGCGCAGATGGTCGGCAGGTCGATGAGCGGGTTATTTCCACCGCGCGCGCCGCGCGTGCCGGGTGACGTGCTCTTGCACGTGCAGGGACTCGTAGCGCGAGGTGTGCGAGAGGCGACGTTCGAGTTGCGGGCGGGCGAAATCCTTGGCATCGCCGGCCTCATCGGCTCCGGACGAACGGAGCTCGTACGCGCGATGTTCGGCCTAACGCCGATCGTGGCAGGCGTGATCACCAAGCGAGGAAGAACACTCGACCGGCCCGGCGCCACCCCGCGCGGCCGTATCGCGAGTGGTTTTGGCTATCTCAGCGAAGATCGCAAGCGTGAGGGGCTCGCGTTGCCGCTGTCCGTCACTGACAACATCACCGCCACCCGGCTGCCCGCGGTCGCCCGCGCGGGCATCATCGATAGGCAGCGGCAGCGAGCCGGAGCCTCCGCGCTGATGCGCGCTTTGGGGATCCGGGCCCGTACGCCCGATCAGAGCGTGCGGTCATTGTCCGGCGGCAATCAACAGAAGGTCGCGGTGGCGCGGCTCCTGTTCCAGGATGCCGATGTGCTGCTGTTGGACGAGCCCACACGCGGGATCGACATCGGCAGCAAGGCCCAGGTCTATGAAGCCATCGTTCACATTGCCGCGCAGGGTAAGGCCGTGTTGCTCGTGAGCTCGTATCTCCCCGAGCTGTTCGGGCTCTGCGACCGACTCGCCGTGATGAGCCGCGGACGATTACTGCCGGCACGGCCGATCGGCGAGTGGACGCCGGAGGCCGTGATGGCGGTGGCGATCTGACGTTGCCCATGGTCGCGATCCCGAGTACATTCGCATCGCTTAAACGATTAAGTCGCTCCCGTGAGGTCGACGATGTCCGAGCCCGTGGTGCCGCGCCGAACCTTTCTCACGATTGCCGCCGCCGGTCTGGCTGGCGCCGCCGCCGCGCCCGCCGCCGCGGCCGCGCTCCCGATCGAGTCGGCGCCGCGCGGCCGTGCCGCCGCGCGCTCCAAGGCCGCTGTCAATCTCGGTGTCGCCAGTTACTCGCTCCGCAAATTTCCACGCGACCAGGCGCTGGCGATGATCAAGGAGCTACGGACGCCGTATGTGAACTTCAAATCTGTACACCTGCCGTACGAGCTGACGGCCGAGCAGCTTGCCGCCGCCCGGAAGGAGATCGAGGCGCAGGGTTTCCAGATCGTCGGCGGCGGTACGATTACCTTCGGCAAGGACACCGACGAGGACGTACAGAAATACTTCGATTACGCAAAAGCCGCCGGAATGCCCCTCATCGTCGGCACCTGTGCGCCCGACGTTCTGCCGCGCATCGAGCGCTTCGTCAAGCGTTACGATATCAAGGTGGCCATCCACAATCATGGCCCTGAGGACAAGCACTTTCCGTCGCCGTACGACGTGCTGAAGCACGTGCGCGATCTGGATCCGCGTGTCGGCCTGTGCATGGACATCGGCCATGCGTCGCGCGCCGGCGCCGACATCGTGCGTGCCGCCGCCGATGCCGGACCGCGGCTGCTCGACCTGCACGCGAAGGATCTGCGCGATGCGCACGCCAAAGACAGCCAGTGTATCGTCGGCGAGGGAGTGCTGCCGATTCCGGCGCTATTCCGGCAGCTCGCCGCCATGGGCTATGCAGGGTACGTCAATCTCGAGTATGAGATCGACGCCGACGTCCCGCTACCTGGCATGAAGCAGTCATTCGCCTACATGCGCGGCGTGCTTGCCGGCGAGGGCGTCGTCGCCTGATCCCACCTGCGTTTTCCTCATTCACTGGAACGGCGCTGCATGCGTAACACGGGACCCTCGTCCTCGCTCTTCCTCGTCCTCGCTGGAATGGGCGCTGTGCTGTCGGCTACGTCCGCCAGAGCGCAACGCCCACGCCCTCCATATGTCGACATCGTCCGACACGACAGCGCGCGGCGCATCGACGTGCTCGTCGACGGCAAGCCGTTCACCGCGTACATCTGGCCCACCACGATCAAGAAGCCCGTCCTGTACCCGCTGCGATCCGCGTCCGGCATCGTGGTGACGCGCGGCTTTCCGCTGGAGCCGCGGCCGGGCGAACGCGTCGACCACCCGCATCAGGTCGGACTCTGGTTCACCTACGAGGACGTGAACGGCCTGGACTTCTGGAACAACTCGAATGCGATCCCGGCTGCTCGCGCGCCGAAGATGGGCACGATCGTGCAGCGAGCGGTTCGGGGCGTGCACAGTGGAGTTGGCCAGGGCGTCCTCGACGTGACAGCCGACTGGGTCGACTCTCGCGGCAGGGCGCTGCTGCGCGAGGACACGCGATTCATCTTCCGCGCTGCGACGGGACTGCGC
Source organism: uncultured Gemmatimonadaceae bacterium (assembly GCA_964537775.1). Taxonomy (GTDB): domain Bacteria; phylum Gemmatimonadota; class Gemmatimonadetes; order Gemmatimonadales; family Gemmatimonadaceae; genus CAMLIT01. Next base: position 17,290 of record CAZICQ010000003.1, on the reverse strand, counting down.
TCCGTCGACCGCATAACGACGTTGACCGCGCTTGACGATACAGTGCGCTTCAACGATCAGAAGGACGGTCTTTTGGGCATGCGTGCGGCGCGCGGCCTGGAGCAGCCCTCCACCAAGGCCGAAGTCTTCACGGATGCCGCCGGCAAGGCCACGTCGGTTCCCGTGCTCGACAACACTGGCGTCACCGGCCGATACCGCAGCTCGGAAGGATTCGAGGGAGATTCAGTGTGGGCCACGCGCGGCCGGTGGGCCATGCTCCGGGGCGAGCTCCAGCATCAACCCATCACCATCGCTATTCTGGATCATCCGAGCAACGTCGGTTTCCCGACCTATTGGCACGCGCGCGGCTACGGTCTGTTCGCCGCCAATCCGCTCGGACAGAAGATCTTCAGCAATGGTAAGGAGACGCTCGGATTTCGCCTCGCGCCCGGCGAATCGACGACGTTCCGCTATCGTGTGCTCATTCTCGACGGCCGCGCAACACCGGCACAGATCGAGACACAGTACCAGCAGTGGACGCGGTGACGTACCGCCGCGCCGTGACGTCGCACCCGTTATTTTTTCGGCCGCTCCGGAAGTAACATCCCGCGCGCCGTATCGGACGGCACGGCGGGCGCGGGCATCGCTTGCGGCGCCTGGACCAATCCGCCCAGCCGCACGGCGTTGGCGACCTGCCGTGACGTGCTCATGACCTGGTCCGCGAGCGGCGTCTGGCCCTCTAACTGCAACGCCTCCGCGAGCTCGAGCCCCGTCGCCACATACAGATAAGGAATGCCCACCGACGGACGGTCGATCCAGTCGCCGCGGCGAACGAGCGACTTCGGTGCCGTGAACACCTGGGTCCAGAGCGCCAGGGTGCGCGGTACGTCCAACCAGCCGTCGCCCTGCATGTATAGCGTGTCGCGATCGGACGCCTTCGGCGGAACGAACACCTTCGACGCGAGACCCTGGGTGAGCACGTAATCGCCCAGCCCGAGCTCCTTCGGGTACCCACCGGATGTGCGGCTGAAGTAGATCGGGCGTGTGCCATACGAGTCGCTGATCATCCTCAACACGAACAGATCGGCGCGCATCAAAACGTGTGGCTGAATCGTCGCATTGATCGCGCACGAGCCGCCGGTGCATCCCGCCTTGAATTGCATCGGCTGCGGCATCTGGAAGGCCGGGGGCACGGAATCCGCTTCGTCCAGCGTCATGTGCAGTGGCGGCGCCGGCGGCTTCGGCCATCCTCGGCCGCGGTAGATCGCCGGTCCCTTCGCTTCGTCGTACTGGTACACTGGACGCCGGATGAGCTGCCGCGTGTACCAATCGGTGTTCAGCAACGAGGTATTCGCGACCACGACGTCCTTGCGCACGCCCTCGACTTCCTGTGCGTACCAGAGAGGGAAGGTATCGTTGTCTCCCACGGTCACGAGCACGCCATATGGCTCTACGGAATTGAGCAGATCCTTTGCGAAATCTGCCGTGTCGGTCTGTCCACGCCGCGACGCCGTAGACCAGTTCGTGAACAGCGGCACGAGCGCCAGCAGCAGCACCGGTGACGTCATGGCCAGCGATTGGCGCGTCGGCATCGTGACGACCTCGCGGCCAACGCGCACCTCTTCCGAGCGAACCAGGGATGACAGCGACTCCCAGATATACAGGAGACCGAGCGCCGCCCACACGCCCCACGGCGAGAAGCTCCAGAGGAAGAAATAATCGCGGTCGCGCACTTCACGCGGCACGTTGTCCCCAAGTTCCGGCGACTGCGACGCGCCATACTTGAAGTTGAGGTAATAGATCAACAGCAGCGTGACGGTGAACATGTACGCGCCGAAGTACCAGAAGCTTCGCCGATCTCGTTGCCAGTGGACGTAGGCGCCGAACAGACCGAGCACGAGAAATACGGCGGCCAGGATCGCCTGCAGCCCCTGATGGTTGTCGTGCGCATCGCGTAGCCATTGCCACTTGAAGTACAGCCACCACATCCCGATCTGCGCGGGGAACGGTGCCTGGCGATCCGTCAGCTCGGGCTTGCCGTATTGGCCGCGATTGAAGTTGTACATGAACGCGGCGTACGTCCCCGTCGAGAAGGTGCACGATGGCCCGATCTTCGTTCGACAGGCCGTGGGCTCGCCCTCGTTGATGGCGGGATAGTACGCGGAACGAATCGGTTGCGTGGCGAACGGCGTGAGGCCGAGCACGAGCGCACCAGCGCAGGCAAGGAGGAGAGGCCACCGCACGAGTGTCCGCGGCCGCCTCACGACCACCGCCAATGCCGCCGCGGGCGCGGCGAGCATCCCGCCCATATGGTTGGCGTAGCCGAGACCGAGCAGGTAGGCCACGAGGACGAGCAACCGGTCGGCTTTGCGCCCGTCGGGATCGTCGGACCAGCGAATCATCAGCCAGGAGATGATGGCGATGCCGACCAACGACACCGTGTACACCTTCTCGTTCACCACCGACTGGTTCCAGACCGTGAATGCCGTCGCGCCAATCATCGCCGCGATGACGCCGCCCGTGATGCGCTGCCACCGCTGCGGCAGCCAGCCGACCAGAACGCGCTCGGTGACCAGGAACCACATTCCCGCCGACACGGCACTGCAGATGGCCGCCAGGACATTCACCCGCGTTGCCACGTTAGGCGCGATGGGGAGAATCGCGAACACGCGACCGATCAAAACGAACAGCGGATTCCCGGGTGGGTGTGGGAGCCCGAGTGTGTACGCCGCGGCGATGTACTCGCTCGTGTCCCACATGGCCGTCGACGGCGCGAGGGTCACGAGATAAAGAGTGAGTACTGCCACCGAAACGATTGCCGCCGCCAAATACGACGGCCGGTAATCGAGCTCGGATGTCGAAGAGGTCGCCATGGCGATCCGTGGTTTCACACAGCAAGCGCCCCGCTGCAAAGCGGGGCGGGGGAGAGCTGAAAGATGATGAGAGGCAAGAAGATATTGAAGCCCAAGCTGCCTAATGCCGGAAGAGACGCTGGCCGGTGAACACCATCGCGATCGCCTTCTCGTCAGCGGCCGCGATGACTTCGGCATCCCGCACGGAGCCGCCCGGCTGCACGACGGCGCGCACACCCGCTTCCGCCACTTGGTCGAGGCTATCCCGAAACGGAAAAAAGGCGTCGGAGCCGATCACAGCGCCGCGGGTGTCCAGTCCGGCCAGCCGCGCCTTGTGCACGGCGAGAAATGCGGCGTCCACCCGAGACATCTGACCGGCGCCGATTCCGATCGTCGCGCCGTCGTGCGCGATCACGATCGCATTCGATTTCACCGAGGCGACAGCACGCCAGGCGAACAGCAGATCCTTCCGCTCTTCCTCCGTCGGCGCCCGCTTCGTCACCACGCGCCATCCGTCGTCGTTCAACGGGGTCGGCGCGCGCTCCTGCACGAGAATGCCCCCACGCACACGCTTGTAGTCGAGACTGCCGGCCGGCCACTGCGCCGTGCCTTGCAGCAGACGCAGGTTTTTCTTCCGGCCGAGAATCTCCACGGCGGTTTCGGTGAACTTCGGCGCCACGACGCACTCGACGAATAGGCTCGCCACCGCATTGGCGGTGTCCTCGTCCACGGGCACGGTGAATCCGATCACCGACCCGAACGCCGAGTCGGGATCGCAGGCGAGCGCTTTACGGTACGCTTCCACCGGTTTGGCTCCTGTCGCGAGGCCGCATGGCGTGGTGTGCTTGATGATCGCGCACGCGGTCTCCGTGCGGAATGGATCGAGTGCGAGCAGCGCCCCCTCGAGATCGAGGAGGTTGTTGAACGACAATTCCTTTCCGCCCTTCTGCTGCAGCGCGCCAATACCTGCGCCGGGAAAATCCAGGTACAGCGCCGCAGCCTGTCCCGGATTTTCGCCGTAACGCAGCGCCTGCGCGCGCTCGAACGAAAGAGTGAGCGTTGCCGGAAACCCGTCTTGTCGCTGCTGACTGAACCAGCGCGCGATCGCGCCGTCGTACGCCGAGGTGTGCGCAAACACCTTTTCCGCGAGCAGCCGTCGTAAATCGACATCGTCGTCCTTGGCCGACAGTGCAGAAAGCACACGTCCATAGTCCGACGGATCCACGATCACCCACACCGCCGCCGCGTTTTTCGCCGCCGACCGGAGCATCGACGGTCCGCCGATATCGATCTGCTCGATGACCTCGTTTGCCGGCACGTCCGGCCGCGACGCTGTCTCGCGGAAGGGATACAGATTTACCGCAACCAAGTCGATCGGCGTGATCGAATGCTCGGCCAGCGCACGCATGTGGGCGGGCAAATCCCGGCGGGCCAGCAGCCCGCCGTGGACCGCGGGATGGAGCGTCTTCACACGCCCATCCAGCATCTCCGGCACGCCCGTGATGTCGCCGATTTCCTTCGGCGCGAGTCCCGCAGCGCGCAGCGCTTGCGCTGTCCCGCCGGTCGACACGAGCTCCCATCCAAGGGCCCGCAGCCCGCGAGCGAATTCGACGATGCCGGATTTGTCGGAGACGGACAGCAGCGCACGAGGCATGCAGGAATTCAGGAAAAGGGACGGACAGGAACCAACGTCAACAGCGGTGAGGATTCAACTGGCTGGGCTGCCTACGAGCTGCTTCTCCCGTACTTCACGCTCTGCCGTCCACGCTGCGCTCGATAGCGTCGCGTAAAGCCTCGTCACTGTGCGGCGCCAGCACGAAGTCGCCGCTCACGCGCGGCTTATCTCCCGGCCCGATTCGCCCCGACGCCAGCGCATCGACCACGCGTGGGTAGAGCAGATGCTCCACCCGTAGCACCCGAGCGGCCAGCGTCGGCGCGTCGTCATTCGGCAACACCGGCACTGGCCATTGCGCGATGATCGCGCCCCTGTCGTACTGCGCATCCACGAAGTGCACCGTTACGCCCGTTATGGCCGTACCGGAGCTCAGTACCGCCTGGTGCACCCGCGAGCCATACATGCCGGGACCGCCAAACGCGGGAAGCAACGCGGGGTGCACGTTTACGATCCTGCCGGCCCACTCCCGTACGGCGCTTTCCGGTACGAGGCGCAAGTACCCCGCGAGCACCACCAGGTCGACGTCGAACGCTCGCAGCACAGCGTCCAATGGTTCTCTCCGCGAATTCACGGGCGTTGCGAGTACGCGTGTTTCGATGCCGCGCTTGGCAGCGCGCTCGAGCACCGCTGCGCCCGGTCGGTCGCTCGCCACGACGACGATCTGCGCACACCGGTCGGCGCCCCGCTGTTCCAGATAGTCGGCCAGTGCCTGAAAGTTGCTGCCGCCCCCCGACGCCAGTACGGCGATCCGACACGTCATCGCGTCGTGCGCAGCACGATGTCCACTGCATCGTCGAGCGACAACGCCATGTCGACTTCGCGTCGCGCCCGCTCGCGTTCTGCATCGGGCGTACTGCGCGATGCCACCAAAATGCCGTGGCCGCCGAACGTGAGTGCCGGCGCGACGTCGCGCCACCGATCGCCGACGAAGAACGAACGTGCCAAGTCGAGGTCGAGCGCCCGCGCAGCTTCGCGGTAGAGCAGCGTTCCCGGCTTCCGGCACTCGCAGGGACCGGTGAAGTCCGGGTGATGCGGACACATGTAGGTCGCCGCCAGCCGCGCCCCTTGGCGCGCCAACTCCGCGTCGACGCGTGCCCGAACGGCGTCGTAATCCGTCTCGGTGAGCAGCCCCCGCGCAATGCCCGATTGATTGGTCACCACCACCGCCGGCACTCCCGCCTCGTTCAGCCGGCGGATCGCATTCGCGGCGCCGGTGATCAGCGCCACCTCGTCGGGTCTGCCCAGAAAATGGCGGTCCTCGATGATCGTGCCGTCGCGATCCAGAAAGACGGCGGCGCGCATCGTCAGACGAGTGCCGCCGCAATCGCGGCCGCAAGGAGGTCGTCGTCCGCCGCCGCGACCGTCCGCAGATCGAGAAAGGTACGCCCGTCACTCACCCGCGCGATCACCGGTGGATCGCCGTCGCGCAGGCGACGCTCGATCAGCATCGCATTGCCCGTCAGCGCCAGCGCGATCGACGGTATGCGCGCCGTGGGAAATGCGCCGCCGCCGACGCTCGCCTCGGAGTCGACGATCTCGACCCGGGTCATCAGCTCGTCGCCTAACGATCGAACGACGCGCTGTCCACGCTCGCGCAGCACGCCGGTTCCCGCCGTCAGCATCGCCAGGACGGGGATCTCGCGCAGCGCGCGAGCGGGCTCGCGATACAGGTCCAGCGTCGCTTCCAGTGCGGCGAGCGTGAGCTTGTCCACGCGGTACGATCGCGCCAGCGGGTTCCTGCGCACGCCGTCGATGATCGACGCGTCGCCGAGCAGCAGCCCGGCTTGCGGTCCACCGAGCAGCTTGTCCCCGCTCATGCAGACCACATTCGCGCCGGCGCGCAGCGCCTGCCTCGCCGTCGGCTCGCCGCTCAAACCGAAGTCGTCGAGGGCAATCAGGAGACCGCTACCGAGGTCGTGGATCACCGGCAACGCGGGCTCGGCGCCAGACGATGCCGCTATCGCGGCGAGCTCCATTACCGGCACGTCGGCGACGAAGCCCTCCAGCGCGAAATTGCTTCGGTGCACCTTCACGATGGCGGCGGTATTGGTCCGGATCGCGCGCCGATAATCGTCCGGATGCGTGCGGTTGGTCGTTCCCACTTCCACCAGCAGCGCTCCGCTCTTGGCCATGATCTCCGGCACGCGGAAACTACCTCCGATCTCCACGAGCTCACCCCGGGACACGATCACTTCCCGCGATCGGGCGATCGTGTCCAGGACCAGCACCAGCGCCGCCGCGCCATTGTTGACGACAACTGCATCCTCAGCGCCCGTGAGCTCGCGGAGCAGCGCGGCGCAATGGGCGTAGCGCGAACCGCGCCCGCCGCTTTCCAGATCGTACTCGAGATTGGCGTACCCCGTCGCGACGCGCTGAATCGCGTCCAGCGCCGCCGTCGGCAGGGGCGCGCGGCCCAGATTCGTGTGCAGCACCACGCCCGTCGCGTTGATGACAGGCCGCAGTGATGGCCGCTGCTTTCGCCGGAGCGCCTCTCCGATTGCGGTCGCCCACTCGACATCATCACGCGCAGGCCCGCCCCCGGCGCGTTCTCGGCGCGCGTCCTCCAGCGTTTGCCGCACGGCGTCGACGACGAGCGTCCGGGGGGCGCGATCGAGCAGCGCGCGCACACCATCGGTCTCGAGCAGCGCATTCACGCTTGGCAGGGTGCGCCGCTCGTCGGTCATCGAAGCGGCGGTCGGCCCGGCCGAATCGCGGGTCGGCGCGTGCTGTCGGCACGCGCTCGTGCTGCGCTGTCCGCCGGAGCCTTCTTCGTCGTATCCGCTTTGGGTACCGTGAGCACGCGATTCCCCTTGCCTGACGTCCCCGTTAGGCCCGGTACGTCAGTGGCCGTGACGCGGTAGCTTCGTCCCCGCTGTAGGGGCGTGTCTCCAGAGAGAAGAAGATACAGACTGGAAGGTGGCGGCGGGACGCTCGGCTTGATCGGAGCTGGCGGCTTCTTGGCGCCCACCCCCGGTATACCGGCTACCGCGGACGGCGGATTCGCCGGCGGCGGCACGGCAGAGGGCTGCGCCGCGGGCGGTTGCGGGCGCTTCGTTGTGTCGGCGGCGGCCGTGAGCGAATCGCGCAGCTTCGTGTACTGCATCGGTGTAAGTACCCGCACGATCGCAACGGCAACGGAATCCGATCGGGTGACGTGGAACTTGCCATAGCCGCCGGCCGGAGACACCGCGAGCGGACGGTCGAAGGTGAGCTGCAGCGTCACGGTGTCCAGCATCGTTACGTTGGTCATCAACGGCGGCGTGCTGTCGCGTACGATGAGCAGCAGCTCGACTGTTGGCCGAACGTCTGCGACCGTGACCGTCACGCTGTCCCATTTCTCCGTCTTGTCGATGATGAAGTTGGAGTTCTGGTCGATGTAGCCGCGCACCGTGTAGGTGCCGGGGCCAAACGGTCCGACGTCGAATTGGCCGCTCGAATCGCTCGTGGTGATGAACACCGTGCTATCCGGTAGACGGACGGCCTCCACGATTGCGTTGACGGCGGCAGCTTCCGCCGCCCAATCGAATACCCGTCCCACGATGCCGAGTCGGGGAATCGTCGGACCCGTCGAGAAGAGAATCTGCTTGCCCTGTTTCGTGACATTGCCGCGCAGATCGGAGATTCCCGGCAGCATCGTCACCGTGTACGCCGTGTTCGGCTTGAAGCCGTTTCGCGGCCGCACCGAAATGTGGGTGCGATGCCAGGCGATCCGCGGCGCGCCGTCACGGGGCGAGATGACGAACACCTGATCGAGCTCGCCCTTGGTCGGCTTCTCGCTCACGACCTCGTCGAACTGAAAGTCGGCCTCGCGCGCGCGGACGTCCGTGGCACCCGAATCCGGTGTCACCCTCGTGAGCGTCGGCGGCTCGTGTCGTTCCGGTCCTCCGGGCGGCGCCCCCGCCGATGCGCAGGCGGCGACGGCGAGGAGAGGGATCAGGCGCCGCACAGTGTGCGCACCTTGCCGGCAAGCTGCTGCCGGCGCGCGCTCCAGTCGTGCAGCTTGGCGCGCTCGGCGTCCACCACGTTTGCGGGTGCACGCGATACGAATTTCTCATTGCCGAGCCGTTGCTCGAGAGCGACGATCTGTGTCTCCAGCGCCGACAGCTCGCCGCGCAGGCGCGTGCACTCCTTCTCCACGTCGACCAGACCGGCGAGGGGAACGATGATCTCTGTGCCGCCGCTCACGAGCGCATGTGCCGCCGCATCGCCGCCCGCTGGCGCCGCGTCCACCAACCGCACCGTCGCCCGCGCCAGTCTTGCGATCACCGGGATCTCCGCGGCCACCACCGCGCGCGCGTCGTTATGCGTGCCGGCATGACGGCTGCCGCCCGTCCGGCCGGCGGCAATCGCCGCCTCGATCGTTCTTCCCGGCGGCACTGCGTACTCGGCGCGGATCTGTCGCAGTGTCGCGACGATCTCGCGCACGAGCTCGAATTCCGCCGCCACTTCCACTCCACCTTCCACGCGAGCGGCGTCCGGCCAGGCTGCACGCACCAGGTAATCGCCCTCGACGTGTTGCGGCAGGCGTTGCCAGAGCGCTTCAGTAATGAATGGCACGATGGGGTGCAGGAGCCGGAGCGCCCGGTCGAACACGTGCACCAGGACCGCCCGCGCGATGTCGCGATCGCTCACATCTGCCGATGCGCCATCGTGTCGGATCGCTTCCGCGGCGCTCAGGCGGCCCTTGACGGCTTCGAGATACCAGTCTGCCAGCTCGTTCCAGACGAAACGGCGCGCGGTCTCCGCGAATTCGTTCAGCCGCAGTCCCGCGTATCGTTCGTGCTCCCGCCACACACGGCCGTCGGGCGATGCGTCGGTGAGCGTCGTCGGACGCAATGGCCCGAGGGCCGCGTCGCATTCGTCGATTGCGACATCGAGACGCGCCAGAATCCATCGATCGGCGCGCGTCAGGCGCTCGAGCGGAATCGACGACAGCGGCCGCACCGCGTCTTCGCCGAGGTTCGACAGCAGAAAACGGCCGATGTTCCACAGCTTCGTGGCGAAATTCCGTCCCGGCGCGAATGACTTCTCTAGGTCCGCGGGGTCGAGGATCACATCCGCGCCCAGGCCCATTCCCGCGATGAGCGTCCACCGCAACGCGTCCGCGCCGTAGACGCGCACCACGTCGAGCGGGTCGATGCCATTGCCGAGCGACTTGGACATCTTCCGATGCTGCGTGTCACGCGCCGTACCGTGCAGGTACACGGTGTGGTACGGCGCGCGCCCCATGAACGCGTAGCCCGACATGATCATCCGTGCCACCCAGAAGAAGAGAATCTCGGGCGCCGTCACGAGCACGTCCGTCGGGTAGAACGCGCGCAGGTCAGCCGATTCCTCGTTAGGCCAGCCGAGGGTCGACATCGGCCAGAGCCACGATGAGAACCAGGTGTCGAGCACGTCCTCGTCCTGCCGCACGGCGCCGCCGCAGCGTGGACAGGTCGTCGGCTCCTCACGGCTCACGATGACGTTGTCCGGTGGTGCGCACGCGTCGCAGTACCACACCGGCACCCGGTGTCCCCACCACAGCTGGCGCGAGATGTTCCAGTCGCGGATGTGCTCCAGCCAGTTGACGTACACCGCCTCCCAGCGCTCCGGCAGAATGCGGATGCTCCCGTCGCGCACGGCGGCGAGCGCTGGCCGAGCGAGCGGTTCCATCTTCACGAACCATTGGTCCGACAGCCGGGGCTCCACGACCGTGTCGCAGCGGTAGCAGTGTCGCACCGCGTGCTGATGCGGCTCGGCCTGGAGCAGCGAGCCGCTCGCGCGCAGCATCTCGACGATCCGCGCGCGCGCGTCGAAGCGATCGAGGCCGCGCAGCGCCTCCGGCACCCGACCGCCGTCGGAGCCGTCGGTGCCGCCGGCATCCGCCATCCTGCCTGTGGCGTCGATCACCCCCGGCATCGGCAAGCCGTGTCGCAGGCCGACCTCGAAGTCGTTCGCGTCGTGCGCGGGCGTGATCTTCACCACACCGGTGCCAAACGCGGGATCGGCGTATTCGTCGGCGATGACCGGAATCTCTACGTCGACGATGGGCAAACGCACGCGTGCGCCGATCAGGTCGCGGTACCGCTCGTCGTCCGGATGCACCGCCACAGCGACGTCGGCAAGCATCGTCTCCGGGCGTGTCGTGGCGATCGTCACGTCGCGCGACGCGCCGGCGCCTGCGCCGTACCGAATGTGGAAGAGGCGTCCGGATTCGTCGTTGAACTCCGCCTCCTCATCGCTCAACGACGTGAGGCAGCGCGGACACCAGTGGATGACGCGATGACCCTTGTAGATGAGCCCTCGCTCGTACAGTCGCACGAACGCCTCGCGCACCGCCCGCGACAACTCCGGCGAGAGCGTGTACGCGGTACGCCGCCAATCCGCCGATGCGCCGATCGCGCGGAGCTGCTGCAGGATGACGCCGCCGGTCTCCTCGACGAAGCGCTCTGTCCGCCGCACGAACGCGTCGCGGCCGATGTCGAAGCGCGTCTGTCCCTCCTGCGCGATCATCCGCTCCACGACGTTCTGGGTCGCGATACCGGCGTGGTCGGTGCCGGGCACCCACAGCGCTTCGGCGCCGCGCATGCGCGCCCACCGCACCAGCACGTCCTGAATCGTGTTGTTCAGGCCATGACCGACGTGCAGAATGGCCGTCACGTTAGGCGGCGGCATCACGATCGTCCATGGCTCCCGCTCGCCGCCCACTCGGTCGGACGCGGCCGCGTCGGCATGGAAACACCCCGCTTCCACCCAGCGAGCGTAGATCTCCGGCTCGGTGGTCGCGGGATCGTAGCGGTCAGACAGGGTCATGAATGAAAAATAGTCGGTAGTCGATAGTCGATAGTCGAGAGTAGAGGCGTTGAACTGGTAAGGGCTCGGCATATGGGTCACGAATGCCGAGCCCTCCCTACCAACGCTCCTACTATCGACTATCGACTACCGACTCTCGACTGGGGTTCTACCGACTGCCGACTCCCGACTGCTTACTCCTCCTGCACGACGTGATCGCCCTTCGGTACGCCCGTGGGCGCCACCGGAGAGCCGCCGGTACGATCGCCCTTCTGCGGCGCACGGCGGCGCCGGCGTTCGGCGATGCCCTCGATGTCGTCAGCCGCGTTCCGCTCCGCTTCGCGCTCGGCGAGCCAGCGCTCCTCGAGCTCGACGCGCGGGTCGGCGTGACGATCGGGCTCCTGCGACGTCCCCTGCCGCCGCCGGCCCGTGCCCACGATGTTTCCCTCCCATCGCGTCTCCGTCAGCGCCGGATCGCCGTCGCGCGCCCGCCGCGCCGCCTCCTCGAACCGCCGCTCGTCGCTGCCGATCGCCAAACGATTCACCACCGTGTCGACGCCCGGCACGCCACGCGCGATCGTCACCGCGTGCTCCGCCTCGTCCTCGTCCTCGACCCATCCTGCCAGCTCGATCACACCGTCGGCGATCGAGCCGATGTCCACCGCGCGCTCGCTCAGCGTCGGGTCGTTGCGGAACGCCTCCAGGACGCGTTGCTCGAGGACGTCGTCGTACTCTTCCTCCTCCTCCAGCTCGTCCCGATCGTATGTCGCCAGTTCGTCCTCGTCCCCTGTCTCGAACGATTCCGCCTCCCGTGCTTCCGCGCCGCGGCGCCGACGCAGTCGCGACCGCAGACCGTCCAGACCACCGACGCGCTGTGCGACGAACATTCCCGCGGCGAATCCGGCGAGGACGCCGACGAGGACCCCAACGACTGTGCCCGTGGAGGCCGATTCCTCATCGCGATAACGGAAGGACCGCATGCGTCAAACCTGTGGCGGAGTGGGTCGCAAAACGATAGCTTACACGCAGGGTTTCCGCGACTCAGCCCGCAAGAAGAAGGCCACCTGACTCATGCGTGTTTCGACGTTGTACAAGCCCGAACCCAGCGAGCCGCAACGCGAAGATATCCCCGCGTCACGCATCGTCTTGTGGAGCGTCGTCGCGGTGGTGATCTCCGTCGGCATCGCGCTGTACTTCGTCTATGAGCGTGGCGTGACGCCGCTGCTCTGAGCTTCACCCGCACCGCGTACGACATGGAAGTCGATCGTTCCTCCGGGACGCTCACGTTGACGCTGCCCGATGGCGCCGAGCGTCACGTGGCGACCGGCACGCTGCCCACCGAAGTGATAAAAGCGATCAGCGAGGGACTGCTGCGCGCAGCCGTCGCGGTGGAGATCAACGGCCAGATTCAGGATCTCGTCACGCCGCTGCGCGAGAGCGGACGCTTTCGCGTGCTCACCGCGAAGGACGCGCCCGCACTCGACGTGCTGCGCCACTCCGCGGCGCACGTGCTGGCGACCGCGGTTCGGCGCGTCCGTCCCAACGCCAAGATCGGATTCGGGCCGTCGATCGAGGATGGTTTCTACTACGACTTCGAGGTCGACACGCCATTCACCCCCGAAGATCTCGCGCAATTCGAGAGCGAGATGCGGAAGGTCGCGTCGGAAAAGCTTCCCTTCGAACGGCGTGAGGTCGACCGCCACGAGGCGGCGCGACTCTTCGCCGACGATCCGCTGAAGCTCGAGCGGTTGTCCGAGCTTCGCGACGACGAAGTCATTTCCGTATATCGTGACGGCACGTTCGTGGATCTGTGCCGCGGACCGCACGTGCCCGACACGTCTTTCGTCAAGCATTTCAAGCTGCTCAACACCGCCGGAGCGTACTGGCGCGGCGACGAGAAGCGGCAGATGCTGCAGCGCATCTACGGCACTGCCTGGTTCAAGAAGGACGACCTCGATCAGTACCTCTACCGGCTCGAGGAGGCGAAGCGCCGCGATCACCGGAAGCTCGGTCACGAGCTCGACCTGTTCATGCATCATGCGGTGTCGCCCGGCGCCACCTTCTGGACGGAGCGCGGTACGACGATCTACAACGCGCTCGTCGACTACGTCCGTGAGCTCCAGCGCGACGATTTCCAGGAGGTGAAGACGCCGCTGCTGTACAACAAGGCGCTGTGGGAACAGTCCGGCCATTGGGGGAAGTATCGCGAGAACATGTTTCTCGTGCTCGACACCGAGACGAACGAGCACGACATGTCGCTGAAGCCGATGAACTGTCCGTCGCACTACGTCCTGTACCTTGCCAAACGACACTCCTATCGCGAGCTGCCGCTGCGCCTGGCCACCTTCGACGTGCTGCACCGCAACGAAGTCACCGGCGCGCTGTCCGGGCTCGTCCGGGTGCGCCAGTTCCAGCAGGACGACTGCCATGTCTTTCTTCGCGAGCAGCAGATCGCGAGCGAGGTGCGCTTTCTCGCCGACTTCATCCTGCGCTACTACGCGACGTTCGGGTTGGCAGCCAAGGTGAAATTCGCCACCCGCCCCCCGGTGCACATCGGCGACGACGCCCTCTGGGACCGAGCCGAGGGCGCCTTGCGCACCGCGCTGGAGGCGACCGGGATGGCGTACGACCTCAAACCCGGTGATGGCGCGTTCTACGGCCCGAAAATCGACTTCGACGTCACCGACTCGTTAGGGCGGGCGTGGCAGCTCGGCACGATCCAGCTCGACTACAACGCGCCCGAACGGTTCGATCTCGTCTACGTCGGCGAGGACAATGCCGAGCACCGTCCGGTCGTGATCCACCGGGCGGTCAGCGGCTCCTTCGAGCGTTTCATCGCCATTCTCATCGAGCATTTCGCCGGCGCGTTCCCGCTCTGGCTGGCGCCGGAGCAGATCACCGTGATCGCGATCTCGCCGGCGCAGTCCGCCGGAGCCGCCGCGCTGGCCCAACGCCTGCGCGCCGCCGGGCTGCGCGTCGGCTATCGCGAAGGCGAGGACTATCGCGAGCGGATCAAGTATGCTTCGCACATGAAGGTGCCCTATATGGCGATCCTCGGCGCACGCGAGGTCGAGGCGGCCACCGTGACCGTACGCCTGCGCGGCTCGGAGAAGAAGCAGTCCACCATCACCCAGGACGAGCTCGTGAACAGGCTCGTCGAGGAGCACCGGACTCGGGCGTTGAGTCCGGTCGCAGGAGATCTCTGATGAGCGATACCGGAAGCGATCGCGACCGCGGCGAAGCACGCATGTGGCTGTTCGGCGTCGTCGTCGCGATCGCCATCATAATCGTGTTCATCATACGAAATCGCTGAACGAGAGGCGTCGAGCCGCGGCGGGACGACTGGGGAACACCGGTTGGGCGCTCGGGTACTTCTCGCGTTCGTCCTCCACCTCAGCCTGCAGTCTCAGTTTGCGCTCCCAACTTCCGCTTCTCATACTCGCGGTCGCCGTCGCTGCTTGTCACGATGGTCCGACCGCGCCTACGACCGGCTCCCTCGCTGTCGCGATCTCGGGCCTACCCTCCGGCACTCCGGCGCAGATCGCCGTCAGCGGTCCGAGCGGCTACACGCGCACGGTTACCGCAGCTGACACGCTTGCCGGCCTGAAGCCGGGCACCTACGCCTTCGTGGCGCAGCGCATTCACGTGCCGGGCGCCTGGTATGCCGGCGCTGCGGACACGGTGCGCGCTACCGTGCTCGCCGGCCAGTATTTCACTCCCGTTTCCGTCGGCTACGCGCTGGCGACGGCGAGTCTCGCGATCGCCGTGCGCGACGTGCCCGCGGGCGCGTCTCCGGCCATCACCGTCACGGGGCCGAATGGCTACCAGCAGCGCCTCTTCGCCACGGACACGCTGCGGGAGCTGAATCCGGGGACGTACGCCATCGCCGCCGACTCGACGACATATCAGTCTAACACCTGGGCGCCGATCATCACACCGTCACCGTCGCGCACACTCGTCGCCGCGGTGGCGCCTGATACGGTGTCGGTGCGTTATGTCCCGGTGACCTTCACGCTCACCGTCAATGTCGCCGCCCCTGCGGGGGCACCCGCGCTCGTGGCCACGCTCAGGGGCCCGAACGGTTTCCAGCGTCGTTTGGCACCGGGCGCGAATGTCGTGCCTGGGCTGTGGATCGGCGCGTATACGGTCACGGCTGACACGCTCGTCGTCAGCGGAACCTCCTGGGACCCGCAGCCCGCACTGCAGTCGGTTGACCTCTCCACCGCGAACAGCGTTTCGGTCACGTGGAAGGCTCGCGCCGCAGCGTCGGGATTCTACATGACCGTGAACGGCGCGGCACTGACGCAGGTGACGCAGAACGACGCCGGCACGGTTCCGATCATCGCGAATCGTGCGGCAATGCTGCGCGTTTTCGTCACCGCCACGCAGGCGAACACCGCCACGCCGGCCGTGCGCGTGCGCCTATGGCTGAATGGCGTGGTGGCGAGCACGCTGACGCTCACCAGACCCACTGGCGGCGTTCCGACATCGATCGACGACTCGAACCTCGGCAGCACGTGGAATGCGTCGATTCCGGCGTCCCTCGTCCAGCCTGGGCTATCCATCGATGCCGTGGTCGACCCGGCTGGACAGGTCACGCAGACCACTCGTGCGGGCAACACATGGCCCGCGAGCGGTCAGCACGCGCTCGACATTCGTTCGGCCGTGACTCCCCAGCTGCGTCTCGTGCCGGTGACACTCGCCGGCGCCACGGGCAACGTCAACGACGGCAACAAGGCACAGTTCCTCTCCACGTTCACGCAGGTATGGCCGGTGAACGGCTACGACGCCGACGTACGGGTACCGTACGTGAGCAATGCGCCGGCGCTGCAATCGAACGATGGCAACAGCGCCTGGGAGACGGTGCTGAGCGAGCTGGATGCCTTGCGCGTTGCCGACGGCAGCAATCGCTACTACTACGGTGTCGTCCACGTCTCCTATTTCTCGGGTATCGCGGGACTCGGCTACGTCGGCGCTCCCACTGCCATGGGGTGGGACTACCTGCCGAGCGGCTCCGGAGTGCTGGCGCACGAGCTCGGACACAACTTCGGCCGGTTGCATTCGCCCTGCGGCGGACCGTCCGGCGTCGATCCCGACTATCCATATGGCAACGGCGGCATCGGCGCTCCTGGATGGAATGCCAGCACGAACAGCCTGATGTCCGCAGCGGGCGAGTACGACATCATGAGCTACTGCCACCCGCAGTGGGTGAGCGACTATACCTATTCCGCGGTCTTCAACGCGCTGAGCCCCGCCGCGATTTCTGCCGCCGCCGATGTCGTATCGAACGGACCCGCGCAGGACTGCCTGCTCGTGTGGGGACACATCAGCAACGGCACGCCCGTGCTCGAGCCCTCCTTCGAGGTGCACACCCGGCCGGTGCTTCCGCGCCGCGCCGGCACGTACGCCGTGCGGGGTGTCGATGCGAGCGGTGCACAGGTGTTCTCTCTCTCGTTCGCCGGTCACCAGATCGCCGATCTTCCCGGATCACCACGCACCTTTGCCTACGCCGTGCCGATCGCACAGGCAAACCGTGCACGTCTTGCGGAGCTTCGCATGACCGCCAGCGGTCACGTCGTGCGGACGGTCTCCGCGGCGGGCAGCGCGACCGCCGATCCCGAGGTGCGGATGACGCGCGGCGCGTCCGGCCGGGCTGCACTCCACTGGAATGCAGCGCGTTTTCCGATGGTCATGGTGCGCGATGCGCAGACGGGCGAGTTGCTCTCCTTCGCGCGCGGTGGCGATGCCGGCGCACTCGCCGCTCGTGGCGATGTCGATCTCATATTTTCCAACCAAGTGCGCAGCGTCCATAGGAGAGTCTCTCCCCAATAGGCCGAGGGAGGGCGCAACGGCTTGGGAGCGCTGACGTCAGCGCGCCCAAGCCGTTCGCGCCCTTACACTCCAACAGATTAACTTCCGAAAATTCCCTTCGGACTTTAGCCCCATGCCGGATAGCTCGCGGCAGCCCGTAATCGTCGCCGCCGCTCGCACCCCGATTGGCAAGTTTCTC
>CAZICQ010000002.1:0-213318 GCA_964537775.1 uncultured Gemmatimonadaceae bacterium | reverse complement strand
CGCCGATGGTACTCCGCCCGAGAGGGCGCGGGAGAGTAGGCCGTCGCCGGCACCCATCGCACCGCCCCCGTGCTTCCGCACGGGGGCGGTGTCGTTTCTGTACTATGCAAACAAGAGTTGCGGCTGTTCGCCTATATGAGACGTTAGGCACGGACCATCGACGGCGCTGCTATCTTGAGAGATGCCGCGTGCCGGAATCCTCACCGTCGTCGGAAAGCCCAATGCTGGCAAATCCACGCTGCTCAACCGCATCGTCGGACAGAAGCTCAGCATCGTCAGCCCGAAGCCACAGTCCACCCGTGATTGCGTGGTCGGGATCGTCACCACAGACGACGTGCAGTTGGTGATTCTCGACACCCCCGGCCTGCTCAACCCGCGTTATGCGCTGCAGCAGGCGATGCGCGCTAACGCGCTCCGAGCGGTGAACGATGCCGACGTCATTCTTTACGTTGCCGACGCAACAGAAGGGTGTCCGGCCGACCTCCCCAGCGTCGCCGGCATCGATGACAGCGCCATTGGTCGACAAAAGCCGGTGCTGGTCGCGCTCAACAAGATCGACGTGCTGAGTGCCGTCGATCGAGAGCGCCTCGCCGCGGACTGTTCACACGGGCACTTTCTTTCGGCAAAAACCGGCTACGGTGTCGATAGCCTCCTGGCGGCCATTCGCGAAATGTTACCCGAGAGCCCATTTCTCTATCCTGAAGACGAGATCAGTACACAAACAATTCGCTTTTTCGTCGGCGAGCTCGTTCGCGAAGCCGCGTTCGAACAGCTCGAGGATGAATTGCCGTACAGTGTCGCCTGCCGTGTTGAGGAATTTCGCGAGCAGCGAACCCCGGTGTACATTCGGGCGGAGTTATACGTGGAGCGTGACAGTCAGAAACGCATTCTGATCGGCGACAAAGGTCAGCGTATCCGAGAAATTGGACGCGTGGCGCGCGCAAAAATCGAAGAATTCTTGAATACGTCCGTGTATCTCGATCTGTGGGTCAAGGTTCTCCCGAACTGGCAGAAGAATGCGCACGCCCTCAGCCGACTAGGGTATCGCCTTCCCCAGGAGCGTTCGACATGAGCCTGTCGCCCCAGCTGCTGGCCATCCTAGTCTGCCCGAAGTGCAAAGGCCAACTGGAATACCGGGAGGCGGAGCCTGCACTCGTGTGTCACGCCTGCCGCCTTTCATACGCGATCCGCGATGATATTCCGATTATGCTGCTAGATGAGGCCAAGGCCTTCTAGTCGCATCACGCGGGCGGTAATGGCGCGGCCGAGGCTCGCCATCCTGGCGCTCTTCGCCGCATGGCCGGCATTGCCGGCACAATCAGGCATCACAATGAGTGGTGCGCTCCAGCTTGCGCTGCCGACCGGCGGCCGCGCGGTGGCTATGGGGCAGGCCGCTGTGGCTGATCCTGGCGGAACGGAAGCGATTTGGTGGAATCCGGCGCTGCTCGCGTGGTCGACTAAGCGCGAGCTGGCGATCCACTTCAACAAAACCCTTGCGTCGGACGACAACGCCATTGCCTTTCTGCTGCCCGTAGGGGCAATCGGCTCCGTCACCGCATCGTCCCGGCTGTTCGACTACGGGTCCCAGGACGTCGTGCCGTTTGGCAGCGATGTCGCAGTTGGTACATTTTCCATTCGTGGCTGGATCTGGGCGATGACCTTCGCCGCCCCGATCGGCGACCATATCGGCGTCGGTCTGAACTATAAGTACTATCAATTTCAGATGTCTTGTGCCAGCGGAGACTGCTCCAGCGCAGCGCTGTTCTCTGCCAGCACGAGCGCCATCGATGTGGGGCTGCACTACCGTCTCGGCCCCAAGGTGCCGTGGTCGTTCGCTGCAGTCGTGCAGAATGTCGGACCGGCCGTTCAATTCCGCGACGAGCCGCAACGCGATCCGCTGCCCGCGCAGCTGAGCGTCGGTGCGTCGCTTGCGCCAAACATTCCTGCGCTTGGACCGGACGCCGGCGTGCACGTCGACGCTGCACTGATATCGCGGTTGAAGGGAGGGGGTACGCCCGGATTTCGTCTCGGTGGGGAGATCTCCTGGCAACACCACTTGCAGGGTCGCGCCGGTTATGTCCTTTACGGTCCTGACGGCCGTTCAGGCCCGTCGATCGGATTCGGCTTCAATACCGGACGAATTCAGGTAGACGTCGCGAGGGTGTTCAACGACATCTCGTCGCAGGCGGGCCAAGTCCCCACGTACGTGTCGCTGCGCTTCAATTTTTGAATGAAGATCGTCCTGGGACTCGTCATCGGCGCGATCTGTTCGCGAGAGCTGGGCGCCCAGCGGCTTCGCGACCTCTCTGCGGCTGTCGCGGGAAATGCGGAATCGGTGCGAGTGGTCACGAGCCCCCTCCAAGACAGCTCCACTGGATCGGAGTTTGTCGCGCCACTCACTTCAGTGCCAAAGCCGCTTGCGCCGGTGGCAAGCGCCGTCCTTCCGGGCGCGGGCCAGCTCGTTCTGCATCAGGATCGATTCCTCGCGTACATAGCGCTGGAAGGTTTTTTGTGGTTGCAGTACGCCAAAGACCTCCACGAGAGTCGCGATCAGCGCAACGCATCGGTGGACCTTGCCCTACGCGTCGCGCGCGCCCCATACGTACTTCCAGCGCACGCGCCGGATGCGGGCTGGGATTACTACGAGCGCTTGGAGGACTACGTGCAAAGCGGCTCGTACACGGTGGTTGCCGGCAAGCCAGTTCCGGACACGACTGTCGGCAGCTACAACGCATTCGTATGGCTCCAAGCTCGACTCAACCACTGGGCGAATCCAAATGATCCGCCGCCGGTGAGCTCACCGGCCTACCAGGCGGCGCTTGCGGAATACGCGGCGCGCGCAACACAAGGTCCGTTCCAATGGTCCTGGGTGGGTCACCAATTGGAGCAGGACCTTTATCGCGCTTCCATCAACAAGAAAAACGACGCCTTCCGACACGCGACCTCCGAATTCGGCGTCATCCTGGCGAATCACATACTGAGCCTTGTGGATGCTTTCGCCACCGTCCGCATTCAGAGCATCAAGGCCGGAGGTCAAGCGAAACATGTTTCGGCGACAGTTCCGATCAGGTTGTTCTGAGGGGACTGTTCGCGCTGCCATCGTTGTTGTTTGGCTGGGTCACGAACACGCAACTTGCAGCGGCGCCGTCGTTTGACTTCACTTCCCGCAAGGCGTATCTTGCCGCCACTGCGCCCTCTTCCCCGCAAAGCGTGGCAAAACCGAACGCCATCTTCTTCACGCCAGACAACCTGCAGGCCCCCGAAGCGCTCCGTCAGTGGCTGGAGTCGCTCGCCCTGCCGTTAATGACGCTGAATTCCCCGGATCAGTTGATGGCGGTTGCGTTACGCGGACGGCCGCGCGTTGTGGTGTTCGACGCGCGGAACTGTGAGCCACAGGCGCTCGGCGCACTCGGACGCATCAAGGCAGATTCCTACACGGGCGTCGTTCCGTGCGCCGCGATCGTCCAGCGCTCCGATGACTCGTTCGCCGCCGCATTTTCGGCGGGCGCCGACGAAGTCATCCGCGAAGGCCTCGGCGTTGCCGAAATCGAGGCACGGCTGAACGCCATGCTTCGGCGGTCCGATCGCGACCTCGTGGTGCATCCATCGACGCGGCTCCCCGGAGCGGTCGAGATCGAGGCAGAGGTACAACGCCGCCTCCTCAGCGGCGCGCAATTCGCCATGTGCTACGCGGATCTCGACCACTTTAAGGAATTCAACGACCGCTATTCATATTACGAAGGCGATCGAGTAATTCGTATTCTGGCGAAGATACTGCACGATGTCGTGAAAGGGATTTGCAGCGAAGAAGGATTCGTTGGTCACATTGGCGGCGACGACTTCATCTTCATCATTCCGATCCCTGCAGTAAACGAGGCCTGCTCAGAGATCGTGTCGGTATTCGACACCTTGATCCCCTTCCAGTACTCCGAGCAGGACCGGCGCGCTGGCTATTTTTTCGGCAAGGACCGTCGCGGACAGTTGCACCGCGTTCCGCTCATGACTGTGTCGATAGGAATCGTGACCAATGAACGGCGCCACTTTACGCACGCCGCACAGGTCAGTGAGCTCGCGACCGAGATGAAGAGTTACGCCAAGACGCTGCCGGGGTCCGTATATTCAATTGACCGTCGAACTGATGTTCCGTCGGACGGTCAATCACCCATCCTTCGCGCCGATACACTCGGCGCCGCAGAGGGGAAGTGAACGTTTCTTGTCCGGAGTGCCGCTCCGTCTTTAGAGTCGATCCCGAAAAGATTCCGGATAGCGACATTCGCGCGCGCTGCTCGGTGTGTGGCGGCGTGATCACTATTTCACGCCGCGCAGGCGCTACCGACGAGTTTAGCGCGAGTACAACTGCCATCGCCAGCGGGAACGTCGGATCGCCGCAAGCCCAAGCGTCTCCTTCGCCGCCCCACAGCTTGTCTCTGGGCACCTCGACTCATGTGGTGCAGCCGTCGCCATCGCGTACGGTTGCTGATGCGGTGGTCCCAACGCCGCCGCGCGCAACCGTTGGCGAAGGCCGCATCCAACCTCCGGCGCCAGCTCCTGTCACCTCGGCGCCGACACCCAAGCAGCCAGCACCGGCTGCCCCGGCCGCCGCACCTCCTGCGACCAGAGCACCGCTGCCACCGACGAAGATGCCAGCGGCTGCCGCACCACCTGCGTCAATATCCGGTGCCTTGCCGTCAGCACCAGCCGCAGGTGCTGCTGCAGGCCGCCCGATCTTGTTTCCGCCTCGAGGCACCGTCGT
Organism: uncultured Gemmatimonadaceae bacterium; assembly: GCA_964537775.1. Taxonomy (GTDB): domain Bacteria; phylum Gemmatimonadota; class Gemmatimonadetes; order Gemmatimonadales; family Gemmatimonadaceae; genus CAMLIT01. The sequence goes on along the minus strand of CAZICQ010000002.1, from coordinate 208,565 downwards.
TGGCGGCGCTGCAGCACGACCGGCTGCGCCGCCTGCCGCGCCAACGGTGCCGGCGCGTCCAGTAGTACCTCCGATGTCGGCGCCCAGTCCTGGAACGCGTGCCACCACTGGAGTTCCGCGCTCTTCGGATGCGACCCCAAGCGCACCTGCTCCGACTACACTTCCCGTTACGAGTCCCGTCGTTCCGCCCAGGCCTGCGGCGGCAGCGGCGACTGCTCCTACGGGGGCGAAGGGTGTGAGCTCACCGACGCCGAGTCGAGCGCCGATCAATCCATTTCTCGCGAATGACCCCAACGCAAAGGCGAAGCGGCTGGCTCGCGCTCTCATCTCGGATCTGATCACCTACTTCCCGCAGAAGAGGGATCAGGGCCTTCGCGAAGGGACTCTGAAGCAATTTTTCAAGGAAGAGATCCAGAAGAGCTACGAGGAATACGTAAGTCAGGTGGGCAAGGAATTCGCGGAGTCCACCAGTCACTTCAACGACGCGCTCAACGACATTCTGGCGGGCGGTCAACGAATCTTCTGAGAGCGCGAGCGGACGGTCGGGAACGCGCGAGGCTACAAGCCACACGTCCAAATCGTTAGCTTCCGGCTTGCCGGAATCATCGTCGAGCCGTCCCGCATTGGCGTGGACGGCTCGTGTCTTACGGGAGAACGTATGCCTGAATCGGACCGCTCCAAATCACTGCGCCAGCACGCCGAACGACTCAGCGAGCTGAGGAGGTATCTTTGACATCGACGCCAAGCGCGCATCGCTGACAGAACTCGAGACGCGCATGTCGGAACCGGGCTTCTGGAACGACCAGCAGGTTGCCCAATCTGTCGTGCAGCGCGTGAAGGCACTCAAGAGCTGGGTCGAGCCCTTCGGCACGATCGAGGCACGGATTGAGAGCGCCCTCGAACTCGAGGAGCTGCTCGATGCGGATCCTGACGAGCAGCTAGCGAGCGAGATCGGGGGGGAAGTTGCGGCGCTCGATGCCGAAATCGAGGCGCTTCGCCTGCGCTCTCTACTCGCCGGTCCTGACGATTTTCGGGACGCACAGCTCGAGATCAGCGCAGGCGCCGGCGGCACGGAAGCCCAGGACTGGGCGCAGATGCTGATGCGCATGTACCTGCGCTGGGCGGAGCGGAAGGGATACTCCATCGACGTCCTCGATCTCAGCGAGGGAGAGGAGGCCGGCATCAAAGGGGCCGTACTCGAGATCAAGGGCGAATATGCCTACGGCTTCCTGAAAGCCGAAACGGGCGTGCACCGCCTCGTGCGTATCTCGCCGTTTGATGCACAGGCACGGCGTCACACCAGCTTCGCGTCGGTGTTCGTCTATCCAGTGGTCGACGAGGAGATCAACATCGAAATACGGGATGAGGACATCCGAATGGACGTCTTTCGCGCGTCCGGTGCCGGCGGCCAACACGTCAACAAGACGAGTTCGGCGGTGCGCCTCACGCACATCCCGAGCGGGATCGTCGTATCGTCGCAGCAGGAGCGCTCGCAACACAAGAACAAAGCGACCGCGATGAAGATGCTGAAGAATCGCCTGTATCAGCTCGAGGCCGAAAGACAAGCACAGCGAAAGGCGGCGCTCGACGCCACGAAAGCCGATGTGACGTTTGGCAGCCAGATTCGCAGTTATGTGTTCCAGCCATACACGATGGTGAATGACCATCGCACGGAGCTGAAGATCCCAGATATCCAGCGGGTGATGGACGGCGACATCGATCCGTTCATTGAGGCGTTTCTCCGCGAGTTCGGCAGTCGCGGGAGCGCTGCGGCGTGACGGACGAGCTCAATTTCGTCCAGCGAGCCCGCCGCGAAAAGCTCGACGCTCTCATCACGCGCGGCGTACTTCCCTTCGCGTATTCGTTCCACGGTGCGATCCCGGCGGCAGCCGCCGCTCGGCACCTGTCACCGGATGCCCAAGAAGGAGAGACGGTTCGCGTGGCCGGTCGCGTGCTCGCCTGGCGCGCCCATGGCCGAACGACCTTTGCGCATTTGACGGATGCGACCGGTCGCATTCAGCTGTATTTCAAGAGAGAAGTGCTTGGGGCGGACACATACGAGCTGCTCGATCACTTCGATATCGGCGATGTGATCGGCGTGGAAGGACCACTCTTCCGGACGCGAACCGGCGAGGCCACCATTCGCGTCGAGCACGTGCAGATGCTTGCGAAATCGCTCCGGCCACTGCCCTTCGGCAAGGAGGAAATCAGCGACGGCAGGATCGTGCGTCACTCGGCCTTCGCCGATGAGGAGCAGCGTTCGCGTCAGCGTTATGCAGATCTCGCCGTTCATCCCGAAGTGCGGCAGCTCTTTCGCGCGCGATCGCGAATGACGACGGAAATCAGGCGGTATTTCGAGGAGATCGATTACCTGGAAGTCGAGACGCCGGTTCTGCAACCGCTGTATGGCGGCGCGACCGCTCGGCCTTTTGTGACCCACCACAATGCGCTCGATATGCCGCTGTATCTGCGCATCGCAGACGAGTTGTACCTCAAACGTCTTGTAGTCGGCGGTCTCGACCGAGTATACGAAATCGGGCACGACTTTCGAAATGAAGGGCTCGACCGTACGCACAATCCAGAGTTTACGATGCTCGAATTCTACGAGGCGTACGCGGACTACTCCGACATGATCGAGCGTGTGCAGGCCATTCTCGTCCGCGCCGCGGATGCGGTGCGGTCAGTCGTCGGCGAAGGACTCGTCGTCGGCGGAGAGGTCGTGCGTGTGCCGGAGATCGCGCCTCCCTTCGCTCGCGCCGACTGGTCGGAGGCGCTGAATCAGTCGCTCGGCACGGACGCGATGGCGCTGAATCAGGACGAGCTCCGGAACGCCGCGCAGCGCGCCGGAGTAGTACACGTCGAGGCGATGAGCCGGACAAAGCTCCTCGACGAACTTTTTCAGGCGCTCGTCGAATCGAAGCTAGACAGGCCCACCTTTGTGCTGGATTATCCCGTCGAGCTGTCGCCACTCGCCAAGCCGCATCGTACGAAGCCGGGATTTACTGAGCGGTTCGAGCTGTTCGCGCGTGGCAAGGAGCTGGCGAACGCGTTCAGCGAGTTGAACGACCCGATCGATCAGCGGCGACGCCTGGAGATACAAGCGAGCTTACGAGCTGCGGGCGACGAAGAAGCTGCCGGGATCGATGAGGACTATCTTCGCGCGATGGAGTATGGCATGCCGCCCATGGGGGGCGTCGGCATCGGAATGGATCGCCTGTTTATGTATCTGACGGGCGTCGCCAACATCCGCGATGTCATTCTCTTTCCCACGATGCGGCCAGAGTGACGCACCTCGAATTGTCCATTGCGTGGCGGTACCTCCGCAGCCGCCGCGGCTCGCGGCTGTTGTCGCTCATCAGCGCCATCGCCATCGGCGGCGTGGTGGTGGGCGTCAGCGCGCTCATCGTGATCATCGGCGTAATGAACGGCTTGCAAAATGATCTGCGGGAAAAAATTCTGATCGGCAGCCCTGATATCCGCGTGCTCACGTACGGCGAGGACATGTCGATGTCAGATTGGCCCGCGGTCATGAACCGCGTAAAAAAAATTCCCGGTGTCGTAGCCGTCGCGCCATTCGTTCACGCGCAAGCCGGCATCAACGCGGGGCACAAGTACGCAGAAGCCGCCTTTGTCATGGGCATCGAGCCGGCGCGGCCGGGGCTGGATGCGGTGACCAAGATTCGAAATACGGCCACAGCGGGCGATTTTACTTTCATCAGCGCTAACGGCGATCGCCGTGGAATCGTGCTCGGCAACCGGTTGGCCGAGCGACTCGGCGTTGTTCCCGGTGTGGATTCAGTTCAGCTGATCTCGCTGGGCACCGGAAAAATCAACCCTATCACCGGCTTCCCGACACCGAAATTCTCCAAGTTCGAGGTGACTGGTGTCTTCCAGACCGGAATGTACGAGTACGATAATTCATACGGATTCATTGCTCTCGATGCCGCGCAGCAGCTGCTCGACCTCGGATCCGCCGTAACGGGACTCGAGGTGCGCACCAGGAGTCGCGACATCGCTCCGGCTGTCGCACGGCTCGTTGAGGACTCGCTCGGATTCCCGTACCGAACCGAGGACTGGCAGGCGCAGAATTCGTCGCTCTTCCACGCGCTGAAGTTAGAGAAGCTCGGGATGACGTTCATCCTGCTCTTGATCGTCCTGGTCGCTGCTTTCAACATCGTGAGCACGCTTACGATGGTGGTCACCGACAAGACGAAGGAGATCGGAATTCTTAGGGCGATGGGGATGCCGGCGGCGTCGATTGCACGGATATTCTTCTTTCAGGGACTTGTGATCGGCCTGGTCGGCACCATCGGTGGCCTCGTGACTGGTTTGGCGGTGTCTGTCGGGTTGGATCGGTACCGGCTTATTCCGCTCGATCCCGCCGTATATTTCATCGATCACCTGCCCGTTTCCACACAGCGGCTAGATGTGGCGCTGATCGTGCTGGCGAGCTTGGCGATCGCGGCCATTGCCACGATCTATCCGGCGCGGCAAGCCGCACGATTATTTCCCGTCGAGGCCATTCGACACGAATGATGGTGCTGGAAACTGTAGATCTCGCAAAGACTTACGTCGGCGGAGATGGAGGACTCATCAGCGTCCTGAATGGCGTGTATCTACAGGTCGCTCGAGGAGAAATGGTCGCCATTGTCGGCGCGAGCGGCGCCGGAAAAAGCACACTGTTGCACCTGCTGGGAGGACTCGATAGACCGAGTCGCGGCACAGTCACGATCGCCGGTGCCAGGCTGGATGTCGCAGGCGATGAGGAGCTGTCGAAACTTCGCAATCAGAAGGTCGGTTTCGTTTTTCAGTTTCACCATCTGCTACGTGAATTCTCTGCGCTCGAGAACGTGATGATGCCCCAGCTCATAAACGGGCTGGCGCCGCAACGCGCGCGCGCACGTGCCAATGAGCTGCTTGCGAGAGTTGGCCTGGCCGGACGGGTAGAACATCGGCCAGGTGAGTTATCGGGCGGTGAACAGCAGCGGACGGCAGTTGCGCGCGCCCTGGCAATGGACCCCGCGGTGCTCTTGGCCGATGAACCCTCGGGCAATCTCGACCACTTCAATAGCGAGCGGCTTCACGATCTCTTTGCCGAGCTGTCGCGCGACCTCGAGATCGCCATGGTCGTCGTCACGCACAACCGTTCGCTGGCGTCGCGCGCCGATCGCGTGCTGCTGCTCGAGGATGGTCGCCTTGCGACCACGGACGTGCGAGAGGTCGTGACCTGATGCTTTGTGAGCTCTGCCACGAGCGAGATGCCGCCGTCACCCTCACGAAGATCGAGAACAACGAGGTGAAGGTGCAGCGCCTTTGTGAGCGCTGCGCGGCTGAGCAAGGTGTAGAGATGCAGAGCGCCGTGCCGAAGCATCCGCTCGGCGAGTTCCTACAGGCGGTGCACCAGCAAGCGGCCGTTGCAGCCACTGATGCCACACGCTGCACGTTTTGCGGCACGACAATGGCCGATTTCCGAGCCACTGGGCGATGGGGTTGCGCGCGGTGCTATGCTGCGTTCGAGCAGAGTGTTCGCGAACTGCTGCGTCGAGTTCATGGCAGTTCGCGCCACGTCGGCCGAGCGTACCACGCACCCGTTGGTGAAGAGGTCGAGCAGGCGTCAGTGCTTGGCGAATTGAAGGAGCGTTTGCGACGGGCGATCGAGAATGAGCAGTTCGAGCTGGCCGCCGATCTTCGCGATCGCATTCGGGTGATGGAATGACTCTCGATTTGTCTCTCATACCGGACGGCGGTGTCGGCTGGCTCGATGCGTCTGGTAGCCACGCCGATGTCGTCCTGTCGACGCGTATACGACTTGCGCGCAATGTCGAAGGGTTCGCGTTCACCGGCAGAGCTCGCGACGGCGAGCGCCTTCGGGTGCTGGCGCAGACGCGCGATGCCATCCGCGCGCTGCCGCTGATGAACGAAAGCGTCCTCTATCGCCTGGACGACCTGTCGCCGACCGATCGCGCTCTCCTGCACGAACGGCATCTGGTCAGCAAGGAGCTTGCGGGCCTCGACGCGCAGCACCCATTGCGCACAGGAGCCGCCGTGTTTCTGTCCGACGGCTTGGGCGTCATGGTAAATGAGGAGGACCATCTCCGTTTGCAGTCGCTCCGGTCCGGGTTCGCGCTACAGGAGGCGTTCGGCGCCATCGACGGCTTGGATCGGGAACTCGGCAAGCGTGTGGTCTACGCCTATCACGCCGAATTTGGATTTCTTACCGCATGTCCGACGAATGTCGGCACGGGAATGCGGGCCTCGGTCCTGATCCATCTGCCGGGCCTGGTGCTTACGAAAGAGATTGGCCGTGTGCTGGCCGGGCTCCAGCAGATGGGGCTCACGTACCGCGGCTTGTATGGCGAGGGTAGCGAGGTCGTTGGGAATTTCTTTCAGATTTCGAACCAGACGACGCTGGGCCGGTCGGAGGAGGAGTTGCTCGATCAGCTCTTGCGCGTCGTTGGGCACGTGATCGAGCGCGAAGAAGAAGCACGGCGAGTATTGCTTCGCGACGCGGGATATATTATCGAGGACAAACTCTGGCGTGCGTACGGCACGCTGCGGTACGCGCGAAGCCTCTCGTTCGACGAGGCGATGAACTACCTCAGCGGTGTTCGATTGGCCGTCGGGTTGAAACTGATCTCCGGCCTCAGTGTATACACCCTCAACAAGCTCCTGATCTTTTCACAAGCGGCGCACCTGGCTCACGTCGAGGGGAGGGCGCTCACCGAGAGCGAAACCAATCTGGCGCGTGCACGCTATGTGCGTAAATCGCTCGAAGAGGAAGCGGGTACGGTTTAGTAAACCGCACAGGCACCCGTATTTGAGGGACACATGAACGGCTACAACTTCACCGAACGGGTGAGAAAAGTCCTCGCAATGGCTCGAGAGGAGGCGGCCCGGCTCCATCACGAGTACGTGGGAACCGAGCACATTCTGCTTGGCCTCATTCGAGAAGGCGAAGGTGTTGCGGCGACCGTACTGCAGAATCTCAGCGTGGAGCTTGATGAGATTCAGCAAAAGATCGAAGAGACGGTAAAAAAGGGCAAAGCCCAGCAGACGACCGGACCAGACCTTCCGTATACCTCGCGTGCCAAGAAGGTGCTCGAGCTCGCCATGAGCGAGGCTCGCGAGCTGAGCCACAGCTACGTAGGCACCGAGCACTTGCTTCTCGGGCTACTGCGCGAGGAGAAGGGAATAGCGGCGCAGGTTCTCACCGACGCCGGCGTGAATCTGGAGGCAGCGCGGGCTGAGACGCTGCGCATTCTCGGCACAGAGATGCCGCAGCAGGGTGCGACGGCGCAGCAAGGCGCGGGTACCCCGCCGCAGTCCGCACCGAAGGGCGAGAAGAAATCCAAGACTCCGGCGCTCGACCATTTCTGCCGTGACCTGACGCAGCTAGCAGCGGAAGGTCAGCTCGATCCCACGATAGGGCGGGCAAAAGAGATTCAACGCGTCATGGAGGTGCTCACCCGCCGGAAGAAGAACAATCCGGTGCTGATCGGCGAGCCGGGCGTCGGCAAGACGGCGATCGTCGAAGGCCTCGCCCAGCTCATCGCGAACGGCGAATGCCCCGAATCTCTGCGCGATCATCGGGTCCTGTCGCTCGACATGGCGGCAGTGATTGCCGGCACGAAGTACCGCGGCCAGTTCGAGGAGCGCCTCAAGGCGGTAATGAACGAGATCGCGCAAAACAAGAATATCATTCTATTCATCGACGAGCTGCATACGCTTGTAGGCGCTGGCGCTGCGGAAGGTGCGATTGACGCCAGCAATATGCTCAAGCCGGCGCTCGCGCGTGGCGAGCTGCAGTGCGTCGGCGCGTCGACGCTGAATGAGTACCGCAAGTACATCGAGAAAGATGGCGCCCTAGAACGGCGTTTCCAGACGGTCATCGTCGATCCTCCATCGGTCGACGAGACGGTAGAGATCCTCAAAGGCCTTCGAAAGAAGTACGAAGACCACCATCGGGTGACGATACCGGATACGTCGCTGCTCATCGCCGCGAAGTTGTCCGAGCGCTACATCACCGATCGTTTTCTTCCCGACAAGGCCATCGACGTGATCGATGAGGCGGGCGCGCGCGCACGACTAGCAGCCCAGGCCCCGCCGCCGGAGGTTGCGGAGCTGAAGAGTCAGCTCGAAAAGGTGAACGGTGAGAAGGAGGCTGCGGTCCGCGATCAGAACTTCGAGCGTGCGGCTGCTTTGCGCGACAAGGAACGCGAGCTTCAGGGTGACATCCGGAGGAAGCAGGAGGAGTGGGAGAAGCGTCGCCAATCCCATCGACCGGTGTTGGGCGAAGAAGAGATCGCCTTCATCGTGAGCCGCTGGACGGGGATCCCCGTGACGCGTTTGCAGGAGGCGGAAACCAGCCGCTTGCTGCGCATGGAGGACGAGCTGCATCAGTCGGTAATTGGGCAGGACGAGGCGATTAAGGCGCTCTCACGCTCGATCCGCCGCAGTCGTGCCGGTCTCAAAGATCCGAATCGCCCGATCGGGTCCTTCATCTTCTGTGGACCGACCGGTGTCGGTAAGACGGAACTGGCCCGCTCGCTGGCGCGATTCCTGTTCGCCGATGCGTCGGCGTTGATTCGCGTGGACATGAGCGAGTACATGGAGAAGTTCTCCGTATCTCGACTCATCGGTGCGCCACCCGGATACGTCGGTTACGAGGATTCGGGCACGCTGACCAAAGCAGTGCGGAGGAAGCCGTACAGCGTCGTACTGCTCGATGAGATCGAAAAGGCACACCCCGATGTGTTCAACATCTTGCTGCAGGTTTTGGACGAAGGGCATCTCACGGACAACTACGGACGCGTGATCGACTTCAAGAACACCGTCGTGATCATGACCTCGAATGTCGGCGCGCGCGACATTAGCAAAGGCAAGGCGCTCGGATTTTCGACGGGCGATGGGAAGATGAGCTTCGAGCGCATCGCCGACAAAGTGCGGGACGAGCTGAAGAACGTCTTCAATCCTGAATTCCTGAATCGGCTCGACGACGTAATCGTGTTCCACCCGCTGAATAAGGAGCACATCGCGCAGATCGTCAGCGTGCTGCTAAAGGACGTCAGAAAACGACTTGCGGAGGAGGAGCTGACGCTCACGCTCACGGATGCCGCGACGGATTTTCTCGTCAAGCACGGCTATGACGAGAACTACGGCGCACGTCCTCTGAAGCGGGCGATCCAGCGCTTTATCGAAGATCCGTTGTCAGAAAAGATTCTGCTCGCCGAGTTCTCTCGGGGTGACGAGATCGAGGTCGAAGTCTCGCCTGACGGCGAGAAGCTGGACTTCCGTGTTCTGACGAGTAGCACCAAAGCGTAAGCACTTCTCCACGAGCGGCCGGCCGGGTCCCTGCGATTCGACCGGCCGCTCGCGTGTATATTTCCTGCCATGCGACCACTGTTTTTGGCCCTGCTCGCGGTCATCGCTTCGGGCATTGCGGCGCGTGCTCAGGACCCGAGTGCCGTCACCGGTCCCTGTGCCACCCCCGACTCGATCGCATTTCGAGGGAACCAGCGTATCAGCGATGCGTTGTTGAGAGGCGATGCTGGCATTACCCCGGGCGCGCCACTCAACTATCGCGCATTACAGCGGGCAATCAAGCAGTTGTACGCCACGAATCAGTTCGAAGACATCCGCATCGAGTGTGAGGCGACGCCTGGCGGTCGTACGCTCCTTGTCTTCAGCGTCAAAGAACGACCAATCCTGGGGGATGTCGACGTCAAAGGGCCCGAGCGCCTCTCACTGAGCTCAGTGAAGGAGCGTGTCGACCTCCTCATTGGCCGTCCCGTCGATCCGGCGCAGGTTGCGCACTCGGTTGCTCGCATCGATTCGCTTTACGAGAGCGAGGGGTATTACCTGGCGCATGTACGCGTCGATACGACGATGGAGAACGGACAGGCCAAGCTCGTTTTCGTCGTTGACGAAGGGAAACGGCTGGCGATCTCCGGTGTGGCCGTCGGAGGCAATCGAGCGCTAAGCGCCAAAAGGATCGTGGCGGCGATGGACACGAAGCCGGAGGGGTTCCTCTGGTGGCATCAGGGCGAGTTCGATGAAGATAAGTTCGCCGGCGACATCACCGAGCGCATCCCTTCATTGTACGCCAACCACGGCTACATCGACATGCAGGTGCTTCGGGACACGCTCATCGTTGATCGGGCCAAAGGCAAAGGCTTCGTCGATCTCACAGTCAAAGAAGGTCCCCAGTATCGGATCGGGGAGTTCGAGCCTGTCGGGGCGAAGCGCTTTTCGGCTGAGGATATCGCACGCTTCTATCCGTTCGGTTCGCAGCCGCGCACCATCAAGGGGACGGTGAAGGGCTTGCTACGCCTCGGCAGCACCAGTGAGCCGGCCGATGTATTCAACAAGAGCGCCTGGGACGACGCAACTCAGAAAGTCCAAGAAGCGTACGCGAATGAGGGGTACATCTACGCCCAGGTACGGCCAGTGATCGAGCGCCACACAGCAGGGCGCGATTCGACACCAATCGTGAATCTCCGCTGGGAGATCGATGAAAAGACGCCGGCGATCGTAAACAGGGTAGACATCGTCGGCAACGATGTTACGTCGGAGAATTGCATTCGCGATCAGATCGTCGTCGTACCTGGCGACGTATTCAACCGGGAGGCGCTGATCGCGAGCTATCAACGCATCGGTAATCTCGGCTTCTTCGATACACCCCTTCCCGCCCCCGACACACGTCAAGCCGACGATCAGGGTGACGTGGACATCGTTTTCCGTGTCAAGGAAAAGCGAACCGGCAATGTGAACTTTGGCGCCTCGGTAGGGCAGGGCACCGGCGTCGGCGGGTTCATTGGATTTGAGCAGCCCAACCTCTTTGGCCAATGCAAGCGCGGATCGCTGCAATGGCAGTTCGGCCGTTATATCAATGATTTCAACCTGTCATACACCGACCCGCGCATCAAACAGAGTCGCATCTCCGGCACGGTGAATCTGTATGATTCTGATTCGCGCTATATCATCTCCAATCTCGGGCGCACCCATAGAACGGGCGGACAGTTACAGTTTGGCTTTCCGGTGCCGCGTTCGATCAACACGACATTTTTCGTGAGCTATGGCGCCGAGGGGGTACGCTACAGCGGGGACTCCACGTCACTCCTCGGTTCAGTGCAGTGCAGCGCCGGCCACGGCGCAAACTGCTTCCGATCCACCGTGGGCTTCACTCTCGATCGCGACACCCGCTACGACATGCCGTTCCCGAGCTCCGGTGTGCACCAAGCCGTCACGGCGCAATTCAATGGCGGTCCTTTGGGCGGTGCAGCGTCCTTCCAGCGGTACACCGGGGAGATGCGTTCCTATGCTACGTTGGCGAGCTTTGGAGGTACCGCGATGGGCTCGGCGCCAATCAAGCTCGTCTTCGGTTTGTCGGAGCGCGCAGGCGCTGTGTTCGGGGATCCAGGACCCTTCTTCTTCTCGCAGCAATTCTCGCTGGGTGGCGTGCAGTTTGGCGAGCCTCTGCGGGGATACGAAGAGTTTTCAATCACTCCTCACGGCTACGTGCCCACCGGATCGTATCAGGCTCAGCGGTCCTCGTTCGGCAGTGCTTTTTTCGTCAACACCGCCGAGCTCGGGGTGCGCTTCAATCAGCAATTGTACACGGATGCATTCTACGACGCCGGAAATCTGTGGGCAGAGGCGCGCGACTTTAATCCCACGCGTCTCTTCCGCGGTGCCGGTGTGGGAGCAGCTCTCGTCACGCCGCTCGGACCGTTGGGTATCGATTTGGGGTACGGTTTCGATCGGGTCGACCAGTTCGGCCACAAGTCACCGAAGTGGCAAGTTCACTTCAAGTTCGGGCAGTTCTTCCAATGATCGGAGTTTCCCAAATGCGTTTTATCAACTGCGCGACGGTGGTCGCGTTCGCTCTCGTCTCAGTCGTCGCGGGGACCCAAGCTCAGCAGGCGTCGTTCAAGGTCGCGTACGTGAATACGCAGGCGCTAATGGAAGCCGCGCCGGGACGAGCGGACGCGGAAGCAGCGTTCCAGAAGGACGCGCAAGGGTATCAGGAGCAGCTCAGGAAGCTTAGCGATTCCCTGAACACGGCGATTTCGAGCTTCAATAAGGCAGAACCGACTCTTTCCGCCACGCAGAAGGATGCTCGCACGAAATCCATCCGCGACTTGGAAACGGCCTTCCAACAGAAGCAGAGTCAATTACAACAACAGGCGGCTCAGCGACAGAATGAGCTGATGGCGCCCATCATGGAGCAGGTCAAGAAAGTACTGGATGACATCCGCGCGGAGGATGGCTACTCGCTGATCATCGCGAATGATCCCGGACAGTCCGTGATCGTGTCCGCAGACAAGAATCTGGATATTACCGACCGCGTGGTCGCCCGACTGAAGACCTTGACTGCGCCGAAAGCGACGGCAAAGGCGGGTGCCGTACCCGCACCTTCGGGCGTTACGCGGCCGAAGCCACCATCTGAGTGAACGCTCCGTTCACGAAAGAAGATATCGGCGGTGAGGGCGGTCGCGTCCTCACCGCCGATGCTATTGCTGCCGCAACGGGCGGCCGGCTGATCGGGGATGCGCAAGCGTCTGTAACGGGCATCGCGCCACTCGATCGGGCGAGTCGCGACCAGCTCAGCTTTCTCGCGAACGCAAAGTATGCTCCGCTATTCAGCGCGTCGCACGCGGGCGTTGTACTGGTCTCTCCGGCACTCGCCGATTCACCCGGCGACGTGCGGGCACGCGTTGTTGTCGAGAAGCCTCACGATGCGCTACTGTCGTTGATTCCAATGTTCTTTCGACCGCGAGCCGCATCGCCAGGCATTCATCATACGGCTTCCATTGGGCGGGGCGTGAAGCTCGGCGATGCGGTGATCATCGCACGCAATGTCATCCTTGGTAATGGCGTCACGCTTGGAAGCCGAGTGCGGATCGATGACGGCGTGTTCATTGGCGACGGCGTCGATATTGGTGACGACTCCCACGTGTATCCCGGTGCCACGGTGTACTCTGGTGCGCGAATCGGAAAACGCGTGATCTTGCATGCCGGCGTGCGCGCGGGGTCCGACGGGTTCGGGTACGTGTACCGCGACGGCCGGCATGAGAAAATTCCCCACGTCGGACGATGCATCATCGGTGATGATGTCGAAGTCGGGGCGAATACGACGCTGGATCGAGGCAGCATTGATGACACGGTTATCGGGGCCGGAACGAAGATCGATAACCTCGTCCAAGTCGGCCACAACGTCCGCATCGGCCGTCTCTGCCTCATCATGGCTCAGGTGGGCATCGCTGGATCTGTACATGTGGAGGACGGCTGCATTCTCGCCGGTCAGGTGGGTGTGTCCGGGCACCACACGATAGGTGCCGGAGCAACGCTTGCGGCACAGGCTGGCGTTTTTGGCGATGTTCCGGCCGGAGAGACATGGTCGGGTTATCCGGCGCGGCCACACAAGGAAGCGCTCCGTGCTCAGGCAGCGCTGTTCAAGCTGCCACCGTTACTGCGGCGCATCGAGCGCTTGCTCGACGGCTCAGACGGAGTGAAATGACACGGCGAACGATTGCAGCGTCTGGAAGTATCGAGGGCCTTGGCCTGCATCTGGGCGCGCCAGGCCGCATGACCTTTCGACCGGCACGGCCGGGCAGCGGCATCGTTTTTCGGCGCGTGGATCTCGACGGATCCCCAGAGATTGAAGCCCGCGTGGAGAACGCGGTGCTCACCGAGCGGCGCACACAGCTTGGTGCCGATCCCGTCTCTGTGCACACAGTGGAGCACGTCCTTGCAGCAGTGGCGGGAGCCGAGATCGACGATTTGTTGATCGAGCTCGATGGCCCCGAACCGCCGATCATGGACGGCAGTGCCGCCCCGTTTCTGGACCTTCTGACGACCTTGGGAATCGCGGATCAGCCGGGCACGGTGCAATATTTACGGCTACGATCGCCAGTACTCGTAGAGGATGGTCAGTCGACGTACTCGGCCTACCCCTCCACGGAGCTCGAGCTCAACGTCTCGATTGAGTTTCCCCATCCGCTCATCGGCTCACAGCGCGCATGCTATCGACTTTCAACGACCGTATTTCGCCGTGAATTGGCATCCGCTCGCACCTTTGGGTTTGTTCATGAAGTCGAAGCTCTTCGGAGCAAAGGGCTCATTCGCGGCGCTTCGACACAGAACGCGGTGGTGCTGAACGATGTTGGCGTTGTCGGAAACGTGCTGCGCTGGCCGGACGAATTCGTCCGGCATAAGACCTTGGATTGTGTCGGCGATCTGGCACTTGCGGGAGCGCGCGTGCGAGCCCGCATCATCGCCTCGCGCCCGAGCCACCGTGGCACAGTCCTGCTAGTTCGAGCAATGAGGGAGGCGATGAACGACACGAAGGCGAATTCGCTGGAAATCGAAGAGATCATGCGAGTGCTGCCGCACCGCTATCCGTTCCTGCTCGTGGATCGCATTCTGGAGCTGGAAGCGGGAAAGCGCGTCGTCGGCATAAAAAACGTCACGATAAATGAGCCCTTCTTTCAAGGACACTTCCCGGGCCATCCTATCATGCCGGGAGTGCTCATCATCGAGGCGATGGCTCAGGTTGGGGGCATGTTGCTACTTGGTGCCGTGCCGGATCCCGAGGCGAAGGTGGTGTATTTCACCTCGTTGGACAACGTTCGGTGGCGGCGGCCGGTAAAGCCCGGCGATCAGGTCCGCTTCGAGCTCGAGATTCTTCAGGTGCGCGGCCTCATGTGCAAGATGAAAGGTGTAGCCAGAGTCGATGGTGACCTTGTAGCCGAAGCGGAAATGGGTGCCATGGTGCGTGATCGATGAGTGGCAGTATCCATCCAACGGCTCTCATCGCATCCGATGCGCAGATCGGAGCGGACGTGGAGATCGGTGCGTTCGTGATCATCGGTGACGGCTGCACAATCGGCGATCACTGCGTGCTGGCCCCTCGTGTCACGCTGGAGCGGAATGTGATCCTCGGCAATCGGGTGAAAGTCGGCGTCGGCTCCGTGCTGGGCGGGGACCCTCAGGACCTGAAGTACAGGGGCGAACACACCATGGTGGAGATTGGCGAAGACACGACGATTCGCGAATACAGCACGGTGAACCGCGGGACCACCCAATCGTACAAGACCACTGTCGGGAAGAACTGTTTCCTCATGTCGTATGTACATCTCGCGCATGACTGCCATCTCGGTGATGGCGTGATCATCTCGAACGCCACGCAGTTGGCCGGCCATGTCACGATCGAGGAGAAGGCGATTCTGTCCGGTGTGTCGGCGGTGCACCAGTTTGCGCAGATCGGCAAGTACAGTTTCATCGGCGGCTGCTCTCGCGTCGCCAAGGATGTACCGCCATTCGTGAAAGCGGTGGGCAATCCGATAAAGTTGTATGGACTGAACACGATCGGCCTTCAGCGGAACGGCTTTGCGGAACCCGTGATGCGGGAGTTGAAGCGTGCGTACCGGCTTTTTTTTAAATCGGAGCTGAATCTTTCACAGGCGCGCGATCGCGCGGTCACCGAGCTGCAGCAGTATCCGGAAGTGCAGGACTTTCTGCGCTTCTTCGAACGAAGTGATCGCGGGGTGGCCATCTGAGCGCGCAGATTCGGATCGGCGTAATTGGCGCAGGCGGCCTCGGGTACCACCATATACGCATTCTTCGGGATCTTCCCGGCGCCACACTCGTCGGCTTCTTCGACACGAGAGCGGAGCGGGCGGCGCAGGTCTCGTTGGAGCTCGGTGTCCGAGCATGGTCCCGACTGGAGGACCTCCTGGACGCAGTCGATGTTGCCACCATCGTTGTTCCGACGCCTGCGCACTACGGAGTCGCAAAGGAAGCTCTGTCACGCGGAAAGCATCTGCTGATCGAGAAGCCGATCGCGGCAACGATCGACGAAGCCGACGAATTGCTCGACATCGCGACCCGGACGGGTGCGATCGTTCAGGCGGGGCATGTCGAGCGCTTCAATCGCGCGCTCCGGGCGGCCATGCCCTATGTCGAGTCGCCGCGATTCGTCGAGAGCGATCGCCTTGCGCAGTTCCATCCCCGAGGAGCGGATGTCGCTGTCGTCCTCGATCTCATGATCCACGACATCGACCTGGTTCGGACACTCGTTGGCGGGCGCGTGGCAGCCGTATCGGCTGTCGGAGTACCCGTGCTGACACCCTTCGTCGACATCGCCAATGCGCGGATCGACTTCGAGTCCGGAGCAGTGGCTAACATCACCGCGAGTCGAGTCTCGCGCGAGCGCATGCGCAAGCTGCGCATATTTCAACCGAGCGGCTATCTGTCGCTCGATCTCGGCAGTGGAAGCGGTGAATTCTACCGCGTGCGTCGGGACGTGGATGTGGCCGTGCTGGTCGCCAGCGGGGCGGGCATGGAAGGCCTGGTCGAGCGTGTGCCGCTCGAAGCGCCTGAGGGCGAGCCATTGCGCCTCGAGTTCGAGAGCTTCCTCGCCGCCGTACGTGGCGATGCGCCCGTCGCTGTCACGGCGGAGGATGGACGTGAAGCACTCGCGGTCGCGCTGACGATCGTGCAGGAGATCGAGCGTACGTTGCCTGCGCTTGCGCCGGGCATGCCTGTGGCAACGCGTGCGTGAGATCCTGTTTGTCGCCGGGGAGGCGTCCGGTGACCTGCACGCGGCCGGCGTCGCCCGCGAGCTGACGGGCCACGCTGCGCGGTACGCGCTGATCGGCGTGGGAGGGGATCAGATGCGCGACGCGGGCGTGCATCTCATCCAGCACATCGACGAACTCGCTGTCATGGGATTCGTCGAGGTGCTGCGACACATCCCTCGACATTGGGCGTTGATGCGCCAGATTCGCCGTCGACTGCGCTCGGGACGCGTCGCGCTGGTCGTGCTCGTCGATTATCCCGGATTCAACATGAAAGTGGCGGCGGATGCAGCGCGCGTCGGTGTGCCTGTGCTGTATTTCATCACGCCTCAAGTGTGGGCCTGGGGAGCCGGACGGTTGGCGGAGTTGGCACGCACTGTCACCCAAGCCGCGGTGATATTGCCGTTCGAGGAGAAACTACTCCGTGAGCATGGTGTTCGCGCCAGCTTCGTTGGTCACCCGCTGCTGGATGGCGTCGGAACACTGCCGGATCGCGATGCTGCACGAGCATCACTCGGGCTCACGGCCGCTGACCGCGTACTGGCGCTGTTTCCAGGCAGCCGCACGCAAGAGATCGCGCGTCACCTCGATGCATTCGTTGCCACGGGTCTAGAGCTCCAGCGACGCCTGCCAGGGCTGAAAGTGATCGTGAGCGCCGCGCCTCACGTTCGGCTCGATCCGGAACGCTGTCCCTTTCCGATCGTGTACTCGCAATCCTTCACTGTATTGCGGGCAGCCGATGCCGCGCTGTGCAAGAGCGGAACGACGACGCTCCAGGCGGCGGTAGCGGGTTGCCCGCTGGTGGTTGCCTATCGTACGAGCCCGCTCACGTACTTCGCGGCGCGCCGCGTCGTGACCATTCCGAATATTGGACTGGTGAACGTCGTCGCAGGCCGCACCATTGCTCCCGAGTTCGTGCAGGGCGAGCTAGAACCCGCTCGCGTGGCGGACTCGCTGGAACAGCTCCTCGACGCCTCCACCGAGTGCCGTGCGACTATGCTCGCCAATCTCGCCAAGGTGCGGGAATCGCTGGGAGAGGCAGGCGCCGCGGGGCGAGTCGCCGCGATTGCGCTCGAGATGGTCGAACAGCATGGCTGAGAATGGCTCTGCTCCGCGGCGAACAATATGGTTGGTGCGCGTTGGCGCCTTGTTGATACGCTTGCTCGGTGCCAGTTGGCGAGTGCGCCGCATCAATGGCGAACGCTTTGACGCGGCGCTCACTTCCGGCGCTCCTGTGGTGTTCACCCTCTGGCATGGCCAGATGCTGCCGCTGCTGTATCAACATCGACATCAGGCGGTGTTCGTCTTGATCAGTGAGCACTCCGACGGTGAAATCATTGCGCGTATCGCCGAGCGTTTGGGATTTCGCACGATTCGTGGCTCGACGTCGCGTGGGGCGAGCAGAGCATTGATTGCCCTCGCTCGCATCCTCAGGGCCGGTCATGCCGTCGCGATCACACCTGATGGTCCACGCGGCCCTGCGCGCAGCTTCGCTGCTGGCGCGCTGGCCGCGGCTCAGCGCGCGGGCGCCATGATCATGCCTGTGGGAGTTGGTGCGTCGAGTGCGTGGCACCTCAAGAGCTGGGACAGGTTCATGGTTCCCAAGCCCTTCAGCCGCGTCACGCTTGCGTATGGCGAAGCGACCCTCGTGAGCGGTGCTTCGCCACGCGCCGCCATGTATGAAGCGCCGCGATTTCAGGAGCTGATGGCCGCCGTGGAACGCGATGCGAATCGATGACACCGATGTGATCGAACGAATCTGGTACGGCGACGATGTTCTGGCCGCGGTGCTCCGTGCCGCATTGCTGCCATTGGAGGGTGCGTTCAGAGCGGCCGTTACGGCACGTGGTGCACTCTACGATTCCGGTCTGTTGCGCGCAGAGTCTCCCGAACTGCCATGCCTCAGTGTCGGAAATCTCACCGTCGGCGGCACAGGAAAAACGCCCGTGGCGGCATGGTTCGCGTCGCGGCTTGCGGCAGCAGGTGCGCGCCCCGCGATCATCCTTCGCGGGTACGGCCACGACGAAGCGCGGGTGCACCGCTTACTGAACGGCGACGCGCCTGTGATTGTAAACTCGTCGAGGGCCGCCGGCGCGCGCGTGGCAAAAGCTGCCGGGGCAGACATCGCGGTGCTGGATGATGCGTTTCAGCACCGCCGTGTGAGACGTGCAGCCGATGTGGTACTCCTGAGCGCAGACCGATGGTCCGGCTCCGCGCACTTGCTGCCGGCGGGACCCTGGCGCGAACCACCGCGCGCCGCGCGTCGTGCGACGCTCCTCGCGATCACACGAAAGACTGCGTCGGTTACAGACGCAGAGGCCCTCGAGCGGTTCATCGCGCGAACCGCGCCAGCTGTGCCGATCGCTCGACTTCGCCTCGCGCTCGGGGGGCTGATCGGAGTCGACAGCGGAGAACAGAGGCCTCTGTCGGTGCTACGGGGGAAATCGGTCCGGGCGATTCTCGCAATAGCGGATCCGCACGCATTCGTGGGCCAGATTACGGCGGTCGGAGCCAGGGTGAGCGCTGACATTTTTTCGGACCATCATTGTCTTTCGGATGCCGAAATCCGGAACGCGGCCGACCGCGCCGGCGGCTCGGATTTCGTCCTGTGCACGCTCAAGGACGCCGTGAAGCTGATGGGGCGCTGGCCTCGCGAAGCGCCAGCGTTATGGTATGTTTCCCAGCACGTCATCGTGGAGCGCGGAGCCGATGCGGTGGAACGCATGGTCGAGGACGTCGTGCTCGCGCGGGACCGGCTGAATCCAACCGCCGGCTGATGCCGGCCTGCGACCAATCCTCAATGGCGACCGACCTCAGACTTCCTACCGATAGAATCGTCCGGCCCGACAAGGACCGGTTCCTGAATGAAGAGAATCCATTCGAAGCGATGATGTCGCGCTTCGATCGGGCCGCGGAACTGCTGGATCTGGAACCCGGTCTGTACAAGGTGTTGCGGCATCCGGAGAAACAGCTCACGATCTCCATCCCTGTTATGATGGACAGCGGCGAGGTGGAGGTCTTCACAGGCCACCGTGTTCTCTACAACACGTCCCGCGGACCGGCGAAGGGTGGCATTCGCTTCGACATGAACGTTTCTCTCGAAGAAGTAAAGGCACTCGCCGCCTGGATGACGTGGAAGTGCGCGGTCGTGAACCTTCCGTTCGGCGGGGCCAAAGGCGGTGTCGTGTGTGATCCCTTCAAGCTGAGTGTCGGCGAACTGGAGCGCCTGACGCGACGGTACACGGCGGGGATCATCAACACGCTTGGTCCCGATTCCGACGTGCCGGCACCCGACGTGAACACGAACGAGCGGGTGATGGCCTGGGTCATGGACACGTATTCCATGCGCATGGGGCACACGGTCACGGCGGTCGTCACGGGAAAACCGGTTGAGATGGGCGGCTCGCTGGGCCGGCGAGAAGCGACGGGACGCGGCTGCATGATCGTCACGAACCAGGCGCTCAAGCATCTCGGGATGGCGGTTCCGGGTACGACGATCGCCGTTCAAGGATTCGGCAATGTAGGCAGTGTCGCTGCTCAGCTGCTGCAACGCGAAGGTTGTCGAGTGATTGCGATCAGTGATCGCACGGGGGGCTTTCTCAATCGGAATGGCCTCGACATCGATGCAGCGATCAAATACGTGAAGGATCATCGGTCTCTGGAGGGTTTCAAGGGCGGCGAGCCGATAACGAATGATGACCTGCTCACGCTCGATGCGGACGTGCTCCTACCCGCCGCCCTCGAGAACGTCATCACGAGCAAGAATGCCGGCAAGGTCCGAGCAAAGATCATCTGCGAAGGTGCGAACGGCCCGACGACGGCGGGCGCGGATTCGATCCTGGACGAGAAAGGAGTGTTCGTCATTCCCGACATCCTCGCCAACGCCGGCGGCGTCACGGTGTCTTACTTCGAATGGGTGCAAGATCGCGGCGGCTACTTCTGGACCGAAGACGAGGTCAATAGCCGCCTCACGGAAATCATGACGCGGAGCTTTCAGGACGTGCTCCAGCTTTCCCGGCAGCATAAGGTGAACATGCGAACTGCGGCGTACATGCTCTCCATCAGCCGCGTCGCGACGGTGCATCGACTGCGCGGGATCTATGCGTGATTGGACGGACGCGTGCAGGTGATGATCGCGGCAGTGGGCAAGCCGCGGAACGCGGCGATCGCCGCCGCGATACAAGATTATGAACGTCGGGCGGCGCGCTATTGGCCGCTCGAGATCCGTGAGGTCAGGGAGGAGCCGGCGCGCTCCACGGCGGCCGCAGTCGTGCGCGAGCGCGAGGCGGAGCGCCTGGATGGGAGGTTCCCGCCGAATGGCCTCGTCGTCGCGTGCGACGAGCGCGGACGTTCGCTCGGATCCGAGGAGTTCGCAGCAATACTTCGTGACCACCGGGACCGCGGTGTAAGCCTCGCCTTCGTTATCGGTGGAGCCTTTGGGCTGTCGCCCGGACTTCTCGCCCGATGTGCCTTCAGCCTAGCACTGGCGCCCTGGACGCTGCCACACGAGCTGGCGCGACTCGTGTTGGTGGAACAACTGTACCGTGCCGGCACGATCGTTCGCCGTGAGCCTTACCACAAGTGAACGCAGCACCACGATGACGCCTCCCGTGGTGCTCACGAACGAGCTTGGCGGCTCGCTCTTGTCACGGGAAGCCCAGCGCGGTGCGCTGCCAGAATGGTACGTCGTACGGCCCACTGATTCGTCCTCGTGGCGTTCGCGAGCACAGCGAATCGCGAGCGAGTTCAAAGGGCCTGCGTGGCTCGCGCAGCTCGAGCCAGCCTTTGCCGCCGGCAACGCGGCTGCCGACCGGCTGGATCGGGCTGCGACGCACAACGGAGTGGTAGTCACCACAGGACAGCAGCCCGGCCTCTTCGGCGGCCCGTTGATGACACTCGCCAAGGCGCTGTCTGCGCTGGAAATGGCCGACGCGCTCGAGCGGAGCACCGGTATTCCGACGGCGCCGGTCTTCTGGGCCGCCACGGACGATGCCGATTTCGATGAATGCAGCTGGACAAAGGTCGCGCTTTCGGGAGGCACCGAGACCCTGCGACTCGTAAAGCGACTTGCACCCAACACGCCGATGTCGAGCGTGCCTCTCGCCAATATGTCGGAATTGCAGGCACGCCTCGAGGCGGCATGCGGTCCCGCGGTGGACGCGATGATTCTCGAGCTGGTTCGAGATGCCTACACCGATAGCGCGACAGTGGGGTCGGCGTACGTGAGTCTGTTGCGGCGTGTTCTGATGCCGCTCGGTGTATCGGTGCTCGATGCGTCACACAGCGCGGTACGAGAGGCCGCTGGTCCGATTACACGTCGGGCGCTGCATCGTGCATCCAGGGTCGTTGATGCACTGGATCGCCGAAGCCGCGACATGCGCCAAGGAGGTCGGGAGCCGCAAGTCGATGATATCGGCGCGCTCACATTGGTGTTCAGTTATGCTGAGCAGGGCAGGCGTCGCGTCACCGTGAGTGAAGCGCTGAGCACACCAAACGAGCTTCCGGTAGAGCTGCTCGGTCCCAACGTGCTCCTCCGGCCGATTGTGGAGCGAGCGCTGCTTCCGACAGTCGCTTACGTCGGTGGACCGGCGGAAATCGCGTACTTTGCGCAGGTGAGCGCCGTAGCCGAGGCATTGGACCTTTCCGCGCCCCTTATCCTGCCTCGTTGGTCGGTGACAGTTCTGGAGCCACGCGTCCAACGTGCGCTCGCTCGCCTGCATGCGAGTCCCGAAGATCTGAAGGATCTCCATGCGCTCGAGAACCGTTTAGCGCGTGCGGCCATACCTGCAGAGGTCGCACACGTTCTCGATCTCTTCCGGCGGGACATCGAACGCCATGCCGCCGCACTCGAGGTCGCCGACCAGAATGTCCTGGTGCCACCGGCGTCAATCCAGAGTGCGCGCGCAGGGATGCTGCACCGTTTGCAGCGACTCGAGCGCCGCTACCAGGCAGCCATCAAGCGCCGTGACGAACAGTCGAGAGCCGACGTGACTACAGCACGAGCGTCGCTGTACCCCGATGGCATGTCGCAGGAACGAGCGCTCGGCTTCGTGCCGTTTCTTGCGCGCTATGGCACCCCACTGCTGGCGGACATGCGCGTGCACGCGTCCCGCCATGCCGCAGCCGTGCTCGGGTTGAGTGCCTCCGACGCGATGCCGAAATATCGCGGCCAGGCCACGCTCGCATGAGCGTGGCCTTGACCGATCGACGCGACGGAACCGCTGCACGAACGGGTCGCGGCTCCGGCGCCGCCGCCGCACTCGTTGCAGCGGGAATCCTGCTCACTCGCCTTGTCGGCCTCGCGCGCCAATCCCTGATGGCCCGTTTTCTGGGCGCCAGTCTCGCAGCCGATGCGTTCACCGCCGCATTCAAGATTCCCAATCTGCTCCAGAATCTCTTCGGCGAGGGAGCTCTATCGGCGTCGTTCATTCCTGTCTACGCCAAGCTGCTCGCGCGACAGGATCAGCATGAAGCCGGGCAAGTGGCTGGCGCTGTGGCGGCCATTCTCGCCCTCGTCACTGCCATTCTCGTACTCGCCGGCATTCTCCTCGCACCAGTGCTCATCCCGGTGATCGCTCCAGGTTTTAGCGGCGAACGGCGCGAGCTGACCACTGAACTCGTTCGGATCTTCTTTCCAGGCGCCGGCATCTTCGTCCTGTCGGCCTGGTGCCTGGGTGTGCTGAACAGTCATCGCAAGTTCTTCCTCTCCTACACGGCGCCGGTATTGTGGAACATCGCCATGATCGCGGCACTCCTCTGGTTTGGACCGCGACAGAATCAGGTGCCGCTGGCCAGAACTCTGGCTTGGGCCTCGGTGCTTGGCGCGCTGCTCCAACTGCTCGTGCAGCTGCCGGCCGTTCTGTCACTCGTCCCGGACCTGCGCTTCGCGCTTTCGTGGGCACGCGAATCCGTAAGGCGCGTCATTCAGAATTTCATTCCGGTATTTGTGAGCCGCGGCGTGGTCCAGATCAGTGGATATATCGATCAACTCCTCGCCAGCCTGCTACCACTGGGAATGGTCGCGCTGCTTGGATACGCGCAGACACTGTATGTGCTTCCCGTGAGCCTCTTCGGGATGGCGATATCCGCTGCCGAGCTCCCCGAGATGTCGAGTGTGTTAGGCGCGGCGTCGGAACAGGCGGAAACGCTGCGCATTCGTCTGGATGCGGGGCTTCGTCGCATCGCGTTTTTCGTTATTCCGTCGGCCGCTGCCTTCTTGGCGCTCGGCAACATCATCACGAGAGTGCTATTCCAGAGCGGTCACTTCAATCCGACAGACACGTTGTTTACTTGGGGTATTCTCGCCGGATCCGCGGTGGGCCTCCTGGCCAGCACGCTCGGACGCCTCTACTCCTCCACGTACTATGCTTTGCACGACACGAGGACACCCCTGCGTTTCGCCTTGGTGCGCGTCACGCTCACGACCGTTCTCGGCTACGCCTTCGCCATCCCGCTCCCGAGAGCACTGGGCGTCGATCTGCACTGGGGTGCAGCCGGTCTCACCGCTTCGGCCGGTATCGCCGGTTGGGTGGAATTCATACTCCTGAGGTTGCGGCTGAATGGCAGAATCGGACGCACCGGGGTGCCGGCGCGCCTACTCGCGACACTCTGGGGTGTCGCCGTGCTTTCTGCCTCGGTGGCATTTGGACTGGAGCTGCTCGTCGGCCAGCAGAACCGGTTCGTCGTTGGAGTGGTCGTGCTCGGCGCCTTCGGCGCGATCTATTTCGCGGTGACATACGCCCTTGGAGTCCCTGAGTCGCGCGCATTGGTGGGCCGAGTCGTACGCTCGGCGTGATCGCCGCGGAATGGCCTCTGTCGCGAGCGGACAGGGCGCGCGGTGCGGGGTATAATTCGTCAAATGACCGATCTTCCCCTGACGGTGCTCGACAAGATCCCGCACCTGCCGGACTCGCCCGGAGTCTATCTCTGGCGCGACCGCGATGGAACTGTTTTGTACGTCGGCAAGGCCAAACGGCTGCGGTCACGCGTTCGGAGTTATGTCACCGGTGATCACGAGGAAAGCGTGAAGACGCGAGCGCTGATGCTCCAGGCGCGGGCCATCGAAACAATCGTGGTGCCGACCGAAGCACATGCGCTCATCCTCGAGAACAATCTCATAAAGGAATACAAGCCGCGCTTCAACATCGCGCTTCGCGACGACAAATCCTATCCATACATCAAGGTCACCGTTCAGGAACTGTTTCCGCGCGTCTACGTCACGCGTCATCTCGTCAACGACGGTAGCCGATACTTCGGCCCGTACACCGATGTCGGCGCCATGCGGCGCGCGCTGAATGTCGTCAAGCGCATCTTCACGGTTCGATCGTGCAACTACGACCTGCCGCGCGTCGCGCCAGAGCGGCCCTGCCTCGACTATTTCATCAAGCGGTGCAAGGCGCCCTGCATCCTCGCCCAGACGCAGCAGGAGTATGCGGCGATGATCGACGAGGTTCTCGTGTTCCTCGAAGGGCGCACTGACGAGGTCATCAGCCGCGTGCGGCAGCGTATGGAGCTTGCGGCCGAGTCGCTGGAATTCGAGCGAGCCGCCGAGTTGCGCGACGCGCTGCACCATCTGGAGAGAATGGAAGAGCCGAGTGTCGTACTCGAGGTTGAAGGCGGCGATCGCGATGTGCTCGGCTACGCTCGTGACGGCGATGACGCGTGCGTTGCGTTAATGCGTATTCGCGGTGGACGCTTGTTGTCGCGCGAACACCAGTTTCTCGAGAACTTGGAGGGGGAGACCGATGCATCCGTTCTCGAGGCGTATCTAATACGTACATACTTGCCTCTGAGTGATCGCGCTCATGAGCTCTATCTGCCATTCGCGCCGGCCGAGCGAGAGCTCGTGGACGAGTCACTGGGCACCACGAAGGTGATGATCCCACAGCGAGGACCCAAGCGCGGGCTTGTCGAGCTCGGCGTCCAGAACGCTCGGCACCTTCTCGAGGAGGCGCGACTCACGGGTGAGGAGACGGACGAGCGTGCGGCCGATCCCGTGTACGAGCTGCAGCGCCAGCTCGGGCTGCACAAAGTGCCACGGTCACTCGTGTGCTTTGACATCTCACACGCCCAGGGCACCGATACCGTTGCCTCGTGTGTGTGGTTCCAGAACGGACGTCCATATCGGGCTGAATACCGCAAGTTCAAGGTCAAGCACGTCGAGGGAATCGACGACTTCGCTGCGATGCACGAGGTCGTGATGCGCTACTTCAGGCGGCGGCTCGACGAAGACCGAGCACTGCCGGATCTCGTGGTGATCGACGGCGGCAAGGGGCAGCTCAGCGCCGCGCTCGCCGCGCTCGACAGCCTCGGGCTGGGCGCCATGCCGATGATCAGTCTTGCCAAACGAGAGGAGGAGATCTTCGCACCGGGTCGCGCCGAGTCAATCCGCCTGCCGCGTCGCTCACCGGCACTGCGGATGCTGCAGCAGGCGCGCGACGAGGCGCACCGGTTTGCTCTGACTTTTCAGCGGAAGCGGCGAGCCGTGCGCACAGTCACATCGGAGTTGCTGAAGATCCCCGGTGTCGGCGACCGCAAGCGCCGGCAGTTGCTCGAGGCGTTCGGCAGTCTGCACGGCGTACGAGAGGCGACAGTCGATGCCATAGCCGCGCTCCCGGGTTTCAGCATCAAGTCAGCGCAAAAGATCCTGAACGCTTTGACAGCGTCCGAGCCAACGGCACCGGCCGAATTGCCGTCCTCGCCCGCGGCCGTGCCTGACCCCCTCAGCCTTACGCCGACTGAATTCGCTTCACGAGCTTCGACCTCCGACAGCTGAGACACAACACAGTGATTTCCTGGCACCTCGAGTGTTCGGCGTGCTCGCATAACGAGCTGGGTAGCAATCGCGCGAGCGTCTGTCCATCGTGCGGGCAACCGTACCTGGTGCGATACGATTCCTCCGCGCCGCAGCGCGAGCAGATGCTGCCTCGCTGGGATATGTGGCGGTACGCGCCGGTGATGCCGTTGCTCGATGGCGAGGCGCCTGTCTCACTCGGAGAGGGGCTCACGCCCTTGCACGAAGTGCCGGAGCTTGCCACTGCCATGGGTGTGCGGCGCCTCTGGGTCAAGGATGAAGGCCTGAATCCCACGGCGTCGTTCAAGGCGCGCGGCATGAGCGCCGCCGTGACCCGCGCCCGCGCGTTAGGCGTGCCGGGATTCGTTGTGCCCACAGCGGGCAATGCCGGCGCGGCCCTTGCGGCGTACGGCGCAGCGGCGCGCATTCCTGTGCGCGTTTACGCACCTGCCACTACGCCGACGCCCATTCTGGAGACGATCCGCGTTTTCGGAGCCGAGCTCTGTCTTGTGCAGGGTCACATCGGCGACGCCGGAAAGCAGGCGCGTGCCTTCGCGGCGGAGAGTGGGTTTTTCGACGTGTCCACGCTGCGGGAACCCTATCGCATCGAAGGAAAGAAGACGATGGGGATCGAGCTCGTCGAACAACTGGGGTGGTGCTATCCGACACATGTCGTCTATCCAACTGGCGGTGGAACGGGACTGATCGGGATGTGGAAGGTGTTCTCGGAGATGCGAGAGTGGGGATGGATGCCAAAGGATGAGCAGCCGCCCCGAATGATTGTCGCACAGGCGGATGGCTGTGCGCCGATGGTGCGTGCTTTTCATGCGGGTGCGGGCCAGGCCACGCCCTGGGAAGATCCCACGACGCACGCGAGTGGCTTACGGGTTCCTGCTCCACTAGGAGATCGGCTGATCCTGCGTGCACTACGACAGAGCGACGGCGATGCTCACGCTGTCAGCGAGGATAGTATTCGCGACGCGACTCGGCGCCTGTCCGCCATCAGCGGCATCGACGTCGCGCCGGAAGGCGGTTGCGCGCTTGCCGTCGCCGAGGAGCTCGCGGCGGCAGGACGCATCGGAAGAGACGCCGAGGTCCTCATCTTCAATACTGGTAGCGGCGCGTCGTACCGCTTTTGATGATGCGCGTCGCGATCCTCGATCCGTTCAGCGGTATCGCTGGCGACATGACGCTTGGTGCGCTCCTGCAACTCGGGCTCCCGGACGAGTGGCTGCGCGACCTTCCACGTCGAGTCGGCTTACCGGATGTCGGCGTGAAGATCCGTGAGGTTCATCGTGCCGGCATCGCATGTCGGAAGGTGGACTTCGACATTCCGTCCCAGCCGCACGGACGACACATTCGTCAGATTCGCGAGCTTGTGAATGGCACGGATGCGCCTCAACCGGTAAAGGAGCGCGCCGATGCCGCTTTTACTGCACTTGCCACTGTCGAGGCAGAGATCCACGGAACAACTATCGATCGCGTTCATCTGCACGAAGTCGGGGCGGTCGATGCGATTCTCGACGTTGTTGGTTCCATTTGGGCAATGGACGAGTTGCGGGTCGAGCGGGTCTACTGCGGGACCGTGGCGCTCGGCGACGGGTCGGTTCAGGCTGCACATGGCCGGCTGCCCGTACCGGCCCCCGCAACGCTGAAGCTTCTCGAGGGACACGCCGTACGGCCGGGACCGGAGGGTTCCGGGGAGCTCGTCACCCCAACGGGCGCGGCGCTGGTCCGAATACTGTCGTCGGGACCGCCCCCTTCTGTCTACACGCCCCTTCGTAGCGGTTTCGGCGCTGGTACCAAGGAGTTCACCGACCGCCCGAATGCCCTGCGGATCGTGCTCGCTGAAGCTGGCGCTGTCGACGACGGCAACGTCGAAGATCTTGTCCTATTGAGCTGCGACATCGACGATATGTCGGGAGAATACGTCGCCGAAGCCGCGGAACGACTCAGACAGGCGGGCGCGCTGGACGTGGTTATGACCACGACGGTCATGAAGAAGGGAAGGCCCGGGACCCGGCTCGAGGCGCTCACTCGCCCGGCAGACGCTGGTATCGTCGAAGACACTCTTCTCGCGGAGAGCACCTCGATTGGCGTGCGGCGTACGCGCGTGACTCGACGAGCTCTCCCGCGAGAAACGGTCACGGTCGAAGTGTTGGGGCGGTCGGTCAAAATGAAGGTTGTCACCCTGCCCGACGGCAGCCAGCGCGCCAAACCCGAGTTTAGCGATGTGGCCCGTATAGCGATGGAGACAGGACGGCCGCTTCACGATATATTCGTGCTTGCCTCCGGCGCGGCGGAACGCCGCTAGCCACAGCAGGGTAGCCAATCGCGCGGGCCCGCGCTCGTTCCCTTTTTCGGAAGTCATTGAGGAGATTCTTCATGCGTTTGAGCAAGATGACTCTTCTGCCGCTTTTTGCCGCATCCGTCACGACTGCGGTGGCAGCGCAGCAGAAGGACTGTACCATTGACGAGGGTAACCCCTCTCAGGTGGCGCGCGCCATGTTGCAATTGCAGATGGCTGGTGCGGCCAAGACGCCGGCTGACGCGGAGAAGCAGCTTGCCAGCTCGGTTAAGCTACTCAGCGAGGCAGATCCGTCGCGGAACCCAATCGGCCGGAACTTCGTCCTCGGGAAGACGCTGGTCCTGTGGCTCTCACAGCCGGACGTCACGCCCATAATGAAGCGAAGCACGATTGGTTTTACTACAAATCCCGACGGTACCGTCGACCTCGTTTCTGCGATTGATTCCGCATTCTCCGTGGTAGAGGCGTCTAATCCGGCCTGTGCAAAGGAGACCGCTCCGTGGCGTGGCCAGAAGGGATGGGTCAATCTCGTCAACGCTGCCGTCGAAGCGGTAAACAACGACAAGGTCGATACCGCGGAGGTGTTGGCAAAGCGCTCGCTGGTTCTGTATAAGGGCGCTCCATACGGCTACATGGTTCTTGGTAATGTCGCTCAAAAGCGCAGAAAGACTGCCGAGGCGATTCAGTATTACAAGCAAACCATCGCCACCGCCGGGACCGATACGCTCTACGCCGATCTGCGCCGGCAGTTGCTGCTGCAGCTTGGCAATGTCGCTGCAGAGGCCGCCGACAATGCCGCGCCTGCCGACAAGGCCAACCTACAAATGGAGGCGAAGAACGCCTTCAACACGCTGTTGAAGGATCCTGGTAAGCCGGCGATGGCCGATGCGGCACGCCAAGGGTTGACGAAGCTGGCACTGGCTGCTGGTGATACCGCTGCATTCAAGGCGACGTACAAGGATCAGCTCGCGAATCCGGGCGCCTACGATTATCAGCAGCTGATGAATGCCGGCGTGAATGCCGCGCGCGCCGACCAGGTGGCAGACGCGATAGCGCTCTTCAAGAGTGCGTACGCGAAGAACGCCTACCATCGCGACGTGCTCTACAATCTCGCGATCATGTACATCAAGAGCGGCAAGGACGCAGACGCGATTCCGCTCATTCGGCAGCTCGTCAACGTCGATCCGTCTAATGGCGAGAACTACCGCCTGTTCACCTTCGCGTATGCCAACATGCAGAAGGGGCTGAACGCCCAAGGCAAGGCTTGGGCGGACAAGAACACGAAAGCGCCTGCCAGGGACATAAAGCTGAAGAAGCTCACCGCAGATTCGGCGAACCACTACTATGCCCAGGCGAAGTCCGCCACCGACTCTGCACTCAAGTACAACGACCTGGCCGACAAAGCGCCCGCCAAGGTGCTGTTCACTGAATTCACGCCGCATGAGGATAAGACCACCCTCAGTGGCACCATCACCAACAACACCGACGCGGCGAAGTCATACACGATCAAGGTCGAATTCCTCGATAAGGACGGGAAGGTCGTCTCGACGCAGGAAGCCACCGTCGGGCCGGTCAATCCGAAGGCAACAGGACGGTTCAGTGTTACGGGCACGGGAACGGCGATCGCGGCCTTCCGCTACGCTCCGGTCGCCTAACCACAGTGTGGCGCGTTGCGACTTCAACGCGCTGTTGCACACGTTCAGACGCCCGCCTCCGGCGGGCGTTCTGCTTCCGGCAGCTTCGCTGCGCGATGGTAGAAGTCGGTCATTTATCTTGATTTCGGGGTCTTGATCTCCTAATTTGCATGAGCTTTGCGGACGACGCTCCGCGATGTCGAATCAGTCGGGGGAAGATTGCATTCGTGATCTTCCCCCGTTGCAATGGTGGTCGTTATGGTGCGTGTCAGTCGAGTACAGCCGGGAAGCATCGCCGCCGAATTAGGTGTCGAGCAGGGCACTGAACTGCTCACGGTGAATGGCTCCGAGCTCGGCGATTTCCTCGATTGGGAGTTTCTGAGCGCTGATAGCGAGCTCGTGATCGAGGCGCGGCTCCCTGGCGGAGGCGACATCGTCTACGAGGTGGAGCGCGACGGCGGGGAGCCACTGGGGGTGGAGCTTGAGCCACCTACAATTCGCCGCTGCGCCAACCGCTGCGAGTTTTGCTTCATCGAAGGCTTGCCAAAAGGGTTGCGCAAGCCGCTGTACGTCCGTGACGACGACTACCGGCTGTCATTCGCGTACGGCAACTTCGCGACGCTCTCGAACCTCAAGGAACGCGACTTCGCCCGCATCCTCGAGTATCGCCTCTCTCCGCTGTACATCTCCGTGCACGCCACACCCTGGGAGGCGCGAAAGAAGCTGCTCAACAATCCCCGGGTGCCCAACATCGTCGACCAACTCCGACGATTGACTGCAGGCGGCATACAGTTCCACGGTCAGATGGTCATCGTACCGGGTCTGAACGACGGCGAGGTGCTCGAGCAGTCGCTCGAAGACTTGTGGAGCTTCGGAGATTCGTGCCTGTCGGTGGCCGTCGTACCTGTGGGTCTCACACAGTTCTCACACCTGTACACCGCGGAACCTATGGACGTCACGACTGCGTCGCGGCTGCTCGCGGTAACAGAACGCTGGGCGGCGCGCGCACGCCGAGTTCGGGGTGACTCGTGGGTATATGGCTCCGACGAATTGTACTTGCTGGCAAAGCGCGAGCTGCCTTTGGCGGAGTATTACGGGGATTTTCCACAGGTCGAAAACGGCGTCGGCGCGGTCGCGAAGCTGCGCCAGCGGATCGACGATGGTCTACGGACGCTGCACCGTTGGGATGGAAGACGCATCGGCATCGTCACCGGCACGTCCATGGCGCCACTCATGCCGGAGTTGCTTCGGAAGTTAGACGCTGCTACCGGAGCGGATTTCGAGCTCCTCGTCATCGAGAATTCACTCTTTGGTCCCACAACGACGACTGCCGGGCTTCTGGTGGGCGCCGACATTCGCCGGGCACTCGGTGGTCGATCCGACCTGGATTTCGCTCTCATTCCGGCGGAGACCATCAACGATGACGGCATCATGCTGGACGACGAGCGCTTTGCCACGCTGCGCGCGGCGATGCCGATGCCGGTGTTCCCATCCTACGACTTCATCGATGTGCTTTCGGTCGACGACGAATCGCTGTTCGCGGGCGCACTTCTGGAGACGTTCGGATGAACAACCCGGTCGTCGCCCTCATCGGCCGTCCTAACGTAGGAAAATCAAAGCTCTTCAACCGCATCGTCGGAAGCGACAGCGCGATCGTGCATGACGAGGCGGGCACCACGCGGGATCGGCATTTCGCGCGCGCCGATTGGGCCGGTCGGGACTTCTGGCTGGTGGACACCGGCGGCATTGCGCACGATCCACAACAGCCACTGGAGCGTGAGATACTCCGTCAGGTGAAGCAGGCCATCGAAGAAGCGGATCTACTGCTCTTCGTGGTGGATGCCAAGGTGGGCGTTCATCCAGCCGACGCTCACGTCGCCGAGTTGCTGCGCAATTCCGGCAAGCCCTGGCTCCTCGTCGCAAACAAAGTGGATGATCCACAGCAGACGGACTGGTACGAATTCTATGCGCTCGGTGCCGGCGACCCGATGCCGGTGTCGGCGAATAATGGCAAGGGATCGGGAGAGCTGCTTGACGAGGTCGTGCGTCGTTTTCCGCCCGGCGTAGACGAAGAGCAGGGAGCCCTGCACATCGCCGTCATCGGTCGTCCCAACGTAGGCAAGTCTTCGTTTGTGAATCGGCTGCTCGGCGAGGACCGGCTCGTTGTTTCGGAGGTCGCGGGAACGACCCGTGACGCGATCGATACGCCACTGCGATATCATGGACAACAACTCGTCTTCATCGATACGGCCGGCCTGCGACGTCAGAGCAGAATCGAGGCGGGAATCGAGTTCTACTCCTCGCTGCGCACGCGTCGAGCGATCGATCGCGCTGACATTTGTGTCCTCCTCGTCGATGCGACGGAAGGCGAGATTCAAAACCAGGATCTCAAGATCGCAGCGCTCGCCTGGGACGCTGGACGCGCGCTCATACTGGTCGTGAACAAATGGGATCTGGCGGCGAAGGACGAGAAGGCAGCGGCACGATACGAGAAAGCCGCGGTGGAGAAAGCGCCCTTTCTGCGCTTCGTACCCATGGTGTTCACGTCAGCGCTGACAGGGCAGCGCGTCACGCGCGTTCTGGATCTGATCGTCGAGGTGGAAGAGGAACGGAGAAAGCGCGTGAGCACGTCGCAGGTCAACGAGCGGTTGCAGGAGCTACTCGCTCGACGTCAACCGCCGCAGGCCGCCGGTCGAGAGGTGAAATTGAACTACGCCTCGCAGGTGGAGACGTCTCCACCGACGATCGCCGTGTTCGGCAATCATCCCGAGCTGGTCGAGGAGCATTACGTTCGCTATCTGCATAATGGCTTCCGCGAAGCGTGGCGATTTACGGGCAACCCGCTGCGTGTGATCATGCGCCGTAAGGCCGGCTGAGCATGCACCCGGCGCTCGCCATCGTGCTGTCGTATGCGTCGGGCTCCATCCCATCAGCCTATGTAGCCGGCCGATCGCGCGGCATCGATCTGCGGCAGCACGGTTCAGGCAATCTCGGCGCGACGAATGTGGTGCGCGTGCTCGGCGTTCGCGTTGGAGTCGCGGTCTTCCTCGTCGACATCGCAAAGGGCGCTCTGCCGGTCCTCTTCCTGCCGCCTCTCACCGCGCCGCTGCCGCTCGGTGCCGGCATCGCGGGCAGCTGGTTGGCGATTATGCGCATTTGCTGCGGTGTCGCAGCCATCCTCGGGCACGTGCGGCCTATCTTCCTCGGCTTCCGGCGCGGCGGTAAGGGCGTCGCGACGGCCGCCGGCGTCTTCCTTGCTCTCGCGCCACTCGCGGCAGCGACGGCTCTGGCAACATTTGCGGTCGTATTGCTGGCCAGCGGCTACGTGTCGTTAGGCTCGCTCGTCGCGGCCATTGTGCTTCCTGCCGCGGTGTTCATCCATGAAGGCGCGTCGCCGTCGTTCTGGGCGGCTGCCCTGGTGACGCTGTTCGTCTTCTGGACCCACCGTTCCAACATCGGCCGGCTGCGCCGAGGCGAGGAGCATCGGTTCCGGAGAGCCGGTTGATGCATGCCGCCGTCGTCGGTGCGGGCGCCTGGGGCACCGCTCTCGCCGATCTGCTCGCCGAAAACGGGCATGACGTACGGCTCTGGGCGTTCGAACACGACGTCGTCGAAGACATTCGCTTGCGGCGTGAAAATACGAGATTTCTGCCGGGTACCAGCCTAGCGCCTACAATTCGTCCGACAAACGATCATGCCGAAGCGCTCGACGGGGCGGAGCTCGTGGTGTACGTCGCACCATCGCACCACCTGCGATCGATCACGCGAGCTGGCGCCGGCTATGTCCCGTCCGACGCGCTGCTCGCCGTAGCGACGAAGGGCATCGAGCGTGAAACGCTGTCCCTCATGACCGACGTGGTCCGCTGTGAAGCGCCGGAACACCACGTCGTGGCACTCTCCGGTCCGAGCTTCGCGCAGGAAGTGGCAGCACGGCAGCCGACGGCCGTCGTGGCCGCCAGCGAGTCCGTTGCCGCCGCCGCCACAGTCCAGCGAGTGCTCAGCAGCTCGAGCTTTCGGGTGTACACGCATGATGACGTCACAGGCGTCGAGCTGGCCGGCGCACTGAAGAACGTCATGGCCGTCGCCACCGGAATTGTGGAAGGAGTGGGACTCGGTTTCAATTCGCGCGCGGCACTGATCACCCGCGGCCTCGCCGAGATGACGCGGCTCGGCGTCGCGTTAGGCGCCCAGGCTGCGACCTTTGCCGGTCTGGCTGGTATCGGCGATCTCGTCCTGACCTGCACCGGGTCACTCAGCCGCAATCGCGCGCTCGGTGTGGAGGTTGGTCGTGGCGCAACGCTCGAGCAGGCGCTCGCCGGCAAACACACCGTTGCGGAAGGCGTCGTGACGACGCAGAGCGCGGTGTTGCTCGCTGCACGGGAGCAGATCGAAATGCCAATCGCGGAACTCGTGCACCGAATTCTGTTCGACCGGTATCCTGCCCGAGAAGCCGTCGGTGAGCTGATGGCGCGTGAGCTGCGCCGGGAGCAAGATGAATGAGCGTCTCGGAACCCGTTCAGGAGTTCTTCTCCATTGGGGAGGTGTGTGATCTGACCGGACTCAAGCCGCACGTGCTTCGCTACTGGGAGAGCCAGTTCCGATTTCTCAATCCGGCGAAGAACCGCTCCGGGAATCGAGTGTATCAGCGGCGCGAGATCGAGCTGATCCTCCTCGTGAAGCATCTCCTGTACACGGAGAAGTACACGATCGAAGGAGCACGCCAGAAGGTCGACGAGCAGCGTCGCTCTGGCGAGCTTCGACGCATGTCACGCGCGGCCCTCAACGTGGAGACACTGGAAGCGCTCGAGATCGAGTTGCGCCACATACTGGGATTACTGAAAGGCGTTCCGGCCGAGGGCTGACATGCGCCTTCTCCTTACCAACGACGATGGCATTCTCGCTCAGGGACTCGAGTGCCTGTATGACGCGGCGCTCCCACTGGGGGAAGTCTTTGTCGTCGCTCCCGATCGAGAGCAGAGCGCTACGAGCCATTCCCTTACACTCCATCATCCGCTGCGCCCGATCCAACGTGGTGACCGGCGGTGGCAAGTGGACGGTACTCCGACGGACTGCGTCATGCTCGCCGTCGAGGCGCTCCTGTCGGACCGGCCCGATTTTGTCCTCAGCGGTATCAATCACGGGCAGAACATGGGAGAGGACGTGCTGTACTCCGGCACCGTCGCCGCAGCGATGGAGGGGATCGCGCTCGGCATTCCGTCGATTGCGGTCTCGTTCGCCGGTGGCGATCTTCGGGCCGATCTGAGCCAGCTGCGGCAACAGGTGACCGTTCTCACTCCACTGCTCGCGCACATCACGGCGCTGCCGAATTTTCCGTCGAATACGCTGCTGAACGTCAACCTGCCGCCGCTCGCTGCGGATCGCGTCAAAGGGGCTCGCCTGACGAGGCTGGGCCGGCGCGTGTACTCCGGCTCAGTGACGCCGATGAAGGATCCATGGGGACGGCCGATCTACTGGATTGGCGGCGGCGAGATCAGCTGGACCGGTGAGCCCGACTCGGATTTTCGCGCCATCGACGAGGGCTACATCTCGGTGACGCCGCTGCACCTCGATCTCACGAACTTCAGCATCCTGGAGGCCTCGTCGACATGGTGGCGCGACCTGTAGACTTCGAGTATCGAGGCGCTCGCGTTCGTTTGGTGGAAGCACTGCGCGAGCGAGGTATCAAGGATCTCGCCGTGCTGCGCGCCTTTGAGCTCACGCCACGCCACGCCTTCGTGCCCTCGGGGCTGTCGCACCGCGCATACGAGGACTCGGCGCTGCCGATCGGGAATGGCCAAACGATCTCGCAGCCGTCAATTCATGCGCGCTATCTCGAGCTGTTGACACTCGGCGGACATGAGCGCGTGCTGGAGGTCGGAACCGGCTCGGGGTATCAGACCGTGCTGCTCTCGCACCTTGTGGAACAGGTGTTCTCGATCGAGCGCATTCCGGCGCTCTTTCAGCAGGCGCGCGAGGCGATCCATCGCGCCGGCTCACGGAATATTTCGCTGTTGCTGGGTGATGGCACTCTGGGATGGCGTGAATACGCGCCATACGACGCGATCCTCGTGAGCGCGGCATCGCCTTCGGCGCCGTCGCCGTTACTGGATCAGCTGGCCAAAGGTGGGCGCATGCTCGTGCCCGTCGGCACAAGGGAGGAGCAGCGCCTCATGATGTACACCAAACGCGACGGAACGGTGGACGAACGCGAGCTGGCGCCGGTGAAGTTCGTTCCACTCCTCGGCACGCACGGCTGGGACGATCGCCGTTGATCGTGTTGCACATCATCGTCCGCGGGCGCGTTCAGGGTGTGGGATTCCGATGGTTCGTGCGCGAACGTGCGCGCGAGCTCGGGCTTGGCGGCTGGGTTCGCAATAATCCCGACGGCAGCGT
Source organism: uncultured Gemmatimonadaceae bacterium (assembly GCA_964537775.1). Classification (GTDB taxonomy): domain Bacteria; phylum Gemmatimonadota; class Gemmatimonadetes; order Gemmatimonadales; family Gemmatimonadaceae; genus CAMLIT01. The sequence goes on along the minus strand of CAZICQ010000002.1, from coordinate 171,857 downwards.
GGAGGTCGTTGCAAGTGGCCCCGACGAATCGCTCACGCGCTTTCTTGAAGAGGTCAGGCGTGGGCCACCGGGCGCCCGTGTGTCACGTCTCGACGAGGTTCCGACCGCGCCGACGCCTGCGGTAACCGATTCGTTTCAGATCGTCAGATAGGAGATGTCGATGCCGGCGCCCACACCGCCCGCTCTGCTGGAAGACATCCGGGCGTTCATTCGTGATGTGCCCGACTTTCCAAAACCCGGTATTGTATTCAAGGACATCACACCGCTCCTCGCGGACGCGCGGGTGTTTCGGGAGACGACGCAGGCCATGGCCGCGCCATTCGAGCACCGCCAGATCACGCACGTCGTGGGAATCGAAAGCCGTGGGTTCGTGCTCGGCGCTCCCGTCGCGCAGCACCTCGGAGCTGGCTTTGTTCCCGTTCGGAAACCAGGAAAGCTCCCATGTCGTACCGAGGCGCAGGAGTACGCGCTGGAGTACGGAACCGATCGCCTCGAGATTCACATCGATGCCTGGCAACATGGCGCACGCGTGCTTCTCGTCGACGACGTCCTCGCAACCGGCGGCACGGCCGCAGCGACCTGCCGGCTCATCGAACGCCTCGGTACTCCCGTGGTCGGATGCACATTTCTCATCGCCCTATCTTTCCTGCGCGGACTGCGTACCTTGGCGGGGTACGACGTGCGAGCGCTCGTCACCTATTGAAGCGGTACAACGCGAGACATTCGGCCTTCACGTTTAAAGACGTCAACGAGGTACCGACGCTGCAGGACCTTCACGACCGGAGGGTTCCATGCTGGACGGGTACAGCGGCAATTGGTCGGCGCTCGCGTGTCGAGGCGCCGTTGCAATTCTGCTCGGCATCATCGTCATCTTGTTGCCCGGACCGACGATCGCGGCGATAGTCATTCTCTTCGGTGTGTATGCCATGATGGACGGGGTCTTCGCCGTCATCGCCGCGGTCCGCGGAGTCCGCCGACACGACAGGTGGGGCGCAATGCTGGTCAGAGGCGCCGCCGGTATCGTCGTGGGCTCGGTCGCATTCTTCTGGCCGGTCATCGGTGCGTTGGGCCTGGCGTATCTCGTCGCAGCGTGGGCGTTCGTGACGGGTGTCTTCGAGATCGCGGCAGCTATGCAATTGCGGCGCACGATGGCTGGCGAGTGGCTGCTGCTCGTCGCCGGCATAGTCTCGATCGTGTTCGGCGTACTCGTCGCGATCTTTCCCGGAGTCGGCGTCGTACTTCTGGTGTGGTGGCTAGGTGCCTATGCGATCGTCTATGGTGCCGTGACGCTCGCTCTCTCGCTTCGCGTGAGGCATTGGCTAAAGACGAGCGCCGTAGCTCCTTGACGACGTAGCGCTAGGGCGGCGCGATGGAGGGAGTACTCGCGATGCCGCTCTCATTGCAGGCCGGTTATCTTTTGAGTCGGCTTTGGAACCTGCTGGCACTTTCGCAAAGCGATTGAGGAGCAGGGGATTCCTGCCATCACGCCCCTGTAGCTCAGGTGGATAGAGCAGCGGTTTCCTAAACCGTTGGCCGGGTGTTCGAGTCACCCCAGGGGCACTCGCGCGTTAATCCGTCTCCCTCCGACATCAAGCCATGGCTATGAGCAGACCTGAATCCGCTGCCGATCGCACCCAGACCTTCATAGACTGGATGCAGATAAACTCCAGGCTGCTCGTCGGCGGAGCTGCTGTCGTTGCTGTGGGAGCCATCGGTTTCTGGTTTTACCAGCGGTCCGAGCAGATCCGGGCCACGAGAGCCGACCAGATGCTCCTGGCCGCAAAGCAATCGGTCGCAGCAGGTAATGCTGCGCTCGCCACAAGTGATCTGCAGAAGCTCATCAACACGTATGCGAGTACCGCGGCCGCCGCTGAAGCCGCCATGCTTCTCGCGCAACTGGACTATGACCAAGGTAAGTACCAAGACGGGATCAACGCCTTGCAGAAGGCGGTGGCTACACACGGCAGCAACATCCGAACCGATCTGTACAGTCTGATTGGCGATGGGTATGCCCAAATGCGCCGTTTCGTGGATGCCGTGGGCGCATACCAGAAGGCCGCCGCTGCGACGTCCTTTCCAGACATGAAGGCAAACAATCTCGCGAAAGTGGCGCGAACCTATGGCACCATGGGTGAGAAGGAGGAGGCCAGGAAGCTCTGGTCCGCGCTTGCCGCCAATGACAGCGTCGTTGCGGTTGCCACGGAAGCTCGGGTCCGCCTTGGTGAGCTCGAGGCGAAGCCGGCTTCGTGATCGAGGTTGACCTGACGGGGCCGCGCGGCAGGCGGCCTTTTTTTCGGGCACGTTCTCGCATCCGATCTTGAAGGTTACGTACACCCAGCCGTGTGGAAAATTCCGCCCGTTGACGGGCATACCCATAAGGTGTATTATGTCAATAGCGTGCGGTGGAAAACTGTGGACAACCGGACATTTCCACCTCGTCCCTCCGTCGGCCTCCCCCGACGTGCCGCAAGTTGCTGCAAAGCCACGCCTTAGGCGCTGACTCGGAACGGCCGAATTAAATCGCTGAGCTCTGACTGAGGCCGTCAGATCTCAGCGAGCCGACCCACAAACACGACACGAGCCTCTCCTGACAGGCGTGCCCGCCAGAAACCGCTTTCGCGGCCGACGCTGACCAAAAGCGGCAGGTCCGAGCGGGTGCGCAGCTCGATTCGATCGCCGGCGCGACCCCACTCGGATAGAAGAATCGCGCTGGACACAGCACCAGTGCCGCACGCCAAAGTCTCCGCCTCTACCCCGCGCTCGTACGTTCGCATACGCCACGCGCCACCTGCGCGATCGGCAGATACGAAGTTGACGTTGGCACCGTCGGTCAAGCTGTGGAGTCCTCTGAGCGGCCGACCTCGACCGACCACGTCTATTGCATCCACATCCTCGCATAGGATCACGAGATGCGGCACACCAACCAATGCAAAGCCGATCTCTTGTTCCCCTGACGCGGCGTCGAGTGGCACATCCAATTGCGGTCGAACATCGCGAACTGGCGCCATGTCGACCTCAGGGGCACCGCCACGCATTCGGACCCCGATAACGCCTGAATCCGTTTCCAGCGTGAACTCGGCCGCCGAATCGGCCGCGCCCAGCTCTACAGCGAGACGCGTCGAGCACAGCGCGGCATTCCCGCACATCGCTGCTCGGGAGCCATCGCTATTCAGGTACGTCATACGCAAAGTCGCTATCGAGGAAGACTCGAGAAAGACGATCCCGTCAGCGCCCACTCCACTTCCGCGACGGCAAACAGACTCGACTACTATCGGGTCTGTCATCCGGCCGGCGGGCTCCTGCCTAGCGTCGATGAACACGAAATCGTTTCCCGATCCCGACATCTTGTGGAAACCGCGCCCGGCAGTGATCACGACTTTATACCTTGCCCTGCACTGCCCAGAGTCTGAGCCGCCACACCATCCAGATTGCCTCCCGCACGATCGACTTCGACATCTTGCTCTGTCCCTCGGTGCGATCGGTGAACACGATCGGGATCTCCACGATGCGGAAACGCTTCTTCCAAGCCCTGAAGCTCATCTCGATCTGAAATGCGTATCCGTTTGATCGGACATGAGATAGATCGATTGCTTCGAGGACTTTCCGCCGGAAGCACTTGAATCCACCCGTCGCGTCCCACACTGGTAGCCCAGTCACAATGCGTGCATACACGTTCGCGAAGTAGCTCAGGAGTAGGCGCTTGATCGGCCAGTTCACGACCGTCACCTTCCCGTCCTGATAACGTGAGCCGAGGACGAGGTCTGCGTCGTGAACCGCGCGGAGGAATTGAGGGAGATGGGCTGGGTCGTGCGAGAAATCGGCATCCATCTCGAACACGAACGCATACTCGGGCCGCTCCAGCGCCCATCGAAAGCCGGCAATGTACGCGGTGCCGAGTCCCATCTTGTGCGGCCGCTTGTAGATGTGGACGCGCGAGTTGCGTGCCATCTCGGCCTCGACCAGATCGGCGGTGCCGTCCGGAGAGCCATCGTCCACCACCAGTATCTCGAGACGCGGGTCCTGCACCAGCACTGTTTCGATGAGCCGGATGACGTTCTCGCGCTCGTTGTATGTCGGAACGATTACGAGCGCGAGTTCAGCCATGTATGGACGCGACGTGGGCGTTCACCTCTTGAAGCCTGTCGCGAAATCAATGTATAAAGTTGACCCAGCCATTTGCGTTCGTAATCACACCCCACAGCCCCGTTTGCTCAAAGGCCACACGGCGCGGTAGACCGCCGGTCGGTACGAGCCGCGTGGGTATCAGACTGCGCGACGTCTGCACGATAACCCTGGTCACCTCGCCTAACGACTGCTGCACTACGTATAGCTCCTGGCCGTCGGGCGTCAGCGTAACGGCCGAGGCGCCGCCGCCAACGTCGAGAGACCCGACCAGTCCGAGCGTGGCAATGTTGAAAATGTCCACCTTGCCGGTCGTACCATTCGCGGCGTAAAGGTAAGCGCCATCGGGTGAGATCTCGACGTCGGAGATCGACCCGGCGATCGACTGCGTCCAGCGCGTCAGCCGCACATTCACGTTGATCGCCGTAAGCGTATTGCCTCCGGCGACATAGAGGATGCTGTCACCGGCCGACAATCGCGCCGCCGTGGCGGTGAGGCCCACGTTGACGATGTACGTTACTGACGCGGATGCAACATCCACGATGGCCAGCAGGCCATTGCTGAGGAGCGCGTATGCAAGCTTGCCATCGTGAGACAGCACCACCTTCGTTGGAGTCGCTCCAAGGCTGACCGTCCCGCCCACGTTGTTCGCGCCGAGATTCAGAATCGCAAGCGATTTGAGCGAGCCGTTCGCCGCCACAACTGTCGCGCCGCCCTGGTCGACGGCAAGATCGACCGGCGCGCCGCCGATATCGATGACGGCCGCGATCGTCCCGTTGTTCGCCATCCGCGTGACGGTCGTGCCCGTGGTTTGCGCAACGAACGCGTTCCCCTGTGCCACGACGACCGGTCCTGGCGACTGCGCCAGCGCCGTCGTGTCGTAGATCACGCTTCCCGGATGGCCCACGATCGTGAACACCCGGTTGGCGCTGATGCTCCCCACGCTGGCCGTGATCGTCGCCTGACCGGTGCCGATGCCGGTCACAGTACCCTGCGCGTCAACGGTAGCGACGTTATTGTTGCTGCTGCTGAACACGGGCGTGACGTTGGTGATCTGATTGCCGTTCGCGTCGAGCACCCGCACCGTGAGCTGCGTCGTTTGGCTGACCGTGAGCTGCGACGGGTTCGTGGACGTGAACTGAATCGACGCCGCCGCGCCGGCGGTTGCCGTTGCTGTGAACGTCGTCGTCAGGGAGCCGGCCGTGACCTGCAGTGTGTTCGTGCCGAGCTGAGGGCCCAGTGTCCAGCTCCCCGGGTGCGCCGTGCCGCTGTTTCCCGTCACCGTTGCGTTGCCGGCGACACTCCCGCCGCCAGAAACCGCGCTGAAAGTGACGGTCACGCCGCTCACCGGATTCCCGACCGCATCGAGGATTTTCACCGTTGGTGCGATCGGCACGGCCGTGCCCACCGCCACGCTCTGTGAATCGCCGGCGATCTTCTGAATCGTCGTCGCCGGACCAGCCGTCGCTGCGGCCGTGAACGTCACCGGCGCGAGTCCCTGCACCGTCGCGGTCGCGGTCTGCGTTCCCGCGCTCGGCCCGAGAATCCACTTTGACGATGCTTGTCCCTGCGCGTCCGTTGCCACCGCCGGCGAGCCGAGGATACCGCCGCCCGTCGCGACGGCGAAGGTCACGTTCACCCCCTTGAGCACGTCGCCCGCCTTGTTGCGCACCACAACCATCAGTGGCGACGGAAGCTCGGCGTTCACCTGCCCCGATTGATTCAGCACTCCAACCGCTATCACCGTGGCTGGTATGGTGTCTTTGGCGGGAGGAGGTGTGGCAGTTGTATCGACGTGCGTGATCTCGGTGCCGCCGCACGCGGCGAAAATCGCCACGGCGGCTGCGAGCGCGAGGCGTGCGAATGCAGTGCGGCGGAAACGCGACATAGAGCACAACCGGCCAAAGAGATCGTGATGTCGAGCGGATCTGGGTGCGGAACGACTAAGCTACCGCTCGCCAGCCCTGACGGCGATGATGCCACCGCCAGTCAGCAGGAGAGCGAGCGCAAGCGCCACGAGCGTGACCACCTTTCCCCGCTCGTATGCCTCATCTCTGAACGAGAGCTCCACATGCCTCGTCCCGGCGGGGAGCTGCACGCCAATCAAGTTGAAGTCGATTCGGTCCAGCGGAGCGCTGCGTCCGTCGGCGCTAGCCCTCCATCCGGGGAAATAGTTTTCTGACACCACCAGCGTGGAGCCCTCGGCCGCCGGTGCGTCCAACGTGACGCTGATGCGCTCCTCCCGCGGGCGTGTCACCGTCGCTCGGATCGGAATCGGAGCCGGCAACGTCTGCACTTGCTGCGTTTTGAACATCGTTTTGCCCGTGTCGGCGATCGCGATCCGCGTCGGATCGAATCGCGCGTCCACGACGGCCGCGAGTGCCTGATCGTCAGGCGCCTGCACCACCGCCGGTGCAAGCCACGCCGGCGGATTCTCTCCGGCAAGCCGATACAGGTAAATAGTGCTCCCCGCTGCGTTGCGTGTGGGTCCGATCAGCTTGGCAGGCGGCGGCGCTCCGAAATGTGCGAACACGTCGCTCGCGGTACGCTCGTCCGCATTCGTGTAGAGGTACCGCACGTTCTCGTGCCGCCAGACTTGCGGGCTCAGGATGCGTTCTGCGGCGTAGTCGCTCACGTCCGGCACCTTACCGAAGAGCTTCTGAAAGCGGCCGAGCTCATTACCGTGATAACCGAGAAGCTGGCGGACCCGATGGACCATCAGCCCATCGCCTTCGAGAAACGGGTCGTGGAACGCTGCACCTTCCTGCGACAGCGGGATGTCGATCACCCGGCCCGGCTCCGCTTTCTCCAGATACGCGATCGCCGGATCGCCGCCGTAGATGACCGCCGCCGGCGGCGAGAACTGCCAGTACAGGCGTTCGATGCTCCACAGGTCGAGCGCCGCGAGCACGACCAGCGCCCAACCGGCCGCTGCCGGCGTGAGCCTGCGCTGTTGCAGCGCAATGATGACGCCTGCACCCAGCAGGACGAACAGCAACGATCGCCAGGCGCCGGCGATCACGGCGCTGTTGTTGGCTGCCGCCATCTCACTTCGCCCGGGCAGTCCATTCCCAGCGGCCAACACTTCCGCCATGTTCGTGAAGCCGCCCATTGTCGCGAGAAGCGCAATCACGACACCCGCGATGACCCAACCCACCGCGTACCGGCGCGTCACAGCACCGTCGCCGACGAGAAGGCGCTCGCTGCCTAACGCGGTGAGCACGGCGATCGAAAACACCGTCACGAAGATCATCGTGCTCGGTGCGCGGAAATAGTGCGTGCCGGGCACGATGGCGTACACGACGCGGTAAAACGGTGTCGAGCCGCCGAGCGCCCACAGGAGCGACACGACCGCCGCGCCGATCCAGAACCAGCGGAAGCGCCGGCGCACACCAGCGCGCAAGCCGACGCCGGCGAGCATCAGCACGATGACACCCACATAGTCGCTGTGCAGGTGGATGCCGTTGCGCCCCCAGTAGCGATCGAGAATACCGGAGAACTGCGGGAGATATGCGTTCAGCAGCTCCTCGATCGGGAACGAATACGTCGTCGCGAACTCATAGCCCCGGCCACCGGCGCGGGGGGAGTAGGGTACGTACTCTTTCACCGGCAGGAACTGGACGGCGCCGATCAACAATCCGATCACCACGGCGCCAAGCGCGAACCCGAGTCGTTTCATCGCGACATCGCGAGGGAGCTTCGCCGTTTTCGTCCCTGAGGCATCGTCGGCAGCGCCAAACGCCAGATACAATGCGAACCCACCGCTGACCAGCAGCATGTACTGAAGCAGTTGCGGATGGGGGCTGAGCACCGCTAAGCCAATCACCAACGCAAGGGCTCCCCAGGCCCAGTGCCGGCCGTCGCGGAGTCCACGTACGAGCATCCAGAGCGCGAGAGGCAGCAGAGCGCTCACGAAGAGCTTTCCGTCATGACCAGGCGACGCGTATCCGGCGATGCCGCCGCTCAGCATGTACGCCAGTCCGCCGAGCAGCGAGGGAAAGAAGCTCAGTCGCGACGCTCGCAGGAATCCGTACGTGCAGCAGCCGGCGAGAAACAGGTGAAGGATGAACTCCCACGTCATCGCCGCGTCGGTCGGCATGATCATCCGAAGGAGAAACGTCGGATAGAAGATGTCGCCGTGCATCGCTGCGACGTACGGCATGCCGCCGAACAGATATGGATTCCACTGTGGGAATCCCAGTCCGCTGCGCAAATGCGCCGCGCCGAGCTCGCGGAACGCGTAGCCGGCGATGTACTGATCGCTGTGTGGATTGATCAAAAAACGACCCGCGAGTGCGGGGAATCCGAGTGCGAGTGTCGCCAGCGCGTACACCAGCGCCGCCCAGGCGGCGGCGAATCGCGGCTCGTGGGGAGCTTGTACTGCGGGTCGCCGCGCGTCGTTAGGTCGAGCTGTCGGCAAGATGCGTGTTACTCCCTGTCGGCGTCGCGAACCGGACCACGCGAGAAAAAGAAGCCCGGGTACGAGCTCCAGTATGGTGAGCCAGAGGCGTGACATTACGACGATCGCGACAGCCGCCGGTGGTTCCGCCAGATGCAGTGCGCCCAATCCGACCGCCAGCGACGCGTCCCGAACGCCAAGTCCCCCTGGTATGACGAGGATAAGATAGCCGAGCACGTACGACGAGGAGTAGAGCGCGGTGTATTGCGCGAACGTGCCCGGCGCCGTGCCGGTCACGCCGCGCACCAGAAGCATGAAGGCGAAGCCGTACAGGAGCCACGCAACCACGTTCCCCACAACGGCCAAGCCGATCGCCCGCCCAGGCAGCCGATCCAGCACAACCCGGCGGCCGGTCAATCGATCGACAGCGCGCAGCAGCACCGGCAAACCGAGAGGCATAACGAGGATGATGACACCGGCCGCGGCCACCAGCGCGGCTCCGGCTGCGAGCACCGCCCGCTCCGCATAACCGTAGCGCGCCGCGATCGCCTGCAGCACGCTGATGCCTGTCACCATCGCTACGACGATTCCCACCGCGATGTTCACCACCGTGTTGAGGATCGCCGTTCCGGCGGCGGCGACCGCCGGCACCTTCTCGCGTTCGGCCATGATGCCCATTGCGCCGATCTGCCATACTTTTCCGGGGACGTACCGGGTCAAGCTCGAGATGCACCAGATTGCGGCCGCCGGCCAGAAGTGGATACTCGCATTCCAGGCCCGCAACATGGCGCGCCAGGTCTGAATCAGCACCGCGTAAGTCAGCAGATACACGCCGCCGGAGGCGAGGATATATCCCCACGATAGGTGCGTCAGGACGTTGGCGCTGCGATAGGCAGTCCACTGCTGTACCAGCGCTTTGCCCACGAACCAGAGCACGAGCGCCGCGAGCAGAAGCTGCGCGACGACGAAAACCCTATTTCGGCGAGCTCGCAATCGCGCTCTGGTAGATTCCTGCGTAGCGGCGCGCCACCGACTCCGGCGCGAAGGTCGCTAGCGCATGGAGCCGCCCCGCCGCCGCCAGCGCGGCGCCGCGATCAGGACGATCGAGCAGCTCGTCCAACGCTTTCGCAAGCGCTCCGCTGTCAGCCGGCGGCACCAGCACTCCCGTTCGGCCGTCTTGCACCACATCGGGCAATCCGCCCGACGCGAAGGCGACCACCGGCGTTTCGCACAGCTGCCCCTCCACCGCGACCAGACCGAGTCCCTCCTCGAGCGAGGGCACGACGAGCGCAGCCGCCAAACGATAGAACTCCGCCAAACGCGGCTGCGGTAGGGCGCCATGCCACCGAATGCGGTCCGCCACACCCATTCCACGTGCCAGCTCCTCGAGTGCGGCTCGGTCCTCTCCATCCCCAACGACGTCGAGATCCACCCTGTGACGCATCGTCGCCAGCGCCCGTACCAAGAACTCGAGCCCCTTCTGCGGTGTCAGCCGTCCGACAAAGAGCAGCCCGTCGCGCGCGCGCCCGCGAGAACCATCCGGCGAGAACAGCTCCGTCGCGACGGGCATCGGCGCCACGACTGGCTCGGGCACGGATACGAGCTGCCGCGCCTCGTCCGCGAGCCAGCGAGATACCGTCGTCACCGCCGCGGAATGATGCACGACATGCCGGAACGGCGGCCGGGTGAATGCCGACGTCCTGACGAGCCGTACGTCGGTGCCATGCATCGTGGTAACCAGCGGCGTGCGTGACATGCTGCCGATCCACGATCCGACGAGCCCATTTGGAAACCACCAGTGGGCGTGCACGAGGTCGAATGGCAGGCGGCGGGACTGGCGGTACGCGCACCGAAACTCAGCGCCCAGAAATCCGACCAGCGAGAAACGCGCGCTCCACGACGCCTGCACCTGCTGCGCCATGTTGCCGCCGTACGCGAGCGTCTCGTAGCGCCGCGGCGCGTAGTGAAAGCGTGATACGTCCACGCCATCGAGCGTGCTCTCTGTCTCCAACCCCGGCTCGGCCGGCGCAACGACGCGCACGCGTACGTCCTCGGCACGCAGCGCACGGGCGAGGTGCAGCAGAAAGGAACCCGCCGAGTCGCCAGGAAATCGCGGGAACGAGTGAGTGAGGAACAGGACATTCATGTGTGCTGGACTGTCACCGCCGTGTATCCGCGTCGACGGTGCTCGTCGAATCGGTCCGCAGCTCATCGAGCTGTCGCTGCAGTTCGCGCATCTGCGCGCGCTGTCCGGCGACCTGCTCGCCCAACAAGCCGGTCGCGAAGAAGATGCTGCCGAGAATCAGACAGGTCTGCACGAGCGTCCACACGGGGCGGATGCCCTCGCGCGCCACGATGAGCCAAACGAGCGCCACGACGCCGGCAAGAAAACCAAACCCGAACAGCGCCGCACCCAGCATGCCGAACAGCAACAGCGGCTTCTGTCCGAAGCGCAGCTCGAACCACACCGCGAGCATGTCGAGCACGCCCACCGGAATGCGGTGCCAGGTCGCGAACTTCGATTTGCCCGCGTGGCGCGGGTAGAGAGGCACCGGCACCTCGGTTACCGTGAATCCCTGCGCGGCCGCCAAGACCACCATATAACGATGCCAGTCCGGCCGTACCGGCAGGTTGTCCATCACCTCGCGCCGATATGCCTTCACCGAGTTCAGGTCCTTCACCGGAACGTGGAAGAGCGTCCGGCTCAAGCGATTGTAGATGCCTGATACGAACGCCTTCTCGTATGTGCCCTCCTTGAACCCCGTGACCATGTCCGCCTCATCCGCGAGGATTGGCGCGACGAGCCGCGGGATGTCGGCGGGCTTGAACTGCAGATCGGCGGGATAGAACACGAGCACCCGACCGTGTGCGTGCAGGTAGCCCGTGCGCAGCGCGTCGGCTATACCGCGGCGGCTGCGGTGCCGCACGACGCGCAGAAACGCGTACCGCTCCATGAGCTGCAGGAGCACGCGCCACGTCGCATCGACACTGCCGTCATCGATGACGAGCACCTCGTACTGCACCGGTGACCCGGCGAACGCCGCCGCCGCCTGTTCCATGAAGAGCGGCAAATTCTCCGCTTCGTCCTTTGCTGGAACGAGCACGGACACGTCCACGTTCGAGGTGTGTGAGTACGGGACGCCGAATGTGTTCACGTGTGGCTGTGCTGTCATCGCCGCGTGCCCGGCGCGTGGAGCTGCTTCCCCGGCGCGCGGCACCCGCCCGGAGCCCTCGATCATTACACTCTCTTCCGCATCCGCGCTGATAGCACGCCGAGCTGATCCCGGTACTTCGCCACGGTGCGCCGCGCGATCTGGACGCCCGTCTCCTTGAGGATGTTCACGATGGCCTGATCGGTGAGCGGATGCTTCGGATCTTCCTCCGATACGAGCTTCTCGATTTGCGCCTTGATGCCGCGTGCCGAGACATCCTCGCCGGCCGTCGTCGACAGGCCCGACGAGAAGAAGAACTTCAGCGGCAGCACGCCACGCGGGGTCTGCACGAACTTTTCGTTCGTCACGCGGCTCACGGTCGACTCGTGCATGTTGATCACTTCCGCGACTTCGCGCAGCGTCAACGGCTTCAGGTACTGCACCCCCTTCTCGAAGAAGTCGCGCTGCCGGTCCACGATGTAGTTCATCACCTTCAGCATCGTTTGACGGCGCTGCTCGATCGCCTGGATCATCCAGTTCGCGGAGTTCAGCTTGTTGGAGATGAACTCCTTGCTCTCGCCCTCGAACTTCTTCTTGTCGCGCGCGATCTCCTGGTAGGCGCGGCTCAGCTTCAGCCGCGGCAGATTCGCATCGTTCAGAAAAACGTGATACTTGCCGTCGATCTTGTCGACGATCAGATCCGGGATGATGTAATTGTCACTCGCGTCGCTGTACATCAGCCCGGGTTTCGGGTCCAGCTTCTTGATCTCGTCCGCGGCCTTCTGCACGTCCGATGGACTGATGCCGAACCGTTTCGAGATCTCGCTCCACCGGTGGTTGATCAGCTCCTCGAAGCAGTCGCGCACGAGCCGGTACGGCACCGATTGCTCGAGTCCCGCCTCCTTGAGCTGCAGCATCAGGCATTCGCGGAGATCGCGCGCGCCCACGCCGGGTGGATCCAGGCTCTGGATGATGCGCAGCATCTCCTCCGCCTCACGGAGGGTGTAGAGTGGCAGGTCGCCAAAATCGCCCTCCACATTGTCGGCCGCGGCGGCGATCGTCTCGTTGATGCTGGTGAGAATCTCCTCGAGCGGACAGGCGAGATAACCGTCCTCGTTCACATTCCCGATGAATTCGTCGGCGAGCAGCTGCTGGCGCGGCGTCAGATCCAGCAACGTGATTTGATCGAGCAGGTGATCGGAGAGGTCCCGCGTGTCGACCGTGACCGGCTCGTAATACTCGCGCTCCTCGTGTTCCTCGCGCCGGCCGCCGGCATCGAAGCCGTCGAGCAGGATCTCCTCCCAGTCGATCTCTCCCTCCGGCTCCTTCTGCTCCTCGGGCGCCGACTCCTCGGTGGTCTCCTCCTCTTCGTCCTCCTCCTCCTCGAGGTCCACCATCTCCAGGAAGGGATTGTTCAACAACTCCTGCTTCAGATGCTGCTGCAAATCCAGCAGCGGCATGTACAGCAGATCCATCGCTTGATACAAGCGAGGATTGATCTTCAGCTCCTGCTTGAGCTGTGTGCTCTGCTGGAGACCAGCTTTCATGCGGTCTTTTGTTCTCCTTCAGCGGCAGTGAACCGGGCTCGGAGCCGCGCCGTCAGCGTCGGACCAAGATAGATGTCGGCGACCGTGTCGTCGAATACCAGCTCGCGCACGGTGCCGCTCACCTTGACCTGTCCATCGAACATGATGTAGGCACGGTCCACGATATCCAGGGTCTGCTCGACGTTATGGTCACTGATCAAGACGCCGATGCCGCGATGCCGCAGATCGGCCACGATTTGTTGAATATCATGTACGGCGATGGGGTCGACCCCCGCGAACGGCTCATCCAACATCATGAACTTCGGTTGCGTCACCAGCGCGCGCGTGATCTCGAGCCGCCTTCGCTCGCCGCCGGACAGGGCGAGCGCCTTCTGATGGCGCAGGTGCTTGATGCTCAGTTCATCGAGAAGCGTCTCCAGCCGCTCGCGGCGCTCGGCCGCGGAAAGTGGAAGCGTCTCGAGGATCGCCAGGATGTTGTCCTCCACTGTCAGCTTGCGGAAGATCGACGGTTCCTGGGAAAGATACCCGATCCCCTGCCGGGCCCGCTTGTACATCGGCATGGATGTAATGTCCTTCCCATCCAACACGATATGACCGGCGAGAGGCTGAATGAGACCGACGATCATGTAGAACGTCGTCGTCTTCCCCGCGCCATTCGGGCCCAGCAGTCCGACAATCTCCCCCTGTTGCAATCTGAGGGCCACATCGTTCACGACCTTGCGCCGCTTGTAGATCTTCAACAGTCCCGCCGCTTCCAGCGTGCTCGCAGCGCCGTCTCCGATAATAGCCTGACCCGTCGCAGGAGTGATGGCGACCTCGCGCGACGTTCGATGCTCACCCGTCTCACGGAGCGCCGCCGCCAGCTGCTGCCGATGCTCGACGATGTCACGCCAGAGCGCGCCGGTCACCTGCACCTGAGCGTCCGGTGCGTTCAGTCCCGCAGCCGGCAAGACGATCACGCCTTCGCTAGCGAGTCGCGGCAGAACCGACTGCGCGAGATGCGCCCGCACTTCGTCGAGGCTGAGGCGTCCCGCTTCTCGCTCGGCGTCGCGTCCGGCGGCACGCAAAGCAGCCAGGTGATCCTCACGGTAGATCGTTGCGGCCCGATTGAAGTCCGAGCAGCCACGCTCGTCGGCGGCGCTGAGGAGCGCGTGCAGCGCCAACGCCACCGAGCGGTCGTCGCGCGACAGCTGATCGATCAGCGCCTGCGCGCGCGGAGGCAGGTGCGACGGCGGAATCGTCACGGGTGAGCCATCTCCGGCGGGCGCGTCGCGGACGGTCGCTGCGTTGGACCCGGAGCGGTGACCGACGGTCGTGTCGGAGGTGCCGAGACACCGGCCTTCGCTGGCGGCGCGGCGGGCTTCTTCCCGCACGTGCTGCCACTGTCAGCGGCCGGCTCGAGATACAGCCCTCCAGCGCCGCCTTTCGTCGGCAGGCCGTCCACGGTCACGAGCGCCACCTGCTGGTTGTCGAAGTCCACGGTGATGACCCGTCCCCGCACGTAGCTGATCGCCGGCCTATGCGTGCAGCTGTCCTGCGACGGCAGATGGTACAGCGAGCTGGCGTCGCCTAACGCGACCAATTGCCGGATCGCCGGCCCCCGCGCGGTGTCGCGCGGCGGCTTCGGCGGCAAGGTGTCGAAATGTGCCAGAATGGTGTCGCCACGCATCCAATCCGTCGTATCGCGATCGGATTTGTCGATCTTGAACTTCGTCGTGTCCGGCTTTCCCTCGGCGAACGCCTTGCGGTACGATCGGACCTCCCGCGCGCGCTGATTCGGCATGATCACGTCGATCGAATCGGCCTGCATGTCCTGCGTGGGCGACGTTGCGTGGGCGCGGTTGGATGCTCCGCCCCATGCAATCGCGCGCTGCAGCAGGTCGGCCGTGACTCGGAGATCGATCGTGTCGGCTCTCAGGTTCAGGTCCTGGCTCGTAGCCACGGCATTTCCGCGCGAGATCACCCGATCGAGCTTTCGCTGCTTCGAGAACATGTCGATGAGTGCGCCCACGAGCTTGAACGGATGGTCCGCGCGCTTCCCTTCCACCGCCGGGCTTCGCATCAGGCGCATCGTCTCCTTCCCCGAATCGATGAACGCCGAGTCGCCGCTGGCGGTGAACTCGGTACGCGTGATCTGCACCTGTCCACCGGCGTACACGAGGCTGTCGCCCTCCATGAACAACGTGTTCGCCACCACCATCGTCGGGACATCTGGCCGCCCCGACGTGTCGAGCTGCACCAGTCCCACCGTTGGTCGCCCCGTGGCACTGAGCTGTGCCCGCGGCCGGGTCTTCGGAATGATGCGCAGATATTCCGCCTGCGGGCCGGCGAGGCTGGACCCGCTCGGCAGCCGCGCGTGCACGTTGCCCGTGGCGACGATCCGCTCCTGCGCCGTGAAGTAGGTCAGGAAATCCGAGAGCAGGATGAGCCGTGGCTCGTTGTAGTTCACGTTGCCGACCAGAAAGAGGCGGTGCTCATCGCCATAGATCTCGGCGCTATCCGCCTTGAGCACGATCTTCTTCGCGGGACAGCGCACTTGAATGCCGCCGCCCATGAAGGTATTCGATTCGCCGCTCGGCAGTTTGTTCACGTTCACGCGGCTGTTCGGGAGCTGGTCCGCCGTGCAGCGCGTCGACTGCGCGTGCGCATCCGACGCGACCCAGACGGCGATCAGCAGAGCCGCAGAGCAGGCGCGGCGCATCATTGCGTGGGAATCGTGATCGGCGCCGATCCGCCGCACATCCTCTTGCAGCTGAAGTGCGTCAGGTTGGGATCCGATTCGAAGCCGACTCCCTTTTGTGTGCGATCCTTGTCGATCATCTCGAACGTCGTATCGCTCGACACCTGGTTCGCGACCTGATTGTACTTCAGATGCGGCGAGGTGAGTCGCTTCCCGTCGGTCGTCGTGATCACGACGTGTCCGAAGCCCTCCAATATCTGCGTGCGCAGGTCGTACACACCGCGATCGGCGCGCATCGTCCCGTTTGGCTGGCCGGTCGCGGTGTTGAAGTTCACCCGCGCATTTCGGAAGACGAAGCGTGTTTGATCGTTGAACACGAACGCCGTGTCCGCGAACAGCTGCCCCCGCTGCACCCCGC
The DNA here is from genome assembly GCA_964537775.1 of uncultured Gemmatimonadaceae bacterium. GTDB lineage: Bacteria > Gemmatimonadota > Gemmatimonadetes > Gemmatimonadales > Gemmatimonadaceae > CAMLIT01. Next base: position 155,539 of record CAZICQ010000002.1, on the reverse strand, counting down.
GGTTGGTCAGCAGCGTGTTCACGTCGAACATCACCTGTTGGGCCGTGTCGGCCAGCGTCGGCGAGTGCGAGACCGGCGGGGTCGCGGCACCTTTGCACGCTCCGCTGCCGAGCACGATACACCCCAGCCACAGCGCCCGGCGCATCGTTGTCATACCACGCGTGCCCGCATCAGATCGTGGAGGTGCACCACGCCAACGAGGCGTTTGGCGCCGTCCACGACCGGCATCGCCATGATCCCGTGCTGTTCCATCCGGTATACTACACCACTCGCCAGCTCATCGTGCCGTGCAACCTTCGGGTTCTGCGTCATCACGCGGCGGACCGGCAGCTGGAACAGCTGTGCCTCACGTTCGATCAGGCGGCTGAGGTCCCCCGCGGTGAGGAGCCCATCCACCGTCCCCGCTTTGCTCACCACGATCGCGATGCCGCGGCGTTCGGCGATCATCACGATCGCATCCTTCATCGTGGCACCGTCGCTGAGCACGGGTAGCGCGTCGCGCAGCATGATCTCGTCCACACGTGTCACCAACTTCCGCCCCAACGAGCCGCCCGGATGCAGGCGCGCGAAATCCTCCCGCTTGAACCCTTTCTCCTCGAGGAGCGCCACAGCGAGCGCGTCGCCGAGTGCGACCGCTGCCGTGGTGCTGGTCGTCGGCGCGAGGTCGTGCGGGCAGGCCTCTTCCTTCACCCATGCGTCGAGGACCAGGTCCGAGTTCTTTGCCAGGGTAGAGCCGCTGCCGCCGGTGATCGCGATCGCCTTCACGCCGAATCCCTTCAAGTGCTGAAGCAGCGCCAACAGCTCGTCCGATTCGCCGCTCTTCGACAGGAGAATCGCCACGTCCTCGGGCCCGACGATACCGAGATCGCCATGCACGCTGTCGGCAGGGTGAAGAAAGCTCGCGGGCGTACCTGTCGATGTCAGCGTCGCCGCGATCTTGCGTCCCACCAGGCCGGACTTGCCCACCCCCGATACGATCACGCGGCCGCGACAGCAGGCGATCAGCTCGACCGCCGCGCCAAACGACTCCCCCAGTCGGTCGGCCACGCTGGCCAAGGCCTCGCTCTCCAGCCGGAGCACGCGCTGGCCACGCTCGACGATCGCCGAACGCGTCACGCCACCGGCTCCTCGACGGAGCGCGAGAGCACGTACTGCTCGCACAGCTCGTCCCACTCGCCACGCGCCTTGAGCAGCACTTCCGCGAACTCCCGCACCGCACCGTGCCCTCCCGTACGGGTGAGATGCACGGTGCACACGCGCCGAATCTCCGGCACGGCATTGCCGACGGCCACCGGCATGCCGACCGTGCGCAACACCGCCATGTCCGGGAAGTCGTCGCCGATGAATGCGCATTGCGTTGGCGTCAAGCCATGGCGCTCCAGCACGCGGAGAAATGCCGGAAGCTTCCGTGCGTCGGCGTCCTGCGAGAGATCCTCGATTCCGAGCTCGGCTGCCCGCAACTTCACACTCTCGGACACCCGACCCGTGATGATGGCGACTCGAATGCCGGCATCTCGCAGGAGTCTGATGCCGAATCCATCCTGAATGTCGTAACGCTTGAACTCGAGTGGCCGGTCCTGCACAGCGCCGAGATAGATCCCGCCGTCGGTCAGGACGCCGTCGACGTCGAGACCCACCAACTTGATGCCGCGAGCGCGCTCGCGATCGATCACGACCGCACCAGTCGCCAGAGCTCCACGAGCCGCGTTACCAGCGCGTCAAGCTCACTCAGGCGAATCATGTTCGGACCATCGCTCGGTGCATGATCCGGATCCGGATGCGTTTCCATGAACAATCCATCCGCTCCGGCGCCGATTGCGGCGGCGGCGAGCGGTGGAATGAACTCGCGCGCTCCCCCGCTCGAGCCGCCGGCGCCACGCCCCGGTTGCTGCACACTGTGGGTCGCATCGAAGATCACGGCGGCGTTGCACGCGTCGCGCATGCGCGCGAACGATCTCATGTCGACCACGAGGTCGCCGTAGCCAAAGAAGGTGCCCCGCTCGGTGATCGCGACCTCCGATCGGACTCTCGTGTTGTGCGCGCCCGCCCCCGTCCCTGCGGGACCATCCCCGTTCCCTGACCGGAGGCCCACGCCCTGCGCCCTGATTTTCGCCGCCGCGCCGGCCATCGCCTCCGGCGCCATCCACTGTCCCTTCTTCACATTCACCGGCTTGCCCGTCGCTCCAGCGGCGGCGAGAAGATCGGTCTGGCGGCACAGAAAGGCCGGAATCTGCAGCACGTCCACGACGTCGGCCGCCGGTGCGCACTGCTCCGGGCCATGCACGTCCGTGAGAATCGGCAGACCCGTCTCGCGACGCACACGATCCAACGCCGCCAAACCTTCGTCCAATCCAGGTCCACGCGCGGCACCCGGATTCGAGCGATTCGCCTTGTCGAAGCTTGCCTTGTAGATGATGCCTCCCGGCACTCGCTCGGCGAGCCGCGCGAGGTGTTCGCCGACTCGTAGATTCAGCTCGTCGGATTCGAGAACGCAGGGACCGGCGATGAGAAAGAGCGCATCACGGCGAAAGCGAACGCTCACGATCAGTCGGCGGCCTCGACGTATGCGCCATCGCTTTCGGCCTCCCGCGCTGCGCGCGCCGCTTCGCGTTGATGCCGCGCACGCACGGCCGCCGAGATGAAGCCGGCGAACAGCGGATGCGGCCGCGTCGGCCGCGACTGCAGCTCCGGATGGAACTGGCAACCGATGAACCACGGGTGCGCAGGCAATTCGACGATCTCCACCAGCTGGCCGTCCGGTGACAGCCCGCTGAGTCGCATCCCGTGCTGTACGAACTGATCTCGGTACGCGTTCGATACCTCGTAACGGTGGCGGTGACGCTCGCTCACCTCCGGCAGCCCATAGCTCTCCGCCGCGCGCGATCCGCGTGCCAAACGACAGGGATACGCACCGAGTCGCATCGTGCCGCCCATGTCCGTGACGTACTGCTGCGACTCCATCAGCGAAATCACCGGATTGTCGCACTCCGGCGCGAACTCGGAGGAATGACTGCCCTCGAGCCCCAGCACGTTGCGCGCGAATTCGATGATCGCCACCTGCATGCCGAGACAGATGCCGAAGAATGGCAGTCCCGAGGTGCGGGCGTGCTGAATCGCCTCCACCATCCCTTCCACGCCACGCACGCCGAATCCGCCGGGCACGAGCAAGCCGTCGTATCCCGACAGCAGCGCCGCGGAGCGTTCGGCGTTCGCGAACGACTCGCTCGAGATCCAGCGAATCTCGACAGCCACATCGTTCGCGATTCCGCCATGAATGAGCGCTTCGTGCACGCTCTTGTAGCTATCGGCATACTCGGTGTACTTGCCGACGATGGCGATGCGAACGCGGTCGTGCGGATCGAGAATGCGCCGAACGAGTCCCCGCCATTGGCCGAGGTCGGGCGCGTTCGTCTGCAACGAGAGCTTCTGGACCACCTTCTCGTCGAGGCCCTGCTCGTGGAAGCGCAGCGGGATCTCGTAGATCGTGCGCACATCGGGGCTCTCCACGACCGCGCCGAATTCCACGTTGCAGAACAGCGCGATCTTCCGCTTGATGTCGTCGGAGATCGGCCGCTCCGTGCGCACGATCAGGATATCGGGCTGAATTCCGATCTCCATCAGCTCGCGCACCGAGTGCTGCGTCGGTTTCGTCTTCAGCTCACCCGCCGCGGCGATCCAGGGCACCAGCGTGAGGTGAATGAAGATCGCGTTCTCGCGGCCGACATCGTGGCGGAATTGACGAATCGCCTCCAGGAACGGCTGCGACTCGATGTCGCCAACGGTGCCGCCCACTTCCACGATCACAACGTCGTTCTCCGGCGAGATGCGCTTGATCGCGGACTTGATCTCGTCGGTGATATGTGGAATCACCTGCACGGTGGATCCGAGGTACTCGCCGCGGCGCTCCTTCGTGATGACGTTCAGATAAATGCGTCCCGTCGTCACGTTGTTCGCCTGCGACAGCGCCCTATCGATGAAGCGCTCGTAGTGGCCGAGATCCAGATCCGTCTCGGCGCCATCGTCCGTGACGAACACCTCTCCATGCTGAAAGGGGGACATCGTCCCCGGATCCACGTTCAGGTATGGATCGAACTTGAGGATCGTCACGCGCAGGCCGCGCTCTACCAGCAGACGCCCGAGCGACGCGGCGGCGATTCCCTTACCGAGCGAAGAGACGACCCCGCCGGTGACGAAGATGTATTTGGTCGACTGTTTGGACGACGGCGCGTTCTGCATCAGTGCTGTCCCGGTGTGAGAGGCGTCCAAGCGGCGTTCGCCCGTTCGAGATCGTCTTCCGTATCGATACCACCGCGCATCGGTTCATCGACGAGAGCAACGCCCATCGACATTCCTGCGGTGAGCGGTCGGAGCTGCTCCAGGCGCTCGATCCGTTCGAGCGGATGTGTCGGGAGGGCGACCCAGCGCGCGAGCGCGTCGTGTGTGTAGGCGTACACTCCGATGTGTTGCCACACGCGGCCGGCAAGCAGGGGCGCATCTTCGACGTCCCGAAGGAACGGAATGGCCGCCCGCGAAAAATACATCGCGCGGCCATCGTCGGCAGCGACGACTTTCACGATATCTGGTTTGGTGAGAACGCCCATGTCGGCGGTGTTTGCAGCAGTGCCGAGCTCGAAGCCGTTCGAGTTGACCATCGCCCAGGCGCCGCTGACCGCGCCTTCGGCGATGAACGGCTCATCCCCCTGTATGTTCAGGATGACGTCGAATGCCCGATATTCTTGCAGCGCTGCGACTTCAGCCACCCGGTCCGTTCCGGACGGATGCTCGGGCGCGGTGAGGACGACGTGACCACCGTGGCCCCGTACGATCGCCGCCACTTCCTCGCTGTCGGTCGCCACCACGGTCCGCTCTGCCACATCCATCGCGGCCACGTGCCGCCAGACGCGGACGACGATCGGAAGACCAGCGAGGAGACGGAGGGGCTTGCGTGGGAGGCGCGTCGCACCCAGACGAGCTGGGATGACGGCGAGCGTCCTCATCGGCGCTGCTCTGCGCGGCGGTCCGCAGGAATCACGTAACGTAACGTAATGAATTGCAGAGGCTTGGGCAATGAGATCGGATGCAGATCGCTCACCGAGCCATCGACAGTCCCAAACTTGCGCGCACACGGCCGCGCGACGGATCTGCCATTGCGTCGAAGCGTAGCAGGCTGAGTATCAGGCGTACGCCAACGTTCTGCTCCAGACTGGGCAGGCGACGCACACCGGCACTCCCGAGCACATCTCGCAGTTGCAGCGTCGGCTGGCCGGCCACGGGGAAGTTGATGCCGGGAATCGGGATCGAATACGCGCTCTGCACGTACAGGAGCTGATCGCCCCCTTCCTGCAGCAGGCCGAGAAATGGCAGCGTGCCGGCGCCCCCGATGTAGGCCCACCGCTGCCGCGGCGCTGTGTCCCCGGCGGTCAACACCCAGTGCGTCTCGAGGTCGAAGCGCTGATTGCCAAACGTCGGGAATCCGACGCTCCCGTGCGTCGTCGCCTGTGTGAAGTGCCGGCTCGCCGGCGCCGAGCCCGCAATCTCCGCTTCGACTACGGCATTCACCGCCACACCGCCCTGCCCCTGCCAGGCGAGGCGCGTCCCAACGAGTGCCGACGTCATCTTACCGTCGTCGATGGCGGGATTGGGACGCAGTATGTCGTTCGTCGACCCGTGGCCAAACAGACTCCACGGGCTGCCTCCGGCGCGCGCACCGCTCCCCGGCCGCACGGACCACGCGCGCTCGACGCGCACTCCCGCGAGAGGCTCGAGCTGCACGGTTCGCCCCTCGATCAGGTAGTGGCCGACGACCTCGGCCCGATCGGCGCGAAAGTAATTCCGCGTATCGTTGCCGAGGAACAACACCGCCGCGGAGTTGATGGCGTCGGACCAGATCCACGCGTCGTTCGTGAACGTCGACCGGCCAACGAACGCCTCCAGATGTGCCAAACGATTCGGCTGGAAGTCGCCCGACAGCGCAGGGTCGATGCGGCCCAGCTGGGAACGATAGGTGAGCGTCGGCGCGGCTTGCAGCCGGGCGCTGTCCAGCGAGACCGCCGCGGCGAAGGGCGGCGAGAACCCGTCGGAGCGATCGTACGTCGGCAGGCCGAAGCCATAGAGGCCGCCTAACGTGATAGGCGGTGAAGGTGGTGGACCGACGCGCCGGTACGTCAGCGCGTATCCGTTCACCGTCGGCGCCACGTCGTACGTGAGGTCGCGAAAGCCGAGGTAGCCGCCGCGCGCGATCGCCAGCAGCGACTTGTACGCACCACCGCCGATGGCAACCGCGCGGCCGTCGACCTGCGCGCCCGGATGCAGGTACAGGTCGCCGCCCACCACGATGACGTCGCCGTGCACCGTGCCCGCCACCGCCGCGCTGCGTCCGAGCACGACCACCGTGGCATTCTCCACGGATCCTCGTGGCACGACGAGGTCCTCTTCCCCCTCCCTTCTCGCCGCCGCCGGTCCGATCAGGCGATGCGCTGTCGACAGCGCTGATTGAAGGATCCCCGCCGCCTCGCCTCGTCCGGCATCACGGAACACGACGCTCTGCGCGACGGCGACGGCGGAGGGGGCGCACGCGGCGAGCAGGAGGCCCGCGGCGAGCGCACGTCCTCGCATCAGCTGGTCTGCTCCAAGAAATTCTTCAGCAGCCGCTTCCCATCCGGCGTCATCACCGATTCCGGATGGAACTGCACGCCGAACACCGGATGCTCGCGATGCTTCACCGCGTGGATCTCCTCCGGGTCGTCGACGCCGCGTGCCGTGACCTCGAGGCAGCCAGGAAGGCTGCCTCGTTCCACAATGAGGGAATGATAGCGCATCACCAGCATCGGGTCGGGAAGGCCCTCGAACAGGCCACGGCCGCTGTGCGTCACCCGCGACGTCTTGCCGTGCATGACGTGCCCGGCACGAACCACGCGACCGCCATACGCCTCACCGATCGCCTGGTGACCCAGACACACCCCGAGAATCGGGATCGAGCTCCCCCAGCGGCGCACCGTCTCCACCGTGATGCCCGCCTGCGCCGGTGCGCACGGCCCAGGTGAGAGCACGATGGCGCTCGGCGCGAGTGTCCCGATCTCCTCGACAGCGATCGCATCGTTCCGGTGCACCACCAGATCGGCGCCCAACTCGCCCAGATACTGGACGAGATTGTAGGTGAAAGAGTCGTAGTTGTCGATGACGAGAATCATGCTGCCAGCACGGAGGACCCGCCGGGAATCTAACAGCCAAATAGCCTGGCGAACTTCCGTTTGGAGCGGTGATTTTGCCGCGCCAACGCTATCTTTCCCCTCGAGCTCATCATCGGAAGCCGTGTCATGAAGCGCTCGACGGCAGTCCCGCTCACCATCGTGTCGGCGCTCGCGTCCGTCGTCGGCGCCTGTGGCCCCAGCCAGCCGGCGATCGATCCGTGCGAGGCGGCAACATTCAACCAGCCTGCGTGCGAGTACGCGATCGAGCACCAGGGCTACTACTACAATGGCACGTGGTATCCACACGTCTACGGGCATCCGTTCCTGTACTACTCCCAAGGCTACGGCAGCTACATCGCGGGCGGTGGTCGCGTGCGCAGCATTGCACCGGGATCGTTCGAGCCGCGCGCGGGTGTCGTACGCGGCGGCTTTGGCGGAATCGGCGAGGCACACTCCGCCGCGTCAGCGGGCGCCTAGCCACCCTCGTGCATGCACCGTCGCACCTGCGCGCACCGAGCCGACTGGCAGCAGCAAGCGGAGACACGCGGCCTGAAATGGCACACGGGCGCTGAGCCGTATTGGGCCGAGGGCGTCTACTACGAGTTCACCGCGACACAGATCGAAACCATCGAGCGCGCGACCAACGATCTGCATGCGCTCTGCCTCGACGCCGTGCAGCACGTCATCGACGAACGCCGCTATTCGGAGCTGCGCATCCCCGATGCGGCGATTCCGCTGATCGAACGAAGTTGGGAGGCGGAGCCGCCGTCCATCTACGGCCGCTTCGATCTCGCGTACGACGGCAGCTCTCCGCCGAAGCTACTCGAGTACAACGCCGACACGCCGACGTCGCTCCTCGAAGCGTCGGTTATCCAATGGGACTGGCTGCAGGCGGTCTTCCCGACGGCGGACCAATTCAACTCGCTGCACGAACGCCTCGTCGCGCTCTGGCGCGAGATGCACCCCTACCTGCACGGCGGTGATCCGCTCGGACCAATCGTCCACTTCGCGTCGATGGACAACGTCGAAGACGGCATGACCGCAGCCTATCTCGCCGATACCGCGACGCAGGCAGGACTCCGCGTCAAGCTGCTCGGCATGCGCGACGTCGGCTGGGATCCGGGCGCGCGGGAGTTCGTGGATCTCGACGACGAGGCGATCGAGAATCTGTTCAAGCTGTATCCCTGGGAGTGGCTGATCGCTGAATCGTTTGGCGATCACCTGAAACAGGCGAGGACGCTGTTCATCGAGCCGGCGTGGAAGATGGTGTTGTCGAACAAGGGTGTTCTCGCCATCCTCTGGGAGCTCTCGCCCGACCACCCGTACCTGCTCCCGGCGTATCTCGATGAACCGAATGGCATGTTCGAGTACGTGAAGAAGCCGCTGCTGTCGCGCGAAGGCGCCAACGTAATGGTGCACACGATGAAGGAGCACATCGAGTCCACCGGCGAGTACGGCGCTGAGGGGTATGTCTTTCAGGAGCTCGCGCCCTTGCCCCAATTCGGGGACGTGCGGCCGGTGATCGGCAGCTGGATCGTCGGGCAGGAGGCGGGCGGCATGGGCATTCGCGAAGCCACGGGCTGGGTGACGGACAACAGCTCACGGTTCGTGCCCCACCTGTTTCGCTGAATCTGGTTTCGCTGAAGCTGGAGAGTCGCCGATCAGCTACTGTCGGGCGGCCACCACACCTTGTTCGAGTACACGCGCCCAAAGATGGCGTGCAGCGCAGCGCGTGGATCCTCCGCGCGAGCCACGCCGTCGAGTCGCGACGCGGTCGGCACGACGCGCGAGAAGTCCCGGTATCGCGCATAGCTGTGGAAGAAACCCCACGGACCGCCGTGCGCGACCTTGCCGAGCCAGATATCCGGGAGGAGCACGAACTCCATCGCATACAGCACGTTCAACGTCTTGAGGCGCGGCAGGTCGCTCTCGATCACGCCATGCGGCAGGTTGGAGTGCTTCCCCCATTGGACGCTCGTCGCCGGCTGGCCCTTGTCGCGCCAGCTCGTGTGGAGCAGCGTTCCGTGCCAGTACGTCCACAGGTCGGTCGGTGCGCGGGTGACCGAGTCATAACCGACCCACAGCTCCTCTTCATCCGAAGGTTTCGCCCACGGCACCCACTGCAGATTCACGTCGTGACTCCAGAGGGTGTGGTAGGCGATGATCGGTCGCGTCGGATGGAGCACGGCGGCAACCCGCAGCAGCGGGAAGTACTCGTCCCGCTGCACGTAGAGCACGGGCGCCAGCTCGCGCGCCAGCGCGACGCCCGCTGAATCGGCGGCGTCGGGCACGCGAGCTGGAACCGGCGGAATGTTCGCCGGCAGCACGCACCCCGCGGTCACGATCGAGACAGCGATTGCCGCAATAGTCAGTCGTAGCGACACGACGAGCGGCCCTTGCAAGCAGCCGGCCATGAAATGATGTATGGCCATTCGGCCTTACGGCCATTCGCTCTAACGCACACGCTCCCCTCATCCCGCCGCCTGCGCAAACACCACCGTGTGCCCGCCGGGCTCCGCGATCCCGATCTCGTCCATGCCGTAGAACGTCCGTCTGCGTGGCACCGTGATAGGCAGTCCGGCGATCTGCTTCTCGATCTCTTCGAGGCTGCTTACTTCTATGAAGAGGCCCACTGACGTACCCGCGGCACGGGGCTGCGCATGTCCGAGGTCCTTCTCGACGCTCGCCCAGGTTTGGTACATCAGCTCCGCGCCGTCCTTCTGCAGCATGACGAAGCCGATCTGGTCTCCGTCGGGTACCTCGGCGATGTTCTTCCAGCCAAGACGATTCACCCACAGATCGAGGCATGGCTCGATGCGGTCGACCATCAGCACCGGCGTCAGCTTCTTCGTCACGTTCGGCATTTTGGGAATCTCCGCTAGGATTCGCGCATAACCTACTGCTACCAGCAACGACCGTATCGGAAAAATGGAACTGCCGGACAGGACGTCTGCGATCATTCCCTCGGGGTACGCGGAGCATGCGCCGCCGCCGGACCTCGCGGCGAGCGTCGTTTGCGTCTGGACTGGGCTGCGCGACGATGCGCGGCCGAGCGAATGGCACCGCGTTCTCCCCGACGGCTGTGTCGACATTTTGCTCGCCTTCGAGGAGCTTCCCGATCGATCCGGCAGCGCCGTCGACGTGAGCATCGTCGGCCCGATGACGAAACCGATTCTCGTGAACGGCCCGCAGCCGCGCCTGTACATTGGCATCCGGTTCGCGCCCGGCGTCGCGCATCGTGCGGTCGGTGCTCCAGCGTACTTGCTGATCGACCAACGCGTCGACTTCGGATCCATCGCCCAGTGCCGTGCCGATCGAGTGGACGCCGCCGCGGAGCTCGTGCCCATCGTACGTGCCAATTCCGACGCGCAACGGGTGGCGGCGACGTTCGACCTGGCGCGGCGCCGGTTGGCACGAGGAGTATTGGTGCCGCGAAGCGTTCGAGCAGCGGTGCGGCGCCTCCAGGCTGCGAATGGCAACCTGCGCATTGCCGTGCTCGCGGGGGAGATCGGCATCACGCGCCAGCAGCTTGCGCGGCAGTTCGCCGCGCACGTTGGCCTGACGCCGAAGATGTTCGCGCGCGTCATGCGCGCCCGCGCCGCGCTCACACGTGCCGACGCCGCCCGCGCCGCATATCCTCGCAACGTGAGCTGGAGCGCGATCGCGTACGACCTCGGCTACTACGATCAATCGCACTTTATCGACGACTTCAAGATGCTGACCGGGTCCACGCCGACCGAGTGGTCGAGCCTTGCCCTGACGCGCGACGCGTGAAAGACTAGGCCATGTCCCTCTCCCGTCGTTCCGCGAGCATCGCGCTGGCGATCGTGCTTTCACCCGCTGTCGTCTTCGCGCAGCGGGTCTCCGCTGAAAGCGCCGCGCGCATCGATAGCGTCTTCTCGCGTTTTACATCGTCGAGCCCAGGTTGCGCGCTGAACATCCTGCGCGGTGACAGCTCGGTGTATGCGCGGGGCTACGGCCTCGCGTCCCTCGAGCTCGGCGTCCCGATCTCGACGCGGACCGTGTTCGACATCGGCTCGACCTCGAAACAATTCACGGCCGCGAGCGTGGTGTTGCTGGCGCTCGACGGCAAGCTCTCGCTCGACGACAACGTTAGAAAGTTCATACCGGAGCTGCCCGACCTCGGCCACACGGTGACGCTCCGCCACCTCCTGACGCACACCAGCGGGTGGCGCGACTACATCGATCTGATGGTGCTGGCTGGCTGGGACGACCGCGATCACACGACGGACCGCGATGCGCTCGACGTGCTGCGGCGACAGCGCGAGCTCAGCTTCGTACCCGGCTCGGACTACCGGTACAGCAACACCGGATTTTTTCTCCTATCGCTGGTCGTGCAGCGCGCGTCGGGAAAGTCGCTGGCCGACTTCGCGCGCGAACGCATCTTCGAGCCGCTCGGCATGCACGACACGCATTATCTCACCGAGTCGCGCGAGGTCATTCCCGGCAAGGCCACGGCCTACGATCGCCTTGGTCCGGGCAAGTGGTTGGTCGACATGTCGAACTGGGAGCAGATCGGCGATGGCGGCGTGCAGACCACGGTCGAAGACCTGGCCCGCTGGAACGCCAACTTCGAGAGTGGCGTGGTAGGCGGCCGGGCGATGCTGGAGCTGATGCAGACGCCGGCGAGTCTCTCCGACGGCACCCGCCTCACGTACGCGTTTGGCCTCGCCGTCGACACATACCACGGCCTGGCGCGTGTCTCACACGGCGGAGCGTGGGGCGGGTACCGCGCCATGTTGATGCGCTTCCCAACCGAGCGGCTGGCGGTGCTCACGTTATGCAATGTCGGCGACGCGAACACGACTCGTCTCGCCACCGGTGCCGCCGACGCGCTGCTTTCGCCGTACCACCAGGCGGTCGTTGCGATGCAGAGCCACGGCGATGCGGTGCGGTCGGCGCAACCGGCCACCCGGTTCGCCGGCGCGTACTTCGACGAGAGTGTCGGCTCGATCGTCCGCTTCGTCGCCGATAGCGGTGGGCTCGTCATGGGTCCGGGCGAGCGCGGGCGAACGCCCCTCGTGTCCGATGGCGCGAATCGCTTCCGCACACCGACCGGCGACATTTGGCAGTTCGACGCGCCGTCTTCGGACGGGACGCCGGCGAAGCACGTGACGCGAACCGCCGAGCCGCGGCCCATCGTCTATGTGCGGGTCGACACCACCGTCCCGTCGCAACGGTTCGCGGAGTACGCTGGCAGCTATGTGAGTCCCGAAGTCGGCGTGACCTGGACGCTCATCGCAAAGAACGACACGTTGATGCTTCACCAGCAACGCGGGTCGGACATGCCCCTCCACCCGCTCTTTCGGGACGCATTCGCCGGGGTGGGTGTGCTCCGCTTTCAGCGCGACACCCACGGCCTCGTCACCGGCCTCACCGTCACGTCGCGCGGCGTCCATGCACTTCGGTTCGATCGTCGCTGATCGTGAGGCTTTGACGACTGATCTATAGGGAGCGCTCGACTGACGTATAGGGAGGGGTGGACTGACGTATGGGGAGCGGTCGGCTGACCTATAGGGAGCGATCGGCTGACCTATAGGGAGCGGTCGGCTGACCTATAGGGAGCGGTCGGCTGACAAGCGGTGCAAGGCGACAGGACATACCGTACAAGTCCGCTGACACGCGGTACAAGTCGACTGACAGCAGGCGCAAGTCGGCTGACTGAGGGAACGAGTCGAGTGGACATACCGTACAAGTCCGCTGACGCGAGGTACAAGTCGACTGGCAGCAGGCGCAAGTCGGCTGACTGAGGGAACAAGTCGAGTGGATATGCCGTTCAAGTCCGCCGACACGAGGGCTGAGTGGACTGACGCACGGCGCGAGTCGACCGACAGACGGCGCGAGTCGACTGACAGACGGCGCGAGTCGACTGACAGACGGCGCGAGTCGACTGACACACGGTACAAGTCGCCTGGACATAGGGTGCAAGTCGGCAGACGCGAGGCGTAAGTCGCGGAAACGAGGCGCAAGTCGCCTGATCTTCGGATGTAATCGGGGGTGTCGGGGTGTCCGGGCGTTGTCCGGAATTCAGACAACCATCCATTGAAATCCGAGTCCGCAGCCCGCAGTACGTCCGCAGGCCGCAGTGCGTAGTTGGTCAGCGTCCGCGTCCGCAGTTCTCGATTATCGCGCCACCCAGTACGCGATCTTCACCAGAAACGTGTTGTCCGGATGCAGCGAAAACAGATCCCGGTAGTCGCGCATCCACGACTGATTGAGATTCTGGCTGAGCGCGTCCTGTCGCCCGTGTGCCCACACCACGAACAAGGTGGAGCCTGGCCGGTATTCCCAACGTACCACCGAGTTGGTGCGCAGCTGCTTGTACTCGAACGAGGTCTGCGACCCGGCCGGTGGCGTGTACGGGCGAAAGCGGTCCGCATAGCCCGCCGCACGCGGCGTCGCGCTCAGCTCGCGCACGTCCGTGTACGTCCCGGTGGTCACAAATGGCTCACCGTAGAACTCGAACGTCAGATCGGGTGTGAGGGTGTAGTTGATGCGCGTGTTCATCGATACCGTGCGCTGCTGCAGATGCGCGAACGTATAGTGCGTCACCGAAGCGCTATCGGTGAAGTTGCCATACCACTGCGTGTTGTCGTGACCGGCCGAAAAGTTGGAACCGACGTTGATCTGCAGGCGCGACGACAGCCGGAAGTTGACGTAGGGACTCAGTGAAGAGTTGAACGTTCGGCTCTCGTCCGCGAAGGCGAGATTCACCCACATGCCTGCCGACACCGTGCGGCGGTTGTCGGTATTCACGCCCCCCCACGGATACATTGCTCGGGACTGGCGGAGCGCCGGCCCGCCGCGTGTGCAGCGGTCGCAGTAGCTCGGTGTGAGCTTGGCGAAGGTGCTGCCGAGGTGCACGTCCCAATTGTTATTGAGGCCCATGTGGCCGTTGAAGTTCAGCGCGTTCTCGAGACGCGTGCCCGACGTATTCCACGTCTCCCAGTGATTGCCATTCACCTGCAGCCAACGGTAGATGCCGCGGGCATCCCGGAAGCTGAGCGCCGCCCACGTGCTCCAGTCGAGCAGATCCGCGCGGCGGAGGTAGCCGATGTCGTTGACGTCGAAGCCGGGCGACTGCCGGACGAGGCTCGTCTCGAAGCGCGTCACTCCTCCGCCGTACTTTCCGAACTTGAGCTGTTCGGCGTGTCCGCCGAGTGATGTGCGCGTGGTGTCGAGCTCGAGACGGCTGTCAGGTTGCTGGAAGTAATGCACCGCGTCGGTCTGCGTGCGTGTCATCACCGCCTGAGATCCCGCCAGCTGTGACGCGGCGAACTGGCCGGCGAGCTCATACTCTCCCTGAACGAAGCGGTTGCGAAAGGTTGCGCCGCCGGTATACGCGCTCGAGTGGAGGTACGGATTGGTGAGCGCGTCGAGCGAGCGGTTCACGGCGGTGGCGATGACGCTCACTCCGGCATCACCGCCACGAAAGTCTTGTACGGCGCGCAGCACTCCATAGTTGGTGAGCGGCTCGACCGTCGCGTCGTTCAGCCCCTTCACCGCCGGCGTTACGGCGTCGAGCACGCCGAATGACAGGCCGTCCTTGGTGCGACCCGTCAACTTGGTCGCGGCGGCGATCGGCGTCGAGGTGGCGGTCGTGGCGTCGCCGTAGATATCGCGCAGCGACGGCGAGCGGCCGATGCGACGCGAATAGAACAGCCCTTCATTCGTGCTGCAATCGACGACGATATAGCAGTTCAACGCGAACTGGTACAGTCCCGTGCCTTCGATGAAAAACGGACGCCGTTCGGCGAAGAAGGTCTCGAACGCCGTAAGGTTGACGACAGCGGGATCTGCCTCCACCTGACCGAAGTCGGGGTTGATCGTGGCGTCGAGCGTCACGTTAGGCGTGAGTGCCAGCTTCAGATCCCCCCCGGCGGTGACCTGCTGGTTGCGGCCCAGGCGCGAGTCGGCGAACGTGCGCTCCACGTTCTTCGTCACCGCGTACGGGGTGAGCTCGAGACGGCGGTCGCGGCTGATCCCCGCCAGCCCGACGAGCGCACCGAGCTGCGATACGATGCCGTTCCGCGTCGGCGACCAAAGGGGCCAGGAGTCGCGTTCGTTATACCGCTCGATGTCGCGCCAGATGCCGAAGCCAAACGTGTTCGACTCGGAGGGCGCATAACGCAGCTGCGATAACGGGATGCGAAACTCGGCGGTCCAGCCGAGCGAGTCGACGCGCGTCGCCGCGTCCCACACACCGTTCCACGAATCGTCTTCCTGAGTGTCGTTGCTCATCGCGTAATCGCGCTTCACGCCATCCGGGTTGACGGCGAACTCGAATCCCGAGCGTTTGTCGCCGTAGGAATCGATCAGGAGCTTGATCTGATCCGACGGCCCGCGTACGTCTCGCCGCGACAGCGCGTGCATGATGCTGTCCGGGTGCGGATCGAACATGCGGACGAACACATACAGATTCTTGTCGTCGTAGGCGACCTGGAATTCCGTCGCGAACGACGGGTTGACGTCGACGCGCGGCTGAAACTGGCGAAACCCCGAATATTTCGGCGCGATCCGCCACACCGGATCGTCATCGCGCCCGTCGATCCGCGGCGGCCGTTCCGCGCGAACCGCTCGTGCCGCCGTCGCCGACGGCGCCGCCGGCCGCGGTGGCTGTTGTGCCGCGGCGGTTGCCGCCGCCAGCGCGAGCATTGCTATCACATACGTCGACATGCGTGCGTTCCTGGCGTTCAGATGAGCGGTTCGACAACCGGATGCCGCGGTTGGTTTGGTCGGCGCGCTGGGAGCACGGGAAAACATTGCCCCTTGACTTTCGGCGCGTGCTGCTGAAATATCAGCAGTGACGCTGATTTTTCAACACCTTTCCCGGTCACCCTGACTGAGCGAGCATGCCAGCCGACCTGCACACGTTGTCGCGCCGTGAGCGGCAGGTGATGGACATCCTTTACCGTCGCCAGAAAGCGACGGTGGCCGATATCATGGCGGATCTTCCCGATCCGCCGACGTACTCTGCCGTGCGCTCGATCCTCCGTATTCTTGGCGAGAAGAAGCTGATCCGATATCGAGAGGAAGGGCCGCGCTACGTCTACTCGCCCGCGCACCCACAGCAGACGGCGCAGGAGTCCGCGCTCGCCCACGTCGTTCGTACGCACTTCGCCGGTTCGCCGGAGCTCGCCGTCACCGCGTTGCTGCGCATGTCGGATGTCGGATTGAGCGACAGCGAGATCGAGCGTCTACGCCACAAGATCCAGCGCGCTCGCGAGCGCGACCGGCGGGAGGGGGAGAAATAGCACATGATGCCGAACTCGCTGACGGTCTTGCTGGTGAAGGCGACGATCATCCTTGCGAGCGCCTTGCTGGTGACTCGCGCATTGAGCCGGTGGTCTGCCGGATCGCGCCACGCGGTGTGGCTGGTGACGCTCGCCACGCTGCTGTTCATGCCCGCGGTGGCGTTGTTGGCGCCCCTGCGCATCCCCGTGCTGCCGGCGACGGCGGCGATCGAGGCGGGTGCGTCGACTGCGGCAGCTGTGGTCGTGCCGCCGCCGATCGCACGCGACGTTGCATCGCCTTCGACCACGAGCGCACTGTCGCCGCAGCCGCAACAGCTCGCGCGAGCACAGGCTACGTGGATGCGCGCCCCTGCGAGCGTCATCGACGTGACCGTCGCCATTTGGGGCGCTGTGGCGCTGCTCATCGTGCTTGCAATGGGGGCAGCCTGGCTCGCGGTGCGGCGCATCGTGCGTCGCGGCCAGCCGCTGCTTGGGCGCGACTGGCTCGACCCGCTCCACGAGCTCGCGGATCGTCTGGGCATCCCCGTGCTGCCGCGCCTCATCTGCAGCAACGAGGTCAAGATGCCGTTCGCGTGTGGCGTCGTGCGTTCCACGATCGTGCTCCCCGGCGACTGCGACCAATGGAGCGCCGACCGCCGGCGCGCCGTGCTGCTGCACGAGCTCGCGCATGTCCGCCGCCACGATCTTGTTGGCCATACACTCGGTCGCATCGCGTGCGCGGTCTACTGGTTCCATCCCCTCGTCTGGACGGCCGCCAAACGACTGCGCGTCGAGAGCGAGCGGGCGTGCGATGATGTCGCCCTCGTACACGGCGCCGGCGCGGCCGAATACGCCGAGCATCTGCTCGACATCGTCACGTCGGTGCGGCGCGACCGGACGCCGATCATGGCGCTCGCGATGGCGCGTCGATCGGAGTTCGAGGGGAGAATACTCGCAATCCTGAATCCCGACTGCAGGCGCATGGAGCCAAGCCGCCGGCGACTCATTGGTATGTCGGCGACCATCGGCCTGCTGGCATTCGCGATCGGAGCGGCGGCGCCGGTACGGCGCTCCGCCCCGCCGGTGACAGGCGAGGCGCGCGCCGGCGATTCCGCGGCATTGTCTCACCAGCCGGAGCACGAACCGCACGCGCCGGGCTTCGCCGCACCTGCGAAACGAGTGCTCTCGTTGCTCGTCGCTCGTGAAACGCTGACGCTCGGATCGGCGCCGGCGGCGGAGCGGCCGCGCACGAGCACCACCAGCGATTCCATCCTGATGTCGGGAGTCGCGCTGGCGCAGAGCGTCATGCCGGTGGAGAACGATACCGAACCCGCTACGCAACGTGCCGTCTTGCTGGCCAAGGTGCTGAAGTCGGACACGAGCGCGAAGATTCGACGTGTTGCCGCGTGGGGCCTCGCGCGCTTCGCCGATCAGTCGGTCGCGGCCGGCGCGCTCGTCGCCGCTCTGCGCGCCGATCGAAGCGCCGAAGTGCGGGAGACAGCCGCCTGGGCGCTCGCCGAGGGCGCGCGCGGTTCGGAGGTGACGAGCGCATTGTCGACCGCGCTGCGGGGAGACGCGGATTCAGGTGTGCGTGCCACTGCCGCATGGTCGCTCGGAAATCTGGGCGACGCGCGGGCATCCGACGCGCTGATCGCGGCCCTGAGCGACACGAACGGCAAAGTCCGGACGCGCGCGGCGTGGGCACTCGGCAATGTCCACCCGGATGAAGCGCCGCGCCCGCTGGTGCAGCTGCTCGATGACACGGATCCCCGAGTTCGCGAGCTCGCGGCGTGGGCGCTGTATAACATCGCCGACCCCGCCACCCTGCCATCACTCGAGAAGGCGTTCCGTTCGGAGAAGAATCAAGAGGTGCAGATGGCCGACCTCCGCGCGATCGCCGCCATGGGCGACAAATCTGTCGCTGCTATACGTGAGCTGGTCGAATCGCCGGACGAGCGCATTCGATCGATGGCCGTACGCGCGCTCGTTGGGCGCAGCGTCGTCGGCCCGTGGCCCTGGCCGTGGCCCGAACCGCGTCCATTTCCGTAAGCGCGTGAGCTGACGAGGGGTGCCCGTTCCGTTGTGCGGAGCGCCCGATGGGCCGGGGTATAGTGCTGATTTTTCAACTCACGAGCATGTTCATTCTCGAGATCAGAGGAGGCACGATGTTGCGTCTCGCCGGTATGCTGGCCGCTGGAGCAGTGGCATGGACTGTTGGCGCGCGTGGGCCCGCGCACGAGGCGCGCATCGGATCCGCCACGGCTCCGCGCATCGACGTGGCGGCGTTGCTCGCCGCGGCGCGCGGGGCACCAGCGCCAATCTGCGCGCTGGCAGCGAATTCGTTGCGCAACTGGGGATGGGGCGACGGTGGCGACGTGCCCGTCACGCCGCTGGGCGCCAACACCGCCCTCCCGAATCGGGAGAGCGATCCACGTGACCTTCCACCCGCCGATGTCAATCGTCTCCTCGATGCGTTGGCGTCGGACGACGCCTGCGTGCGCGAGATCGCCGTGCGTCTCGTGGGGCAGCAGCCTTCCGAGCGCGTGGTCGCGCCGCTGATGGCGCGCCTCGCTTCTCCCGACGCGCCGCTTCGTTCCGTCGCCGCGATGGGCTTGGGTCTGCTCGCCTCCGACAGCGCCGCCGGAGCACTGATCGGCGCGTTGCGCGACGCAGCCGTGCCCGTACGCGCCAACGCTGCGTGGGCAGTTGGACGCATTCGAGACGGCCGTGCGCTGACGCCGCTCCTCGGCCTGATCGGCGACCGGGATCCCGTCGTCCGGGAAGCCGCAGTCGTCGCGATCGGGCACATCGACTCGACGAGCACCATCGCGATGCTCGCTCGCGTGCTCCGGCAAGACGACGACCCGCGCGTCCGCCGCGTCGCAGCATGGGCCATTGGCCAGCAGCGGTCGCGCGATGCGGCGGATGCGCTGACCGCCGCGTTGACGGGAGACGTCGACGCCGACGTCCGCGAGATGGCCGCGTGGGCGTTAGGCGAGACGCATGCGCGCTCCGCTGCCGGAGCGCTGAGGAACGCGCTCCGACGCGACTCGAATCATGCGGTGCGCGAGACGTCGGCGTGGGCGCTCGGCGAGCTGCATGCAAAGGACGCCGCGGCCGATCTCGACGCCGCGACCGGCGACTCCAGCTCTCGCGTGCGTGGCACGGCTGCGTGGGCGCTCGGCCAGCTGCAGGATATCGGCGCCCCCGACGGCCTGCGCCGTCTGCTCAGCGACGATAGTCGCGACGTGCGACTCAAGGCGGCGTGGGCGCTCGGCGAGATGCGCGACAGCGCGTCGAGCGCCGCGATTCAGCAGGCGCTGGGGCGCGAGCGCAATGCCAGCGTGCGGCACGCTCTGGTGCGGGCGCTCCTGCATTCCGGTGAGCAGTCCGAGGACGCGATGCGCGAGCTCCTCGCGTCGACCGATCCGAGTGTGCGCGAGGCGGCCGTGCGTGGGCTGGCTGGTCGGATGGCGTTCGATCCATGGCCATGGCCTTGGCCTCGCCCGCGGCCGTTTCCGTGAGTAAGCTGAAACATCCTTCCTCGCTTGCGCGGAGCCAGCCTCGCCACATCTACACCTCGTCGCTCTGATCGTCCGCGAGTACGACCCAGCGATCGATTTCTTCGTGAACGTCCTCGGCTTCGAGCTGGTCGAGGACGTACCGTCATTGACCAGCGACGGTCGGCCAAAACGCTGGGTCGTCGTGCGGCCGTCAGGCGCGGCGACCGGAATCGTGTTGGCCCGTGCTGACGGCGAGCAGCAAGCGGCGATCGCCGGGAATCAGTTCGCGGGACGCGTTGGTCTGTTTCTTCATGTGGACAACTTCGACGCCGCGTACGATCGGATGCTTGCCGCAGGCGTGATCTTCGTTAGATCGCCTCGCACTGAGGTCTACGGTCGCGTGGCGGTCTTTCTGGATTGCGAGGGGAATCGCTGGGACCTGCTGCAGCTCACGTGAGACGCCCCCAGCGGTGCCGGCGCGGCTGATCCTTCGCCGCTCGCGAGCTGGCCGCTTAAAACTCGTATGCAACACTTTTGAGCGTACGGGCGTCTAAGCTTCAGTATGCCAGTCGCGTCCGTGCATCGCACGGACATGCGGCGCCACGCAGCTTCACCCGCGCAGCTTGCGATCAATGAGCCATGAACTCCGGACCTTCGTCCTACTCGCGGCATTGGTCGCGCTTCCCTGCTCCATCGCGGACGCGCAGACGAGCGCGACCCAACGGTCGGCTACCGCACCGGGTGAGATTCGCGGCCGGTTGGTGGACTCGGTTGACCGGCACGCCATCGGCGCTGGAACGGTGACCGTCGTGCGCGCCGCGGACGCAAAGCTCGCGGGCAGCGCATTGCCCGATGCCGATGGCGCTTTCCGCATCGACGGGCTCGTCCCCGGCCGATACACGGTGCGTGTTCGCTCGTTGGGCTACGCGCCGCTCTCGCGGGCGAACGTGGCCGTGCCGGCGACCCCGGCGATCGTGGACCTCGGCGCGCTGGCGCTGTCGCGCGTCGCGGCGCAGCTCGGTCCGCAGGCGGTGACCGCCGAACGCGAAGACGTCGTCATTGCCCCCGACCGGAACATCTACTCGACCAAGAACATGGTGACGGCGGGCGGCGGCACGGCCATCGACGTCCTCCGCAACGTGCCGACGGTGGAGGTGGACGCGACGAACAACGTCAGCCTGCGGGGCAGTCAGAATGTCGTGGTCCAGATCAACGGCCGCACGTCGCCGCTCAAGGGCGACCAGCTCGGGAATTTCCTCGCGCAACTGCCTGCGAGCACGATCAAGAACGTGGAGGTCTCCACCAATCCATCGGCGAAGAACGACCCGGAGGGCACGGCGGGAATCATCAACATCGTGCTCAATCAGGAGGCGGAGCTCGGCTGGAGTGGTGGCATCAATGGTAACGCGGGATCGACGGGTCAGATCAATGGGTCCGGGAACGTCGGACGGCAGCAAGGGCCGCTGACCTGGTTCCTTTCTTACGGCCTCTTCACAGGCCATCAGACCGTTGGCGGATATTCCGAGCAGACGAACCTCGCGATCCCGGTGCCCGCGTACGTCGACGCGCACATCGCCGGCCATAACCAACCGCTGTGGCAGAACGCCACCTGGCGATCGGAATACAAGCTCGCTCCGCACGACGCGGTTTCGGCCGACATGATGGTATCCGGGGGTCACTTCACCAACGAGAACGCGTCGTCCTTCGAAGCTCTCGACGCGTCGCGCGCGATGATCGGAGCCTTTGATCAGTTCACCAATCGGGACCAGCACAACACCTTCGCCGATTTCGATTTCGCCTATCGCCGTACCGGTGACGCGAAGGCGCGCACGTTCTCCACGGAAGTGGACGTGAACAACAACAACAACAGCAACGGCACGTATCTCTTTGGCGACGTGCGACAGGGCAATGCGTCCACCGGCGCCGTGGTCATTCCGAACGAACACGACGTCGCCAGCGGCGCCTTTCCGCAGTGGACGCTTCAGAGCGACTACACTCAGCCGTTCGGCGCGGGGAGCAAGTTGGAGACGGGGTTCAAGGAGATCGTGCGCCACACCAAGAGCAACTTCGCCGCCGCGTATCTCGACAGCGCCAGCGGTGAGTACCTGCTCGTGCCGGCACGCACGACCGTGTTCGACTATCAGGAGCAGATCGGCGCCGGGTATGGCGTGCTGTCGGAGCGGCTCGGAAAGGTGCAGGCGCAGGGCGGGCTGCGTCTCGAGGCGGCGGCCACGCAGCTGGCGCTCCCCACCGCCGCGCCGGACTCGCAGCGCTTCGACAATCGCTACGCAAGCGCGTTTCCGAGCGGCATTCTCTCCTACAACTTCACGCCGATGCGTCAGCTGAAGCTGAGCTACTCGCGGCGTATCAGCCGGCCTTGGCCCGGGCAACTCAGCCCCGTCGAGATCCGGCAGGACGCCCGCACCGTGTTCCATGGCAATCCCGCGCTTCGTCCGGAGTACACGGACGCCGTGGAGCTGGCGCTGCAGGACACGCATGGCTGGGGCACGCTGCAGCTGAATCCTTACGTGAGGCACACCGCGCACGCTGTGCGCTTCATCCAGACCACGGATACCACGGGCATAACCACGGGCACCTTCGAGAACGTGGCGAGCACGCTCCAAGTGGGAGCGGACGTGAACGTGACCTATCGCTCGGGGCCGTTCACGCTCTTCGGCGGCGCGAACGCCTACCGCTACTCGAGCGACGCGACCAATCTCGCCGGCGATCTGTCCACGCGGGCACTCGTCTGGTCAGCGCGCGCCAACGGCACCTGGCGCGTGTCGAAACAGGTCGACGCGCAGCTGTTCGCGAATTACCGCGCGCCGATGGCCACGGAAGGCGGCCGGCAGCGGGCATTCATGATGTTGAATCTCGCGCTGCGCCGGAAGCTGTGGAACGACAAGGGAAACGTGACGCTGCGCGTCATGGACCCGTTCAGCCAGTTCCAGTTCGGGTCGGTGACGACGAATCCGCGCGTGATCCAATCCACCGTTCGGCACTTCACGATGCGCGGCATTTACATCGGCTTCTCGCGGAACTTCGGGCAGGAGCTGAAGCTTCGGCCGAAGCAAATCGACGATCAGCAGCAGCAAGTGGCGCCTGCCGGAGTGCCGTAGGCCGCAGTCACAACGAGACGGTGCCCACAGGCATTGTCATCCAGGGCAATCGCCCCGCGTTTTTCGTTATGCGCGGGGATGAAACTGCCGGTGGACGCTGCGGAGATATTCGCGATCGACGTGCGTGTAGATCTGCGTCGTCGAGATGTCCACGTGACCGAGCATCTCCTGCACGGCCCGAAGGTCCGCCCCTCCCTCGAGCAGATGCGTCGCAAAGGAATGTCGCAGCGTGTGGGGGCTCACGTGCTTCTTGATGCCCGCCCGTTCGACGTACTTACGGAGGATGAGCCAGGCGCCCATGCGCGATAGCGGCCGGCCGCGCGTGTTGAGAAAGAGCACGCCCTTCCCTTCGCCGTGCTCGAGCTTCGGGCGCAGCTCGCGCAGGTAGATGGCCACCGCGCCGATGGCCGTGCGGCCGATCGGCACGAGACGCTCCTTGCTCCCCTTGCCAAAGACCCGCACGAGATGGTCGTCCATCAACACGTCGCGAACGCCCATGCCGATCCATTCGGAAACGCGGAGCCCGGCGCCATACGCCAGCTCGAGCATCGCGCGGTCGCGGAAGACGAATCGTTCCTCGAGCGTCGGCGCGGCGAGGAGCTTCTCTACCTCGCTGACGGTGAGCACCTCCGGCAGTGTACGCCAGCGCTTCGGTGTCTCGAGGCGCTCCGTGGGATCGCGCACAACATGACCGTCGGCGAGCAGATATCTGAAGTACGTCCGGGTCGAAGAGACGTTGCGGCGGATCGAAGCTGGTGACAAGCCGAGATCCTTGAGATGATAGACGTAGTCTCGAAGGAGCCGGCTCGTGAGCTCCGCCGGCGAGCGAATGCCCTTCGCGGATGCGTATTCGACCAGACGAGCGATATCGCGCGCGTACGCTTCCCGCGTGTTCTGCGCTGCACCCTGCTCCAGTAGCAGAAAGTCGGCGAAGCGGTCGACGAAGAACGCCTGAAGCCGCGACCGGTCCACGTTTGGCGCCTGCCCTACGCGTCGTGGTCGAGGGCCACTACCGTGGCGACCGCGATCGCCGCCAGCCCCTCGCCGCTGCCAACCCAGCCCATGCCCTCGTTCGTCTTGCCTTTGACGCTCACGGCCGACGTGTCGATCTGGAGTACCGCCGCCAGCGCCGTCCGCATGGCGTCGCGGTAGGGAGCCACCGTCGGCTGCTCGGCAATCAGGGTGACGTCCACCTGCTGCACGCGCCAGCCGAGTCCATGCAGGTGCGCGACGGCCAGGCTCAACATGTCGATGGAATCGCGGTCCTTGTTTGCCGGATCGGTATCGGGGAACATCGCTCCGATGTCACCGGCCGAGGCGGCGCCAAGCACGGCATCGGTGACGGCGTGCGACACCGCGTCGCCATCGGAGTGTCCAGCAAGGCGACGATCGAACGGGATTCGGACGCCGCCGAGGACCAGCGGCCCTACACCCGCCGAGGTGAAGCGGTGGGAGTCGTAGCCGATTCCGACGCGGGCGCTGGGCATCACCCAATCTACAACCGCGTGTCGGCACGGCCATTGCGCGCGTAAGACCGCCCGATCGCGCACGGTAACCCATCATCCGAACCGGTGCCTGCCATGGAATTCCAGAACCTCGAGGGACTCTACATTGACGAGCTGAGAGACCTGTACAACGCGGAGAAACAGATCCTGCGCGCGCTGCCCCGGATGATCAAGGCAGCGTCGAACCCCGAGCTGGAGAAGGCGTTCACGCAGCATGAGAAACAGACGCGCGAGCACGTCACCCGCCTCGAACGCGTCTTCGACGAGCTCGGCAAGAAACCGACGGGCAAGAAGTGTGTGGGAATGGAGGGACTGATCGAGGAGGCGAAGGAGCTATTGGAAGAGAAGCCGGACGCCAGCGTGCTCGACGCGGGTCTCATCTCCAAAGCGCAACACGTGGAGCACTACGAGATGGCGGGTTACGGCACCGTGTGTAGCTACGCGCGGCTGCTCGGCTACGATCGTCAGGCTGCGCTCCTCCAGCGCACGCTGGACGAAGAGGGCGAAGCCGACAAGCTCCTCACGCAGATCGCCGAATCGGCGGTAAATCTCTCCGCCGAGGCCGGCGAGGAAGAGGAAGAGGAGGAGGCCCGGGCGACGAGGTCGCGGCGCGGGTCGCGTTCCGTGCAGCAGGAGGCCCGCTAGGCGGGAAAGACTGTTGCCGGAGGTAAAGTGTATGGCCGTATGGCCGAATGGCCGTAGTGGGTAAACGGCGTTTGTAGTTTCGGCCATTCGGCCATTCGGCCATACTGCGTTCTCGGCTATACGGCCATACGGACGGCACGGCCCTCGGCCGTGCCGTCCTCTTTCGGCAGTATCCGGTAGTCCTGTGTACGCCGCGCCGCGATGAACCCGGCGTCACGGATCAGCCGCTCCATCTCTTCCTTGGTCGTTCGGAACGTCGTGTTCGCGGCGGACACGACGTTCTCCTCGATCATCAACGAGCCGAAATCGTTGCAGCCGAAGCGCAGCGCAACCTGGCCGACCTTCATGCCCATCGTCACCCAGCTCGCCTGCAGATTGGGGACATTGTCCAGAACGATGCGGGCAATTGCGACCGTGCGGAGATAGTCGATCGCGTTCGTCTTCGGCATGTGTGACATCGTCGGCGTGTTCTCCGGCTGCAGCGGCCAGCAGATGAACGCCGTGAACCCCTGCGTGCGCGCCTGCACATCGCGGACGCGCTGTAGGTGCTCGATACGTTCCGCGAGCGTCTCGCCGATGCCGTACATCATCGTGACAGAGGTCTTCATCCCCTCTTGATGGGCGATCTCCATGATCTCCAGCCAGCGGTCCGCGCCCGCCTTCTTCTTCGCCACAAGGTCACGCACGCGCTGCACGAGGATCTCGCCGCCGCCACCGGGGATGGAGTCCAAGCCCGCTTTCTGCAGCTCGCGAATGACGTCGCGTGCATCCATGCGGAAGGTCTTGGCGAAGAAATCCACCTCGCTCGGGCTGAAGCCGTGGATGTGAATGGGGTGGTACGTTTTTATATAACGGAGCAGATCGAGATACCACGCGAACGGGATGTAGGGATTGTGGCCGCCCTGCATCAGGATCTGGATGGCTCCCATCTCCTTCGCTTCGTCGATCTTGGCGCCGATCTGTTCGTACGACAGCGTCCATCCCTCGCGGTGCTTCGGGCGGCGATAGAAGGCACAGAAACCGCAGTCGGCCACACACACATTGGTGTAGTTGATGTTGCGGTCGACGATGTACGTGACGGTGTTGTGCGGATGCTTTTCACGCCGCACGCGATCCGCTTCCGCTCCGAGCTCGAGAAGCGGAGCATTGGCGTAGAAGTCGAGGAGGTCGCGCATCGCTCGCGGTATGGGCTCAGGCTGCGGGCAGAAACGCCAGCGAGCCGTTCGGTACCTTACCCGCCGCCACGAGGCGGCGGAAGAACTCCGTCAGTCCCGCTAGATGCCCGTATGAGAGGCGATAGTCCAGGCCTGACAGATACTCGAGGCACACGGGTTTCCGTACACCCGTGGCCAGTGCCGCCTGGGCAGCGAGAACGTCGAGGTGCGCCAATCCCCAATCCCGCGAGGCGATCAATCCGGCGTGCACCGCCAGTGCTTCGGCTACGGGCGCCGTGCGCTGCGCCACCCAGACGGCGAAGACGAATGGCAGCTCGGTCCAGCGCTTCCATTCCGCACCGAGATCGTACGCATAGCGATAGCCGAATCGCCCGACGTCGTGATCGCCGCCAGCCGCCGAATCGCGCAGCCGCGATCCGAGAAGGAGGGCCGCATCGCCGATGACGAGACGAGCGTCGTGTTCCTCGGCGCCGAAGCGAGCGAGGTCCGAGACCTCCGCATCGCACGGGATGAACGCCGGCTTGGCATCCCACACGTGCTCGAACAGCAGCTCCACGAGCGCGACGCTCGTCATCGAGCTGCGGCTCACGAGCACGCGTCGCCCATGCAGCTCCGACGCCGGACGCCTGGCGAACAGCATCACGCTGCGCACCGGGCCATCACAGCTGATCGCCAGATCGGGAAGGAGCAGATACCGGCTCGCGTCGCGAGCGTATTCGACGGCGGACACCACGCTCACGTCGAGCGTGCCTGCGGCCATCTGCTTGTTGAGCGCCGTCGGCACGCCGTCCACCAGCTGCGCGCTCAGCCGCACGTGACCGCGGTCGATCGCCCCGTAGACCGGATAGCAGTTGATGTACGGAATACGACCGACGCGCATCGTCACGCCGCCTCTGCCGGTGCATCGTCGAAGACTCGGAGCACGCGATAGAAAGAATCGCGTTCGGCCGGCACCTTCCCCGCGCCGCGAATCAGCCGGAGGATCTCGTCGAGGCTCATCACTTCCGATGTTCGCGCTCCGGCTTCGTGGTACACCTTTTCGTGCACCATCGTCCCTTCCATGTCGTTGACGCCGAAGTGCAGCGCCGTCTGCGACAGAAAGGGGGTGACCATCACCCAATGCGTCTTGATGTGATCGAAGTTGTCGAGGAAAAGCCGGCCAACCGCCAGATTCCGTAGGTCGTCGAACCCACTCGTCGCCAGTCCCTCGCGGTGCAGCGTATGTCCCAGCTCGTTGTTGTCGGGGTGATACGCGAGCGGGATGTACGCGAGAAAGCCTCCGGTTTCGTCCTGCAGCGCGCGAAGCATCGCCAGGTGTTCTACTCGATCCTCGATAGTCTCCACGTGGCCGTACAGCATCGTACAATTGCTGCGGATCCCCAAGGCGTGCGCGGTGCGGTGTACCTCGATCCATTCCTCCGCCGCGAGCTTGCGGTCGGCGATGGTCGCCCGCACGCCCTTGCTGAACACCTCGGCGCCGCCGCCCGGCATCGTATCGAGCCCCGCCGCCTGCAGTCGAAGCAACGTGTCGCGGTACGAGAGCTTGGCCAGGCGTGCCAAGTGCGCGATCTCCACGGCCGTGAGCGCCTTGATGTGCACGTGCGGGAGCTCGGACTTGAGGAGCCGAAACATCTCCTCGTAGTACGGGAGATCGGCATGCATGTCGAGACCACCGACGATGTGAAACTCGCGCGTGAGCATGCTGTTCGCCGTCCGCGCCTCTTTGAGCACCTGCTCCATCGTGTAGCGATAGGCACCCGCTTCCTTGGGCAGCCGTGCGTACGAACAGAACACGCACGTTTTGCGAAGGATGCAGATGTTCGTTGGATTGAGGTGCTGATTGGCGGCGAAGGTGACGCGATCACCGTGCTTGGCGCGATTGACACCGTCGGCCATCGCGCCGAGTCCGAGGAGATCGGGTGTGCGGAAGAGCGTGTTGCCGTCCGCAATAGTCAGCCGTTCTCCTCGTTCGACCTTGTCCGCCAACGGCAGTAGCGCGGGATCACTGATCAACGCCCGGTTGAGTGACAGGAATCCGGACACGGCGCCTTACTCCTCGAAGCGCCTGACCGCGAGTGTCACATTGTGGCCGCCGAACCCGAAGCTGTTGCTGAGGGCGGCCCTCACTTCGCGCCGAAACGGCTTGTTCGCCGTGTAGTTCAGATCCAGCTCCGGATCGGGATGCTCGTAGTTGATGGTCGGCGGAATGATGCTGTCACGCGTGGCGAGAGCACACACGATGAACTCCACGGCGCCAGCGGCGCCGAGCATGTGCCCCGTCATCGACTTCGTCGAGCTGACGTTCACGGTTTTCGCACACTCGCCGAAGACGGCTTTGATCGCCTTCGTCTCGTTGAGGTCGTTGGCCGGAGTGGAGGTGCCGTGCGCGTTGATGTACTGCACATCGCGCGCTCCCAGACCGGCGTCTTTCATCGCGCGGCGCATTGCCCGTTGGGCGCCTTCGCCTTCCGGCGCCGGCGCCGTAAGGTGATACGCGTCGCCGGTGGCGCCATAGCCTACGATTTCGGCGTAGATCTTCGCGCCGCGCTGTTTCGCGTGCTCCAGCTCCTCCAGCACGACGATCCCGCCACCCTCGCCCATCACGAAGCCGTCACGGGTCGCATCGAACGGGCGCGACGCCTTCTGCGGCTCATCGTTGCGCTCCGACAACGCCTTCATGTTGGTGAAGCCACCGATCGCCATCGGTGTTACCGTCGCTTCCGATCCGCCGGTGATCATGATGTCGGCGTCGCCGTACTGAATAGTACGGAACGCGTCGCCGATGGCGTGAGCGCTCGTGGCGCACGCGGAAATCGTGGCGTAGTTCGGTCCTTTCGCGTTGAAGCGCATCGACACCAGACCGGCGGCAATGTCGGAGATGAACATTGGGATGAAGAATGCGCTGATCTTGCTCGGCCCGCGCTCCCGAAACACATCGTGCTGCTCCTCGAACGATTTGAGGCCGCCGATGCCGCTGCCGATGATGACACCCACGCGATCCGGATCGAGGCCGTCAGCCGAGGCGAGACCGGCGTCGGTCATGGCTTGTACGGCGCCGGCGATCGCGTACTGCGCGTAAATGTCGGTGCGCTTGGCCTCCTTCCGATCCATGTACTGCAGTGGGTCGAATCCTTTGACTTCGCAGGCGAAGCGCACGCCGAAGTTGGTCGCGTCGAACTTGGTGATCGGTCCAGCGCCAGGAACGCCTTCGAGGAGCGCCCGCCACGTCGCCGCCACGTCGTTGCCGACCGGTGTGATCGCCCCGATACCAGTGACGACGACCCGACGCCTCATCAGGCGCCGACCTTGTCGTTCAGGTATTTCACTGCGTCTCCCACGGTGCGGAGCTTCTCCGCGTCCTCATCGGGAATGTCGATGTTGAACTCTTTCTCGAACTCCATAACCAACTCGACAATGTCTAGACTGTCCGCGCCGAGGTCCTCGATGAAGCTCGCTTCGTCGGTAAGCTTTTCGCGCTCGACGCCGAGCTCCTTCTCGATGATGTCACGGACTTTCTGTGCGTTCTCGGCCATGGCGGATGGTCCTCTGATGGGGTTGGTCGGAGTTGGCTTAATCTAACGGAAGGGGACGTGTGGGGCTCAGCGTCAGCGGCGGTACCATCTGAATGCCGGTCATATCATTCCCCCGTCCACGACGAAGACCTGACCGGTGATATAGGAGGCGTGCTCGGAGGCCAGGAAGGTGACGACCCCCGCGATGTCCTGCGGGGTGCCAAGTCGGCCGAGAGGGATTTGTGCCGACAATGTGGTGCGCGCTTCGGAGGTCATCGCCGACGTCATATCGGTATCGATGAATCCCGGTGCGACGACGTTTGCCAGGATATTGCGCGACGAGAGCTCCTTCGCGACGGACTTCGTGAGGCCGATGAGTCCGGCCTTGCTCGCAGCGTAATTGGCCTGGCCCTTGTTACCGACGACGCCGACAACGCTGGCGATGTTGATGATCCGTCCCCAGCGGCGCTTCATCATCCCGCGCGACGCCGCGCGCATGGCGGCGAATGCGCCGCGAAGATTCGCGTCGAGCACGGCGTCCCAATCCTCGTCGCGAATCCGGAACAGAACGTTGTCGCGCGTTAGGCCCGCGTTGTTGACGAGGATGTCAACGCCGCCGAAGCTCTTCTCCACTTCCTCGACCAGTGCGGATACCGACGCCGTGTCGCCGACGTCGCAGGCGAACGGACGTGCGGCTGTACCCATGGCGGCGGCGACCTCGTTCGCGCGCGCCCGGTCGCGCCCGACGATCGCCACGTTCGCGCCCGACAATGCGAGCGTCGACGCGATGGCGTGTCCGATGCCACGCGTGCTGCCGGTGACGAGAGCGGTGCGACCGCTGAGATCGATGTTCACGCCGACACGAGCTCCAGGAGTCGCTCCACTTCGGCAACCGTGCCGCAGGTCGCTGTCTGCACGGTGGGCACGATCTTCTTTACCAACGCGGTGAGCACGCCGCCCGGCCCCAACTCGACGTATAGAGCCAGTGGAAAGCGCGACGCGAGCGCCTGCACTTCATCGGCCCAGCGCACGGGACTCGTGAGCTGCTCGAGCAACAGGGCGCGGGCACGAGGCGCGGAGCGTACCGGTTCGCCGGTCACATTGGCGTAGACGGGAAACGCCGGATCCAGGATCTCGGTCTTGGAGAGCGAGTCGGCCAATCCGTCCGCCGCGTCCTGCATCAATGGTGAATGAAACGCGCCGCTGACGTTGAGCCGGATGGCTCGTTTGGCGCCCGCCGCCTTCGCCAGCGTCATCGCCCGCTCCACTCCCGCCTCCTCACCGCTGATTACGATTTGTCCGGGGCTGTTGAAGTTTGCCGGAACGACCAAACCGCCGCTCGCGTCGGCAGTGGCGCGGGCGCAGATCGCCTCTATCGCCTGCGAGAGATCGCCCAGGATCGCGGCCATGGCACCGGGGCGCTTGATACCGCTCGCGTACATCAGCTCACCGCGGCGCCGAACGACACGAGCGGCATCGTCGAGAGTGAGCGATCCCGCGGCGTGATACGCGGTGAACTCACCGAGCGAGTGACCGGCCGCTGCCCGTACCCGCGTGGCCAGCTCCTCCTTCGCGATCGCCCACAGCGCTGCCCCATGGGCGAGCAGCGCCGGTTGTGCGTTCTGCGTCAGCGTCAGCTCCTCAGCTGGGCCTTCGAAGCACAGCCGCGCGAGCGGCACGCCGAGTGTGTGGTCCACGCGATCGAACACGGCGCGCGCTTCGGGAAAAGCGTCGTACAGATCCTTACCCATGCCGGGCTTCTGCGACCCCTGGCCAGGGAACAGCAGCACGACGTCCATCTCAGAATCGAATGACCATCGCGCCCCAGGTGAAGCCGGCGCCGAAGGCCACCAGTAGCACCGTCGAACCGTCGCGGATCCGGCCGCACTCGATCGCCTCATCAAGCGCGATCGGAATGGACGCGGCCGACGTGTTGCCGAAGCGATCGACGTTGACGTACACCTTGCCCATCGGGATACCGGCGTGCTTCGCGGTCGACTCGATGATCCGTATGTTGGCCTGATGCGGGATCATGAGATCGATGTCCGCATTGGTGAGCTTGGCGCCGTCCAGCGCCCGCGTCGCCGCGTCGGACATGGAGCGCACGGCGTGCTTGAACACTTCACGTCCGTTCATCTGGATGAAGAAAGAGCGCTCCTGCAGCGTGTCCGCGCTGAACGGCTGCCGCGCGCCACCGCTGGGCCGGCAGAGGAGATCGCCGAGCGTGCCGTCGCTGCGGACATACGCGGAGAGTATGCCCTTGTTCAGGTGGCGTGCACGCTTGAGCACCGCCGCGCCGGCGCCGTCGCCAAAGAGGACACACGTGGAGCGGTCCTGCCAATCGGTGATCGCGCTCAGCTTCTCTACGCCCACGATGAGAGCGGTCTCGTAGCCGCTCGTCACCATCAACCCCTCAGCCACCGTGGCGCTATAGATGAATCCAGAACACGCAGCGCCGACGTCGAGGGCGGCGGCACGACTGGCACCAAGGCTCGCCTGCAGATCCACCGCCGCCGACGGGAGAAGCCGGTCTGGTGACGCGGTCGCGAGGACGATGACATCGAGCTCTCCCGGATGCACGGCCGCTCGTTCCATCGCTTCGCGCGCCGCCGTCGTGGCGAGGTCCGTCACCGATTCCGTCTTCGCGATGTGCCGCTCGCGGATGCCGGTCCGTTCGACAATCCACTCGTCGGTGGTCTCGATGCCGATCTTCGCGAAATCGAAGTTCGTCATGACCATTTCCGGAATGCCTCGGCCGGTGCCGGCGACGTAGGCGATTGGTCGCTTGATCACGCCACGCCTCCCACGGCTTCCGCAAGGCGGCGGCCGATATGGTCGTTCATACGCGATTCCACGGCTTGCACCGCCACCTTGATTGCGTTCTTGAGCGCACGTGGTGACGACTTGCCATGCGAGATGATGCTCACGCCCTTTACGCCGAGCAACGGCGCGCCCCCGACCTCGGAATAATCCAAGCGCTTGAGGGCGGTGGTGAGCCGCTGCTCGTCGACGCCGCCCTGCTGCTTGAGCAGTCCGATGATCAGTGGCGCGACTCCTTCATAGAACTTCAGCACGACATTGCCGACGAAGCCGTCGCAGACCACGACGTCGAAGTCGCCGCGGTCCGACGCCCCGTTAGGCAGATCGCGCCCCTCGACGTTGCCAATGAAGTTCAACCCCGCCTGTTCCAGCAGCTGGTGCGCTTCCTTCACCACGGCGTTGCCCTTCTCCGGCTCCTCGCCGATGCTCAGCAGCCCGACGGCGGGATTCGTTCTGCCGAGCAGATCCTCGGCGTACACGGCGCCGAGGCGCGCGAACTGCACCAGCTCCCCCGCTGCACAATCGACATTCGCGCCGGAATCGAGCACGACGACGGGTTTGCGCGCCGTCGGAAAGAGCGTGGAAATCGCCGGCCTGTCGACGCCGCCGTGCAATCTCAGGATGAGCATCGAAGCGGCCATCTGCGCCCCGGTGTTGCCGGCGGAGACGAAACCATCGCTCTTCCCATCGGCCTGGAGGCGCAGCCCGACGATCATCGAGCTATTCGGCTTGCCGCGCACCGCCGCGCCGGGCTTGTCGGTCATTTCGATGACGTCCGGCGCCTCGACGATGAGGACGCGGTCTTGCTGTGCCGCGAGGGCCGCGAGCTCGCCGCCTTCCGCGGTGAGACCGGCGAGCTCCTGCTCGATGACCTGCGTCTGGCCGACGAGCTGAATGGAGTGACCGGGATCGAGCTCGGCGAGTGCTTGCAGCGCGCCGGCTACGGTCGCCCGAGGAGCGAAATCGCCCCCCATGGCGTCCAACGCGATCCGCGCCAAGATCAGCCTTCCTTCGCCGCTACCCGCTGCTCATCGCCGTAATAGCCGCATTCCTCACACACGTGATGCGGGCGCTTCATCGCCTGACAGCGCGGACACTTCTGGATCGCAATTGCCGGGGCACTCTTGTGCGTGTTGCGAGCACGCTTCTTCCGCTTCGATGTGCGGCGCTTCGGGACAGCCATTTGATATGAATTCGTTAAAGAGACGTCGAGCCTACTTGGACGAGCTGCTGCCCAGCTTGCGCAGGGCATCCCACCGCGAATCGGACACTGGAGGGCAGGCGCACGGGCCCTTGTTCAACTCCGCGCCACAACTGGGACACAGTCCTTTGCAATCCTCCCGGCACAGAGCGAACGCCGGAACGTCGAGCAGCCAGTGCTCCCGAATGGCCGGACGTAGATCGAGCTCGTTCATCATCGGGTCGAGCGTATACACGTCGGGATTGTCCGCCTCCGAGTCTCCGCTCTCGACGAAGATCAGGTACACATCATCGCCGACGGGCACTCGCGCTTCCTCCAGACACCGCCGGCATGGCATCACCGCCTCGCCCTCGAATCGGCCGTGCCACAGGTACCGTCCGGTTCCAGCTGCCGACAAGCGACCCGTGACCAGCACCGGTCCCGCCGGCACCGGATCCCCCTCCTGCCACACCGGATCGTCTGGCAACAACTCATCGTCGACGGTCGCGGCATGAAGATCCAGGGACCGAACGTCAAAGGACAGCATAGCCGATAAAACTACCAAGACGCGACGCTGGGTACAAGTCCGTGTAGTGAATAGACTTGGAAGGGCTGGTCGCGTGCCCTCAGCGTGCCCTCAGCAGCTCGGATTCTGAGAAGAAGAAGCGCGACTCACGTTCGGCGTTCTCGTCGCTGTCGGAGGCGTGGATCGCGTTTCGCTCCTTGGATTCCGCGAACAGCTTGCGAACCGTTCCCTCCTTGGCGTCCGCGGGATCCGTGGCGCCGATGGCGTCGCGCAGGGCCAGCACCGCGCCGGGCCGCTCGAGCACCATGGGCATACACGCTCCCGACGTCATGAAGCTCACAAGTGAACTGTAGAATGGTCGTTCCTTGTGAACGGCGTAGAATTCCCGCGCCTCCTCCTCGGTCATGTGGAGCACGCGCGCCGCGCGCAGCTTGAATCCGTTGCCCTCCAGGTGGGCAATGATTTTCCCGGCGTGTCCTGCGCCGAAGGCGTCCGGCTTGATGATCGTCAGCGTGAAATTTCCGGCCATGTTCAAGATCCTATGAGTTTGCGTACGATATCCCCGCGAGTGAGATAGCCCACGAGCGTCCCGTCACGGACCACGGGAACGCGTTCCACGTCCTTGTTACTCATCAAGGATGCGACTTCGGCGACCGGCTGCTCCGGCGCGACGCACAACACCTGCCGCGTCATCACGTCACGAACCGTCCTCTGCGCGCCTCCTATCGGTGCGTGAGGGCGGGATAGCGGATCG
The DNA here is from genome assembly GCA_964537775.1 of uncultured Gemmatimonadaceae bacterium. Lineage (GTDB taxonomy): Bacteria > Gemmatimonadota > Gemmatimonadetes > Gemmatimonadales > Gemmatimonadaceae > CAMLIT01. The sequence goes on along the minus strand of CAZICQ010000002.1, from coordinate 120,356 downwards.
GAAAGGACGCGCGTGGTGAGCAGGTGCCTGACGAGCTCGCGCTCACTGAGCATCCCCACCAGTCGCCCAGCGGCATCGACGACCGGCAGCGCGCCCAATCCCGCCCGTATCAGCTCCCGCGCCGCATCGCGCAGCGGCACATCCGGACCCGTCGTTCGCGGCCGGTCGGTCATCACGTCGCGCACGGTGAGCTGTTCCGCCAGCTCGTCTTCGGCGAATGCCGCCAACGAGCGGCAACTCTCCGCGTCCCCTGCCTCGACCAGGCCGTCGACGACGCCCTCGCGGGCGAACAGACGAGCGAAGCCACGCACCACCTGGAGATGCCGGGCGACCAGCGGAGGGGGCGCGACGACGAGCAGAATTACCTGAGCGCGCACGTTCTCGCCGTCCTCGCGGGGCACGCCCTCGGGGCTGACGCCGAGAGCCACGCAGAGCTGGTGCACGGCGTCGGTGCGAAAGTGAACGAGCAGCGCGCGATCGCCGATGCCCACCATGTCGTCGGAGGCGATCGTTGATGCGCGATCGCGCAGCTTCTGTGTATCGACAACGGACGCACCGTCGGCGGCGCGATCGGCAAGTAGCGCGACGGCCTCGCTGATGGACGCCGCGACGAGCGGATACACGATTGCGTCGGCGGTGATCAGGTCGCGGAGCTTCACGGATGCCGCTCCGTAACGGCTTGCGTGGACGGCGCTCGCATCGACAGGGCGACGGTGATCGCGAGTACCGCGAGCAGACAGTTGCGGAGCAGCAGCGCGGCGATCGGAGCCGTTTGTTGCGAGGCAAGCTCCAGCGTGTGTAGCGGCACGACAAAGTAGGTGAGCGCACCGATGGTGACAAACAGCGCGACGATGCGACCGCGCCATGCAGGCGCGCTGAGCGGAAGAAAGGGCAGAAGCCAGATCAGGTACTGCGGCGAGAGTACCTTGCTGCCGAGCAGACCGGCGACCAGTACCAGGAGCGCCGCCGAAGCAATGCGGTGCACGTCCGGCCGCGGCGGCGACGGGAGCGTGCGCAGCGTCCACCAGTATGCAGCCGCGACAAAGAGGAACAACACCGCGGTCGAGATCCGGGCAGCGACCGCTACTCCAGAGCCAGCGACATTCCAGGATCCAAAGCCGAATCGTGTGACGATCAGGAGCAGGTTCAGTCGCGACGCCAGCAGCAGCAGTGACGAATACGTACTCTCGATCTGAATGCCGCGGTCGCCGTGGTAATGCACCAGCACGAGCAGGCTCCGCGGGCTCACCAGCCATGGAGCCAGTACCGTCACGGACACTGCGCCGATGGCAACCGCCGCCACGCGCAGCTCGCGTGTGGCGCGCGCGCGCAGGTCCGCGGCGGCGAACACGGGCGCCAGCAAGAGCGGATAGATCTTCGTCCAGACGCCGGCGGCGAGCGCCGTCCAGGCCGCGCCGCGCCGGCCCACCTCGAACGCGTACAGTGCGACCAGGGTCAACATCGCTGGAAAGATGTCGTACTGCTCCGTGATGATTGGCCCCACGGCGAGCACGCCTAACGAATAAGAGCCCAGCACGCGCGTGCTGTCGTCGGCGCTCCGACTGGCGATGCGCTGCAGGATGCCGAGCATCAGCAGATCGGCGAGCAGCACCTGGATCTGAAACGCTGCGTGATACGCTCCGAACGACGCCCCGGCGAGGCGCGGCACCAGAAAGAACGGTAGCGCGAGCGGCGGGTACTCCAGCATAAAATCACGATAGGGAAGCTTTCCGGTGAGGATCTGGTTCGCGTACCCGAAGAACAGCCCCGTCCCGCCGAAGTGAATGCGGTAGATCGTCTGAAACACCACTCCGAACAGCAGCACGTGGCCGAGAACGAAGAGCGCCAACGGCCGTCCGGATCCGCCGCCACTCCTCGCCCACGGCATCCGTGCGATCACATGCGCTGCCGAAGCAGGTCGACGAAGTCCTTCGGCCGGCGCGCGACTCCCATACCGGCGTGCTCGAAGGCGGCGATCTTCTCGGCCGCCGTTCCAGCGGAGCCGGAGATGATCGCGCCGGCGTGTCCCATGCGGCGTCCCGGGGGGGCGGTCTGGCCGGCGATGAATCCCACCACCGGTTTCTTCATCCGGGTCCGCACGAACTCCGCTGCGTCTTGTTCATCCGTGCCACCGATCTCGCCCATCATCGCGACCGCACGCGTCTCCGGATCCGACTCGAACGCCGAAAGGCAGTCGATGAAGTTCGTGCCGTTGATCGGATCACCGCCAATTCCGACGCACGTCGATTGACCGAGGCCGGCCCTCGTGAGCTGATACACGACTTCGTATGTCAGCGTCCCGGAGCGGCTCACAACGCCGATGCTCCCCGGCGTGCAGATCCGCCCCGGAATGATCCCTACCTTCGATTTGCCTGGCGAGATCAGGCCAGGGCAATTGGGACCGATGAGCCGAACGCCTTTCTCCTTCACAAAGGGATATACCTTCGTCATGTCCAGCACCGGCACCCCTTCGGTAATGGCAACGACCAGAGCGATGCCGGCGTCTGCTGCTTCCAGGATAGCGTCGGCGGCGTACATCGGCGGAACGTAGATGACGGAGGTGTTCGCTCCCGTTGCCGCTACCGCGTCGGCCATCGTGTTGAAGATCGGGACCTGATCGTCGAAGCGTTGGCCGCCCTTCCCCGGCGTGACACCCCCCACGATTCTGGTGCCGTACTCGATCATCTGCCTGGCGTGAAAGGAGCCGTCGCGACCGGTGATCCCCTGCACGATGACCGTCGTGTCCCTGTCGATGAAGACGCTCACGCGGCGCGTCCTCCTTTGGCCAGTTGTACGGCGCGTTGCACCGCGTCGTCCATGTCGGTCATGGCCGACAAGCCGTTCTCCTTCAGGATCTTCACCGCGACGTCCTCGTTCGTGCCCGTTAGGCGGATGATCATCGGCACCTTCAGGGGATTCTGCTTGGTCGCCGTGACGATGCCGTTGGCCACGTCATCGGTGCGCGTGATGCCGCCGAAGATGTTGAACAGGATCGCTTTCACGTTCGGGTCGGCGGTGATGATCCGCAGCGCGTTTACGACCTTCTCCGGGTTGGACGAGCCGCCGATGTCGAGAAAGTTCGCCGGCTCGCCGCCGTAATACTTGACGAGATCCATCGTCGCCATGGCGAGACCGGCGCCGTTCACGATGCAGCCGACGTCGCCGTCGAGCTTGATGAACGTGAGGTTGGCGTTGCGGGCCTGCACCTCGCTGGGCGCTTCCGCGCTCTCGTCGCGCAGGGCGGCGATCTCCGGGTGCCGATCGAGCTCGTTGTCGTCGATGACCATCTTCGCATCGAGCGCCAGCACCTGTCCGCCGGGGGTGACGACGAGCGGATTGATCTCGGCGAGCGAACAGCCGTTCTGCATGAATGCCGTATACAGCTGCTGCATGATCTTCGCTGCCTGCCGAACGAGCATGACGTCGTCGTACAGAAAGAAGGCGAGGCGCATCGCCTGGAACGGAACGAGGCCATATCGTGTGTCGATCGGCAACTTGAAAATTTTTTCCGGTGTGGTTGCCGCGACCTCCTCGATGTCGATACCGCCGGCCGGGCTGACCATGAACACCGGCTTTTTTGCCGCCCGATCGACGATGATGCCAACGTACGCCTCCGTGGCGATGTCGGCTGCCGGCGTTACGAGCACCTTTTCTACCGTGAGGCCCTTGATTTGCATGCCGAGGATGCGCGCCGCGACCACCTCGGCTTCATCCGCAGATTTCGCGAGCTTCACTCCCCCCGCCTTGCCACGGCCACCGGCGTGCACCTGCGCCTTCACCACCACCGTGCCGCCGAACTGGCGCGCGAGCGCCTCGGCCTGGTCAGCTGTCGATGCGACGTCGCCTGGTGGAACCGGCGCGCCAACGGAGCGCAGGAGTTGCTTCGCTTGATATTCGTGAATGTTCATCGAGACGTACCGTCGCTCTCCTGTATCATCTCTGGTCAGCCCACCGCGTCGGATCGCGAGCCTTGGATCACCGTTCCGCCATTGCCCCGCACTGCCTCCCGCCCCATCGCGAGCGCCGTGATGATCGCGCGCCCGCCGGTGTGACGAACGAAATCGACGGATGCGCGGATCTTCGGTGCCATGCTTCCTTCGCCAAAGGCGCCGGCGCGGTCCATGGCCTCCGCCTCTTCCGCCGTCAACCGATCGATTGCCCGCCGCCGCGGCGTGCCCCAGTCGGCGTACACGGCATCGACATCGGTGAGGATGAGGAGTAGCTCCGCGCCGAGATCGCGTGCGAGCACGGCGGCGGCGAGATCCTTGTCCACGACGGCATCAATGCCCTCCCAACCTAACGTCGGATGGTCGTAAATGGGTGCCCCGCCACCACCGGCCGCGATGACCAGTGTCGCCTGATCGAGCAGGAGCTTGATCGACGGCAGCTCGTGAATGGCGACGGGTGCCGGGCTGCCAACGACGCGCCGCAGTCGCCCGTGGCCGTTCGTCTTCACGGCGAATCCCTCCGACTCCAACTCGCGCGCCCGCTCCCGCGTGAGCTCCCGCCCGATGAACTTCGTCGGGTTCTGTAAGGCCGGATCACGCGGATCCACGACGACCTGGGTAATGATCGTCGCCACCTGACGCTGGCTGCCCGCCCGTCGCAGGGCATTCTCGAGCGACTGTTGCACCATGTAACCGATCCAGCCCGCCGTGGCGGCATCGAGCACGCCGAGCGGCAGGGGTGGTGCATCATACCGGGCGATTTCATTGCGAACGAGCTCGTCCCCGACTTGCGGCCCATTTCCGTGCACGACACAGACATTCCATCCCTCGAGCGCGAGATCGACAATCGGGCCGAGGCTCTCTCTCGTATGGCGGAACTGGTCATAGATCGTGGACCGTTCTCCCGCCGGCGCTAGCGCATTACCGCCGAGGGCGATCACCGCTGTGTCCGTCACGGTGCTCGCCTTGCTCCAAGGAGCGTCCCGAGCTCGTCGAGCGCTCGACCGAATGCTGTGAAATCGCCGCGCTGCAGCGCCGAGCGCATTGCGCGATAGAGGACGTTCACGCGGTCGCGAAAGCTCGCCAGCGCTGCGACCGACGCGACCGGCTGCCCCTCCCTCACGCCTGCGGCGCCCGCCATCGATGCGAGAGTGTGTGCCGTGCGGACGCTGTCGCCTTCGCCCCACAGAAGGCTCACGTGCGCGAGCGCCGGCGGCGCGTCCGATCGCCAGCGGTACGTCGACTGCACGTACGCGATCGAGCCAGACACAGGATACGCGTGTACGGCGCCGCGATAGAGCGGCGCGTCACGCGTGGCGGTCATCGTGTCCGTTCCACGAAGGGCATCGATGATTGCAATCCACCTCCCGCCATCGTTTTTGGTCGGATACCAGAGCGTCCGGCGCACACGTCCGCCGATGGCGAGAATCAGCCCCCGAACGCGCTCGCCCGAATCGAGCAGGGGAATCGAGTATGCGACGGAACCGCCTCTGGTCGAAACAACCGCCGGTGCGCCGGTGCTCGGCGTCCCGGCGACGCGCGGTAGCACGAAGAATGGGTCAGCGCCCGCGACCGCCGAGTCGGCACCATCGAGGATCGGCGGCTGTCGTTGGATGCTCGTTCCCGATCGATTACCAAAGCGGCCGAACTGAATCGCCTGCGCCGATGCAGCGTCAATCGCCGGCGGCAATCGATCGGAGATGCTGGTTGGCAGGGACGTCCAGGTCGTGAATAGCGCGGGGAAGCGCTCGACCAACGTCGCGGCTATCGGGTCGAGCACGGAATCCGGCACAATGTACGTCTCACCCGTGCTGGCGAAGATCAGCCCCGTGGCCGCGTGCTTGAAGTAGGTGCGCAGATCGCCGGCGGCGAGTGTGCGGCGACTGAGAGGATAGGATGCGGAGACGGAGTAGAGGTCGACCTCCCAGAACAGGGAGTCGCCGACAACAATCGGATTCACGCTACTCCCCTGCGCGAAGAAGGGCACGAGCTCGCGGAGTCGTTCTCGGACGCTCCGATGGAGTACGACGGTGGGATGAGGACGCGGGAGCTCGTCAAAGAGCAGACGCGGCTGCTGAAAGCTCCAGGCGTGCGCGAGGCGCGATAGTGCACTTTCGAGCGAACTGCCGGTAATGCGGTTCAGCGAGTCCGGTAGAATCGCATATCCCGTTGCAGTGTCCAGAACGGTCGGCGCAAGCAACTGCACGTCGGCGAGCGAAGGTGAGCCGGCGCCATCGACGTGCACGGGATCGCCCTGATCGTCCACGCTCGGCGCGAGAACGCGATCGAGCGTCCAAGGAAGCCGTACGCTGTCGGCGCGAGGTGGTCGCGCCGGCACGTCGATCACCAAGCCTGACGGGCTGTCGTGCCAGCCTAACGCCTGCGTGGCGGGGTCGGCCAACGCCGGATGCCGGAGAGCGCGAAGAAGCGCTGCCGGATCCCAGAGCGACACGCCGCGTGATGCATCTGCGACCGACGTAAAGGCAAGGGAGGAATCGGTCAGGATGGCATCGAGAGCGTAAGCGCGACGGGTGTAGCCGGCGTTCACGGCCTGATAGGGACGCTCACGCAGGACCGGATCACCTTCGTCGAGAAAGTGTGCAACGATGAATGGCGCGGCCTCCCGCATCGTAACCGACAGCACGAGCACACCCAGGATCGCCAAACCAGCGAGGCGAAGCTGCCCCGTCCATCCAGCCCAGACGACGATAAGGGCCGCGCAGAACGTCACGATACCAAGAATGAGGCAGGCGGGAATGCCCACGCGATGATCGATGTAGCTGAACATACCGTCGGCGCCGCTCCCGTGGATCAGCAGCGCGTACATGTCGAGCCGGTAGCTCCATGCGAGCATCAGCATCAACACGCCCGCCAGAACCGTGAGATGCCGGCGCACGTAGGCCGAGATGTATACCGTGCCGCGTTCCCATCGCAGGCTTGGCGTGAGTGCGTACAGGAAGAGAACGATCGCGCTGACGATGAAGATCGATATCAGCGTCCATGTATAGATCAGCCGTTCGAAAGGAAGCCAATAAACGAAGAACCCGAGGTCCGCCTGGAAGTACGGATCCGTCTCACCGAACGGCCGGCCGGCACGCGCGAGCACCAGGCTACTCCAATCCTCCGCCGGCAGTGTCAGCAGCGTGCCGAGCACCACCGACATGATGACGACGGCAACGAGCAGGTATCGGTTCGACACTTCTTCACCGATCTCGAGGTTCGCCAGGCGCCGCGGCACCACGAGCGAGACCACCGATTGCCTGACGACGTACAGATTCAGGAACACGAACAGCGTCGCTGCCAGCCATGACGCACCGCGCAGCACCAACATCGCAAGCGTGCGCGTGCGCCAGACCTCGGTCGCACCCATCGACGCGAACCATGCATAGTCGACATACATCCCGGCCATTATGCGGCCGACGAGCAACAGCACCGCGACGGCAGCCACCGCGGGCAGCAGCCATCGCCGCGTCGTCATCTCAGATGCGGACGCCCTGACTGCGCAGCCATGCCTCCATTTCGCCACGAATTGCGGCCAGCCGCTCCGGCGTGCGGGCCTCGTAACGCGCCACCAACACCGGCTGGGTGTTCGATGCACGGATGAGGCCCCAGCCGTCTCCAAATAGCACCCGCACACCGTCGACGTCGATGACGTCGTGTGCCGCGCGGAAGTGTTTCACCGCCCGGTCGACCAAAGCAAACTTGATCTCCTCCGGGACTTCGACGCGAATCTCGGGTGTTGACACGAACTTCGGGACGTCTGCGAGCAGCTCGCGCACGGTCTTGCCACTGTCGGCGAGAATACGCAGCAACCGCGCGGCGCCGTAAAGGGCGTCATCGTGGCCGTAGAAGCCCTCGGAGAAGAACATGTGCCCCGACATCTCACCGGCAATCGGCGCCTGCGTCTCCTTCATCTTGTCCTTGATCAAGGAGTGGCCGGTCTTCCACATGATCGGCCGGCCACCCGCCCGCTCCACCGCTTGTGGCAGCGCCTGAGAGCACTTCACGTCGAAGATGATCGGCTGGCCTTTGCCCGTGCGCTGGAGCACGTCGCGCGCATAGAGGATCAGCACATGGTCGCCCCAGACGATGGTGCCTTGATCGTCGACGACACCGATCCGATCGGCGTCGCCGTCGAAGGCGATGCCAAGCTCCGCACTGTCCTTCTTCACCGCCTCGATGAGATCCTGGAGATTCTCCGGCACGGTGGGATCGGGATGGTGATTGGGAAAGGTGCCATCGCTGTCGCAGAACAGGCCACGACTCACAGTGCCCAGTCTCTCGAACAGCTGCGGTGCGACGAGTGATCCGGCGCCGTTGCCACAATCGTAGACACAGCGGATCGGCCGCTTCAATCGGCCGATCCGCTCCTCGATGTCGTCGAGATACCGTTCGATCACGTCCTCTTCACGCACGCGGCCCCGTTTGGCAGCGTCTGAGCTGCCCTTCTGTACGAGCCGATACAGCTCCTGAATCTGCTCACCGTGCAGCGAGGCTGTTCCCATCGAGAGCTTCAAGCCGTTGTACTCCGGTGGGTTATGCGAGCCGGTAATCTGAATACCGCCAACCACGCCGAGGTGGTGCAGCCCCCAGTACAGGAGCGGTGTCGGCACGATGCCGACGTCGACGACGTTCACTCCGGAGGCGGTGAGGCCGTCTACGAGCGCGTCGCGCAACTGTGGCCCGCTTGGCCGGTTGTCGCGGCCGACGGCGATCGTTCCCCTATCGCCATGTTCCGTGAGATAGGCTGCGTATGCTCGGCCGATCGCCCTTGCTGCTTCGGGAGTGAGGTCCCGGCCGACGATGCCGCGGATGTCGTATTGGCGGAAGATTCCAGCAGAGATGGCCATGTTAGTCAGGACCGACGTGTGAACGTCGGCGACCGCGCGCGAATCGGGGGCGCGGCCGCCGCGGCCGTCAACTATGGAGCATTCAGCGGCATCAGGAGCGTGGCCTCGAGGTGCGGGCGAGCGCGCCACGTCTGCCTGACGACGAGGTCCGGGGCGACGCCGAGCACCAGGAGCGCGAGCACGCTCACCAGAATAACGGTGCGCGTCACGGCGCCGGCGTGCGGCAGCGCGGTCGCGCTCTCGTCGCGCGGCTTCATGAACATCGTTATCACCACGTACAGGTAGTAGCCGGCGGAGACGACGCTCGTGAGCACGAGCACCACCGCCAGCGTCGCCTGCGGGTGTGGCGCCTGGATCGCCGCCTGCAGCACGTACCATTTGGCCAGGAAACCGGCGCCACCGAAAATCGGAAAACCGAGCAAGGCCAACATCGTCACGCCCATGCCTAACGCCATCCAGGGGCGCACGGTCCAGAGGCCCGCCAACTCGTCCATCATCACCGTGGTTGCGCCCTCGCGCTGAAGCGCAACGACGATGCCGAACGCGGCGAAAGTGGCGAGCGTGTACGCCAGCAGATAGAACAGCAGCGCCGATGCGCCCTGATCGGTCGACGCCGCGAGGGCGACGAGCAGGTAGCCGGCGTGGCCAATGCTCGAGTAGGCTAGCATCCGTTTGAGGTTGCGTTGCACGAGACCGATGGCATTCCCGAACACCATCGTCACGATCGCCAGCCCGGCCACGGCGGAGTGCCACACGGTGAACGTGCCGGGGAATGCCTCCAGCCAAACACGGAGGAACGCCGCGAAGGCGGCCGCTTTGACCGTCGCCGCCATGTAGCCCGTGATCGGCGACGGCGCGCCGTCGTACACATCCGGGGCCCACATGTGAAAAGGAACACTCGCGACCTTGAAGCCAAAACCGACCAGGAGCAAACCGATACCAATCGAGAGCAGTGGACTGCCGAGGAGCGACAGTTCGGCGATGCGCTGCCCGATGCTGGCGATGTTCGTCGTGCCCGTCGCGCCGTATATGAGCGCGATGCCATAGAGCAGAAACGCCGTGGAGAACGCCCCGAGCAGGAAGTACTTGAGTGCTCCCTCGGCCGAACGCGCGCTGCGCCGGTTGATCCCCGCCAGGGCATAGACCGCGATCGACATGAGCTCGACGCCGAGAAAGACGATGATGAGATCACGCGCCGCGGTCAGCAGCATCATTCCGGATGTCGCGAACAAGATCAACACGTGCGATTCGGCCATCGGCGTCAGGTGACGATCGTTGTCATCGATCGTGAGTGCGATCGCGAAGATCGTCCCCAGGAGCACGATGATGTCCGCCAGCCATCGGAAATTGTCGATGGCGATCGCGCCAGGCGTCGCGCTGTAGCGGTTGAGGTACCACAGGACCGCCCCGAGCGCGACAACGCAGATGACCATGCCTCCCGTGCCCACGCCGCGCTGGTGAGCCGCGCTGTCGGGCCGCCACGCCGCCCAGAGCAGGAGGAGCATTGCTCCACCCATGACAATCAGGTCCGGCACAAGCCCGATGGCGAGATTCGACGGCACACTCAGGTCGAGGAGATTCACGGCCGTTCCTCGCCAGCCATCGCCGTGGACAGCGCGGCGCGCGACTCCACCACCTGCACGAAGCGCTCGGCTGCAGTCTCCATGCGTCGCAGCACCGGCACCGGGTACACGCCAAGCCAGATAATGCAGGCGGCCAGCGGCGCGAACAACGTGAGCTCCCGCGCGTTTAGATCAGCGATGTGCTCGTTCTCGGCTTTGTCGAGGGGGTTGAACAGGATGCGCTGGATAGCCCACAGCAGATACGCGGCGGCGAAGATCACCGCAGTCGTCGAGATCAGCGCCATGATCGGATGCGTTCGATACGCGCCGAGCAGCACGAGAAACTCGCCGACGAAGCCATTCGTCCCCGGTACGCCGATGCTGCTGAACGTGGTGAGCGTCAGCGCCGCAGCGAAAAGTGGAACCACGCGCGCAATGCCGCCGTACGCGGCGATCTCGCGCGTATGGCGTCGCTCGTAGATCATGCCGATCAGGAAGAAGAGCGCGCCCGTGGAGATGCCGTGGTTGATCATCACCATCAACGCGCCCTGCACGCTCTGAACGGTGAGCGCGAATATCCCGAGCATCACAAAGCCAAGGTGGCTGACCGAGGAATACGCCACGAGCTTCTTGAAGTCAGGTTGGACGAGCGAGACGAGCGCACCATAGACAATGCCGATCACGGCCAGCGTGAGCACGAGTGTGCGAACCGTCGGATTGGTAGCGGCGCCCGGGAACAAGGGCACGGCAAGCCGCAGAAAGCCGAACGTGCCGAGCTTGAGCATGATGCTCGCCAGCACCACCGAACCGGCGGTCGGTGCTTCCACGTGCGCGTCAGGGAGCCACGTGTGGAAGGGAAACATGGGCACCTTCACGGCGAACGCGAGAAAGAACGCACCGAAGAGCCAGAGTGCCGTCTTCGGTGATACGATCACCGTCTGCAGCACATAGTCGTAGCTGAAGTTCGGGATCAGCGTGCCATCGGCGAGGCGGCTGCCCGCCTGATATCCGAGGTACACGATCGCGACGAGCATCAGCAGCGAGCCGATCATCGTATAGATGAAGAACTTTAGGCTCGCGTAGATCCGTCGCTCACCCCCCCAGATACCGATGATGAAGTACATCGGCACCAACATCACTTCCCAGAAAACGTAGAACAGGAAGAGGTCGAGGCTCATGAAGACGCCGAGCATCCCCGTCGTGAGGATGAGCATCAGCGCGTAATAGCTGTGCGTCCTCGACCGGATGTAGGTCCAGCTGCCCAGCGACGCGAGCACCATGAGGAAGGTGGTGAGCAGCACCATCATCAACGCGATGCCGTCCAGACCCACGTCGAACCGCACACCCCAGCTCGGGATCCAGTGCGCGTTCACCACGAACTGCCACGTAGGCTGTTTTGGATCGAACGACCACCACAGTCCCAAAGAGAGCACGAACTCCACGATGAACGTTCCCAATGCGATCATGCGCGGCGCGCCCGCCACGCCCGAGAGCACCTCGTCTCCACTCGTTTTTTCCATCGCGGCACCCTGGATCCAGATGACTAGGGCGCCGAGCACCGGCACGATCAACAGCCCGGGAAGAATCCAGCTCGCGTATCCGACGGAAGTCAGGAAATCGGTCATCGATCAGCGAATGGTGAAAGCACCGAGCACCGCGAGGACCCCAAGCACCAGCACCCATGCATACGTTCCAACCTGACCCGACTGCAATTGCGAGCCGATCCAGCCGACAGCGCGAGCAAAATAGCCGCTCCCGTTCACCGCGACGCCATCGATCAATCCCTGGTCGATTCCACGCCACAGCAGGTTGCGGGAGATGCCGTATGCGGGACGCACGACCGCGGCGTCGTAGATCTCGTCGACGTAGTACTTGTTCAGCAGCACCTTTTCGAAGCCCTCCTCCGGTTTCGCCTCCTGCTTGCGCGGAAGCTGTGCCGGGTCGAGCTTTGCCCAAGCGAGCACGATACCGCCGATCGCGATCAGAACGGCGAGGCCCACGAGACCATACTCGAGCCCCGACGAAGTCTCCGCCGCTCCCGCGGTGATGCGCGCCGTCGATGCACCGACCACGGGATCGAGCCATTTCTCCAGCGCACCGACCGGTCCCAGCCAGTGCGCAAACTCGGGAATATTCAGCCAACCGCCGATGACGCTGAGTATGCCGAGCACCACGAGCGGACCGGTCATGATCCACGGCGCCTCATGCAGATGCGCGCGTTCGTGCTCCCCCGTCCGGTTCGGTCCGTGAAAGGTGTAGAGCATCATGCGCGTCATGTATGTCGCCGTCATGAACGCGGCGCCGATGCCAAGCACGTACGCCACATACAACCAGATGCTGCCAGACAACCCGAACAACGTCGCCGATGCGAGAGTCGAATGCTGGGCGCGCGCGAACACCGCGCCGAGGATCTCGTCCTTCGAGAAAAATCCGGCGAGGGGTGGAATGCCGGCGATTGCCAGCGTCGCGATCCACATCAGCACGAACGTGGTCGGCAGAAACTGCCTCAGCCCTCCCATGTTCCGCATGTCCTGCGCATCATCGTGGCTGCCCGTGTGGTGATACGCCGCGTGCATGGCATAGATCACCGATCCGGAACCGAGGAAGAGGAGTGCTTTGAAGAACGCATGCGTCGCGAGATGAAACATTCCAGCGACGTACGCGCCCGAGCCAACGCCCACGAACATGTACCCGAGCTGCGACACCGTCGAATACGCGAGCACCTTCTTGATGTCCCACTGCTTCAGACCGATGGAAGCCGCAAAGATCGCGGTCAGCGCGCCAACCAGCACGACCACGAGCGATGCGACCGGGGCCAGCGAGAAGAGAAAGCTGCTGCGCGCGATGAGATACACGCCGGCGGTGACCATGGTCGCGGCATGAATCAGCGCCGATACCGGCGTCGGGCCCGCCATCGCATCCGGTAGCCAGATGTAGAGCGGGATCTGAGCGCTCTTGCCAGTGCATCCAAGAAAGAAGAAGAGACAGATGGTGGTGACGAGCGCGCCTCCAAACGGCAACTGCGGCGCCGCGGCGCGCAGACTCGCGAAGTCGAGCGTACCCAGATTCGCGAACAGCATGAACATCGCGATCAGGAAACCAAAGTCACCGATCCGATTGACGATGAAGGCTTTCTTGCCCGCGTCCGCATTCGCCTTCTCACTGAACCAGAAGCCAATGAGCAGATACGAGCAGAGCCCGACGCCTTCCCATCCAATGAACAGGAGCGGATAATTCGCCCCCATCACCAGCACCAGCATGAAAAAGACGAACAGGTTCAGATAGGCGAAGTACCGCGGATAGCCGGGATCGTCCCGCATGTAGCCGACGCTGAACAGGTGAATCAGCGATCCGATGCCGGTCACCACGAGCATCATCAGCATCGAGAGCTGATCCAACTGAAACGCGGCATCGACCCGGAGGTCCGCCACTGGCATCCAGGAGAAGTACCGTTGCACGAAGGGCGTGGTCACCTCACCGGCGCCGCGAAAGGCGACAAAAATCGCCGCCGTGACGCCGAACGACAGCAGGAGCACGGCCGGCCCGATAATGCTGACGATCCCCGCAAAGCGGTGATGTACCAGCGGGTGGTGATCGTCGCCGTGAGCGCCGCCCGAATCCTGAGGCACGTGTACGGCGCCGGGACTCTCTCCATGCGCCAGCTGCGGGTCATCAGGCCCCAAACGACTGGCCGCGGTCAACGAGAGCAGGCCGTTGATCACGAATCCGAGCAGCGGGAGGAGCGGCACGAGCCAGAGCCACTCGACCGCCGTGCCGGCGAGCGGGTGCCCGGCCCCGCCACTCGCGTTGCCCAGAGCGGAGCCTGGTTGCTGGAGGAGCATCAGCCTTTCAGGAGATTGATGTTCTGAAGATCGACAGTCTGCCGGTGCCGGAACAGCGCAATAATGATCGCGAGCCCCACTGCCGCCTCCGCGGCTGCTACGGTCATCACAAAGAAGACGAACACCTGGCCTGCGACGCCGTACACGGACGCGAAGGCGATGAAGGTCAGGTTCACCGCGTTGAGCATCAGCTCCACGCACATGAACACGATGATGGCGTTGCGGCGCGTGAGCACGCCGACGACGCCGATCGTGAACAGCACCGCCGAAAAGAACAGACCCTCACTAAGTAGCATCCGACGACCTCCGCTTGCCGAGAACGACCGCGCCGACAATCGCGGCGAGAAGCAGCACGCTCGTCACCTCGAACGCGAGCAGATAATCGCGAAACAACGGGCCGGCGATGGGAGCGATGACGCCAGTCGCGGCGATCTGCTCCGCGATGGCATGCGGCGGCAGCCGGAACATCTCAGGGATGCGTGTCTTCACCACCGCCGCCACTTCGGCTAGAAGACCGAGCCCGATGACGCCGGCGACGAGCCTCCATCCCAGGCCGCGCGCATCGGCGATCTCGCTCGGCTGCCCGAGATTGAGGAGCATGATCACGAACAGAAACACCACCATGATCGCGCCGGCGTACACGAGCACCTGGATTGCGCCGATGAACTGCGCATCGAGGAGCACGTACATCGCCGCCAGCGAGAACATCGTGACAACCAGCCAGAGCGCCGCGGCCACGGGGCTACGGCGGGTAACGAAGAGGACCGCTGCCGCGATCGAGATCAGCCCGAAGAGGTAAAAGTGAAAGGTGTAGAAGAGTGGCAGATCCCCGTGCGGCATCACTCCCCCTTGGGGTCGGCGGGATCCCACATCTCGCACACGGGATGCGTCTGCGCCATCAGTCGCTCGAGATCGTAAACGAATCCCTCTCGGCTGTACTCGGAATTTTCATAGTGGCGGCCGACGTGTATCGCCTCTTCCGGGCACACCTCCTGGCAGTAGCCGCAGAAGATGCAGCGGAACTCGTCGATCTCGAACAGCAGCGGATAGCGGTTGCCGTGCTCGTCCTCGCCCGGTACGAGCTTGATGCAGTTGGCGGGACAGACCGTCGGACAGAGGCCGCACGCGACGCACTTCGCCTTTCCATCCTCGGTGGTGAGCATGCGGTGCGTTCCCCGCCACCGTGGCGAGAGCGACTCCTTTTGCTCCGGGTACTGCGTCGTCACCTTCGTGTCGAGGAGGTGCTTGAATGTCAACGCCATCCCCTTCAGCGTCGCGCGCACATAGCTCGTTTTCTCGATCGGCCGCTCGAGGACTTTGACGCCGATAGCCACTAGTCTCCTCCCTGCGCCGACAGTACGGCGCCTCGCGCGTAGCTGCGCAGCTTCGTGAGGTCGCGCTTCTCGAGCGGCGTGTACGCGGGACTGATCAGGCGGCCGCGGTCCAGAATCAAGAACAGCACGACGAGCAGCACGACATTCAGGGCGAGCAGCGCGGCGCCGAACTGGAAGCCGCCCTGGTGCAGCCCGATCGCTTGCAGGCCGACGATCGCGGCGCCCATCACGAGCACGTACGACAACGCGGTCGGCAGCATGAACTTCCATCCGAGGGCCATGAGCTGATCGTAGCGAAAGCGCGGCAGCGTCCAGCGGATCCACATGTACAGGAACACGAAGAAGAGCACCTTCACTCCCATCACGAGCAGCGTCGCGAAGCTCTTGATGAACGTGTGCGGCGCGACGTTGTCCCACTGCGTGAAGGGAATGTCCCACCCGCCGAAGAACAGCGTGGCCATGAGCGCGCTGGCGGTGACCATGTTCGCGTACTCGGCGATGAAGAACATCGAAAACTTCATCGCGCTGTACTCCGCATGATAACCGGCGATCAGCTCCGACTCGGCTTCGGGCAGATCAAAGGGCAGGCGGTTTGTCTCGGCGAACGCGGACACCATGAAGAGAAAGAATGCAACGGTGAGTGCGAGCACGTTCCAGTTCAGCCACCCGCCCCTCGCCTGCTGCGCCACGATGGTGTTCAGGGAGACGTTCCCGGCCAGGAGCAGGACGGGAATCGTGGCCATGCCCATCGAGATCTCGTATGAGATCATCTGCGCGCTGGAGCGGAGGCCGCCAAGCAGCGCGTACTTGTTGTTCGATGACCACCCGGCGAGCACGATGCCGTATACGCCGAGCGATCCAATTGCCAAGGTGAAGAGAAAACCGATCGGCATCGGCGCCAGCGCGCCGTCGACCAGGCCCCAGCGCGTCTGCCAGGGAGCGAAGAAGGGGATCACCGCCCAGGTGAGGAGCGCCACACAGAAGGACACTGCGGGCGCGATGATGAACAGCGGCGTGTATGCCGCGTCCGGATAGGTCTCCTCCTTCATGATGTTCTTGAGTCCATCCGCCACTGGCTGCCCCAATCCGTGCGGCCCGACCCGGTTCGGACCGTGCCGGTCCTGAATCCACGCGGAGATCTTTCGCTCGGCCAGGGTGAGGTACGCCACGGTCGCCATATAGACGGTGAAGAAAAGAATCATCTTCGCGAGCGTGAACAGGAGCCAGGGAAAGAAGTGCTCCGGGGGCGCGATTAGCCCCGCACCGGTAGTCGTGGCCGGTGCGGCCGGCGATTGCAGCAGGAGCGTGAGCGGCAGGCCCATCACGCGCTCGCCCTGGCCATGGCGCCGGCAATGACCTGCCCGCGCATACCGAGCGCATCGTATGACATTCCCGCAAACTCGGGACGCGCTTGCGTCAGGGCGGCGAACGTATCGCGCGCCAGAAAGTGGCGCGTGGGCGTGCCTAACGCCGTGAGCAGGTCGGAGAGCACGAAGTAGCTGGGTCGCGCGAAGCCCGGTCCGGCCTTCGCCTGCAGGAAACGCTGTACCCGTCCTCGCAGGTTCGTGAACGTCCCCTCTTCCTCGACGAAGTTCGTGATCGGCAGGACGACCGAAGCCGCATGCCGCGCCCAGTGCGGGAGCGTCGTGCCGATCACGATGATCGACCCGGCATTGACGACGCCGGCGGCATCGGCGCCGGCGAGCTCCTCGTCGGCCACAATCAGCACGTCACCGCGCCGCATTCCATCAAGGGGCGCGTCGCTCTTCATGAAGCCGAGCAGCTCTGCGCCGCGCACGTTGGCGGCGCGCTCCTCACGCAGCGCAAGATCATCGATGCCGGCGAGAGGGGCTTCCGGTCCACGCGGCACTCGGAAGGCACCCGCGCCTCCCGTCTTAGCAACGATCTGGGAGAGGAGAAAGAGTGCCTCGTTGGAGAGATTGGGTGAGGCGAGCACGAATGCCCGCCTCCCGGCCAGGAGAGCGGCGGCTTCGGGTAGGGCGATATCCCAATCGATGCCGACCAGCGCCTGCTCTTCCCCGCCCGTTTCGGCGCGCCGCACCATTGGCACATCCACGCGATCCTGCCGGTTCGTCCACCGATAATTCAGGCGGCCGTGATCGCACATGAAATACGAGTTGACCTCGGCGTTCGGCCGCGGCCGAAGGCGCACGACCGTATTGTCGCGCGTTTCGACGATCATGTTGCAGCCCTGTGTGCAACCGGGACAGACCGACGCTGTGCGATCGAGCTCCCACGCACGCGCCTTATTGAGCGAATCCTTCGACAGGAGCGCTCCGACGGGACAGAGATCGATGACATTGCCGGCCCACGGGTGCGTCATGTCCTCGCCTTCGAACTTACCGATCACCGCCCGATCACCGCGTTCGCTGACGTTGAGCACCGGGTGCTTGGCGACATCATCCATGAATCGCACGCAGCGCGTGCAGAGAATGCAGCGGTTGGTGACGTACAGAACGTCGCCGCCGAAATCCTCAGCCGGGTTGAAGCGTTTCGGCTCGCGCAGCCGTCCCTCGGTCCGGCCCTCCTGATACGTGTAATCCTGCAGCTCGCACTCGCCGGCCTGGTCACAGATTGGACAATCGAGCGGGTGATTGATGAGCAGCATCTCGAGCACGCCTTTGCGTGCGTCGAGCGCCTTCTCGGAGTACACGTGTACCACCTGACCGTCCGCCGCCGCCGTGGCGCAGGATGGAGCCAGCTTCGGCATCTTCTCGACTTCCACGAGGCACATGCGACAGACGCCGGCGACCGGTAGCCCCGGATGATAGCAGTAGTGCGGCACGAGGATTCCTGCCGCCTTGGCCGCCTCGAGAATCGAGGTGCCTGCCGGCACGCTGACCTGGTGTCCCTCGATCGTGAGTGTGACTGTGTCAGCCATTATCTGATTCTGCCCTTGTCATGCGACGGCCGCTGGAACGAGGTGCACCTTCTTCTTCTTGATCAACGCCTCGAAGTCGGCGCGGAACTTCTTGATCCCGGACACCACTGGCGTCGCGCAGGAATCGCTGAGCACACAGATCGTCTTACCGGTCATGTTGTCCGCAATGTCGAGCAGCGTGTCGAGATCCTCGCTCGTCCCATCCCCGGCGGCGATACGCTCGAGGATCCGCGTGGTCCAGGCCGTGCCCTCGCGACACTGGGTGCACTGCGCGCAGCTCTCGTGGGCGAAGAAGCGGGCCGCGCGCGCGATCTGCTTGACGAGATTCTGCGCGTCGTCGATCAGAATCACGCCGCCGGAGCCGAGCATCGTGCCCTTGGCGACGAAGCCCTCGTAGTCCATCAGCGATGCTTCGGCTTCCTCGAGCGTCTGAATGGGAACGGAAATGCCGCCCGGAATGACCGCTTTGAATCTACGGCCGGGCATCGGGCCGCCACAGAGATCGTATAAGAAATCCTTAAATGGAAAGCCCATCGCCACCTCGTAATTTCCGGGGCGCTGGACGTTCCCGGATACCGAGAAGAGCTTCGTGCCCGTGCTCTTCGGGTTGTCCGGACGACCGATCCCTTTGTACCACGCAGCGCCGTTATTGAGAATCGGCGGCACCGCGGCGAGGGTTTCGACGTTGTTTACAGTGGTCGGCTTCGCGAACACACCCGCCACTGCGGGAAACGGGGGCTTGATGCGCGGATTACCGCGGCGTCCCTCGATGGAGTTCATCAGCGCGGTCTCTTCACCGCAGATGTACGCACCCGCTCCCTTATGGACCCAGATGTCGATGCGTGTGCCCGACCCCATCGCGTTCGCGCCGATGATGCCGGCGGCGCGTGCTTCGCGCAACGCCTCTTCCACGCGCACGAGCGGCTCCGTGAACTCGCCACGGATGTAGATGTAGCAGGTCTCGGCGGCGATCGCGTGACACGCGATGGCACATCCCTCCACGAGGGCGTGAGGGGTCCAGCGCATGATCTCGCGATCCTTGAACGTGCCCGGCTCCGATTCGTCGGCGTTGCAGCAGAGGTAATGCGCTTTTCCGTCGCCCGGCTTCATGAAGGACCACTTGACGCCTGTCGGAAAGCCGGCGCCTCCGCGCCCGCGCAGCCCAGATTCCTTCACAGCATTCACGATGTCGCCGGGCGGCATGCCGAGCGCCTTCTCGAGCGCGGCGTAGCCGCCACGCTTCTTCCAACCCTCGAGCGAGATCGCGTCCCGGTCGCCGAAGTACTTCGACAGAACGAGCGACTCACGCTCGTGTGGCTTGTGCGGATATCCCATGTCTCTACTCGAGCTCGGAGAGGAGGTCCGGCACGCGCTCCGGCACGACGGATTCGACGAACTCCTCGTTGATCATCACGGGGGTTGGAAAACCACACGCACCCAGGCATTCGACCTCGATGACCGTGAACCTGCCGTCGCGCGAGGTGACGCCAAGCTCGCCGCAACCCGTGTGCTTGAGAAAGGCGTCCACCACATCTTCGGCCCCGCAGATGTTGCACGGCGTCGTGGTGCACACCTGGATGAAGTGCTTCCCCACCGGATGCTGGTGATACATGGTGTAGAAGGTCACGACGCCCTTCACGTACGCGGGTGTGAGCTCCAGCAGGCGGGCGACTTCGGCCATCGCCTCGTCGCTCACCCAACCACGTTCGCGCTGCACGATCCAGAGGGCCGGCAGGAGCGCACCCATCTTCGAGGGATAACGCGAGGTGAGCTCGTTCAGCTCCTCCAGCGTGCCTCCGGTGAACACCGGCTCATACTGCTCGTGCCGGTGTGCTACGTCCCTATGCGAGACGTCCGCCGGCGCGTTCAGGCCTCCCATCTCCTGTGGCGTCACCGGTCGATCTCTCCCATGACGATATCGATGCTCGCGTTGATGGCAATGACGTCGGACAGCAAATGCCCCTCTACCATCTTGGAGATTGCGGCGAGGTTCACGAACGACGGCGGACGGATGCGCCACCGCACCGGCTTTGCCGTGCCGTCGGAAACCATATAGTAGCCTTTCTCGCCCTTCGGGCTCTCGACGACGACGTACGATTCCCCGATCGGCGGACGTGGCCCCTCCATTACTTGCTTGAAGTGGTGGATCATCGACTCCATGTCACTCGTCGCCTTGCTCTTCGGAGGAAGGATCAGTCGGTGATCATCGACGTTCACCGGACCGTCGGGCAGTCGCTCGATCGCCTGCTGGAGGATACGGACGGACTGTCGCATCTCCTCCATGCGCACGAGGTAGCGATCGTACACATCGCCCTGGGTGCCGACCGGAACGTCGAAATCGTACGTCTCGTAATCGAGATATGGGAAATCCTTGCGCACGTCGTACGCGACACCGCTGGCGCGCAGCATCGGGCCCGAAAGTCCCCAGTTCAGCGCTTCTTCGGCGGTCATCGCTCCGAGCCCGACGGTGCGGCCGACCCATATGCCGTTGCGCGTGAGCACGCGGTCGGCTTCGTCGAGCGTTTTCGGAAAAGTGGCGACGAAGCCCTTCAGTGTGTCGATCCATCCCGTCGGAATGTCGGCTCCCATGCCGCCGACGCGCGTGAGCGACGTCGTCAGGCGTGCGCCGATCCAATCCTCGAACAAACGGTAGATGCGTTCCCGCTGCTCGAACATCCATAGGAAAGGCGTGAATGCGCCGATGTCGATGCACGTCGTGCCTGCCCACACCAGGTGCGACATGATGCGCGACAGCTCCATCGCAATCACGCGCAGGACCACGCATCGCGGCGGCACCTCGACGCCGAACAGCCGTTCGGCACCTAACGAGAATGCCACGTTGTTTCCGGGCGAGTTGAGATAGTCCTCGCGGTCCGTCCAGGGAATGATCTGGTTGTACTGCCGGTACTCGCCGATCTTCTCGAAGCCGCAATGCAGGTAGCCGATGTGCGGAATACAGCGCACCACGGTCTCGCCATCGAGCTCCAGCACGAGGCGGAGAACGCCATGCGTGGCGGGATGTTGTGGTCCGATGTTGATCAGCATGTGCTCGCCCTCGAGCTCGGGCTCTAGCGCGGGAGGCGGCTCGACGTCCACCGCCGTGCCGCCGACGCCCAGCGGTATGCGCTGTGGACGCCCGCGCGCATCCAGGCCGGTGGTGGAGAGCTCGACTTCGACCGTGCGTTTCTTCGTCGCCATCCCGCTACTCTCCGGTCTTCTCGCCGGTGCCGAGGCGACGCCGCATGTCCTCCGGCAGATCCTCGAATGCCTGCGCGATGTTCAGCTCTTCCATCGAATAGCGCGCCTCCGGCTGCGCGGCCAACGCCTGGCGGAGCTGCTCGGATCGGCTGAAACGGCCGCGCAGCGGAAAGTCCTTTCGGAGTGGGAAGCCTTCTCGATACTGCTCCCACATGAGGATCCGCCGCAGATCGGGATGTCCCGTGAAGTCGATGCCGAACATGTCGTAGCACTCGCGCTCCATCCAGTCGGCCGACTTGTAGATGTCCCACACGCTCGGCACCGCCAGCAGGCCACTCTTGGGCAGGAGCACCTTGAGACGCAGAAAGCGGCGGTAGGCGATCGAGCGCAGGTGCCAAACCACCTCCATCGCCCGCTCGGCATCGCGGTACTCGACCGCCGTGATGTCGGAGAGGTACTCGTACCGCTGCGATGGATCGTCGTGCAGCCATTGGATCAGGTCGTGCACCCGCTGTGGTGGGCTCGCGACGATAACCGTGGTCTCGCCCCAGATGGTATCGATTCGCTCGACCGCTCCGGCGAAGCGCTCGCGCAGCGCGGCGGCCGATGGATTCGGCGCGCCGTCACGATATGGCACCTGCTTGGGCGTCGCGGGCGCGGCCGTGCCGGACGGCAGTGCGTTGCCGCCGACGTACGGCGTGAATGCGTCGCTCACAAGCCGGAACGCTGCTGATGGACGGAGTTGCCGAATGGCTCCGACAGCTCGTCAATCACCGACGGCGGAATGTAGAGCTGACTCTTCGGGTCTGGCTCCATCTCGTCGCGCAGCGACTTGTCCGATGCGCGCTCGCTCATGACTTTCCGCTGCAGCATCATAATCCCGTACATCAGTCCTTCCGGGCGGGGCGGACAGCCGGGCACGTAGATGTCGACGGGGATGATCGTGTCGATGCCCTGCACCACCGCGTAGTTGTCGAACATTCCTCCGCTCGACGCGCACGCGCCCATCGAGATCGCCCACTTCGGCTGCGGCATCTGCTGCCAGATGCGGCGCAGTACGGGGGCAAGCTTGAATGGCACGCGCCCAGCACAGATGAGCATATCCGCTTGACGAGGCGAGAAGCTCATACGCTCCATGCCGAAGCGCGCCAGGTCGAAGTTGCTCGCCGCGGTAGCCATGAACTCGATGGCGCAGCAAGCGGTGCCAAATGGCATTGGCCACAGTGAGTTCGCGCGCGCCCAGTTCACCAGGAAGTCGAGCTTGGTGGTCACCCACGGCGTGTCGCTCTGCGCGGTGCCGACGCGCGGTTCGCTGCGTGGCGTCAGTCCCATTGCAATGCTCCCCTCTTCCAGACGTAGACGAAGCCTACGAGAAGGATGAGCATGAACACGACCATCTCCAGCAGCCCGAAGAGCGACAGTTGTCCCGGCGGACAGACACCGCCGGCGAGCGTGCCCGCGCAGGAGAGCTCGCGGTAGTACGCGCCCCACGGGATCATGAAAACGGTCTCGATATCGAAGATGATGAAGAGCACCGCGACCATGTAGAACTTCACGGAGAAGCGCTCGCGCGCGTCACCAAGCGGTGGGATGCCCGATTCGTACGGCGTCTGTTTCACGGCCGTCGGCCGCGGCCGCAAGGTCAGGTGCGAAAGGAGCAACATCCCCACGGCGTTCACCACCACGAAGCCGAGCAGCAATAGGACCGGTAAATAGGTGCGTTCCATGACGCTCGCGATGTCGTTCCCACTTCGTGAAAAGTTTCACTAAGTCGAGCGCGCGAAAGTTACGCAGCCCGAGAGCGCAGTGTCAACGAGACAGTCTCCCGTCGAAAGTCACCGGTCGACAGTTCAAGCCGCGCTGGACAAGCTGCGCGACGTGGACGTGAAAACGGAACGTCTCTTGGCGCATACTCCGCACCCGGATAGCTTTCGCGCGGCGAAAGTCGCACTGCCGACGTGCCGGCCTCCGGCTCGGCTCGAAGCCGCGATTGCTCCTCGTGGCCCACCCTCTGCCACTCGTCCTCGCCCCCCTATGACCATCATGTCCGACCGCTGGATCAGGCGCATGGCGCGTGACTACGAGATGATCGATCCATTCGAAGATCGGCAGGTCCGCCAAGGAGTGATCTCGTACGGCGTCAGCTCCTATGGCTACGACATGCGCGTGGCGCGCGAGTTTCGGATCTTCACGAACGTATTGAATTCGATCGTAGACCCGAAAGCATTCGATCCTAAGTCGTTCGTCGAATTCGAGGGCGACGTTTGCATCGTTCCGCCCAACTCGTTCGCCCTTGCGCGATCAGTCGAGTACTTCCGTATTCCGCGGAACGTGCTGACGGTGACCGTTGGGAAATCGACGTACGCGCGTTGTGGCATCATCACGAACGTCACGCCATTCGAGCCGGAGTGGGAGGGGTACGTGACACTGGAGATCTCCAACACTACACCGCTCCCAGCGAGGATCTACGCGAACGAAGGCATCGCGCAGGTATTGTTCCTCCGCGGCGAAGAGGAGCCTGAGGTCTCGTACCGCGACAAGCAGGGGAAGTATCAGGGGCAGCGTGGCGTGACGCTGCCGAAGTTGTAGATCCTGCTCCGGAACGCGAGGGCGCTAGCGGCCGATTCCCAGCAGATACGCGATTGCGACGAGCACCACGATCGCCGCGATCGTCAGAACGATCCACGTCTGCGGCGAGCTCGATACCTTCGCCACCGGTCCGCCTCCCTTGCGTGCCTCAGGCTCCCCGCCGTGTGTCGTGACATATGTGGTCTTTTGGACCGTGTCAGCACCACCGAGCTGGGCCTCCGCATCGCGATACTTCTCGGGCCAGAGCGGATTTTCTTGCGGGGGATCGTTGCGCACGATCACCGACGCACGCAGCAAGTGGGCCACCCTGAGCGCGCCTCCCGCACCCGTTCCTTATCCCGCACCTCCAATCTGACGGTCTTCTCTCTGCGTCATGACGGCAACCAGATAATCGCGGTTCATGCGGGCGATCACGTCGATGCTGATTTCTTTGGGACACGCTTCCTGACACTCGCCGTGCCAGGTGCAACTGCCGAACGCCTCGACATCCATGCGCGTCACCATGGCACGGGCGCGGCGGCGGCGCTCAGGCTGCCCCTGCGGTAACAAGCCCAAGTGAGAGATCTTCGCCCCAGTGAACAGCGAGGCGGACCCATTCGGACATGCGGCGACACACGCTCCGCAGCCGATACAGGCGGCAGCGTCCATCGCGTCATCGGCGTTCTGCTTCGGGACAGAGATGTCATTCGCATCCTGTGCGCTGCCTGTGTTCACGCTGATGAAACCGCCGGCAGCGATCACTCGATCCAGCGCGCTCCGGTCCACGATCAGATCGCGAATGATGGGAAATGCTTTGGCTCGCCATGGCTCGATCCACACGTGCTCGCCATGATGGAAGTGGCGCATGTGAAGCTGACACGTTGCGGTGCCCTTCATTGGACCGTGCGCCACACCATTGATCATCATCCCGCAGGAGCCGCAGATTCCCTCGCGGCAATCGTGATCGAACGCGATCGGCGTATCGCCGCGCGTTATCAGCCCTTCGTTGACGACGTCGAGCATCTCGAGAAAGGACGCGTGCTCGCTGACGTCTTCGGCCGCATACGTGACGAATCGGCCTGCGGCATCCGGTCCCGCCTGCCGCCACACGTGTAACGTCAAGTTCACTTGTAGCTCCTCGTGCTGAGCGCCACATTCTCGAAGTGCAGAGGCTCGCGGTGTAGCACCGGCGCCTTGCCCTCGCCGGCATACTCCCACGCCGCGACATAGGCGTATTCCTCGTCCTGACGCAATGCCTCGCCGTCGGAGGTCTGGAACTCGATACGAAAGTGGCCGCCGCACGACTCGTTGCGGTGCAGTGCGTCAACGACCATGAGCTCGGCGAGTTCGAAAAAGTCGGCGACGCGGCCTGCCTTCTCCAACGATTGATTCAGTTCTTCCCCCGTGCCCGGTACCAGCAGGTCGCGCCAGAACTCATCGCGCAACGCTGGGATGAGCTGCAACGCCGCTTTTAACCCCTCAGCCGACCGTGCCATGCCACAGTACTCCCACATCACGCGACCGAGCTCGCGATGAAAGGAATCCACAGAGCGCTTGCCCTTGATCGACAATAGCTTCGCGGTGCGTTGCCGCACTGTGTGGAGCGTAGCCTGCACCTCCGGATGCTCCATCGTGAGTGGCTCCGGTCGCGCCGTGGCGAGGTAGTCGCCGATCGTCATCGGCAGAATGAAGTAGCCGTCCGCGAGGCCCTGCATCAGCGCGCTCGCGCCGAGGCGGTTGGCGCCGTGATCGGAAAAATTGGCTTCACCGATGACGTGCAGTCCGGGGATCGTGCTCATGAGATTGTAATCCACCCACAGGCCACCCATGGTGTAGTGGACGGCGGGATAGATGCGCATCGGTACCTCGTACGGATTCTCGTCCGTTATGCGCTCGTACATCTCGAACAGGTTTCCATATCGTTCCGCGATCTTCTCCGTGCCGAGCCTCTTAATGGCGTCGGAGAAGTCGAGGTAGACGCCTCGGCCGCCCGGCCCAACGCCGCGCCCCTCATCGCATACTTCCTTGGCTGCCCGGGACGCGATGTCGCGCGGCGAGAGATTGCCGAAGCTGGGATACTTGCGCTCCAGATAGTAATCGCGCTCGCTCTCCGGGATCCCGGTTGGCGGGCGGGAATCCCCCCCGCGCTTGGGTACCCACACGCGGCCGTCGTTGCGGAGCGACTCCGACATCAACGTGAGCTTCGACTGGTAATCGCCGCTCTGTGGAATGCACGTGGGATGGATCTGTGTGAAACACGGATTGGCGAATGCGGCACCCCGTTTGTAGGCGCGCCAGATAGCCGTCGCGTTGGATCCCTTGGCGTTCGTGGACAGATAGAACACGTTGCCGTAGCCGCCGGTGCCGAGCACCACGGCGTCGGCGAGATGCGCCTCGATCCGGCCGGTCACCATGTCACGCGTGACGATCCCGCGCGCCCGACCGCCGCTGACGACGACGTCGAGCATCTCCGTGCGTGGGTACATCGCGATGCCCCCACGCGCGATCTCCTTCTCCATCGCCTGATAGCAGCCGAGAAGGAGCTGCTGGCCGGTCTGGCCGCGCGCGTAGAAGGTGCGTGACACCTGCGCGCCGCCAAACGAGCGGTTGGCGAGCAGCCCACCGTATTCGCGCGCGAACGGCACGCCCTGCGCCGTGCACTGGTCGATGATGTTCACGCTGATCTGCGCCAGTCGGTAGACGTTCGCTTCGCGGGAGCGGAAGTCACCGCCCTTCACCGTGTCGTAGAACAGACGCCAGATGCTGTCGCCGTCGTTCTGGTAATTCTTCGCGGCGTTGATGCCCCCCTGCGCCGCAATGCTGTGCGCGCGTCGCGGCGAATCCTGGAAGCAGAAGCACTTCACGTTATACCCGAGCTCACTCATCGTCGCCGCGGCGGCGCCACCGGCAAGACCGGATCCGACCACGATCACGGTGTATTTCCGCTTGTTCGCCGGATTGACGAGCTTCATCTCGAAGCGGTGCTTGTCCCATTTGCCGGTGATGGGTCCCGACGGAATCTTCGACTGTAATTCCATGCTCACCGAATGAAACCGGCCGCCACACCGACCGGGACGAGCGTGAACCCGAGCCAGATCACCACCGCCACCACGAGCGCTACGCGGCGGTGCATTGGCGCAGGCGATGGCTTCGCATAGCCGATCGTTCGCACCGAGGCCCATGCGCCGTGGTAGAGGTGCAGGCCGAGAAAGATCATCGCGACGAGATAGAACAGCGTCACCCACCACACGTGAAAGCTCCAGACGATGTTCGCGTACACGTCGCCGCGCTCGAAGAAGCCCGACGGTCGAATCGTGCCTGTGGTGAAGTGCAGGATATGAAAGACGATGAAGACGAGGAGGAGTACGCCGCCCCATCGCATCGTGCGCGACGCCAGCGTGGCCGTTTGCGGCTCGCGCTTCCCATACTCGCGTGGACGCGCCGCATGCGAACGCTCGGTGAGCTGCCATGCCATGAGCACATGCAGCACGACTGCGGCGAGAAGCACCGCACGCACGACCCAGAGCAGCTCGGCCGCCGGCCCGTGCAGGAATTGCGCGTAGGCATTCAGCTTTCCCGGACCGATGAACGCCTGGAGGTTGCCCACCATGTGCGCGAACACGAAGGCGACGCCGATCAGCCCGGTGACCGCCATGATGAATTTCTTCCCGATCGTCGATCGGTACAACGTTGCGAGCCAGCTCATGATGTGACCGAGGAAAGCGCGCGTCCGCGAGGCCTCCCCTCCTTTAGATGTTCACGGCCTTCATTGGCTCGCGAACTGCATCGGCGCTCTTTTCCAGCGCGGCACGCTCATCGGCGGTGAGCGTCACCTCCAGCACCTTCTCGAGACCGCGGCGGCCGAGCTTGCACGGCACGCCAAGGTACAGCCCCTTCATTCCGTACTCACCCTCCAGCCACGCGGCGCATGGCAGGATGCGCTTCTGATCGTTCACGATCGCTTCCGCCATCTGCACGGCGCCCGCAGACGGCGCGTAGTACGCCGAGCCGGTCTTCAGGTGTTTCACGATCTCGGCGCCGCCATTGCGCGTGCGATCGACAATCGCGTCGAGCTTTGATCGATCCATGAGCTGCGTGACCGGGATGCCGCTGACCGTCGTGTACGAGATGAGCGGCACCATCGTGTCGCCATGGCCGCCCAGCACCATCGCTTGGATGTCCCGCACCGACACGTCCAGGGCCTCGGCCAGAAACGCCCGGTAACGCGCGGTGTCGAGCACGCCGGCCATCCCGAGCACGCGCTCCCGAGGAAAGCCCGTCACTTGTTTGGCGACATAGCACATCACGTCGAGTGGATTGGACACGACGATGATGATCGCGTTAGGCGAGCTCGCTTTCACCTTCTGGGATACCTCGCGCACGATACCGGCATTGGTATTGAGCAGATCGTCACGCGACATCCCTGGCTTGCGGGCGATGCCGGCCGTGATGATCACGATGTCGGAGCCCGCCGTCTCGTCGTAGCCATTGGTGCCGATCACGCGGGAATCGAAGAGTTCGATCGGCGCCGACTGCCACTGGTCCAGTCCCTTGCCCTGTGGCACGCCTTCGACGACATCGACCATCACGACGGTACGCGCGAGCTCCTTCTCGGCAACGCGCTGAGCAGTCGTCGCACCGACATTGCCGGCGCCGACGACGGTAATTTTGTTGACCATTGGTTTCGCGAGCTGTATGAGTTGGGAAGGAAACTAATAGGCCACACCGTGCAACCGCGTTCGCTCGCCGGGGCCTTCCTGCCTATCCTCCCACCTGCGACAGTGCCCGCAGGCCGCCGACGCGCATCTGCAGTAGCGCGTGCTCCTTCGGCTTGTCGGCGAGCGCCTGTCGGAACAGCGGCTCCAGCGGCTCTCCATTACGCAACGGTTCCCGGAGGTCCACCTCATGATCGCCGAAGAGGCAGGTGCGAAGCCGGCCATCCGCCGTCAGGCGTACGCGGTTGCACGAGCCGCAGTAGGTGTGCGTCATAGGGGTGATGACGCCGATGGTGCCCGCTGCACCGGCCAACTGATAGTACGCGGCAGGTCCGTTCCCGCGCGCCGGTCCAGGTGCCGGCGTAAGCGCGCCGATCTCGCGTATTCGCGCCAACACCTCGTCACTCGGCATCACGTGTTCCCACGTGAGCGCACGGAGCTCTCCCACCGGCATCAGCTCGATGAATCGGATGTGCCACGGATAAGTAATCGTGAGCCGAGCGAAGTCAAAGATCTCGTCGTCGTTGATGCCACGCATCACGACGACATTGAGCTTGATTGGCTCGAGGCCCGCGGATTCCGCCGCGATTGCGGCGGCAACAGGATTGAATGGTAGATTCCGCCGCGCGATTGCCGCGATGCGGTCGGCACGCAGGCTATCGGCGCTCATGTTGACGCGGTCAAGACCCGCAGCGCGCAGTCGCGGCGCCAGCTCGGCCAGACGCACACCATTGGTCGACAGCGCGATGTCTTCGATCAGTGGAATCGCCCGCAACAGCGCGACCAATCGTTCGAGATCGGGACGAATCGTCGGCTCGCCACCGGTGATGCGCAATCGGCGCAGGCCGAGCGGAGCGAGCTGCGCCACGATGGCGGCGATCTCCTCGTAGGAGAGAATGTCGCTCTTCGGTAACCACTGCAGCCCGTCCAGCGGCATGCAGTACATGCAGCGAAAGTTACAGCGGTCGGTGATCGAGATGCGCAGATACTCGATCCTCCGCCCAAACTGATCTCGGAGCGCGTCGCCGCGGATGCGCATTTCAGGCTTCGACGAAGCGATCGGAATCATGGACGTGTGGGTCGCACAGCCGCCGTGGCATCCACCCATTCGCGCGTGCCGTCGGCGTATAACTCGCGCTTCCAGATCGGCACGCGTCGTTTGAGCTCCTCGACAATATACCGCGCCGCTTCGAACGCGGCCGCGCGATGCGGGTGTGCGGCCACCACGACAATGCTCGCGTCACCCAGCGTCAGCGGTCCGATGCGATGTTCGGCTACGAGATCGGTAGTGCCGAAGCGAGCTGCGGCTTCCGTGAGAATGTCGCCGAGCTCGCGTTCCGCCATCTGCCGGTACGCGGAATACTCGATGCCGCTGACGGCCCTTCCATCATTGACGTCCCGCACAGTGCCAGCGAAGAGCACCGACGCACCGTTGCCGTGGTGGGCCACTTCGGCGAGCAGAGCAGCCGAATCGAGCTCGTGCTCCACGATCGCGCTGCGCATCAGCCCCCTGCAACCGGTGGTATTACCGCGATCTCGTCGCCGCCACGGATGTCGTGATCGGCCTTCACGTAGTGCTGATTCACAGCCACGAGCGGCAGCGGCGGTAACCGCTCGGCGCCCGGAAGCGCGAGCAATCGCCCCACCAGATCACTGACTGTACTCGACGCCGGAAGATCCAGCTGGATGGTTGGCGCACCGAGGGCGTCGGCGTACGATGCGAAAAGCAGCACGGTGACGATCATGCTGCATCCTACAGTGGCAGCCATGCGAGCGAAAGCCGATGGGCCGGAACGAACAAAGCCCGGCGCGCGGCGAGCGCCGGGCTTTGTAGTTCGTTGGAAGTGGTTACGACTGCGTGACTTCCTCTGGTTCCTCGCCGATCTCGTCGAGCGGGATGCCGGCAACCATTGCGCGCAGTTCCTTGGAGGGCTTGAAGACGGGAACGGGACGCGCGGACACCTCCACGGGCGAACCCGTCCGGGGATTACGCGCCATCCTCGTCTTGCGGTGACGGATCTTGAACGTTCCGAATCCTCGCACCTCGATGTTCTTCTGACCGTGCAACGCGTCCTTGATGGCATCGAGGAAGGCGTCGACGACTCGAGCGCAGTCCTTCTTCGAAATCATTGGCCCAGCGGTGCGCGAAATCTGGGCTGTGACCTTCTCGACCAGATCGGCTTTGGTCATGTATCTGCCTCGTGTTCAGGACGCCCGGAAGTCGTGAGCGCTCACCAACTTAGTCCCGTTAACTCTTACGTGTCAAGAGTTTGGGACCTTGCCGGCCTCATGCACCCTGACCGTCTCCAGGAAATCGTCGAACAGGGGACGGGCGTCGTGCGGCCCTGGGGCCGCCTCGGGGTGATACTGTACCGCGAATATCGGCAGGGACCTGTGACGAAGGCCCTCGATAGTGCCATCGTTCAGGTTGACATGCGTGACTTCCAGCTCGGAAGCGCCCGGGATCTCATGCTCGCTTCCGCGAACGGCAAAGCCATGATTCTGCGACGTGATGAGCACGCGGCCGGATTCAATCTCTCGCACGGGATGATTACCGCCGCGATGGCCATAGGGCATCTTGATTGTCTCGGCGCCGAACGTGAGCCCTAAGATCTGGTGTCCCAAGCAGATGCCGAATATCGGCACGCCTTGTTCGGCGATCGCGCGGACGGCCGGTTGAGCGTATGTAACGGCCGCGGGATCGCCTGGTCCATTGGACAGGAAAACGCCGTTCGGCTCTATCGCGAGCACATCTGTCGCCGGCGTTTCCGCCGGTACTACTGTGACGCGACACTCGTGATCGGCAAACAGCCGCAAGATGTTGGTCTTGATCCCGTAGTCGTACGCCACGATATGGTACCGCGCCCGCGGGTCGCCGTATTGATAGGGCTTCTTCGTGGATACCGCTGTCGCCAGGTCTAATCCTTCCATCGACGGACAGGCGTCGAGGGCGGTCAGCGCTTCCGCCGTCGGCTCCGATCCCATTCCGATGACACCGAGCATGACGCCGGCTGATCTGAGATGGCGGGTTAGACGACGTGTATCAACTTCCTCCAGTGCCGGCACTTCGTTGGCCTGAAGCCACGTAGCGAGATCACCATCTGCTCGCCAGTTGGAGTAGGACCTTGATAGCTCACGCACCACGACGCCCGCGATCTGAGCACCGGGCGATTCACGGTCGGCCGCGCTGACGCCGTAGTTGCCAATCATGGGCGCCGTCATCACCACGATCTGGCCGCGGTAAGACGGATCGGTGAAGACCTCCTGATAACCGCTCATGTTCGTGGTGAAGACGACCTCTGCTACCGTGAGCGGCGGTGCCGACTTACGGATGCGGCCACGAAAAAGGGTTCCGTCTGCTAATAAGAGGAACCCTGATTCGTATTGCGAGTCGATCACGTCGCGGCGTCCTATTTCTTCGGTGGGGTCTTGGTGCCTCTCGCCGGAGCTTTGGTGCCAGGGGCCGGAGCGGCTCCTTGAGGCGGTGCCGCCTGCAACGGAACGGCCGAAGGCACGTTGGCCGGTGCCGTTACTGGTGCGGGCGCCGGGGCATTCGGAAATGCTTGATCCAGCACTGAGCGCGGAGTGCGGCTCGATGATGACATGAGCGACAGAAGAAACGCCAGCCCAAGGAAGATCCCACCCATCCACCAGCTCGCCTTGGTGAGCAAATTCCCTGTTTGGCGTGTGCCCAGGAATGCGCTCGCCGAGCTGCTGACACCCCCAAAGGAAGCCGCGAGGCCGCCGCCTTGCCCAGCCTGCAAGAGAATCGCCACGATCAGCAACACGCTGTCGATAAAGAGCAGGATGAGAAACAGCGTATACAACATCGAATGTCCCTTGGGAGAAAAGCGCGCCGGCCGATGAACGCCGGAACACGTAAACCACAAATATCAGGGCACTTGTGCCGCGGCGTCAAGTGCCGCAGATCGTCTTCCAGGTCACCGGATCCAGACACGCGCCACCGACTAGGAGCCCGTCTACGTCACGTGCGGCTAGGAGGGAGGATGCGTTGCTCGCGTTTACGGAGCCTCCGTAAAGAATTGGGACGTCCGTCGCGGCGGCGCCGGCAAGCTCGCGCAAGGACTCCCGAATGACGGCGTGCACGGCAGAGGCATCTTCTGGCGACGCGCTTCTGCCGGTGCCGATCGCCCACACGGGTTCATACGCGATCAGCACGTCAGCCATTGCGCGCTTGTCCAGCAGAGACAAGCCGACAAGCAACTGGCGTAGCACCACCGCTTCCGTTTCACCAGCTTCCCGTTGCGGCAGCGTCTCGCCGACGCAGAGCATAGGTGTCAGCCCCGCACGCGCGGACACTGCGCACTTCTTTGCCGTCTCCTCCTCGGTCTCGCCGAAGATGTGCCGGCGCTCCGAGTGTCCGACGAGAGCGACTTGCGCTCCGGCGTCGCTCGCGATTGGCGCCGAATTCTCGCCCGTGAATGCTCCCTTCTCCTCCGTCCATACGTTCTGAACGCCGACGCGCACATCCCGCCGGTCAGCCAACTCTTCCAACACTGCGTGCAGGCTCAGGGCCGGCGGAAAAAAAACGATCGTGCGGTCGGACTGCGGCGGTAGCATCGGAAGGAGAGCACGGAAGTACGCCCGCGCTTCCGTTGGGCCATGATTCATCTTCCAATTTGCCGCGAAAACGGGACGGCGCATCAGCCGTTGCGGTCGTCGAGTGCGGCGAGACCCGGCAGCACCTTGCCCTCAAGGAACTCGAGCGATGCACCGCCTCCAGTGGACACATGGCTCATGCGGCTCTCCAGTCCGAGCTCCGCCACGGCCGCGGCGGAATCGCCACCGCCGACCACCGTTGTCGCTCCGCGTTCGGTCGCGTCGGCCATCGCCGCCGCCACGGTGGCCGTGCCACGATCGAACGGTGGCCTCTCGAACACACCCATCGGCCCATTCCACAGGACGGTACGTGCGCTCGCGATGATGCGGTCGGCGGCCGCGGCAGAGGCGGCGCCGACGTCGAACATCGCTTCGTTAGGCGCGATCGCATCGCGCGGCACGTTATGGGCTGCATTCGCATCATCAAGGGATGGCGCGACGGACGCGTCCTCAGGCAGCATCAGCTTGGATCCACCTTCGCGAAGCAGCTGGCGGGCCATATCCACACGATCCTGTTCGACCAGGGACTTGCCCGTCTCGAGCCCCATCGCCCTGAAGAAAGTGCAGGCCATGGCGCCCCCGATAATCATCGTGTCGACCTTTGGCAGCAGATTGTCAATGACGTCGATCTTGCCGGAGATCTTCGCGCCACCAAGGATCGCGACATACGGTCGGGCCGGGTTCGCCAGCGCGCGGCCGAGGTACTCCAGCTCCTTCTCCATCAGCAGCCCCGCCACCGCCGGCTTGAGGTAGTGGGCCACACCCTCCGTCGACGCGTGCGCGCGGTGTGCCGACCCGAACGCATCGTTCACGTATACATCGCCGAGCTGCGCCAATGCGCGCGCCAACCGCTCGTCATTTGTCTCTTCACCGCCCAGAAAGCGGGTGTTCTCCAGGAGCACGACGCGTGCGTGCGGATCGCAGGTCTCCTTCACAGCTTCGTCGGAATCCGTGCTCTCCACGAAGCAGAGCTTCCAATCCGGCCGCAGCTTGGCGAGATGATGCGCCACCGGCTCGAGCGAAAACTTCGCGTCCGGCTTGCCCTTCGGACGGCCGAGATGCGACAACAGGATCACGCGCGCACGCCGATCGAGCAGATATTCGATCGTGGGTAGCGCGGCACGGATTCTCGTGTCATCGGTGACGCGATCGTCGGCGATGGGCACGTTGAAATCCACGCGAACGAGCGCTCGTTTGCCTCGCAGCTGCTCGTCGCGCAGATCGCGAACCGTCTTCTTGTCCATTGCTAGCTCAGGCGTGCTCCGACGTACCGCAACAGATCGACGCAGCGGCTCGCGTATCCCCATTCGTTGTCGTACCAGCCGGACAGCTTCACCAGCATCCCGTCCACTACGTTCGTACTCTTCGCGTCGAGGATACACGAGTGGGGGTTGCCGATGAAGTCCGACGAGACGAGCTCCTCCTCAGTGTATTGCAGGATGCCCTTCATGTCTCCCTCGGCCGCGGCTTGAAAGGCCGCATTCACCTGCGCTACCGTCACCGGCTTGTCGACCACGACCGCGAGATCTGTGAGCGACACGTCGGGTGTCGGCACGCGAATGGAAATGCCGTCGATTTTCCCCTTCAGCTCCGGTATGACGAGCGACGTTGCCTTCGCTGCGCCGGTGGTGGTCGGAATCATGGATAGCGCAGCGGCGCGCGCGCGCCGAAGATCCTTGTGAGGCAGGTCGAGGACATTCTGATCGTTCGTGTAGCTGTGCACCGTGACCATCGAGCCGCGCACGAAACCGAAGTTGTCGCGAACGATCTTGACCATCGGCACCAGACAATTCGTCGTGCACGACGCGTTCGAGATGATGGTGTGATTCTTCGGATCGTACTTCGTCTCGTTGACGCCGATGACAATCGTGATGTCTTCCCCCTTTGCCGGTGCAGAGATGATGACCTTCTTCGCGCCTGCTTGGATGTGCTTCCCCGCGCCTTCGGCGGTCGTGAACTTGCCGGTGGACTCGAGCACGAGATCGACGCCGAGATCGCGCCATGGCAGCGCCCCCGGATCCTTCTGTGCGAACACCTTGACCTCGCGACCATCGATCACGATCGCGCTCTCGCGCGCCTCTACAGTGCCGCG
The DNA here is from genome assembly GCA_964537775.1 of uncultured Gemmatimonadaceae bacterium. Lineage (GTDB taxonomy): Bacteria > Gemmatimonadota > Gemmatimonadetes > Gemmatimonadales > Gemmatimonadaceae > CAMLIT01. Next base: position 84,726 of record CAZICQ010000002.1, on the reverse strand, counting down.
ATACGTACGATGCACTGAGTCGTACTTGAACAGATGCGCCAGTGTGTGCGTATCGGTGAGATCATTGACGCCGACGAACTCGAGATTCGCGCGGCCTTGTGCGCTCGCTCCGTCCTGCTGCATCGCCGCGCGGACGACTTGCCGTCCGATGCGCCCAAATCCGTTGATGCCGACGCGAATTGCCATTCCCGTGCTCTCCTCCCTGGTCGTTTAAATCCGGTCGCCGATCGCCGGCGCCCGGGCAAAGGTGACATAACTGATTATCCGCGCGCCGTCACTGTGCAACGCGGCGGCACACGCATTGAGCGTCGCGGCAGTCGTCACGACATCGTCGACGAGCAGCACGTGTGCGCCGCGGAGCAGCATCCGCGCCTCGAACCGCGTCGCGAACGCGCCCCTCACGTTGCGCAGACGGTCTGCCGGTGAGAGCCGAGTTTGCGTTGCCGTCACTCGTACACGCTCCAGCAGATGCGCCCACATTGGTAAGCGCCACAGCGACGCCAGGCGGCCTGCCAGACGCTCACTCTGATTGTAACCACGTTGGCGTAGACGGGAAGCCGCGAGTGGCACGGGCACGACGGCCGCGCGCTCGTCGATTACGTCGCGCGGCCAGTGCAGTCGCGCCATGCGGACGGCCATGTCATCCGCCACGCAGTGCCAGCCGGCGTACTTGAGCGCATGGACGATCGACTGCCCACTTCCCGACGTCGCCCAACACACACTGCGCGCAGCACGCACGAATGGCGGGAGCTGTGCGCACCATCGGCAGACGCGACCCGCAGTCGGGTGCCCGCATCGCTCGCATTGTGGCTGTGGCAGGAGCCGTAACCGCGACCAGCAGCATCCGCACACGATGCCTGGCTCCTGTGCGCCCAGGGCTCCGCGGCAAGTGGCGCAGCGACGGGGTAGCAGGAGATCGGCCAGAGCGGCGCCCGCAACACGGACGCCGCGCCATGCCATTGCAGCTGTCAGGTCACGGCTCGCCACATCACGTCGCGGTCGGGGGCCATGTCGAACCAGCGCTCGAAGGCGAGTGCACCCTGCTCGACGAGCATCGGCAGCCCGTCCATTGCGCGACGGCCGCTCGCCCGGGCGGCTCGGACGAAGGCGGTCTCACCGGGTCGATAAACCAGGTCGAGTACGCAGGCGTGAGCGTTGAGTGCACTCAGCGGCACCGGCAAATCATCGTTGCGCAGACCGACGGACGTGGCGTTCACGACAAGATCGGCATCACGCACGACCTGCGCGACATCGCCGCATTGCGAGAACGACGAAAAACGTGCACACAGCTGGAGTGCGCGGGCAGCGCTCCGATTCGAGACGAACGCGCGGCAGCCCGGCCATGCCTCGATCGCCGCCAGCACGGCAGCGGCGCCGCCGCCGGCGCCGATGACCCCCACGTTCAGGTCGCGTGGCTCCGCACCGATTAGCGCGGTGGCCGCCGTGCTGAAGCCGCCCACGTCGGTGTTGTCGCCGACGAGAACACCGTCTTCATGCCAGAAGACGTTAACCGCGCCGACGCGTTGAGCGAGCGCCGTGCGTCGGCTGCAGGCAGCGAAAACGCGCTCCTTGTGCGGGATTGTGACGTTGCCAGCGGCGTTGACGCGGGCCAGCGTTGTCAGAACATCGGAAAGCGCTTCAGGGGGGACATCGAGTGCCTCGTACGGCAACGAGATGCCGGCGGCACGCAGCGCCGCATTCTGCAGCCGCTGAGAAAGCGAGTGGGACACCGGATGCCCGAGCAGGACGAGCCGCCCGGGAGTGACACTCATTCCGTGCTGGAGGAGGACCGCTCGGCCATGATCCGGTCCATCACGCGCCGGATTTCCTCCTCCAACTCGTCGGTTGTGGCCCGATAGACGTCGAGCTCGGCGCCAATGGGGTCGCTGATGGGCCGTACGGATGCGCCATGCGACGCGTAGTCCGACAGCAGATAGCCGTGGCCGGTACCGCCTAACGCGTCGATTCGCTCGAGATGATGTGGCCCCATCGCGAGCACGATATCGTACTCCTGCACGAGCTCACGGGTCAGCGACTGCGCCCGGTGCTGGCTCAGATCCATTCCCCGTTCCATACCGACGAGGAGGGCGCCATCCGATGCAGGCGCGCCATCCCACGCGCTCGTACCGGCGCTGCCCACCTCCACGTCGTGCAGCCCACGCTCAATCGCGATCTTACGAGCGATGGCCTCCGCCAGGGGGCTGCGGCAGGTGTTGCCTGTGCAGACGAACAGGATCTTCATGCGCTCACGAATCTCCAATCAACGCGGGCACGCTCTCGCGTAGCGCCTGCGCCGCGATCGCACCCGGACGGATCACCCGTGGCCGCCGGCCCGTGCAGTCCACGACCGTCGAAGGCGGCGACGGCATCAGCCGACCGCCGTCGAGCACGCGCAGGTCGCCGCGCGCAATCGCATCCGACCACTGCGACACAATCTCGGCGGCTGTGGTGGCTGGCGGAACCCCCGGTCTGTTGGCGCTCGTTGACGTGATCGCCTCCCCGTGCGCACGAATGAGTCGCGCGATACCGGCATGGCTCGTCCAGCGGACGGCGACTCCGCCTTCGGGTCCCCGCAAACGCGCGGGGACCCGCCCTGAGCCCCCACGCAGCACCAGCGTCAGTGGTCCCGGCCAGTGCCGGGCGGCCCAGGTGGCTGCGTAGCTGGGCAGATTCAGGTCCAAGCGGTCGATCATATCGCTGCCTGCGATAAGGATCAGGAATGGCTTCCCCTCCGGACGTCCTTTGAGCCGAATGAGCGCATCCACCGACTCACTGTCGATGCCGCCGCCAAAGCCGTAGACGGTCTCGGTCGGGTAGGCGAGCACGCGCCGCATCGCGATGTGATGCAACGCCGGACGCACTGCGGTCTCGATCTCGGCATCAGACCAGAACGGGAGTGACAGGTCTCCGTGCCTCATTCCTCGATTGCGAAGAGCGCTTCAGCGCGCGCAAAGTCGGCCTCGTCAGTGATCTTCAGCGCCCGCTCGCCGCCGCGGACGACATACACCGGGATTCCCAAGCGTTCGCAGAGCGCTGCGTCATCAGTGGCCGTGATTCGCTGCGCGCGCGCCGCGTGGTGGGCGTGCACGATCACCTCACGCGGAAAGCCCTGCGGCGTTTGTGCGCGCCAGAAGCCCTCACGGTCGAGCGTGCGCACGATCCGATGTTCTGCGTCGACTTCTTTGAGCGTGTCGACGATGGGAAGCGCGGCGATGGCACAGCGGCCCGCCCGCACCGAGGCGATCACGCGGTCGATCGTCGCGTCGCTCACCAGGGGTCGAGCGGCATCGTGCACGAGAACGATCTGTGCTTCATCCGGCAGGTCGTCCAGGCCGTTGGCCACGGATTCCGAGCGCGTGCGACCACCGATGGAGACCATCAGACGCTCGACATCGCACTGGAATATCCAGGGCGGCGGATCTGCGGCATAATGCTGCGGAAGCACGCAGACGACGCTGACCACATCGGCGCGTCCCATGAATGCTTGAATGCTGTGCAGGAGCATCGGACGACCAGCGATCCAACGAAGCTGCTTGAGCTCGGAGCCACTAGTGCGCGTGCTCGAGCCACCGGCCACGATCACGACTCCGACGTCGCGAACTGCGGTTGCCACGGACGTAGTCATGCAAACAACTGCGCGAACAAATCGCGCAGGGTGCGGACACCAATAACCTCCACGTTGCGAGCAGCCGGGGCGCGGCGCGGTACCGCACGCTCCCCCACGAAAACCCGACGCATACCCATGTTCGACGCCTCTGCCAGGCGTCGCTCGATCTGCGACACAGCGCGTATTTCTCCGCCGAGGCCCACCTCGCCGACAAAGACGGCGTCCCGTGACAGCGGCCGCTCGTAGACGCTGGACGCCAGCGCGGCGGCCACGGCGAGATCCCCCGCCGGCTCCTGCAGCCGCACTCCGCCTACGACATTGAGGAAAACGTCGAGTGCAGTGAACGAGAGGGCGGCGCGCTTGTCCAGAACGGCCAGGAGGAGCGCCAGACGACGCACGTCGTAGCCGGTGGCGACCCGTTGGGGCGTGCCGAATCCGGCATTGGCCGCCAGAGCCTGAACCTCAATGAGCAGGGGACGCGTGCCCTCGAGCAGCGCTGTGACCGCGCTACCGGACGCGCGATGGTCACGGTCGCCGAGAAAGAGTTCCGACGGGTTTGCCACCCCTTCGAGGCCCCGTTCCGTCATACGGAAGACGCCGATCTCGTCGACGCTGCCGAAGCGGTTCTTTGTTGCTCGCAGAATCCGGTGGTCGAGCGTACTCTCTCCCTCGAAGTACAGTACGGTATCGACGATGTGCTCGAGCGTCTTCGGACCGGCAATGCCGCCGCCCTTGGTCACGTGTCCAACAACGAAGACGGTGACGCCGCTCTCCTTCGCGAAGCGCATCAGCCGCGCAGCACTCTCGCGCACCTGGCCGACGTTCCCCGGCGCTCCTTCCAAATCGGCAGTGAACACCGTTTGAATGGAGTCCACAACGAGCACGGATGGGTGCACCGCCGCCGCGGTGGCGAGAATCGTCTCCAGATTCGTCTCCGTGAGCAGCTCGACGTCGCCAGCGCGCTCCTCGAGGCGATCCGACCGCAGCTTCACCTGGAGTGGTGACTCCTCGCCGGATGCGTACAACGTGCGGTGCCCCGCCTGCTGCAGCCGTGCCACGACCTGCAGGAGCAACGTCGACTTTCCGATGCCGGGCTCCCCGCCGATGAGGATCATCGATCCCGGCACGATGCCGCCGCCTAACGCGAAATCGAACTCCGCGAGGCCGGTCTTCCAGCGTCTGGACTCCGAGCCCTGCACGTCGCGTAGCCGTGGCGTGATCGCGACACTGCCGCCCTGGGCGAGCGTGCGGGCGCCGCCCACCCGCCGCGCCGCGCCACCGGCGGCAGCAATCTTCGGGGCTGCCAACTCCTCGACCAACGTATTCCACTCTCCGCAACTGTCGCAGCGCCCCGCCCACTTCGCGTGCTCCGCACCGCAATCGGTGCAGCGGTAGACGGATTTGGACTTCATCGAGGCGACCCAGGCGGGCTACGCGTTCTGGCGCAGCGGGTTGTCGAAGCGAGTGTACATCTTGTGAAAGTGCAGGGGCACGATCCCGGTTGGACCGTTGCGCTGTTTGGCGACGATCACCTCTGCCTTTCCCTCGAGTGAGTTGCCGTCCTTGTCTACCGGACCGTCGTAGTACTCCTGGCGGAAGAGGAACATGATGAGATCCGCGTCCTGTTCAATGGCACCGGACTCGCGCAGGTCCGACAGCTGCGGGCGCTTGTTGTCGCCGGTGCGCTGTTCGGGTGCGCGCGAGAGCTGCGAGAGCGCCACGACAGGGACGCCCAACTCCTTGGCCAAACCCTTGAGTCCGCGGGAGATTTGGCTCACCTCCTGCTGACGGCTCTCAGCACTCGCGGGACCCTGCATGAGCTGCAAATAATCCACGATCACGAGGCCGATGTCACCGTCGGCTTTCAACCGCCGTGCCTTGGAGCGCATCTCGAGCAGCGTAATGCTCGGTGTGTCGTCGATCCACACGGGCGCGGAGCTGAGGAGGCCGGCGGCCCGCGCGAGACGTGGAAAATCATCGTCGCGCAGCATTCCCTTGCGCAGTCGCTGCGCGTCGACACGCGCCTCCGCAGTAAGCATCCGTTGCACGAGCGACTCCTTACTCATTTCGAGCGAGAAGAACGCAACCGGAATGTTTTGATCGATGGCCGCGTATTGCGCAATGTTGAGCGTAAACGCTGTCTTGCCCATGGACGGACGTGCCGCAACGATGACCAGATCAGCCTTCTGAAAGCCGGATGTCAGCTCGTCGAGATCGGTGAAGCCGCTGGCGACGCCGGTGATTGTCTTGCCGCCGCGCTGCAGCTCCTCGATCCGCTCCATCGTGGGCCACAGCAGCTCCTTTATGCGCGTGAACCCCTCGCGAGTCCGCTGTTGGCTGACCTGGAAGATCTTGCTCTCGGCATCGTCGAGGAGATCGCTGGCGGTGACACGTCCCTCGAACGCCTCGGCTACGACGCTGGTCGAGACTTCGATGAGCCGGCGCATCAGCGCCTTCTCGCTCACGATCTGCGCGTGGTACTCCACGTTGGCGGCCGTCGGAACGGCGTCGACGAGGTAACCGATGTATTCCTTGCCGCCGGCACCATCGAGCTCACCGCGACGCGCGAGCTCGTCGGCGAGTGTGAGGGGATCGACGACCGCACCGCGCTCGGCGATCGCCACCATCGACCGGAAGATGCGCCGGTGCCGTTCGGCATAGAACATCGTGTCGTCGAGATGCTCGGTCGCGCGGAGAACGGCATCCTGGTCCATCAACATTGCCGACAGCACCGCCTGCTCGGCATCCTCCGAGTATGGAGGCCGCCGGTCGCGGTAGGGGTCACGCGTTGCCGACGGAGTTGGGACCGGAGTTATCGAGTATTCGACGGGCGAGCTGGACATCTTCCCAGGTAGGACGCTTCCAAGACGGATTGCGAAGGAGGGCGGCGGGGTGGTAGGTGACGACCAACGGCACCCCATGATAACTATGGATCTGCCCTCGCAACTTACCTATCGAAATCTTCGTGTCGAGGAGCGTCTGGGCCGCGAACGTGCCGAGCGCAAGAATGATCTTAGGCTTGACCAGCTCGATCTGTCTGATCAGATAGGGGCTGCACGCCTTGACTTCTTCCGGTAGTGGATTGCGGTTTCCCGGAGGACGGTGTTTCAGCACGTTGCAGATGAACACATCCTCGCGCCGCAAGTTGATGGCCTCGAGGATCTTCGTCAGCAACTGGCCCGCTGCGCCCACGAAGGGCCGCCCCGTTTCATCCTCTGTGGCACCCGGCGCCTCGCCAACACACATAAAGTCCGCATTCGGGTTCCCCTCGCCGGGCACGGGATTCGTCGCCGTCGCGTAGAGCGGGCAGCGAGTGCAGCTGGCGATCGCGGCTACAAGATGCGTGATGGATGGACAGGAATCTGCATCGCTGGCAGCCGGAACGATTGAGGCGTTAGTGAAGACCGATGGCCCGGCGGGGCCAGCCGGTGTTTCTCCTGGCGCAGCTGGCGCGGTATCGGCAGCACGAAGCGCCTGGCGCCAATCCACCGAAGCGACATCCAGTGGAATCTCGACTTCATGCGGCGCGCGTCTGGAACGGCCGCTGATCAACGCCATCACCTCGTCAATGGAGAGCGAGTCCAGAACGAGCTCTGACTCGCCGAGCTCGCGCCGCTGCTCGAGGTACAGTCGCAACCGCTCTCTAGCGTCCACGTCCCAACTTTTCGACGCGGTCAAGGATCGCATCGGCGACATCGATTTTTGAAAGCAGCGGAAATCGCTCTTCGGAGCCGTCTCGACTCACGAGCGTCACGCGATTCGTATCCACGGAGAAGCCCGCTCCCATTTCTTTCGCATCGTTGACGACGATCAGGTCCAACGCTTTGGCGGCGAGTTTCGCTTTGGCGTTCTCCAGCACGTGGTCGGTCTCAAGTGCGAACCCCACCACGATGGCGCCAGCGCGACGTGCCTCCTTCGTGCTCGCCAGGATGTCCGTTGTGAATCCAAGCTCCAGCGACGGCGGCGCTTTTCCCTTTTTCAATTTCGACGCGGCGATGTGCTCGACGCGAAAATCGGCTGGTGCCGCGGCCATGATCAGCACGTCCGCAGACGGCAACGACGCCCGCACGGCGCTCGCCATGTCCTCGGTCGTTTCCACTGCCATCACCTTTACGCCGTCAGGTGGTGGCACATCCAGCGGTCCTGCCACGAGGGTCACCGTAGCGCCGCGTCGCCAGGCGGCGGCGGCAAGTGCGACCCCCATCTTTCCACTGCTGCGATTCGAGATGAAGCGAACGGGGTCGATCGGCTCGCGCGTCGGTCCCGCCGTTACGAGGATGTGCTGTCCGGCGAGACCGGGGCCGGGCTCGAGCAGTCGGCCGATATGGGCGAGCAGGGTCTCCGGTTCCGGCATTCTTCCCGGCCCTTCGCCCTCACCGGCGGCGAGCATCCCTTCCTCGGGCTGGACGAGCCAATAGCCTAACGAACGAAGATGGTCGGCGTTGCGCTGCGTCTGTGGGTGCGCCCACATCCGATCGTTCATCGCCGGCGCAAGGAGTACTGGCGCTCTGGTCGCGAGGAGACACGCGGTGAGCAGATCATCGGCCTGGCCATTCGCGGCGCGGGCCAGGAAGTCGGCGGTCGCGGGTGCGACCGCGACGACCTCCGCGCTCTGTGCCAGCGCGATATGATCGAGAGCGCGCGGACCCTCGAACAACCCGGTATGCACCGGCCGGCCGGTGAGCGCCTCGAAGGTAATGCCGCCGATGAACTCCGTGGCCGCACGCGTCAGCACAACGTCCACATCGCTGCCCGCTTTCGTGAGCAACCGCGCAAGCCATGCCGATTTGTATGACGCAATTCCGCCGGTGACTCCGAGGAGCACACGACGGCCAGTGAACGGGCGCATAGGGACGGGAGCAGAGTGCGCGACACGCCGTGCCTCCGCACGGCGTCGCAGAACTCAGGCTTCGCGCCGCCTCGGCACGACGCGATAATCGATATCGCCGTTCGACAGATCCTCGAGGGAACGGGTCGTCAGCTTCTTCTCGCCCTTGCCCGAGCGGTCGCGAGGGAACTCGTTCAGCACGCGCGCAAACTTGGCGGCGATGAGCACGCCCAGATACTTGTTCACCGCTTTCTTCGCGATATCGCCTGGTGTGAAGACTTGCATGTGTCGACTCTACGCTTTTGAACTGTTTGCGATCTCTTCTTCCAATCGTTCGATCAGAAGCGCGACCTGTTGTCGGACTCCGGCAACACGCGCTCTGCTCACCACTTCCGCATCGATGATCGACGAAACCCGTTGCACCGCCTCATCGAGATTGTCGTTCATCACCACGTACTCGTATTCATCCACTGACTGGAGCTCCTGCAGCGCCGACTGCAGGCGCCGGACGAGCTGTTCCGCCGTCTCGGTGCGCCGATTTCGTAGTCTCGCCAGCAGCACCTCCGCGGACGGCGGCAGCACGAAGATGGTCACCGAATCGGGAAACACGCGCGTGAATTGCGCCGCTCCCTGAACGTCGATGTCCATGACGACGTGCAACCCCGACGCCAGCACGCGCTTCACCTCGCTGCGCAGCGTTCCGTACAGATTGCCATGTACCTCCGCCGACTCGGCGAAGGCCCCCTCCTCACGCCGTTTGATGAACTCGGCGCGCGTCAGAAAATAGTAGTCCCTTCCGTCCACTTCCTGCGGCCGAGGCGGCCTGGTCGTGCAGGACACCGAATACCCAAGATCCTTGCGCCGCAGAAGCAGCTCGCGCGCGATCGTCGTCTTTCCGGCACCGGATGGGGACGAGAGTATGATCGGGAACGGATTCACTCCAGGTTCTCCACCTGCTCCCGAATCCGCTCCAGCTCCTCCTTGACCAGCAGTACGTCCTGGAGCATGGCGGCGTCATTCGCCTTGCTCCCGGTGGTGTTCGCCTCCCGTAGCATCTCCTGCAACAAAAAGCCGAGGCGCTTTCCCACGCCGTCTCCACCGACTCCGCCGTCGTGCAGGACGGCGCGAAAGGCAACCAAGTGACTGCGAAAGCGCGACATCTCTTCACTGACATCCACGCGGTCGGCGAGTAGGGCTATCTCCTGCGCCAGCCGCTGCTCGTCGACAGCGACCCCGTCCGCGAGCGCGCGGACATTCTCACGCAGCCGATCTCGTTGCTCGACCAGTCGGGCCGGGGCCCGTTGCGCGATCCGTTCAATTGCACCCTCTAACACGGCTACACGTTCATTCAAATACGCGACGAGCTGTTCACCCTCCGAGCGCCGCATGAGGTCGAGCGCTGATCCCGCGCGCTGCACTATCGCTACGAGTTCGGCGACTGTTCCCTCTTCTCCTTGGTCGTCCGAGGCGATGACATCGGGCAGTCGAAGGATGGTTGCGACATCCAGCTCCCCACCGAGGCCATACTTCTGTCTCAACAGCTGAAGCCGTTCCACATAGGACGCAAAGCGAGTCTCGTCGATCCGGCCCTCGACTCCACTGCGACGATCCACTCGTGCGGTAAGCGTCACGTGGCCCCTGGTAACGGCACGTCGCAGCGCTTCGCGTACGTCCCCTTCCCAGCGGGCGAAGACGGTCGGGAGCTTGATTGATGGGCTGAAAAAGCGGTGGTTCACAGAGCGTATCTCTACGCTCACGTGATAGGTTCCGACCTCGCCATCTGCGGCGCCGTATCCCGTCATGCTACGTATCATGAGCAATCACGTAAGTTATGACAGGACAAGAACCTTGTCAATTCCAGAAGTCCCAGCGCACGCCGTAAATGGTCGTTTGCCTCGGCATCGCGAAGCTGGGCACCATGCCGTACCGCTCGCCTAACATGTTGCGCATCTGGAACGAAGCGACCGCCTGCAATATGCGAATCTCCACTAAACTGGAAATCGTGCGCCAACCGTGCACCACCGCTGTGCCCGTATCCGTCGGAAAGTACGTGTTCGACCGATAGGTATGGATGAGGGCGAAGTGCAACCCGAAGTTGCCGCTCGGAAAACGTCGTAACCAGGCCGTGCGAATACCGATCTCGCTCCGGCTCTCGTAGCGAGGCCGGTAGAAACCCGCCGTGTCGCGCCACCGAATTCCCATCAGATCAGCATACAGGTCCTGATACAAGCGCCCACGAATCGTGGCGAAGGTGCCGGTGGCCGCGGAATCAAGGGTCCGCCTGAGAAGCGTGTCGTACACGGCGGGAGCGGGTAGCATCGCCGCACCGCGCCGCAGCACGCCGCCGCCGAACCAGAGCGCCTTGAGCCGCAGATCGATCTCGGCTCGTGAGTAGGTCGTAGTGCGCCTTGTGTCGCGGAGGACGAACGGTATGTGCCAGAAGATCATGCGATGATCGGTGGACCGGCCTGCCGTGCCGGCGACACTGACGAAATAAAATGGGCTGAAACGGCCGCTCAGCTCCGTACGCGACACCGAGTCCGGCGTCTTGCCGTCCAAATAGCCCATGACGGACAGCAAGCGTGTGGTGTACGCGGCGCGCAGTGACGGCGCGCTCAGTGTGCTACCGCGGACCGATCGAAAGCGCTCTGCGCCAGTCAGGTGAATTCCCCAACGTGTAAACCCGCCCGTGAACACGTACTGCGGACGCACGAACGTCGATTCAGCGGAGGTGGTATCGACGGTACCCAGGCTGGCGAAGCCTGCGGGCTGCTTCCGTCCTGTGTAGCGAAAGGATTCACTGCCGGCGATGAATTGCGCCCAAGGCCCCGCGTCGGGGTCGCCGTATCCGACGCGCAAATACGCATCGGTGCGCGTTGCCTCCTGGCCGGGCAACGAATCGCCGAGCACTTCCTGCGAGTAGATCGTGCCACGATGTCGGCTGGTGCGCAGGGCGAATCCATCGACACTCCAGCGCGACCGCGACCAGCCGACACGAGCGAGCAACGACGTCATGTCGCTGCTCGCACCGGAAAGGCCGGGGGTCGTACCATATTGTTGCGCAGCGGCCTGGATTGCCTCGCCGTGCTCGTAGCGACGGCCGAAGAAACCACGGTAGAGATTCGTCTGCTGGTCGCCGGTCGCGATATCCGTGCGCGTCGACGGTGTCGTGCGATCCACGCGCCAACTGCGCAGATACAGGCGCAACTCGTCTGCTCCGCGTTCGATGCGTGCCTCCTCGAGCGTCCAGATCTGTATCAGCGTGAGGTCCAGCGCGCCCGAATGCGGATCCAGATTGTCGAGCTCCAGGCCGTCGTAGAAGATGCGAATCCGACCGACATCTCCGAGATATGCAGCCGTCATCGGCGCGGCGAGCCAACCGGCGCGGAAACCGCTGATCCCCGGGACGCGGTCGAGCAGGTCCTGAACGGTGAGCGCCCCGGTTGCGAACAGCGCGGCGCGATCCCATTGGAAGCTGTCGCCGATGTCGAGGAGCGGCGGCGCCTCGGAATGCGCGAGTGGGGCTTTGATGGTGTCCTTCGGTACGGACGGGAGCGGTACGGCTGATCGCGTCCGCGTTGAATCGCGCTTGCGCAGTGAATCGGCCAACGGCGTATCGGGCTGCGGCGGCACCGGTACGGCGATCGTCACGCTATCGCCCTTTACGCGCGGACGATTCGACGTCGTGTCCCGTTTGGCTGTGCTGTCGCGCCGGGCGAGACTGTCGCGGCGCACGAGACTGTCTCGCTTCGCCCTTGTCGTATCCACCTGCGCAGACAGCGAACGATGCAAAACGGCCCCGACCGCGAGGCCGAGGCCCAGCATCACGAGTGCGCGACGGAGCTGCGCCGTCAGCGCACGCGCGCGCGTACGAACTCGACGAACGTTCCCACCGGAACGCCCGTCGGGCCACGCGGGATCGTGCCCAGGTCCGACTCCGTGTAGGCGGTTCCCGCAATATCGAGATGCACCCATGCGTAATTGTCGGTGAACTCCTTCAGGAACAGCGCCGCCGTGATGCTGCCCGCCGGCCGCCCGCCGGAGTTCTTGATATCTGCAATGTCGGACTTGATCAGCTCCACGTAATCATCCCACAGCGGCAACGGCCATCCCGGTTCCCCTGCTCGTTTGGCAGCGGCCAGCACTTCCTGAATCAGCGCGTCGTCGCTTCCCATCACGCCCGTAGCCGTGTGCCCGAGCGCGATGACACAGGCGCCGGTGAGCGTCGCCGCATCGATCACGGCTGAGGGCTCGTATCGTTTTGCGTACGACAACACGTCGGCGAGGACCAATCGGCCTTCCGCGTCCGTGTTGATGATCTCGATGAATTTACCATTCGACGCCTGAACGACGTCGCCCGGGTTCATCGCGGTCCCCGATGGCATGTTCGTGGTCGACCCGATGAGACCCACGACATTCACGGGAAGTTCCATTCGGGCGATTGTCTCGATGGCGCCGAGCACGCCGGCGGCGCCGCACATGTCGAACTTCATCCACTCCATGCCCTGCGCGGGCTTGATGGAGATACCTCCCGAGTCGAAGCAGAGTCCCTTTCCAACGAGGACCATTGGCTTCGCCGTCGCTGGACCCTTCCGGTACTCGATCGCAATCAGTTTCGGGTCCTGGGGCGTCCCCTGCGCGACAGCGAGAAAGGAACCCATCTTTTCGCGCGCCAGCTCGGCGCGGCCCAGCACTGTCACGTTGAGGCCGAAGCGAGTGCCGATATCGCGCGCCGTGTCGGCGAGGTACTCGGGCGTGCAGACGTTTCCCGGCAGCATCCCGAGTCGCCGTGCCAGCGTGTATCCCTCGGCGTATGCCTGTCCCACCGCCACGCCGCGCTGCCCCGCGGCGATATCCGGTGCGACGATCTCTCCCGATTGGAGTGGCGCGCGCTGCTCATCCGCCGGCGGCGCGGTCTTCATTTCACGAAAGTCCCAGCCGCCGAGGCACAGTCCCACCGCGGCCACTTCCGCCTCTTCGGCCGTGATCGCCCCGGCATAGAACGATATCCGCGCCGTGCCCATACGGTGCGCCTGACGGGCGGCAATCATCGCTGCTCGACGGATCGCCCCGATGCGATCGGTTCCCTTTCCCATGCCGACGAGGAGCACCCGCTGCACGCCCTGATCGCGAGCCGTGCCGGACAGGTGCAGCTGCTCGTCACGTCCGCCACGGAAATCGCGCCGCTCGAGCGAGCGACGCAGCGCGCCGCCTGCTGCCTCGTCCACCGCGGCGAGATCGGTCGTGAAGCCGGATCCGCTCGGTAGCGCGATCGCCAGCAGAGGAGTGTCCAGGGCGCCGAAATCCGCGGAGCGGGCGGAGAGCGACAGAGTCATGGCGAAGCGAAGCGAGGGTGAGTCGTGCGTTGAGCGCGAGGCTGCGCGGGATCAGCTCATGCCCAAGATGATCTGATTGCCGAATTCCGACGTCGAGATCTCCGTGGCGCCCGTCATCTGGCGGGCCAGATCGTACGTCACCCGCCTCGACCTGATCGCGCTCTCGATGCCGCGTACAATCAGATCACCGGCCTCCGTCCATCCCAAATATTGAAACATCATCACCCCGGATAGAATGACACTCCCCGGATTGATCTTGTCGAGATTCGCATATTTTGGCGCGGTGCCATGTGTCGCCTCGAATACCGCGACGCCGTCACCGACATTGCCCCCCGGCGCCATGCCGAGGCCACCCACCTGCGCCGCGGCGGCATCGGAAACGTAGTCGCCATTGAGATTCGGCGTCGCGATCACCGAGTACTCGTCGGGCCGGAGCAGGAGCTGCTGGAACATTGAGTCGGCAATGCGGTCTTTGATCACGACCGCTTCCGGTCGCGCGGCGTTATCCGGCTTTCCAACGTCGGTCTCCGCGACGGTGGAGTCGGCGAACTGCTCACGCGCGAGCTCGTACCCCCAGTCGCGGAAGGCGCCCTCGGTAAATTTCATGATGTTGCCCTTATGCATTAGCGTCACAGACGGCAACGCGTGCTTGAGCGCATAACGGATCGCCATCTCGATCAGTCGCTTCGAGCCGACCTCCGACATTGGCTTGATGCCGATCGCGGACCCCAGCCGGATGTGTGCCTTGAGCTCCTGCTCGAGAAAGCGGCGGAGCTTCTCTGCCTCCGCCGACGCGGCGCGGAACTCGATACCGGCGTACACGTCCTCCGTGTTCTCTCGGAACACGACGATGTTCAGCTTCTGCGGCTCCTTCATCGGGCTGCCCACACCCTCGAAGTAGCGCACCGGCCGAATGCACGCGTACAGATCGAGCACCTGTCGCAGCGTCACGTTCAGAGACCGGATGCCGCCGCCCACCGGTGTCGTGAGCGGTCCCTTGATCGAGACGCGGAACTCCTGGAGTGCGTCGATCGTCTCCTGCGGCAGCCAGCTGTCGTAGTTGGTAAACGCCTTCTCGCCGGCGAAGACTTCCATCCAGGAGATGCGCCGTTCCGAACCGTACGCCTTCTCGATCGCTGCGTTGAAGACACGGACCGAGGCACGCCAGATATCGGCGCCGGTACCGTCGCCCTCGATATACGGGATTATAGGATTGGATGGGACGTTGAGAACGCCGTCATCATATGTGATCCGTTCGCCGTCCCGCGGGACGCTCGCGAACTGATAGTTGGCCATCGTGGCTTATGTCCGAACGAGGCGGTACGCGCGGGAAGTGAATACGGGAAACCGCGTAACCTATCGGCGCCCGGGAGGAGCGGCAAGGCAACGTATTCGACTGTCGGAGTGAAGCAACTCTCCACCGAGGCCGTAGTGTCTGACGGGAGACCCCACCAGACGTATCGCCATGAGGACCGCCGTAGTCGTTACGCTCCTTGTTACGTTGGCTTTCGGTGCACGAGCGCAGTTGCCCGACACGCCGGCCGGACACCAGCTCGCCGGTTGGGTTGCCGCATTCAACGATGGGGATCGCGAGACACTGAGGCGCTTTCTCGAGGTCAACGCGCCCGCTGACGTAGGGAAAACAGAGCGCGTGATGCGTCACGCACTGCTCCGCATCGACGTAGCGCCCCTGCCCTTCCGGGCGCAAACCGGCGGCTTCGATTTTAGAAAGATCGAGGAATCGACGCCGACGCGATTGGCTGCACTCTTTCAGGAGCACGCTTCGGATCAATTCGCTCGATTGACCATTCAAGTGGATTCGGCCGAGCCGCACCACATCGCGTCGCTTACCGTCCAGGCTGTACCGCGCCCGCCGGAGTTCGCGATCGCGAGGTTGGACGACGCAGCGCTCATCCGCGCCTTGCGGGTCAAGGTGAATCAGGAGGTCGCTGCCAATCGCTTTGCCGGCGCGGTGCTCGTCGCGCACCATGGACACATCCTGTTTGACAGCGCGTACGGTCTTGCCGATCGGGAGCGCAGGACGCCAAACACCGTGAATACACGCTTTCGCATCGGGTCGATGAACAAGATGTTCACTGCGGTCGCGGTGCTCCAGCTTGTACAGGCAGGGAAGGTCCGGCTCGATGCGCCGCTGAGCACCTACTTGCCGGACTACCCAAACAGGGATGTAGCCTCCAAGGTCACCATCCACGAGCTGTTGACCCACACCGGCGGCACCGGCGACATCTTTACGCCAGAATTTCGGCTGCATCGCCGGGAGCTTCGCTCCATAGGCGATTACCTGAAGCTGTACGGCTCACGCGGGCTGGCTTTCGAGCCGGGAACGAGGTGGGAGTACAGTAATTACGGCTTCGTTCTACTGGGCGCCGTGATCGAGCGGGTGAGCGGCCAGAGCTACTACGATTACGTCGCGGCGCACGTGTACGCGCCAGCGGGAATGACGTCCTCCGGGTCGGAACCCGAAGACTCGACGGTGGCGAACCGCTCCGTTGGCTACATGCGAGACGACGCATCAGGGGCGTGGGTGCCGAACACTGAGATGCTGCCATACCGCGGCATGTCGGCCGGCGGCGGCTACTCGACGGTGGGTGATCTTTTTCGCTTCGCCGAGTCGCTGCGTGCGCCCAAACTACTGAACGCGGAATACACCGAGTTGCTCACTCGGGGAAAGGTGAACGCGCGTGACAGCAAGTACGCGTACGGCTTCTTCGATCGCATGGTGGACGGCATGCGCTTCATCGGGCATGGCGGCGGCGCTCCCGGAATGAACGGGGATCTCGAGATCGCACCGGCGTCCGACTATGTGGTGGCGGTGCTGGCGAACGTGGATCCACCCGCCGCGCAGGGGATATCGGAGTTCGTCATCGCGCGGCTGCCGGCAGAGAGCGCCGCAAGGCGGCCATGAGACAGACGGCTGCAGTGTCCAGAGGGGTGCCGCCCCGTTACGCCGCGGGCGCCATGATTCGAGGTGAATACCCGGGACGAGACTCGAACTCGTAAGGCCCGAAGGCCGGGGGATTTTGAGTCCCCTGCGTCTACCAGTTCCGCCACCCGGGCGGGACACGCAATGTAGCCTCGCTCGCGGCGACGCTCAACGCCTCGTCGAGCGTCGACATGGCGCTACGGGGTGCTGTCCGGATGCAATGGAATGGCGTTAGGTGCGCCGTTGCGGCGCATCTCCTCCATGCGGAGCCGGAGTTGCTCCTGCAGCGCTCGATACTTGGCCAGCTGCAGCGGCGTCATGAACGTCGTCAGTTCGTTCTGTTCTGCCTGTTGCAGGTCCAACCGCTTGCGCTGAAGCTCCAGCAGCCGGCTCTGATACTGCGCGATCTTGTTCTGGTCAGGGCTGATCGTGTCGAGCATCTCGCGTCGGAGTGACAAGCGAAGGTCTCGCTCCTCATCACCCAGCTCGCGCCGTTGCTGCGCGTATTTCCGATTCACCGGCTGCAGTCTGTGCATCTGCTCTTCGGTGAGCCCGACCTTCTCGCGCACGGCACGCGCGAATCCCTGGCGAATTTGCCGCTGCAGCTCGCTCCGGCTCTGATCCGGTGGCTGCTGCATACGACGCAACTCCCCGCGGGGGAGCGGCCGTGCCTGGCCAAACACCGGCAGCGCGGTCGCGCCCACCAGCGCGAGAGCCGTGACTACGCGTTGCAACATCAGAGCACCTCGACCTCGTCGGTATCCACGGCGCCCCCTGTCGTATCCGGCTCGACCGGCGGAAGCGGCCGGAAACTCTCGATATCCTGCAGAAGCGTCTGTAACTGCTTCGCGCTCATGTCGCTCATCGCGTCTCCGGTTTGCAGCTCGCTGACCTGCGTCGCGGACACCGGCGTCGGGAGTGCGAGCCCACTTTTCTGCGCACCTGCTGCTACATCGTTTGGCAACGGCAATGACTGCGAGTCGACCACCGGCAACGTTCCCGGCGCGTGCGAGCCGATGTTGAAGTACGTACCCAACGACACGCCGCCCAGCGCAAGCACCGCGATGGCCGCGGCTACGCGCCAGCTAGACACCATGAGGCGCGGGCGCCGAGCCCGCATCACGCCCGTACTCTTCGGCAGCGCACCGACGATTCGCGCAACGTCGACCGTCGGCACCGCGGCAATCACGACATGCAGCTCGCGTAGCAGCTCCAGCTCGGCACGGCAGTCGGTACACCGCTCGACGTGCGCCGCGACCTCGCCGCGCGCGCGCGCATCAAGCCGCTCGTGCAGAAAATCGGGCAATCTGTCGCGGATCTCCGCGTTCGGACAATCATTCATCGAGAAACTCCTTCACGGAGCGCATCGCGTTGTGATAATGCACTCGCGCCGCTCCCTCCGTGGTTCCAACGGCTTCGGCGATTTCCTTATACGACATTCCCTCACCCACTCTCAGAACGAACACCTGCCGTTGTGTCGGCGACAGATACTCCAACGCATTCCGCAGCCGGACCTGCGTTTCACCGGCGACGACGGAGTCGAGCGCGTCGTACTCGGTCGCGGCATCCCCCTCCTGGATCTCCAACCCCATCGGCCGGCGGCGCTCGGCGCGCCGCCGGTCAAGCAACAATCGCTTGGCAATCGTGAACAACCAAGTTCGTAACGAGCTCTCTCCCCGGAAGCTGTCGAGCGAGTTGAACGCTCGCACGAACGTATCCTGGACGACCTCGTCGACATCCTCGCGCCAGCCCGAGCCGGCCACGAACCGAGCGAGCGCAGGCGCATGACGACCCACCAATTCCGTCGCTGCGCGCTCGTCTCCAGCCTTCCATCGTGCGATGAGCTCGCGGTCCCGACTATCATCATCGCTCCGAGACGCTTCAGTCATTCGGTTCGCACGAGGTAGACGTGGAGCGGGCCTCGGCCGTTAAGAAAGTATTGGCAGGACGGCGGATCCGCCCGAATATACATGCCCATGGAACGCCTATCCCGCCCCGTCGAGTGGATCGGACACCGCGGGGCGCCGCGGGAATTTCCGGAGAACTCACTCCCGGCCTTTGAGCGCGCAATCGAGCGCGGAGCGGATGCCGTGGAGCTCGACGTTCACAGCACCGCGGACGGCATCGTGGTAGTGCATCACGATCCCACCTTGGCGAGCACGGTCGATGCCGTGCTCCGGGGAATGCCAATCGATGGCGTGTCCTGGTCGGAGCTGCAAACGGTAGAGGTCGCGCCGGGAGTCACGATCCCGACGCTCGCGCAAGTGCTCGATGTTGTCGGTAGTCGCGCCAAGACTTACGTCGAGATTAAGGGAGCGCGTATCGAGTCGCTGGTGATCGACAGCATTCGCGGCCACAGCGCGCACTGCGCCATTCACAGTTTTGACTACGAGCAGATCGCGCGGGCGGCGCGACTCGCGCCCGAGCTGCGGCGCGGCATCCTGCTCGACGACTTCAAGGAGAGCATCCCTGCTTTGATGAAGGAGACACAGGCGCTCGACGTGTGGCCCGCCTGGCGCCTGATCGACGACGGTCTCCTAGAGACAGTTCATACCGCTGGCGGCCGGGTGATCGCGTGGACAGTCAATACAGCCGCTGTGGCCCGGAAATTGGGCGCTGCTGGTGTGGACGGTATCTGCACGGACGATATCCGGTTTCTTCACGAATAGGCGCGCGATATTCCTCCGACTTCGCACGCCTCGGAACAGCGCTTTGGGACCCTCACCGGCAGTATTCACATCTGCCCGCGAGAGGCGAAGACGTTGCGCGGTACCGTCTCTGACGCGGTCGGGCGCTACGCGGCGGAGCTAGCGCCTCCGTTAGCCCCGCCGTCAGGAGCGCCCCGATGTCCAGCCGCTTCCTCGAGCAGCCGCTCGAGGCGCGCGATCTCCGCTTCGCCTTGGGTGAGGTTCGCCGCCAGTCCCGCGTACTCTTCGGCGGGCAGCTCCCCTCCAGCCTTTTTCGCTCGAAAAACGGCGTACCCCAGCCGCATTGCGTACTTGTCAGCGAGCTGGCGAGCACGGTGCAGCTCGAGGCGCAGCTTGCCTTCATCGATCGCCTGCTGGGCAGCTTTGCCTGCGCGATCCAGCTCGGTCTTGACCTTGTCCCAAAGTGCCATGACGCTTCGCTCCAAGGATGTCACAAAGTCAGTACGCATCAATGGCTCGAGAAGTTACGTGCAGTGAGGCTCAGCGGCACGCGACGTGTTACGCGGGCTATTGATGGATACAAAAAAAGCGCCCTCGGCACGAGGGCGCTGTCGCAAATCGTTCGCAGCTAGGCCGCTGTGACTCCTCCCGCCGTCTGCTCTTTGGCCGGCTGCACGCTCACCTTGTACCGGCTCTTGGAGTGGTGCTCAAACTTCACGATCCCGTCGACCAGGGCAAAAATCGTGTAGTCGGTACCCATGCCAACGTTGCGGCCGGGGTGCCACTTGGTGCCGCACTGACGGACGATAATGTTGCCGGCGACGACGCGCTCACCACCATACTTCTTCACGCCGCGGTACTTCGGATTGCTATCGCGGCCGTTGCGCGAAGAGCCGACGCCTTTCTTGTGTGCCATTGGATGCTCGCTCAGCCCAGCGTGATGCCACTGATCTTGACTTCGGTAAATCCCTGCCGGTGTCCCTGCTTTCGCGCGTAGTTCTTCCGGCGCTTGTGTTTGAACACGACGATCTTGTCGCCTTTGCCATGTCGCACGATCTCACCGGTGACGCGTGCGCCCGAAAGAGCGGGAACACCGGTGCGGACGGCCTTGCCGTCGGATCCGAGGAGCACGTCGTTGAATTCGACTTCGCTTCCTTCGTCGCCGACGAGAGATGGTATGCGGTATGTCTTGCCCGGTTCGACGCGGAACTGCTTGCCGCCGGTGCGGATGATGGCGTAGGGCATGGATCTGATCGTAAGGCGTTTAAGCCTTTAAACGTAGGCAGCGAATGGACTTGTGTCAACCAGCGCCCGTGTCGCGAAATGCGATCAAGCGACGGCGTATTGCTGCGTCACGTCGCGACCGACCGATTTCACCACGAGCTTGAAATCATCTGGGCGCAACAGGGGGTCGTCGCGTAACTCCAGAGCAAAACCAATGGTCTTCTCAAGCTTGCGGAGCAGGTCCTTCTCATGCTCGAGAACGTACATGGCGACATCGGGATGCAGCTTCACGAGGAGATTGTCTTTCTTCCCCTCGACGGCCATCCGCTTTACTGAGCGCTCCACCCGCCGCACAACAGTGTCGGCCGTGAAGACACGGCCCGTCCCATGACACGTTGGACACGGCTCGGTCATGTTCTGTAGATGGCTCTGTCGAACGCGCTGGCGAGTCATCTCGATCAGCCCAAGATCGCTGACGGCGAACGCCTTCGTGCGCGCACGATCCCGGCCAAGATGCGTCCGCAACTCCTGGAGAACACGATCCCGGTTTGCCTTCGTGTCCATGTCAATGAAGTCGCAGACGATGATTCCGCCCGTGTCACGCAGACGTAGTTGACGAGCGACTTCGCGCGCCGCCTCCATGTTTGTCTTGAGAATCGTCTTCTCCGGATCCTTCTTCCCTGTATAGCGTCCTGAGTTCACATCGATCGACACCAGCGCCTCCGTCGGCTCGATGATCAAGTAGCCTCCCGAGGGGAGATCGCATCGCCGCTTGAATAGGTCGCGGATCTCCTGCTCGATCTTCGCCTTATCGAACAGAGGAAGCTGGTCCTCGTACAGTTTGACGCGGTCGATCAGCTCCGGCGCGATTCCCTTCAAATACTCCAGGATTTCATTGTAGACCTGCTTCGAGTCTACCGTGACCTGCTCCACCTTCGTGCTGAACACGTCGCGCATCAGGCCGCGCGTCAGGCTCGTCTCGCGGTGCACGAGCGACGGGGCGCGGACGAAGCGCGTCTTTCTCTTGATCCGCTTCCACTGGTTGATCAGCGTGGTGAGCTCGCGCTCGAACGTCTCTTTCGTAACGTCCTCGCCGACAGTACGAACGATGACACCCCCGGAGTTTTCAGGGAGTACCTCCTCCACCTGTGCGCGCAGCCGCTGTCGTTCGGCGCGCTCGCCGATCTTCCGGCTCACACCGACGCGCGACGCAAAGGGCATGTAGACAAGAAAACGGCCGGCAAGAGAAATCTGCGCGGTAACACGCGGCCCCTTCGTGGAGATCGGCTCCTTCGAGACCTGCACGACGATCTCCTGCCCGCGCTTGAGCACATCCTGGATGGGAGGGCCCTTGCTGCGATTGCTTCGAGACGCGTCGCTCGCCTTTACACTTCCCGCTCCTCCTCCTTCGCCCTCGTCCTCGTCATCCTCCGGCTCTTCCGGCTCTCCATCGTCCGGAAAAACGAGGTCAGAGGCGTGCAGGAATGCGCTCTTCTCAGTGCCTATGTCGACGAACGCAGCTTGAATGCCGGGGAGGACTGCCTCGACACGACCGACGTAGATGTCGCCCACCATCCGACGGGCGTCTGGCCTGTCGACGAGGAGCTCAACGAACTCGTCGTCCTCGATAATAGCGACCCGCGTCTCGCGCGGGCTCGCGTTGATCAGAATCTCTCGTTTCATCGGTTACCGGCCCATTCCGCGACGAAACGCCCGGCGACTCAGCGAGCGATCCGGAAGAAGGGCGGAAAGACAGATGCATGTGGGCCGCCCAGAGACGGGACACCACGATCAGGGCGGCAAGAGTGGACGGAGTCGCTTCGGATCGTGTGATCGTCCACGCCGCACCCGCCCGAGCGGACACGCCACTCCGTACCATAGTAACAACGGTAAGCAGAGCCGCGGAAACCGTCGGAAGAAAACGGGACAGCGTGCGATCGACACTCGTGAGGAGGTCGTGCACGAGTCGAAGGACGAGCGCACAAACGGTGGCCACCGTTTTCTCGGCCACCGATTGTCGCGCAATGCTCATCGAGCTTCGCGAGTCGCCGCGGGCTGGAAGAGCGGAAATGCAGGCAAACGTCATGAATGTGCTATAAATAACGCGCAGCGAGCGCTTCGGCAACAGTCACAACGACTTACGCGTGCTTATGGCGGATCAATCGGCCAGATCGCGCAGAATCTGGCGCGCAATTACGATGCGCTGAATTTCCGACGTACCCTCGCCGATCTCGCAGATCTTCGCGTCACGCATCATGCGCTCCACAGGGTACTCCTTTGTATATCCGTAGCCGCCGTGGATCTGCACCGCTTTGATCGTCGCGCGCATCGCCAGTTCGGAGCAAAAAAGCTTCGCCATAGCCGCTTCCTTCGTCATCGGATGACCGTGCTTGGCAAGCCAGGCGGCGTGATACACGAGATGACGCCCCGCCTCCAGCTCCGTGGCCATGTCGGACAGCTGAAACTGCACGCCCTGGAAGTTCGCGATTGCCTGGCCGAACTGCCGCCGCACCGACGCGTACTGGAGCGCGTGCTCATATGCGCCCTGTGCGATTCCGAGCGACAGCGCGGCAATGCCGATACGTCCGGAGTCCAGCGTCCGCATGAAGTTGACGAATCCCTGCCCTTCCTCGCCAAGGAGGTTCTCCTCCGGCACCTCGACGTCTTCCATGACCAGTTCCGCCGTATCCGATGCCCGCCAGCCAAGCTTGTCCTCCTTTTTGCCGGCACGAAAGCCGGAAAGCTGCGGAAGCGTCGGCTCGTGTCCCACGCCCAAGCGCAACGCGCTTTCCAGGTCACTGGTGTGCTTGGTGAGAATGAACGAGCTGATGCCCTTCGTTCCGCGCAAGCGGTCGGTAACGGCCGTAACAACGAAAATCTCGCCGACGCTGCCGTGCGTGATAAAACGCTTGATGCCGTTGAGGATGTAATACCCGTTCTTCCGAACTGCGGTGGATCGCGTTCCACCGGCGTCGCTGCCGGCATCTGGCTCGGTAAGACCGAAGCCTCCCATCACCCGGCCTGAAGCGAGTAGGGGCACGAACCGCCGGCGCTGTTCGGTCGTGCCGAAGTTCATAATCGGTGATGTGCCCAACGTAGTGTGCGCCGACACGGTGAGACCGTGCGAGGCGTCCACCCTCGCGAGTTCCTCGATAATGAGGATGTAGCTCAGATAATCGAGTCCGGCGCCGCCGAGCTCCTCTGGCCATGGCGCGCCGAGCAACCCGAGCTCTCCCATTCTCTTGACGTTCTCCCACGGAAATTTCGCTTCCGCGTCCAGCTTCGCCGCGACGGGCGCTACCTCTTCCCGCGCGAACTGCCGTACCATCTCGCGCGTCGCGACGTGCTGCTCTTCGAGGTAGATCGATTCGTTCATCTAGCGCCTTTCGTGTTCGGCCCTTGTCGCAGAAGATGCAGGAATCGTTCGCCGTAGCGATCGCGTTTTGCCGGACCGACGCCACGCACCGTTTGCAGCGCGAGAAGTGTCGTTGGTCGTCGCGCCGCCATTTCGATCAACGTACGATCGGCGAACACGATATATGCCGGCACCTTTTCTTCACGTGCGATCGCGCTGCGCAACGCGCGCAGCGAGGATAGCAATGCCTCGTCATGACCGGAGAGCACGGGGTCGGCCTTCGATGACGCAGGTATCCTGCCCGGATGTGACAGTGCGGCCTGCTTTGGCGCTCTCGCAGTGGGCCGAGCGGAATGGAAGTGCCCAGCGGCGGAAGAACGAATCACAAGATGTCGTCCAAGGCAGTTATCACAACCGTCGCATTTGCGGCTAGCGGCCGGATCGCCGAAATAGCGTAGAATAAAGCCACGTCGACAATGCTTGGAGTAGGCATACCTCTGCATCGTGTCGAGCTTTTCCAGATCGGCGCGGCGACGCCGCTCAGTGAGCTTCCAGTCAATAGCAAATCCGCTGATCGGTTTTGCGCGATCGCTGACGCGCCGACCGCTCTCGATACGCCGCCATTCAACGAATTGACGCGCTTGTAGCCCTGCGAGCAGTCCGAGGATAGCATGGCTGCCACCAAAGCTGGACGGAAAGCTGTCGATGTTGATGATCGTTCCACAGGCCAAGGCGTCTCCTCCTGCGCGCCAGAGGGCACGAAGCAGAGCGAGTTCCAGCGAGGCTGTTGATTGCAGCTCACGACGGATGCGGTCCGGCGTAGCAAGAAGGCGCACGAACACCCGATTGGAGATCTCTCCCGAGCTGCGCAATGCGCCTCCATGTGCCAGGATGCGTAGCGCCGACTCGACCTCGCGCGTCGTGATCCTTCCGCGCATGCCGGAGGCGATCGTCTCCGCGTCAGCCTGAATGTCGCCATCCACCGCGGCAAGTTGCTGCACGTGCGAGTAAACCCTCTCCACGACAGTCCGGTCGGGATACGCGCTCTTGATGAAGAACTCGTGGGTGAACCGATCGGGAAATGCGTGGAGCAGATAGCAGTCCGCAGGAAGACCGTCACGTCCTGCGCGACCGGCTTCCTGATAATACGCCTCGAGCGTTCCCGGCATCGCCGAGTGCACCACGAGCCTCACGTTCTTTTTGTCGATGCCCATTCCAAAGGCGTTCGTCGCGACGATGACCCGCACGCGCTCCGTCATGAAGGCGTCCTGCACCTCATGACGCCGGTCGTCACCCAAACCGGCATGGTAGCTTGCCACACGCACCCGCGCGTTCTCGAGAACGTGCGTGATTCGCTGCACGGCCTTTCTCGTGTTCGCGTACACGATCGCGAGACCGTCGGTCGCGCCGAGGATCTGCGTAAGTGCTCGGTCCTTGTCATCGTCGATGGTGGTCGGGACGACATGGTAGCGCAGATTGCGACGATCAAATCCCGTGACGATCGTCTGCGGCCGCACGAGCCCGAGCTGCTTGACGATGTCGGCGCGTACGTCCGGTGTCGCCGTCGCCGTGAGAGCGATGACGGGCGGAGAGCCCAAGCGCTCTCTGATCTGTCCGATGCGCCGATAGCTGGGGCGAAAATCGTGTCCCCACTCGCTGATGCAATGTGCCTCGTCGACCGCGAGCAGCGACACGCCACTCTGCGCAAGCCGACCAGCCATGCTCCCGACGTCAAAGCGCTCTGGCGCAACGTACAACAGCTTGCACTCGCGTCGCTGGACACGCGCCATCCGATCGGCAATCTCACTCGAGGTGAGCGTACTGTTGATGAAGGTCGCGGCGAGACCGCGAGCCGTGAGCGCGTCCACCTGATCTTTCATCAAGGAGATCAGCGGGGAGATGATGACGGTGAGGCAAGGCAGCATCAGCGCGGGGATCTGATAACAGAGCGACTTGCCGCCGCCCGTGGGTAGCACGACCAGGGTATCGCGGCCGCCGAGCACAGAATCGATCGCCTGCCGCTGCCCCGGGCGAAACTCTGTATAACCGAAGTGCGATCGTAGCAGTGTTCGCGCGTCGTCCATGCCGAGTCGGGTGGTCATGGCGCCATGGTCGGCCGGCAGCTCGCCCGGCGCGTCATCGAACAGCCGCAGATAACGGCACTATACCGCGCGCGCGAAATGACCCCGCGTGAACACGTCCCCAACGACGGCCCGCACTGGGGATCCGGATTGCCTCTCGCCGGCCGCAATGCGCTCGATGGTCTGCCGGTATCCAGCGACGATCTCGCGCACCGGATCCCCCGGCACGTTGAACACCGCGTGATAACCCCGGATACCGGCGCTCCACAGCTTGGGCAGAAACTCTGATCCTTCGATCGGCCGTGAGTGGAGCAGACGATTTCGACATGCCGAATCGGTTGCCACGGGGAAGCGGTACCCAGCCGGATCGGTGAGCTCGATATTCGGATGCTTCTGTACGCACAAGTCGCGACAGGTTGTCGGCACACGATCGAACGCTGCTGAGAGGACGCAGTGTTCAATCGTCATTCCCTCGGGCCGGCCGTACACCAAGACGTCGAATGCACGACCCTTCCATGGCGCGACGAGCAGCGCGATCTCATCCGCAGTGAGCTCGACCGAGAGCACGATCCGACGTGCACGCAGGCGGAACAGCTCGGCGGCGGAGTGGGCATTCATGACGTTGACCGCGTAATCCGCCGTGATGTCGCGCCCGGCTCGGCCCAGTTCCGCGATCAGTCCTAGATGGCCGCTCAGAATCGGCGAACCGAAGTCGAGCCACTTGCCGATGCTGCGCCGCTCTGCCGGGCGTACAATCGTCGGTGTGCGCAGTCGCAAGGTGACGCCAAGCGATAGCAGCGACGATTCCAGCTGGCGCAACTTCGCGATCGAGAGCGGTGGATGGCGGAGAAAGGGATCGAAGCATACTTCGGTGGCTCCGCTTTCCGCAGCGGCCAACGCGTCCTCCGTCCGATACACTTGCGCCGTGAGTCCCCAAGTCGTGTCCTGTTCGTCCAAGGCCCTGTGCCCCGGTCCATGCGCCTGCAGGGCCGCGATGTCACGGGCAGCAGCGCGGACGCGTTCGGCGCGCTCGACAAGCACCGCCTGATGAGACGAATCGCAGCGCTGCGTCAGCTCTTCGGTGGCCCGTTGCCGCAGGCGATTCAGCTCGCTTATAGGCAGAAAGAGCCCAGGCGCGAGCGCTGCGTCATCCAAGGTTGTCAGAATGAAGGGTGTATCGCCAAGGCGGCCGAGCTGCTCTCGCAGAGTCGCGCAATTCAACGCATACTTTGCGGAGGCGACGAGTATGATCTTCGATCGTACGGTTATGCTCTTGCCGTCTGCAGAGAACGTGACCTGTAGTGGGCCGTCCGCGGTGCCAGACACACGGATTGCGAGAGGCATGCGCCGGGTTGGTGCGGCCGGCAACGCTGCATAGCTCGTTCTTGCGTTCTCGAGCAACTGACGATCCGAAGAACGTATGACCCGCCATCCCGCCGGGATCGAGGTCCGAGTGGCAAGCGCCTGCCTCAGCATGGGTTGTGATCTGAGCGTCCGCACAGCGGTCACCGTGAAGCCGACCTGTGGTCCACCCAGGCCATCGGGAGCTTCGAATGCGAGCCCATCGCCCACCTGGACTGTCGCCGTCACATCCACGATGACCTCTCCGCGCCGCGCAGCGACGACGGTGCCAAGCACGACTCCCCGGTTATCGGATTGCGTGCGCGTGACGTACTGTCGGCCCGCGCGGCCTCCATACATACCGCCGGTGAAACCGCGACTGTAGATCTGCACGAGCGGTTGGACGTCGGCCGGGCTCGGCACACTCGAGTCGCCGCGACCTAGTCGATCGAGGAATTCCCGATAGCCATGAGTCACCGTGGCCACGTATTCCGCTCGTTTCTTCCGGCCTTCGATTTTCAGGCAACGGACCCCGACCTCGGCAATGCGCTCCAGGTGATCGTGCGCCGCAAGATCCTTGGCAGAAATCAGATACCCTCGATCGAGCTCCGTCCCGTCATCGACGTCGGTCAGCACGTAGTCCTTGCGGCACGATTGTGCGCACGAGCCGCGGTTCGCACTCCGCTCCGAGATCATCCCCGACATCAAGCATTGTCCAGAATACGAAATGCAGAGCGCACCGTGCACGAAACTTTCAAGTGCTAGATCGGGCACGGCTGCATGGATTGCCCTGATGTCCTCGAGGGTGTTTTCCCGGGCGAGCACGACGCGCGAGACGCCAAGCTCCTTCACCACTGCGGCGCCGGCACCATCGTGCACCGTCATCTGGGTGGATCCATGGATCTCGACGGTGGGATAGACTCGTTGAATCAAGCGAATCAGCCCGAGGTCCTGTACGATGACGGCGTCAATGCCGCGATCGAGCGCCTCTCCGAGGAAGAGAAGCGCATCCTCGAGCTCGGCGGGCTTGATGAGAATGTTCAGCGTGAGGTAGATCCGCCGGGCGCGCATATGCGCGAGACGGCACGCCTCCTCGACCTCATCCAACGTTAGCTGAGCACCCTCGTCCCGAGCGTTGAACCGCTGGGCACCCAAATAGACGGAATCGGCGCCATTCGCCAGGGCGGCACGCACGGCGTCCAGCGAACCGGCCGGCGAGAGTAGCTCTGGGATGAGGCGATCTACCATAAGTCTTGTAACATAATGCTTTGCGGCGTTCTGTTGAAGTTACGTCTGCAGTTGTGCCCGATAGGGGTGCAAAAGAGTCATTACCTGTGAGTCGTGACAGTTGGCTGTGCGGGGCTTGACTGAAAATCAGTCAGCGCATCGTTGCTGGCCAACTTGCAAAACGCTAAAAGTCTGGAGAAATGCGAAAGTGGGCGAGCGCGTCAGGCGGACTGAATTACCGACTCCCCAATGACTCTTAGAGCAAGGCAGTCAAAGCGACCGAATGTGTTCAGAAAGCTCACAGACGAACAGCGGCGAAAGTGACTGTCTGACCGTGTTTTCCGGGTTCGAAATAGCGGCCTGAAGGCGGTATGCCGATTGCCAAAAGAGGGCTGTCCGCAGGCTGTCTCTTAACACCTGTCGAGGAATCTTACATGCACGTATCGACGATGATACGTATTGCAACCGGGGCAGTCGTTATGGCCGTGCTGGCCGCGTGTAGCGACTCTCCGGTGCAGTCACACCAAGCAACGAGCATGTCCACACCGGCCGCGGTCTCCGCCGGTTGGGGCAATTATAGTCACGATGCGAACGGCGATGCGCACACCTACGCTGATCCGGGGAGCGCATTCGCGTCGGCCACTGTAAGTGTGGATCCGAACCAGCCGCACTTGCTGCAGTTTGGCCTTCACACGCTCACTTTGCCGGCGGGCTCGATCTGCGATCCGAGTTCGTCATACGGCCTGGGTACTTGGGACTTGCCGTGCACGCCGGCTACGCAGCCGATCACGATTCAGGCTGTGTGGGCGACCCGGCGCGGTCACGGATACATCGAATTCCAGCCGGCGCTGCGGTTCGTGCCCGGCAAGGTCGTGATGCTCACGATCTGGGATAAGGTCGCCATCAAGAACGGCAGCGCGTTCATCGGCTGGCGCGATCCCAACGGCGGCTGGGTTAACGAGGCGTTGACCGATCCGTCGCTGAAGACCTGGATTGCTCCGGGCGGTTTTATGGCGACGCGTCGTATCAAGCACTTCAGCGGCTACAACATCATTTCCGGCGAATCCTGTGATCCGACGACGGATCTCAGCGGCAACTGTATCGCGACGTAATGCTGCTCACGCCCTCGCCCCGGCGATGGCTTCCCACCTGATTTTCGCACTCCCCCGCCGTACTCACCCTTTCAGGAACAATCCCATGCGCGTATCGACGATGGTACGAGCCGGTGCCCTGACCGCAATTGCTCTGGCGGTCGCTGCGTGTACCGACTCGCCTAACGCCCCTCGCCAAGCCAAGCGAGTCCCCGTGTCGGGGCTCCGCCTGTCAAACGGCAAGGGTCGTCAGAATAGCGATACCAATTTCCATTCGGCGTCCTTTACCGTCGACCCGACGGTCGGTGGCACATACAGCTTCGGCAATCACTCGGTGACATTCCCGGCGTACTCGATCTGTGACCCGGCTACATCGGGCTACGATCCGTCACTGTGGGACATGCCGTGCACCCCGCTGACCACACCGATCACTATTACAGTCAACTACACGGATCAGCACGGCCACGCGTATGCGGACTTCCAGCCGTCCCTGCGCTTCAATCCGAGCACGACCGTGACGCTCACACTCAAGGACACGCCGGCGCTGCAGGACGGCGGCGATTACAGGATTCTCTGGTACCGTCCCTTGGACGGCGTGTGGGTGAACGAAAGCGCCTATGACTCGTCCGAAGCCGAGTCGGTGGACCTCGTGGGCAATCGTGTATCTCGTCGCATCAAGCACTTCAGTGGCTACAACATCATCTCGGGTACGTACGATAACTGCGATCCGATCTTGAACCCGACGTGGTGTCTGTCAACATCGCTCATCATCTGATCGAGCCACGGCGCCGCGTCATGGGGATGCGGCACTACCGACGGCAAACGTATCCACTCGAAGCATCGATCCGACGGAGGCTCGATTACCAATGTCTCAACTGAAACTTCTCGTGCGATTCAGCACGATAGCTCTGCTGGCGCTGTGCGTCAGCCTAGGAGGGAAGTCGCAACGGCGTGGAACGCGGTCGCTCAATAACCGCATCAGCACCGGCAGCGATTCGATCATCACCATCGACTCGGATCTTTCCGGATACATGGTGGCGGTCAGCTGATAGCGTGAGGAATCGTTGGCTTGCGGGGCGGAGGTGGCGTTGAGCCATCTTCGCCCCGACGCTATTTGCAGAACAAAATTCTCAGCGCATCAAAGATTTTACTGGTGCAGCGCAGCGATAGTCGCCATCTTAGGGTCCGCCGCCACGCTGTCCGCTGCGAGCTCCGAGGCTCCGCTGCTCGCTTCCATCGGTGACCGAGTGTGCGCGCCACCCGTCCTAAATAGAAGGGCCTCATTCTGCCTCGAGGCGTTTCGCGCTGACATCGATGAGTAATAACCCCCACCGGATCTCCGGCGTCTTTGATCGCCCGCTGCACCTGCGGCTCGTGGCCGAGTCCGATCAGCGGACGACGGCCGTGCTCATCGACGAGGCGCAGCTCGCGGAGCGTCAGGGTCGCCATTCGGAGGCGCGCTCTCTTTATGAGCAGGCCCTCGGCCGGTTGCGCGATCCGCAGGACGCACTCATGGCAGCCACGCTGCTTCGGTGGATCGGGCTGACGTACCAGATCGAAGCCAATCCCGATGCCGCTTTCGATTGCTTCGAGGCATCCCTCGCTGTTGCGGCCGCCAACGGAGAAGAAGGCGCGATGGGTCACACCATCAACGCGCAAGCGGCGACGTATTACAAGCAGGGTCAACTCGATGAGGCCGAGCGCCTGTACATGAAGGCGCGCGAGAGCGCGCGCCGTGCCGGGGACGCCAAGCTTGCCGCCATCACATCGCAGAACCTCGGCATCATCGCCAACATACGCGGAGAGCTCGAGCAGGCGCTGTGGCACTACGAGGCGAGCCTGGCTGAATACCGCGCGCTGGGCCTCACGAAATACATCTGCATGACGCTCAACAACCTCGGCATGCTGTACACAAGGATGGAGCGCTGGGAAACAGCGGAGCGTGCTTACGACGAGGCGGTCGAGATCAGCAACGTGCTGGGCGATCTCACCATGCAGATTCTGCTCGAGGTGAACCTGTCGGCCATGTGGATCTCGCGCCAGGAGTTTCCGCGGGCGCGGGAAGCGTCGGAGCGTGCGCTCGAGTTATCGCGCAAAACGCAGGACACTCAGGCGATTGGTGAGATCCACAAGTGCTTCGGCATCATCGCTCGCGAGACGGGCGATTTCGTGTTTGCCGAGCAGTCGTTCCTCCGCGCTCAACGAGAAGCAGAAGATCGACAAGACATGCTCCTGCTCGCCGAAGTGGCGCGCGACATGGCAGAGCTTTACCGCAGACAGGGACGCAATCGCGACACGCTCCAATGCCTCAACCGAGCGCACCGGTTGTTCACGCAACTGCACGCGCGCCCGGACGTGGCGGACATCGACCGCCAAACGACACAGCTCGAGAGCGATTTCCTCGATGTCGTGCGGCGTTGGGGTGAGTCGATCGAATCCAAGGATCACTATACCCAGGGTCATTGCGAGCGGGTTGCGAACATCGCCTGCGCCTTGGCCGAATCGGCCGGTCTCGATCCGAAGGCGCTCTTCTGGTTCCGAATCGGCGCGCTGTTGCATGACGTCGGCAAACTGATGATCCCGCCGGAAGTCCTCAACAAGCCAGGCCGGTTGACGGCCGAGGAATGGGCGTTGGTAAAGCAGCATCCCGTGGCCGGCGTCCAGATGCTCGCCGACATCGATTTTCCATGGGACGTACGCCCGATCGTCGAATCGCACCATGAGCGCTGGGACGGCGGCGGCTATCCCCACGGCACGAAAGGCGAAGCGATCCCCTTCACCGCGCGCATCCTCTGCATCGCGGACGTGTACGATGCCCTGACGTCGGAACGAAGCTACAAGAAGCCGGTGGCGCACGATCAGGCGATGGAAATCATGCGGGGTGAGGTAGGTGGGCAGTTCGATCCGAGCCTGTTCCCCCACTTCGAGACGGTGATGGTGCGGCGCAGCTCCCTGATCCGCCACGTGGAAGAAGATGCCGATCTTCCGCCGCCCCTTCCCGCCCCGGACCAACAGAAGGACTTGGATGACCTGACGGGCGTGCCGCTGCGCCGTGCATTCATCGACCACGCGAACGCGGTGCTGGCGCGCCGCCGGCCAAATGAGACGACGCCGGCATTGCTCGTGATCGACGTCGATCACTTCAAGCTCGTGAACGATACGTACGGCCACTTGCAGGGTGACGACGTCCTGCGCGCCGTCGTGGCCGTCCTTCGATCGCACCTGCGCAATGGAGACGTGATCGGGCGCTACGGTGGTGACGAGTTCGTCGTCCTGCTTCCCCGCACACCCCTCGAGAGCGCGGCCGAGGTGGCCGAGCGGCTGCGTGTCGCTGTGGACCAGGACAGTGTGATGCTCCGCGGCAAGGGAGGGGCGTCGATATCGGTAACGCTGTCCATCGGCGTTGCCGCCGCGCAACCTGACGATCACGTCGAGGCAGTGTTCGCCGCGGCTGACCGGGCGCTGTACGACGCCAAACGAGCGGGCCGCAATGCGGTCGCCGTTTCGGGAGGCGCCGCCGACGCGCAGAAGCCGCAGCTCAATCTCAACCGGTTCGTGGGACGTGTGGAGGAAATGCGCCGGTTGGTGCGCCTCCTCGACGCGAGCCAGAAGGGCGAGCCGCGCGTGCTGGCCATTGTGGGCGAAGCCGGCGTCGGCAAATCCACATTGGTGCGGCAGCTCCTCCCCGAGGTGCGGCTCCGCAGCGGGGCGCTCGTGATCGGCCGTTGTGTCGAAGCGGACGTGAAACCACCATACGGACCCTGGGCTGAAATCATTGCCGCGATTCGACCACGCGTAGCCGCACCGGAGCGCACGTGGCGTGAGCTACCGCGCCTGGTACCGAGCCTGGCGGAACCCGGCGCCGCGCCCCCGACGACGGAAACCGCGGG
Organism: uncultured Gemmatimonadaceae bacterium; assembly: GCA_964537775.1. Classification (GTDB taxonomy): domain Bacteria; phylum Gemmatimonadota; class Gemmatimonadetes; order Gemmatimonadales; family Gemmatimonadaceae; genus CAMLIT01. The sequence continues at coordinate 51,154 of CAZICQ010000002.1, read as the reverse complement.
CAGCAAGTACGCTCTCTACGATGAGATCGTGGAATACGTCCGCATGGCTGCGGCGAGCTGTCCGGTGGTCATCGTGCTCGACGATATGCAGTGGGCCGACTCCGCGACATGGGACACGCTGGAGCATCTCGTCCCGCAGTTGGAGCATGATCGGGTGATGATCTGCCTGACGATTCGTGCCGAGGACAAGAGTCCCGACATCATGGATCGGCGGCGGCGTCTCTCTCGCGATGAGCGGTTCGCGGAACTATCGCTGCAGCGGCTGACGCGTGAGGAGCTGGAGCAGTGGCTCGCCGCCGCGTCGCATGGTCAGGAACTCGGCCGCGAGCTGCTTCCGGTATTGTACCGCCACACCGAGGGCAACCCGTTCCTCGTGGTGCAGGTGCTCCGTGCGCTCATCGAGGAGGGGGAGATCCGGTACGAGAGCGATCGGTGGAAGTGGCGGCAGACCTCCGAGCTCCGCCTGCCGGTGGCGGTGAGCGACCTCATGGCGCGGCGGTTGGACCGTCTGTCGCCGGAGACGCGTGCGATCCTCACCACCGCCGCCGTGATCGGTCGCATGTTCGACATCGACTTGGCGATCGAAGCCGGCGCAGGCACGGAAGATCAGCTGCTCGACGCGATCGATGAAGCCGTAACCGCGGCCGTGCTCGAGCCGTCGCGCGGCGACAGCGACAAATTCAGCTTCGCCCACACGCTGCTGATCGACGCGATCCGCAGCACGGCGAATCCACGCCGGCTGCGCCGCATTCACAAGTCTGTCGCGGATGCGATGGAGCGCAAACTGCCGGCGGCCGTCGCCGAGATCGCGTCCCACTACGACGTCGCCCAGGAGCACGAGAAAGCGTTCGCCTACGCCATCCGTGCCGGCACGGCGGCGCGCGGAGTGTACGCGCACGACGAAGCGGCCGGCTTCTTCACGATGGCGCAGCGGAATGCCACCACCGACGAACAGAAGCTCGATGCGACGCTTGGTCTGGCGTATGTCGCCGAGCTCTCCGGTCGTTATGCGGACGCCAATGCCCTGTGCGAGGAAGCGCTGGCCACGGCATCCGCGTACGCGGGTCCGTCGGTCGTCATGCCGATCCGACGCATGCGGGAGCGGCTCCGCGAGCTGATGGGCCAGCCGCTGTCGGAGACGCTCGAGGCGTGTCAAGCGCTGCTCGCCGAGGTGGAGGCTGCGGAGCTCGAGACCGAGCGCGTCGCACTCCTCACAATGATCTCGCGCACGTACAGCCGGCTCGGCGATCTGCCCGCGGCGCTGCGGCTTGCACGCGCCTGTGTCGAGCGCGCGCAGGAACTGGACGACAAACGCCTCATGGCCGAGTCACTCACGCGACTGGGCGGCGCGCTGTGGGAGTCGGGCTCCATCGAGGCGATTGACTTCTACAAGCGCGCCGAGGGCATCTGGCAGGAGCTCGGCGATCGGTACGAGGTGGTGCGCATCACCGGCAACATGGGCGTCGTCTACTCGAGCAACGGCGACGTCGCGGCGGCGCGTGACGCGTACACGAAGGCGATGCAACTGGGACTCGACGCGCACGCGCCCGACCTTGTCGGTGTGGCGTCGGTGAACCTTGGCCTGCTGTTGCAGCGCGCTGGCGAATACGATCAGGCGCAGGAGAGCTTTGAGGACGCTCGGCGGCTGTTCGTGATGGTCAAGAACGAGCCGCATCGCCTCGGTACGCTGTACAATATGGGTATTCTCGCGTCGGAGCGTGGTGATGATCGGCGCGCGCTCGAGCTGTTCGAGGAGACCGCTGCGCTGGCGCGCCGCATCGGCATCAAGGATGTGGAGATCGGCGCCGTCTCGGGCGCCGGCTTGTCAGGGCTGTCGCTGGAGCTGCAGGAATACGCACGGGGCGCAGCCGGGAAGGTGGAGGAGCTGATCGGAGATCGTTCGAGCACCTGGTTCCAAGGACGCGAATTGGCGGAAGTGCTCGCGGTGCGATTGGCGCTGGCGGATGGTCGCACGGAAGACGCCGAGCAGCGCTTCCGCGATGCGATGGTCCTCGCCGAGCAGCGCGACCCGTACGCCGCTGCGTGGCTGGTGGCGAATACCGCGCCGCTCCTCGCGGGCGCGGGCTTCGAAGCCGTGTGGTCCTTGGTCGAGCATTACGCGGCCCGAGTCGACGCTCTCGGTTACTTGCCGCTGGCAGCGCGCTACACTGCCCTTATGAAGGCAAGGTTGGCAGAGCAGGTAGAAGGAGACGACGCCGCTTAGAGGCGTGCGGACGACGCGCGTGTCGCTACACTGCTTTATCGGCGCGGCCGCCAGAAGCGTAGCGCCGCAGCGGCTGCGAGAAAAACGATCCCGATCCAGCGCAGCGTCTCGTGATCCACACGCACTCCGTAGCCAAACGTGATCAGCCCGATCACCGCGAGGCCGATCTTGGCCACGGTGAGTGCCGGCAGATCACCCATTCCCCTGCCCGTTTTTTATTTGACGCAAACTCGCGCGAAAATCCTCCGTGGCGCGCGCCTCGACATTCGTAACCACGCCAGCGGCGATGCCATCGTCGAAAGACAGCGCGTCCAGCTTGTACAGCAACCATTTCGTCAGCGCCAGCGATGTTGCGGATGAACGGGAGAGGCCTGTCAGCACGGCGGCGACGTCCTCGTCATACGTGACTGCCGGCAGCACGCGGCTGACGAGGCCAATCCGCTCTGCTTCCTCCGCATCGACAACACGCCCGGTGAGCACGAGGTCGGCTGCACGTTTCTCTCCAATGGTCCGCCGCAGCATCGTCATTGCCACGGCGGGTACGAAGCCGATCCGCACTTCCGGAAACCCGAACTCCGCGTCCGCGTGGGCGAGCACGACGTCACAGGCGAGAGCGAGCGCGACACCCTCTCCCAATGCGCGGCCGCGTACGGCGCACACGACCGGTTTCATCAGCGCTCGAATGGCCAGAAACACGCGCGCGAGCGCTTCGGCATCCTGTCGATGAAGCTCGCCTGACTGGTCCATCTGTCCTGCCATTGCCACCAGATCCGTCCCAGCGCAGAAATCGCCACCTTCTGCCGTGAGCAGCACCACGCGCACCTGGTGATCGGTCTCGAAGTGCTGCAATGCGGCAAAGAGCGCGTCGGCGGTGGAACGGTCCAGAGCGTTCGCTACGGCCGGCCGCGTCAAGGTGATGCGCCCGACAACCCCGCCCCGCTCGACGCGAATCGCGCTCATTGTCGTGCACCCGGCAGGTGATATTCGCGAGCAACGGCGTCGGGGACATCCAGTGTCAAGCGGAGCATGGCGGTCGAGAACACCTTTCCCTGCGCGTCTGTCTTCAGCGACAGCGTACCACCTCCGTCGAGCGCGCCGTGAAGGAGAAAATTCAGAGCGTGGAGATTCGGGAGCTCGAATCGTTCCACGGGGCCAGTGATGATCCCGCGAAAATGCTCGCGCACTCGATCGCGCGTGACGAAGCGCTCGAGCAGGTCATACCAGCCGGGCTCCAGTGCGATGACGCCCACGTTCGCCGTGTCGCCCTTGTCACCGGAACGGGCATGCGCGATGTCGAGCAAGCGCACCTTCATGTGAGGACCTCGACATTCGTGCGCACGACGGACTTGTCAATGAGCGCCGGCCAGTAGGCGACGATCTCCTCCACTTTCGGTCGCCCGCCGGCGAATCCGGTCACGCTCGGCGGTCCGTTGAGGACCAGCGGCGCGAGCTCGCGCGTGAAGCGCTCCACATCGGCACGAGAACTGGAGCGCACGCCGACACGAAGCTGCACCTCCGGCAGATCACTGCCGTGTACCGCCAGTGGCCCGTGAGTCGCATCCGCACCGACAAACTCCGTGAGGATCTGTTCGAAGCGCAAACCGAGATGATCGAGTCGTGCGCGGAGCACGCGGTCGGCGAGCTGCGCCTTCTCGAGTGCATCTGGCCACGCATACACGAGTGTTCCCACCGCTTTGAAACCTGCTCGATAGGCAATTGAGACCTTGAGCTTGTCCGTGGGCGGACGACCTCGAACTCCCGACACTCGCACGCGATCGGGACCGTCTTCGGCGAGATGAATCGTCGTGAAGTCCGCAATTACATCGGGAGTGATGTACGAGCGCGGATCTCCCATCTCATAGACCAACTGCTCCGTGACGGACGGCACCGATACGCGGCCGCCGGTGTTGGGATGCTTGGTGATCACGAAAGTGCCGTCGGCCGATGCCTCGACGATCGGATAGCCGACATCGGCAAGATCCGGGATGTTTCGCCAATCGTACAGGCAGTTTCCTCCCGAACACTGTGCGCCGCATTCGATGATGTGGCCTGCCACGATGCCCGCGGCGAGTCGGTCCCAGTCGTCATCGTCCCATTCGAACTCATGGCGCAAAGGCGCCATGGTGAGCGCCGTATCGGTGGATCGTCCGGTGATGACGATACTCGCCCCCTTTCGCAGTGCCTCGACAATAGGTACTGAACCAATGTATGCGTTCGCGGAGAGCACGCGGTCGCGTACCGTGCGGAGCGGCTCGCCAGTCTCCATGTTGGAGAGTTGGTGTCCGGAGGCCATCAGCTCGTCGAGCCGTGGCAAAAGGTCGTCGCCGGTGACGACTCCCACCGGCACGTTTCCGCGCGCCCCGTGCTTGTCGGCAATCGCGAGCACGGCGGCCGCACACGCGGGTGGATTGACACCTCCCGCGTTCGCGACAATTCGCACGCCGCGTTCGACGACCGACGGAAGGACACTCTCGACCGCGCCGACGAAGTCGCGGGCGTAACCCATCATGGGGTCCCGGTCCTTCTGCTTCTGCAGAATCGACATGGTGACTTCCGCGAGATAGTCGAGCATCAGATAGTCGATTGGGCCACCCTCGACCTGCCGGCGCGGAGCTTCCAGCCAATCTCCCCAGAAGCCCTGCCCAGCGGCGACACGAACGACTCGGCTCACTGATCGTCTCGAAAGGCGGGGAGCACGAATGGCCCGAGATGCGGGCCGGGATTCTGCAATGACGCGCGAAGCGCCATCGCTAGCACGTCGCGTGTGTCCTCGGGTTGGATGATCGAATCGACAAAGCCCCGGGCAGCCGCGAAGCGTGCATCAAGCTGGTGCTCGTAATCTTGCCGCATCTCTTCCATTGCTTTGGCGACATCGGGCGGCGGATCGCCACCCTTGGTTCGCGCCGCCTCGATCGCAGGGCCGTGCACTGCCTGCACCGCCGCTTCACCTTCCATGACGCCCATCCGTCCAGTGGGCCAGCTGAAGATGAAATCCGGGTCGAACCCCTGTCCGGCCATCGCGTAGTAACCTGCCCCTGATGCATGATTGATCGTGAGCACGATCTTCGGCACACGCGCCGTGGCCATCGCCTCGACAAAATGAGCTCCGGCGCGGATGATCCCTTCGTGTTCCGCTTCAGGTCCGACCATGAATCCGGAGACGTCCTGGAGGAATAAAAGCGGGATGCGCTCGCGATCGCACCGCTCGATGAAGTACGCGACCTTTTCGGCGCTTTCCGCATAGATGATCCCGCCGAAGCGCGGCTTCTCTCCCGGCCGGCCCTTGATCAAGCCGCGCTGATTGGCGATGACTCCGATGGGAATGCCGGCGATGCGTGCGTCGGCACAGATCATCTCGCGCGCGAGATGCTCCTGGAACTCGTCCAATTGGCCGGCATCGACAATTGCGCGCAGCACCGCGTGAGCGTCGTACGACATCCGATGATCGTGCGGGAGCAGATCGTAAAGGCTGCCGGAATCGGCTGGAGCGTGGTGCCCGCTGCCGTGCACCGCTGCGCTGCCGTTTGACTGCGCGCCGGCCGGAGTGTGGCGATCGGGCAGCATCGATACGAGCTCGCGTAACTTCTCCAGGCAGGCGGTGTCGTCGTCCACGGCGTAATGCGCAACGGCGCTGATCTCCGTGTGCGTAATGGCGCCACCAAGCGTCTCGCTATCAATCGTCTGACCGGTTGCGCCCTTCACGAGATTCGGTCCCCCGAGGCCCATGAACGACGTGCCCTTCACCATCACGATGAGATCGGAAAGCGCGGGAAGGTACGCACCTCCGGCGATGCACGGACCCATAACGGCGGCAAGCTGGGGGACGCGCAGGTAGCGACGCATAATCGAGTTATAGTAGAACAACCGCGCCGCCCCATACTGCCCGGGGAACACACCACCCTGATACGGCAGATTCACACCTGCCGAGTCCACGAGGTAGATGATCGGAATGCGACAGCGCATCGCGATCTCCTGGGCGCGCAGCATCTTCTTGATCGTTTCCGGCCACCAGGAGCCCGCCTTTACTGTGGCGTCGTTCGCGACGACGACAACCTCCCGTCCGTGCACGATGCCGATGCCGGTGACCACGCCCGCGCCAGGCGCCTGGCCGTCGTACTGATCGTAGGCCACGAGCAGCCCGATCTCGAGGAAGCGAGTGCCGCGATCACAGAGTCGGTCAACGCGCTCGCGCGCGGTGAGCTTACCCTGTTCGTGCTGGCGTGCAATCTTCGAGGCTCCGCCGCCCTTTCGTAACTGCGCTTCGAGGAGGCGGACGGCATCGCCGAGTTCCCGCAGTCGTGACGTCACGCTTCTTGTTTCTGTCGCTCGGCGAACCAGTTCCTAATGTAGTCGATGAGCTCCGACGTCGGCGTGCCTGGTCCAAAGAGCTGTCCGATGCCGCGACGTCGCAATTCCTCCATGTCCTCACGAGGAATGATCCCGCCACCTGTGATGAGGACGTCGTCGCGCCCTGCCTCGGCCAGGAGATCGCGAACACGCGGGAACAGCGTCATGTGGGCACCACTCAGGATCGACAGCCCGACGACGTCCACGTCCTCCTGCACCGCGGCGTTGGCGATCATTTCCGGCGTCTGGTGCAAACCGGTGTAGATCACCTCCATGCCGGCATCGCGCAGTGCTGCGGCCACGACCTTGGCGCCACGATCGTGCCCGTCCAACCCGGGTTTCGCCACCAACACACGAATGGGACGCAAGGTGTGCTCGCTGATCTCTGATCGTCGGTGTCGCGGTTGCGCTCTCTCAGGAGCGCAGAGGGCCAGCGATCCCGAGGCCGCATCAAAGCTAGCTGTGCGTGCGATGCCGAAGCAACGGAGCAGTGGTCACGTTTTGCGCGCGACCAGAAGCATCTCACTCGATCGGCGCGTCAGCGGCCGATCAGACCAACCATCGAATGCCTGTTCCACGATAAGTCCGGCGTCTCTAAACAGCTCTGACAGATGTGTCGCGGAGTAGAGTCGGATACGGTGCTCGCGCTCCCCCGCACCGATCACGCCGTTCCACGTGCTGGCTATCGTCAGCACACCGCTCAGTGGATCGAAGGAGCGCTCCTGGGCGATCAGAGTGCCGTCTCTCGTTCGCCACCAGTCGCGCTGGAGGAAGCGAGCCACTACACCGTCACGACTCCCACCATGCCACACCAACACGCCATCCGGCCGCAGCACGCGCGCGAACTCGAACAGTACGCGGCGGTCATCGGCAGGATCGAGGAAAAAGCCAAACGACGTGAACAGATTGGCCACTGCATCGAACCGGCCTGTCCAGCGCGCCGGCAGTCGCCGCATGTCCCCGCGGCGGTAACGCAGCCGCGGACCAGTTCCGCGTGCCGCGGCGTGGGCGAGAAGGACCGGTGAGTAGTCGAGCCCGTGCACGGCGTATCCCGCCTCGGCCAGCAGGTGGGCGTGTCGGCCTTGACCGCAGGGCACATCCAGCACTCGCGCGCCCGCTGGAAGACCCAGCACATCAACCAGACGTGCGACCTCCCGCCGATCGCGTTCGGGTGTGAACAGGGGCTGGTACTCCAACAGATAGTGCTCGTCGAAAGAGCTTGCCCACCATTCGCCAGCCCTTCCGGCGCGATTTGCGGCGCGTGACACTCAGAAGAACACGGGCTCTCGATAGGCGCCGAACACATCCTCCATCGCTCGCCGGATCTCGTACAGCGTGCAGTACGCCCGCGCGCAGTCGAGAATGAACGGCATCGTGTTCCGCCCATCGCGGCACGCATCGCGCAACCGCTCGAGTCGCTCGAGACAGAGTGCCCCGTCTCGTTCCGCCCGAAGCGTGGCAAGACGGGCGCGCTGCTCGCGGTCCACGTCCTCGCCAATCCGCAGCAGCGGAATCTCCAACGCCTGATCGTTCGTCGCGAACTCATTCACCCCGACTATGATCCGGCGATACTGTTCGACCTCCCACTGCTGACGCGCCGCCGACTCGGCGATCTTGCGCTGCAGCCAGCCCGTCTCCAGGCCGCGCACGACGCCTCCGATCCTCCCGATCTCCTCGAACAACGTCTCGGCTTCGCGCTCGAGGCGATCGGTGAGTGCCTCGACATAGTACGAGCCACCCAGCGGATCGATCACGTTTGGCACTCCCGTTTCGTAGGCCAGCACCTGCTGTGTGCGAAGCGCCACCTGCACTGCCTGCTCGGTGGGTAATGCAAGCGTCTCGTCCATCGAGTTCGTGTGCAGTGACTGTGTGCCACCCAACACTGCCGCGAGCGCCTGGTACGCGACCCGCACGACGTTGTTCATCGGCTGCTGTGCCGTCAACGTGACGCCGGCGGTCTGGGAATGAAAGCGCATCATCCAGGAGCGTGGACTCTTCGCTCCGTATCTATCCTTCATGTGCCGAGCCCAGATGCGCCGCGCCGCCCGCAGCTTTGCGACTTCCTCGAAAAAGTCGTTGTGAATGTCCCAGAAGAACGAAAGTCTCGGAGCAAAGTCATCGACCGGCAAGCCGCGCGCGATACCCCGCTCCACGTACGTGAACCCGTCGGCGAGGGTGAATGCCAATTCCTGAGCAGCGGTGGCGCCAGCCTCGCGAATGTGATATCCGGAGATCGAGATCGTATTCCACAGCGGCGCGTGCTCGGCTCCCCACTCGAAACAATCCACGATGAGCCGTAGCGCCGGCTCGATCGGGAAGCACCAGGCGTGCTGCGCCATGTACTCCTTCAGGATGTCATTCTGGATGGTGCCGCGGAGCTTGTCGGCATACACACCCTGACGTTCGGCCGCGGCGATATAAAAAGCCCAAAGAATGATCGCCGGCCCGTTGATCGTCATCGACGTGGATACCTGGTCCATCGGTATCCCCTCGAACAAGGTCTCCATGTCTGCGAGACTCGAGATTGCCACGCCGGTCTTGCCGACCTCGCCCTCCGAACGAGGATGGTCGGAGTCGTAGCCCATCAGTGTCGGGAAGTCGAACGCCGTCGACAGCCCCGTTTGGCCGTGCTCGAGGAGGAACTTGAATCGCGCGTTGGTATCACGAGCGCTGCCGAAGCCGGCGAACTGGCGCATCGTCCAGAGCTTGCCACGGTAGCCGGTCGGGTGAATGCCGCGCGCGTACGGATATACTCCCGGCACACCCAATGCTTCCGCGCTGTTCGGAGAGACGTCGAGGGCCGTGTAGAGCGGCTGGACCTCACCCTCCGAGTTCGCGAACGCGATGTCGCGCAGCTCGCCACTCTCGTAACGCTGCCGCCATTCGGCGATCTCCGCCCGCAGGCGATCGAGCTCGGCACGCGTTGCCGGTCCGTCCGCGGGTTGGCCATTCGCGTCCGCAGTGGAGGCTGTCGGTGCAAGGTTTCGCGTGGATGTCATCAGTCGATTCGCGTCATGATGTCCGCACTGCGCGCCAGGAGTTGGTCGGCCACTGCAAACGGGTTCGTGCTACCCGACTCGAGCGCTGGAAGCTGCGCGTCCAGCCACTCTCGCGTCGCCGCGTCCTCCCACAGGCGCCGGTGGACTTTGTCATCGACGACCTCCACTACGTGGTCGCGCAGTCGCCGACGCCGGCGCGATCGCAGCTCGCCACTGCGTTCAAGATAGCGAAAGTGACGGTCCAGTGCGTCAACCAACTCGGCTATTCCCTCACTTTGCGAGGCGACGGCGCGCAGCACGGGAGGTGTCCACTCGCTGGATCCGCCGCGCGCGGCCTCTCGTGCTGCACGCGCTGGATTCATCGCGAGCTTTTCGTCCCGCGTCATCACTCGACCAAGCTCGATGCCATGGTGGGCCGGTACGTTCTTGAGCGCGTGCCCGCTTCGGAGTCCCAGCATCAGCTCCAGTTCGTGGCGGAGACGGTCGGCACCGGGTCGGTCGCTCTTGTTGACGACGAAAATATCGGCGATCTCCATCAGCCCCGCCTTCAGCGTCTGGATGGAATCCCCTGATTCGGGCACGAGCACGACGACGCTCGTATCGGCTGTGCGCGCGATGTCCAGCTCACTCTGACCGACGCCGACCGTCTCGATCAGAATCCGATCGACGCCAAACGCGTCGAGGACGTCGGCGACGTCGCGCGTTGCCGCGGCCAGGCCGCCGAGCGATCCACGCGTCGCCATCGAGCGGATGAAGACCCCGGGATCCAGCGCAACGGCCTCCATCCTGATGCGATCTCCGAGCAGCGCGCCACCAGTGAATGGAGATGTTGGATCGACGGCGATCACACCGACAGTGTGCCCGGCGTCCCGAAACGACTGCACGAATCGCGTGACGAGCGTGCTCTTCCCGGCCCCCGGAGGACCAGTGAGGCCGATTCGCCTCGCCCTTCCCTGCCGCGAGTGCAACGCGGCCAGGAGCTGGTCGAAGCCGGGGCGCCGATTTTCGGCGATGGACAGCGCGCGAGCGAGCGCTGATTTCATGCCGTTGTCGAAATCGCTGAGAAGTCGTCGTATGCGCGAGAGGCTCTCGCCGGCCGCGACATCGGAGTTCGTGGTCATCGACTACCGGTCTGCCTGTCCGCAGCATGCGGACGTACACGCGCGCCGGCCGCGGCACCGGCGGTCGCGTGGGCAGGTGCCGGCTCGTCGTGCTCGTCGCGAATGTCGCCGACGAGCTCCTCCAGCAGATCCTCGAGCGTCACCAAACCCAGAGTGGTTCCGGCATCGTCGCGGACGATGGCCATGTGCTGTCGCTGCCGCAGCATGCGAAAGAGGAGGTCGTTTGCCGCAGTCGGCGGCGCGGCGTACGTAACGGGGCGGAGTGGAGGCACCGTCTCTCCTCGCACTTTCAGCACGTCGAATACATGCACCATTCCGACGATGCGATCCACTGATCCGACGAAGATCGGCACTCGGCTGTAACCTGACTGGGCGATGCGTGCGGCCAGCCAGTGACCATCAGTGGTCTGCTCGAGCGCGAAGATGTCGGCACGCGGCGTCATCACGTCCTGCACTCGCTTCTCCGCGAATTCCACGACGCCGCTGATGATCGCGATCTCATCGTGCTCGCCGACGCCTTCGAGCTCGCCTTCACGAAGAAGGTCCTGGATCGCATCCGCTTCCGTCTCACCGCTACCCGCGGAAGGCGGGAGCTCGAGGCGCCGAAGGACGATGCGACCGACAGCAAGCACGGGCACTGCCATGACCTCTGCAATGCGCAACGCAGGCAGCAGCACCGGAACGAGCGCGGATGGCCAACGGCGCGCGATGGCTCGCGGCACCATCTGACCCACGACAATGATGACGGCGGCGAGTAGTCCAAGATGCCAGACGAGCGCCAGCGCACCGAAGCGCGCGCCGGTAAGCGCGCCGGCGAGTACGAGCATCATGGCGACCGACGCGCTCGCCGCCGCCAGCAATCGTTGCGGGCGCTCCAGATACGTGAGCGCGGCGTCCGACCCGCGGAGGCGACGCTCTGCCCAGTGCCGCAACCAGATGCGGCTCACGGACCGAACAGCAATCCCGCCGGCCGTGAGCCACGCCACGCTAACAACCGCGACGATGAAGAGGTATTCGCGAAACATCAATGATGCCAGCGGCGCGCGACCGGAGCCATGCGCTCGAAGTACACGCGCTCGATACGCCGGTGACGCACTTGCTCCACGACGATCCGGTATCCGCCGGCGACAATCGACTCGCCGGGGCGCGGAACACGGCCGAAGAGCTCGTAGACGAGACCACCGACGGTCGTTACGTCGTCGACGTCGAATCGGGTGTCGAGAAGCTCGGACAACTCGTCAACCGTAACCTTACCTGCGATCCAGAAATGTGAATCGCCCTCGCGCTCGATCTCCGGAGGCTCGACGTCGTACTCGTCTCGAATATCGCCGACGATCTCCTCGAGCACGTCCTCGATCGTCACCAGGCCCGCAGTCCCGCCGTACTCGTCGCTCACGATCGCGATGTGGGTGTGACTCGCCTTGAAATCCCGGAGCTGGTCGTCGATGATCTTGGACGTCGGAATGAACACCGCGGGCCTGATCAGCGATCGCCAACCGGCACGTGGCTCCTCGTCCTCGATCACTGATGGAAGGAGATCCTTCGCGTAGAGGATGCCGACCATGTTGTCGAGCGTCTCCTCGAATACGGGAAAGCGGGCGTGCTCGGAGCTGCGCACTCGATCCACGACCTCCGACCATGGTATCCCGGCCTCGATACCGACTATGTCGACGCGCGGCACCATGATCTCGCGCACCTCCGTGTTTCCTAACGAGAAAACGCCGTGAATGAGGGCCTCCTCTTCGCGCGTCACGTCCGCTTCGGCGGTCACCACCTCGCGGAACTGCGCGGCGCTGGTCTCGCGCCTGTCCTCTTCAGCGTCGCGCATCGGGACGATCCGATCGAGCAGCGCCTCCCCACGCGAGCCCAGCGCCACCACCGGTGACAGCGACAGACGGACGGCACGCACGAGCCACCCCAATCGGCGCGCCGTGTTGTCCGGGCGCGCGTAACCGGCGGCCCGAGCCGCGCCCTCTGCCACGGCGATCAGAAGCAGCGAAAGCAGCACGACGAGAACGATGGCGCCGACAGTCGCGCGCCGCTCGACGTGGATCGATCGGGCGAGTGCTGCGCCCGCTGTGAGATAGGAGAACACCCGGGCCGTCGTGAGCGCACGATGCGTCTGCTCTCGGCGACCCAACGTGGTCGCTCGTGCTCGCTCGTCGATGTCCGCGGCCGTCGGAGCAACGAGTGACCCGTCGGCGGCTGAACAGAGCACGGCGAGTGCCGATGCAGCCACCAACGCGAGCAGCGGTGAAGCGCTCATGCACCGATCTCCTTCACGAGCCGCTCCTGTCGCCGCCACATGGCGGAACGCTCCCGCCGGCCTTCGGCGGGATGATCGTATCCCAAAACATGAAGAATGCCGTGCACCACCAGTCGCGCGAGTTCCTCGCGAAGAGGTACTCGGTTCTCCCGCGCATTTGCACGCGCGATCTCCGGCGCGATGTAAACGTCTCCAATGACGGGATCCGATCGGCGAGCACGGGTGAACGCGAACGAGATGACATCCGTCGCCCCCCGATGCCGGAGGTGCCGCCGATTCAGCTGGGCAATGCGCGCCTTCGAGACGTACGTCACCGACAGGAGCGCGTGGCGGACGCCTTCCGCATGTAATACGCGCCGCGCGATCTGCCCGGTGCGCGCGCGGCCGAGCGCCGATCGGGTTCCGTCGCTGGCCACGTCGACATCCAAGCTCATACCGACGCGAAGCCTGACGTGATACCTCCGCTCGCCGCCGGGTAATCGATGCGGTTGTGGTACATCCCCGTCAGCACACGCGCGAATTCCTCACGGATGATCTCGAGCTGACGCAGCGTGAGCGGCGCATCACGTAACTGTCCCTGCTCGATGCGTTGCCGGATGATGTGATCCACAACCTCTCGGATCCGCTGTGGTGTTGGCTCGCTCAACACCCGAGTGGCGGCCTCGACACCGTCGGCCAACATTACCACCGCCGTCTCGGCTGTCTGTGGCAACGGCCCGGGATACGCGTAATCCGCCGGATCAGGAGGCGGTTCGTCGGGACGTTCCTTCGCCTTCTGAAAAAAATATGAGATGGCGCCCGTCCCGTGGTGCTCTGTGATGAAGGCGCGCAGCGCACGCGGCAAATTGAATTCGTCGGCAAGCTCGAGTCCCTCGCCGACGTGATTCCTGATGATCCGCGCACTGGCGTTAGGCTCGAGCCTGTCGTGCGGATTCCGACCTTTCGCCTGATTTTCCACGAAGTACTGCGGTTTCGCAATCTTGCCAATGTCGTGGTAGTACGCACCGACGCGGGCGAGCAGGGCGTTCGCTCCAATGGCGCGGGCGGCCGCATCGGCGAGGTTGGCGATGGCGATGGTATGCGCATACGTTCCGGGCGCCTCGAGGCTGAGGCGCTGCATCAGCGGCCGATTGAGATCCGACCACTCGAGCAGTGTGAGATCCGTCTCGATTCCCGTGAACGACTCGGCTGCCGGCAAGAGGAGGATCGCGATCAACACGGACACGAGGGCATTCAAGGCGCCGAGACCCGCGGAGCTCAGGATAGCCGACGTGGGCTGCTCCAGTGCCAGGCCGATCGCCACGGCGATCGCGAAATACGCCAGACCGATCGTCAGAATCCAATGATAGATCTGATTGCGACGGCGAATCGCACGCACGCTGAACGCCGCGACCACGCCACCGACGATGTTGATCATCAACGCATTCGTGCCGCGGAAGATGCTCTGTCCGCCGAGCAGGACCGAAAGCACGAGCGCGGTGATCATCGCAATACGCTGATCGAATAGCACACTGATCATCACCACGGCGAACGTGACCGGAATGAGCTCCGGGTGGACCGGTCGTTCTCGTGCTACGATCGCCGCGCCAACAAGTACGACGACCGTCGCGACGGCGAACATGGCCAGCCAGCGTAGCTGTTCGTACGCTTTCGGACGGAAGAGGTAGATGGCGAGGCCCAGCAGCCCGATCACCAGAAAGTTGAACAGGATGGAGCCGATGACCCGTGATAGGCCGTGGTGCACGAGGCGCTGTTGATCGACTGCATCGCGCAACGCCTGTAGCTTGTCGTGCTCGTCGCGACCGACAACTTCATGAGCGCCGATGATCTTCTCACCGGCACGTACCTCGAACTTCGTGGCCGGCACGGCACGCACCAGCTGGTCGCGCCGCACCGCGCTGGCGGCGACATCGTAAGACATCGTGGGGTGAAAAAATCCGGCAAGCAGACGTCTGAACAGCGCGTCACCGACTGGCGAGCGCGGATCCGGGTGCAGCAGCCGCGCTCGTGCAACGAAGATCGCGAAGGTCGCCACGCTATCGGCGGGAGTGCGACGCTCCTCGTTACCGGTGCGCGTGATCACCTCACCGCGAAGCGTATCGAGCGTTCCTGAAGATGACACGCCCGCTGGCAGCCAACGCTCGAACGCTCGCTCCACGGCCCCGAACAGCGCCGCCCGGCGCGGCGCGCTCGCCAGGTAGCTGGCCTCGGCGGCTGAGAGTTGCACGCTGTGCGATAGCGCCGCCTGCTGAATGGCGGGGACGATGTGGCGGCTGTCGGTGGTGCGTGCGGCGTCGTCGACAGCGGTGATGAATGCGTCGAGCTGGCGCCGTGTCGAATCGAGCGCCGCCGGGACAAAGTCGAAGATTGGTTCCGCGGAATGCGACACAGCATCGCGCTCCTTCGCCAGGTCGGCATCGGACTTCACCACGCGAAAGGCAAATGGAGCGATCACGTTGTCCGCTGCGACGGAGCCCACTTCGTACACTGGAAAATCCACCGCGGGCGATGCGGGAAAGAGCAAATACGTCAGAACGGCCAGCCCGACGGCGATCGCCACACGTTTGGCGTGGTATACAACGAGCGCTCGGCGATCGGGCGTGGCAGCTAACGTGGCGCGCTCGAGCTGCTCCCGCAGGCTCACAGCCTACGTTCCGGAGTCGGCGTAGGCGCGGATGATATCGCGCACGAGGCGATGACGCACGACGTCGGCGTCGGTGAAATAGTGAAATCCGATGCCTTCGATGCCCGGTAGCAATCGCTCGATCTGTGTGAGCCCCGACTCCTCGCTCTTCGGTAAATCGATCTGCGTCTTGTCGCCGGTGATGACCATCTTCGAGTTCACGCCAAGCCGCGTCAGCAACATCTTCATCTGAAGGGCGGTGGCGTTCTGCGCTTCATCAACAATCACGAAAGCATCTCCGAGCGTCCGGCCGCGCATGAACGCCAGTGGCGCGATCTCGATCGTGCGAGTCTCCAGCGCGCGCTGCACCCGCTCGAATGGCATCATCTCGTCCAATGCGTCATACAGCGGACGCAGGTACGGATCGACTTTGGCCTGCATGTCTCCGGGGAGGAAGCCGAGACTTTCCCCTGCCTCCACCGCAGGTCGCGCGAGCACGATGCGGCGGACACGTTTGCGGGTGAGCGCATCCACCGCCGCCGCGACTGCAAGGTACGTCTTACCGGTGCCCGCCGGCCCGATGCCGACGACGATGTCGTGCTCGGCGATCTGCGCCAGATACTCCGCCTGACCCGAGGTTTTCGGCTGGATAACCTTGCGCATGCCCGGAAGCGCGATGCGCACACCGCCGCGATCCTCGTCGTCGGCGCCGTTGCCGCCGTTCTCGCGGTGAAGGCGCGACGCGTCGCTCAGCCGAAGCACGTCGTCAGGCGTGAGCTCCCGCCTCTGCTTTGCCATCTCGATCATGCGATCCGCGATCGTGAGTGCCTTTTCCACGAATGGTTCGGGGCCCGTTATCGCGAGCATGTCACCACGCAACGCCACCTTGACGCCGCAAAGCCTCGAGAGCTCCACGAGATTGCTGTCGTTCACGCCTGCCAGTGTGAGCAGGTCCGCTCCCTCGGTGGAGAGCCGTTCTGTCACAGAGCCCTCGTTCACGCCGGCGCATCCTCGATGGCGATGTGCAGATCGCTCAGCTCGTCGCGCGGCACGGACGAGGGAGCACCTTCGAACAACGCGCGCTGCGCGGTCGTCTTTGGAAAGGCAATGACGTCGCGCAACGACGTGGCGCCGGAGAGCATCATCGCGATTCGATCGAAGCCGAGCGCGATGCCGCCGTGCGGCGGCGCGCCCGCTCTCAAGCCCTCGAGCAGGAAACCGAAACGAGCGCGCGCTGTCTCTTCATCGATGCCGAGGAGTGAGAAGACCCTGCCCTGCACCGTTGGATCGTTGATGCGGATGCTACCCCCGCCGAGCTCGAGACCGTTCAGCACGACGTCGTACGCTTGAGCATGTGCGCGCTCAGGCGCGTCGGCGAGCAGGCCGAGATCGGCGGGATCCGGCGCTGTAAAAGGGTGATGAACGGCGGCCAAAGCTCCGGTGTCGGGATCCTTGTCAAACATCGGGAAGTCCAGCACCCACAGGAAGCACAATTTATCCGACGGGATCAGATTGAGCCGGCGTGCAACATCCTGTCGGACCCGGTCCAACGCCGGATTCGCGATGCGGTCCGGCCCAGCCACGAACAGTACGAGATCGCCGTCGACCACCTCGAGACGCGCAGCGGCGTCCTGGGGCAGAAACTTTGCCGCCGGCCCCTCGAGCTGCCCGTTAGTGTACTTCAGCCGCAAGAGTCCGGCCGCCCCGGCCGACTTGGCCTCCCCTTCGATCTCGTCGAGTTGCTTGCGCGAGAGGCTCGCGCCCTCTGGAATCCGAATACCGCGAACACGCCCTCCCTGCTGCAATGCCGAACGGGTAATACCGAAATCCGCTCCGCGAAATACGTCGCTAGCGTCGAAGATCTCTAGCCCAAAACGGAGGTCCGGCCGGTCGATGCCATATCGCTCCACGGCGTCTGCATATGCCATTCGCGGGAATGATGGGCGCACGTCGTGCCCTGCCTCGGCCCATAGCGTGGAGATCAGTCCTTCGGTCAGCGCGATCACGTCCTCGCGCACGATAAAGGACGCTTCGATATCGATTTGTGTGAACTCCGGCTGTCGATCAGCACGCAAATCTTCGTCGCGGAAGCAGCGCGCGATCTGGAAGTAACGATCAAAGCCCGAGACCATCAGCAACTGCTTGTATAATTGCGGCGATTGCGGCAACGCGAAGAACTCGCCAGGATGGACCCGGCTCGGAACGAGATAATCGCGGGCACCTTCAGGCGTCGGCTTCGTGAGAACCGGCGTCTCGATCTCGAGGAACTCGCGATCGCTGAGATAGCGTCGTGCCGCCTGCATGAGTCGGTGACGCAGAATCAAATTCTGCTGAAGCTCCGGGCGGCGAAGATCCAGATAGCGGTGGCGGAGCCGCAACTCCTCCGCCGGAAGTTTCTCTCCGCGCGCTCGCGCCACCGGTATGGCAGGTACGGCTGCCGGTCCGACGATTTGCAGCGACGCCGCCTTTACCTCGATGTCGCCGGTGGCGAGCTCACCGTTTCGCATCGCTTGCGGGCGCTCCACCACATCGCCCTCCACGAGCACGACAGTCTCGCCGCCGACCGAAGCCGCGAGAGCGTACACATCGGGGGCCGCGAGCGCGGGATCGAATGAGACCTGTACCAACCCTGATCTGTCGCGCAGGTCCAGGAACAACAAACCACCGAGATCCCGCGTTCGATGCACCCAGCCGCCGAGCCGCACCCGGCTGCCGACGTCGCTGAGTCTGAGCGCACCGCAAAGATGCGATCGCAGTGCGGTGGCGAAAGGATTTGTCAGGGTCAAAAAAGAGGGCGGGGCGGAGACATGGTAGGTGATGCTCGAATTTAAGTCATCAGCGCGGCCGGGTGGAAGAGATTCGCTTGACCGTCATGCGACGCTCTGATAACCTGAAGTGCATGTCGCGCTTGATCTTCGCCGCTGCCCTCTGGCTGACTCTTCCGTTGAGCCTTCATGGCCAACTAACGGCGGTTCCCGGGCGCGATCTGCTCGAGTTCCCGATTGGCGCCATGGCAGAAGCGCAGGCCTTGGCTTCGCAGCTCGGCGCCGGCCTTTGGAATCCGGCGACAACTCCCCTTCGTCCTGCTGATCGGGCGCAGATTGGAATCGCGGCGATGAACTCCCCGATTGACCAGGGGATCAGCGGCGGCGCGCTCGTCGCCAGTGCTGCCTTGCCGCGCGGATTCACGGCCAGCGCGTCGCTGACGCGAATGGCTGTCGTGGACCTCCTGCACACCGAGACCGACCCGCAGTCGATCGGTGGTGAGATTCCGTACAGCACCACGGTGTACTCCTTGGGGGCGGCGTACAGCCGAAACAACAGCAGCATTGGCGTTGCGGCGCGCTATCGGACGGGAACATTGGATCTTCAGCACGGGAGCGCGACGTCGGTAGATGCGGGCTTCGTCATCGATCATTTCCTGCGCACGCCACTCCGACTCGCAGCGTCGACATTCCTCTTTGCCCCGGAGCGCCGAGCCGCGGAGCCCGCGACGTATCTGACCGCTGCCGATCTTCCGGTATTTCGACGAGATACGACGTGGGAGTGGCGGGCCGGATATGCTATGTCGAACACAGAAGGGCACGGTCACGACAACTATGTCTTTGCGAGTGGGCGATACCGCCAACTCGACGCCCGCGGCGGCGTGGCGGAAAGCGTGCAGTTCGGCAACACGACCCGTCGTCTTCGGCTCGGGCTCGCCCTGCATTATGCCCGCTACAGTGTGGGCATCGCGCGCGAGGAGAACGGCGCCGGCCTCAGCGCCACATATCAATTTGCTCTAACGTCGGTATTTCGGTGAACGGCTCTGAGAACCTGTTGAATCTGACACCGGACGCGGCAGGTGCACGATTGCGCACCTTCTTTGCCGATCACGGTGAGCCTGCATATCGCGCGAAACAGGTGGGGCGCCGACTGTGGACGAATCCGGCGCCCGACTTCACGTCGATGACGGAGCTGCCGAAGCGCGTGCGTGAGCTGCTCGGCCAACAGTTCTCGTTGCCGCGCCTCACGCTGTTCGCGAGACAGCGGTCCACGGATGGCACGGAGAAATTCCTCTTCACGCTGGCGGACGGCCAGGCGATCGAGACCGTCGCCATACCCGAGGGGGACCGACTCACGTTGTGCATCTCCTCTCAGGCGGGGTGCGCGTTACGCTGTGCGTTCTGCGCCACGGGAGCGATGGGTTTTCAACGCAATCTCGAGCCTTACGAGATCGCCGGTCAGGTGCGGGAGATGCGGCTGCTCGATCCGCCCATTCACGTGACCAACGTCGTGTTCATGGGGATGGGCGAGCCGCTGATGAACTGGAAGGCCGTCGACCCCACGTTGACCATACTCAACGCGGAGAGCGGCTGCGGCATCGGAGCGCGGCACATCACCGTGTCGACGGTTGGCGTGTTGCCCGGGATCGTTGCATTGAGTGAGCGCCCGGAGCAGTTCCGTCTCGCCATCTCCATTCATGCGCCAAGCGATTCGTTGCGGCGGGAGCTCATGCCGGTGAACGTGAAGTATCCCCTCGCCGACGTGATCTCGGCCGCTCGAGCCTTCGAGCGCCGCGTGACGTTCGAGTACGTGATGCTGGGCGGAGTGAACGATGGTGTCGAGCACGCGCTCCAACTCGCCGGATTGGCGAAGGAGTGCCGCGCGTTCGTCAACCTGATCCCGTTGCATCCGGGTGGCGCCCGCGGGTTCACCGCGACGCCACCGGATCGCATTCTCACCTTCGCGCGCGAAATCCGGCGGCAGGGCGTGGAGGTCGCGATCCGGAAGAGTCGCGGCGTCGACATCGCCGCCGCCTGTGGTCAACTACGGGTAGAACGGTTGGGGCGGCGGACGCCACGATCTGCCGAGCAGCACGGTGACGTCCAAGTAGCGTGAGCTGTCCGGCCGCGATTCGACACGCGCGCCACCCAGCACGCCGGCGACGCGGCTCGCCCATGCCGGATGATTCGAACGGTCAAGCACGAGCGTGCTGTCGCGTTGGCCGGTGCTGTTGCCCATCTGCACAACATCGAAGCCGTGATCGCGGAGATAGAACATCGCGCGGCGAGCCAAACCACGTGTCGGTGTCGTGTTCAGGACCTCGACACGAATGCGCTCGCCCGTTGCGCTGCTGACCCGGACACGCATGGCGCCCGCCGCACGGCGGGCACGCTGTGCCCGAAACAGGGCCGCACCGACGGCAGCGATCAGCAGCACGAGCAGGACGGCGGCACCGATCAGAACGCGACGCGTCATCGCACCGCGTTCCAGAGCTCGATCGTTTGTGGAAAGAGCGAATGTCCTTCCTGGAGGCTCCACTCCAAGCGCATGCGCACCACTTCCCGGAAGACACCCGCGAAATCATGCGGGACCTGTCGAGCCAGGAAGGCACGATCTCGAGGACGGAATCTGCGTCCGGGCTCGAGAAAATCCGCCATGTACAGCGCTTGGCCTGTCCGCTCCCAATCGAGCGATCCGACCGTGTGATAACGAATTGCGTCCAGCACGTTTCGCCGCCGCTCCCCTTCACGCTCCAGCATTACCGCGGCCGCAGGTCCGTGCAGCATCGGCACCTCGAACGGCGCATCGCCGACGAGAGCCGTCAACTCGGAGTCGGTGGCATCCTTCAGCGCGTCATGCCATCGGGCGGCATCATGCCAGTCGCGGCGCTCCACCGTCGTGATGTGCATCTCGTCCGCCCAGCGAGAGAGAAGCTGGGCGACGCCGGCAATATGCCGCCGGCGTTTGTCGCTCACCTGAGCCCAAGGCGGTAGTTCGACGTCGGGAAAGGTCCCGCGCGCGGAATCACGCATAGGACTCTCTCAGCTCCGCCAGCTCACGTCGCCAGAAGTCACGCTCGTTCAGCCGCGGATGCGGTACGGTGATTCCGTCCTCGTCGATCGTCTGCGACTCGAACATCACGATGTCCAAATCGAGCGTACGCGGGCCCCATCGCACCTCGCGCACGCGCCCGGATTCCGCTTCGATGCGATGGAGCTCACGGAGCAGCTCGCGCGGCGCGAGCTCCGTCTCGAGCGCCACCATCTGGTTCAGGTAGGGACGCTGCGGCACGGAACCCAGGGGTGCCGTCTCCTCCACCGACGACACGGCGAGAAGGCGTGAGTGCGCCAAGGCGGCGAGCGCGCCGCGAGCGCGTGCGAGCTGAGCGTCTCGTTCGCCGACGTTGGAGCCGATCGCGATGTACGCCACGTCACGCATGACGACTGCGCGTCACTGCCACCTGAGCGTGATCGAGATCGCCGGGAAGCGAAACATGCGGTTTGCGTACCGTCACTCGTACGCGCCGCACCGGTTCGCTCGTGAGTGCCGCGTCCGCGATGCGTTCGGCGATGCGCTCGAGATAATCCAGCTCGCCCGAGCCAACAACCCGGCTAACGATATCGTACAGTGCCCGGTAATCCACGACCTCTCCCCCGGCCGGCTTCCACGCAGTGACGTCCACCTCCAACGGCTGCGGTTGCTCGCGCTCGTGCGGCAGGATGCCGACGAGCACGTGGAAGCGCATCCCGTGAAGTGAGACCTCGTCGTCGTCAGCGCCGCCCGAGGCGGCGAGGCGATCAACCGGGCTGCTCATGCGATGCTCGTGATCCGATGCGTCAGCTCACTGAGGTAGACAGCGACATCGCGGAGCTCGTGCGTGGCGCCCTCGAGCTCGCGCAGCGCAGTGGCCTGATCCTTCGCCGACGCCGTGACGTTCTCCGCGCCGGCACGATTACGCCGCGAAATCTCCGCCACACGCATGACACGTTCGCGCAGCTTTGAGAACTCGAGCTCCTGATCGCGTGATGTCTCGGCGATGCGTTGCGCGCCCGTGGAAGCGGCGGCGGTAGCCTCCACGATCTGATCGAGCGCCTGGCGCGCGCTCTCCGATAACGTCTCGACGTCGCTGACGATTGCCTGTCCACGTGTCATTTGCACCGCCATGCGCCGCATCTGATCCTCGAACCCGAGCACCAGGTCGCCCGCTTGATCGGATGCGCGCGCCGCCTCTTCGGCGAGCTTGCGCACTTCCTCGGCCACGACGCCGAAACCCTGACCCTGCTCGCCGGCACGCGCAGCCTCGATCGCGGCGTTGAGCGCCAGGAGGTTGGTCTGGTCGGCGAGCTCGCGGATGATGTTGATGAATTCGGTGATGCGCTTGGTCGTCGTCGCGAGCGCCTCGATTTGGGCGCCGCTCTCGGCGACGAAGCCTTTCGCGCTCACCAACCGCTCAATGGCCGTACCGATCGTGAGGCGGTGCTCCGCCGCGATCTCGGTAGCGCGCTGACTGGCTTCGGCGGCACCACTGCCGCGACGCACTACCTCGGCCGTGGCCTCGTGCATCGCGTGCGTCGATTCGAGGCTACGGCCGAGCTGCTCGCTCTCCTCGATGATCCCGCGCGAGATTTCGCCAATCGTCTTCGCGACCGACTCGCCACCGCCGCGGAGCGCGCGCGCCGATTCGTTCAGCGTTTCCATTTGCGTGTTCACCCGCCGCATCGCCTCGAGCAGCGGCTGCCGGAGATCGTGAATGTGCAGCGTCGTGGCGATCTGGCTCGCGAAGCGGCGAATGAGCGCCACCTCTTTGAAGGAGTAGACGGCGCGCTTGGAATGCTCGAGCTCCAGCAGTCCCACGTTGCGGTCACCGAAACGGAGCGGCAGCACGACGATGCTGTTCACGTCCGGACGCGGATGCTCGACGCGCACGTCATGCTGCGCGTCGGCCACGATGATCGGCTGCCCCGTATCCAGGGTCTGCCGCCGCAGCCGCTCGCCATCGCTCATCGTTCGCGGTGACGCGAGGTAACCCTCGGACTGATTCCACACCAGACGTAATCCCTCCGGCTGTACGCGCCAGATGCGGAAGTCGCTCCAATCCACGAGGCGATGGGCGAGCGCCTCGATGCGGCGGAAGGAATCAGCCAGCCCGGCGTCGGACGAGACGACCTGCTCCATCGCCAAAATCTTGTTCAGTTCTTCGGCGGCAATGGCCTCCTCGAGAATGCGCTTGATCAACGCGCCTGCCACCGCCAGGACCACGGCGACCACGATCCATCCGCCGGGCCCGAGCGCGGTGACGGTCTCGAGGACAATGGCCGTGGCGATGGTGCTCGCCCCGAAGCCAATGACCTCGTAGCGCAAAATCAGCGATTTTTCCTCGTCAAGGAGCTTGTCCCGGATGAGTAGCGTGAAGTACAGCAGTGAGCGGCTGGCGACGAAATAAAAGAAAATGAATAACGCGAGCGCAGGGAGCTTTTCGGTGGTGAGACCCGCGCTGAAGGCGGAGCCGTTGACCGTGGACGCCCAGGCGAAGAAGCCGTATGCGCTCAACAGAGCGAGCGCCTCGCGTCCGGCGTTGATCCACGCAACGGTGAGCGTCTTGCGGAGAATGTAGCGGTCGGCGAGGAAGATGCCGGCGTACATGCTCGCGGCAGTCGCCGGCGCGCCGAGGATCAACGCGCCCGTGACCGCCGGAAAAGCGAAGAGATTCAGCGCCCCATACTTCGTGAGCGGGATCTGATACAGCCGCAGGTACGCCGTGACGGCGACCAGGAGGCCAATTCCGTACGGATGGGCAAGCCAGCGATGATCGAGGCTGGTCGCAAGCAACAGCGCCGCCAGGCCGAACGTGCCAAGGGCACGCGCGTACAGGCGGAGAAACACGTTCACGATGCCGCCAGGTCGATGGCGGAACGGAATGACGCGGCGAGCGCCATGGCGCTCTGCACGCCTTCGTCCGCAGCTCGCACCATTGCGCTGCCGATCACCACGCCATCGGCAATGCACGCCACAGCGCGGGCATGCTCCGGCTTCGAAACGCCGAATCCTACGCAGATCGGCAGATCGGTTGCCTGGCGCAATCGGGCGACCGTGCCCGGAAGTTCCGGTGAAAGCTCGTCACGTGCGCCGGTGACACCCAACCGGCTGATGAGATAGACGAACCCGCTGCCGTGCCGCGCAATCTCCGCCATCCTGTCGGCAGGCGTGGTGGGGGCGACGAGTCGCACGAACGCGAGCGGTCCGTTGCCGAACCGTTCTTCAAGCTCTGGATCCGATCCGACCGGAAGGTCGGTGACGAGCACCCCGTGGGCGCCTGCCTCCGCCGCGCGTGCGAGCGCGTCCCTGCCGGCCGCCAAGAGCGGATTCAGGTAGCTGAACAGCACCACCGGAATGGCGAGCTGCGCGCGATTGATCATCTCGAGCACCGCGTCGAAGGAGACTCCATGACGCAGCGCGACCTGCGAGCTCGCCTGAATGACGGGTCCGTCCGCCATGGGATCCGAAAAGGGAACGCCGACTTCGACCACGTCGGCGCCGGCGGCCTGTAAGCCCTGCAGCAGCTCGATGGTCCGAGCTGGATCAGGGTGACCGGCGGTGATATATGGCACGAGCGCACGGCGCGCTCCCGCTCGCAAACGCCCGAAACACGTCGCCAGGGCGTCAGACGAAGTAGTCACCGATACGGATGCCATATCGCTCGGGATTTTCCGTCTTGATGATCGTGCGGAGGTACGCGCCATTGGCCGAGCAGTCGGCAAGATCTACGAGCTCGCCGGGGAAGAGGAGCTGTCCCTTGTCGTCGCTGATGACGCGCACGATCGGTCGCGACAGCATCTCCTGAATTGGATTACACGCGTGAACGATACCGAGCTCGAAGGTGTCGAGGACCACCAAGGTTCCCACCGGATAGATTCCGGTGAGGTTCACGAATGCCTTCACGAGCACCGGATCCATGCCGCGGCGTGGATTGTCACGCATCTCCTTCATGACATCGGCGGGATTCATCGGCGTCGTCTGATACGCACGACGCGATGTGGCGGCGTCGAAGCCGTCCGCGATCGCGACGATCTTGCTGAACATGCTCATCTTCCGCTCACGGATCGGCCGCGGATATCCAGTGAGGTCGAGCTTCATATGATGCTCGTGCGCCACCACCATCGAACGGTACGGTAGCTCCTGTGCGCCGCGAAGCTGGAAGAGTGACAGCACGCCCATCCACGGATGTGAGGCAATCAACCGCCACTCCTCATCGGTGAGACCCCCCGATTTGTTGAGTACTTCGGGTGGAACACGCGACTTACCGATATCATGGAAGAGCGCCGCCATGCCAAGATCGTACAGCTGCAGCTTACTGAGGCCGAGCCGCTTTCCGATGGCGACGGAGAAGATGCAGACGTTCACGCTGTGGGTGAACGTGTACTCGTCGTAGTCGCGTATGGCCGTGAGGCCGATCAGCGACGTCTCTTCGTTCAGAATCTGATCGACAATTCCCTGCACCACCCGTTTGATCTTCTTGATGCTCGGACTCTTGCCCATCCGGACTGAAGTCATCAGATCTTTCGTGACCGCCACCGACTGGGAGTATGTGCGCTTGGCGCGTTCTTTCGCTTTCTCCTTGTCAGCATCCGGGTCATCCTCGCCCGGCGGTCCGAGGCTGAAGGCCGTGATGCCGGCCGCTTGAAGCCTGCCCTGCAACTGCTCGAAGCGCATCGCCGGCGTATCCTGGCCCGGCGATTGGAGGAGCGACAGAAAGGTGAGCCACTGCTTTGAGGTAATCGAGTCATCCACCCTGACGACGCCGACACCCGATCCACGAAAGAGCGACAGCAGATGGCTGAAGCTCGCATAGTTGTCGAGATCGAGGCGGAGCCTGGTCGAATTGATGAAGATGAACTCACCAGAGACGCGAATCTCGAGCTCGTGCTCGCTGGCGAGAATCTCCTTGGCGACCGCGTTGAGATCCTCCAGCGACTTCTGTACTGCGGCATTTTCCACCGGGTACAGCTTGATCGAGCGCAATGCCGCGTAGGTCGCGAGGATGAAGCTGCGACCGGCCCGCCGGATGAACGAGTCGCCTCCTGACTCGCCCGTGGGATTCATTTGGGCCGTGGGCTTCGCCGTCAGGACCGTCTGTCGAGGAGCCGTCACACGCTCGCGCCTCGCAACGCCCGGCTGACCGCGTTCCGCACGACGACGTCCTTTTCGCTCGACGCCCGCTGCAACGCTTCCAATGACTTCGGACTGCCAATGTGCCCGAGCGCGATCGCAGCGCACGCACGCAATTCCGCATCTTCACGCCGGCCAAGAAAGCCTTTGCCGTTGAGAAGCGCATCGAGATAGGGGATCCCTCCGTCCCCACACAGCGAACCATACGCCTCGAAGAACGCCATCTTTTCGGTGAGATCGGCGCCACGAATCGGCTTCCCTTTCACGGCAGCATCGATGCGCGCCAATGCCGGCCGGTATGTGCGCGCCGCGAGCGCGCGCACTGCCGCGATGCGCACATCGCGATCGCTGTCGTCCACGGCGCGCTCGAGCGCTTGAAGCGCGCCAGGTGTAGCAATCTCCGTCAACGCCTGTACGGCTGCCTGCCGCAACTCGGTGTCCTGCGCTGTCAAGGCCTTGGATAACGGCGGCACCGCGGCGGCGGTTTTCAACGCTCCCGACCGGCGCATCGCCTCGACTGCCACTTCGCGCTCCGGTGCGCCAATCAGGCGTACGAGCTCCGCCGTCGCCGTGGAAGCGAGCCGGCCGATGGCGCTCTCGAGCAGAGGACGGAGCCGCGCGTTTTGAATGCGCGCCAGCCAAGCCAACAGTGTGCCAAGCGCCGCAGGCCGGAGCTGCTCGAATAGCTCGACGAGGTCGGATTGCGGCGGCAATTCGCTCGCGTCATCGAGCGACTGCAGCAGTTGTGCGAGAGATTCGGGCGTGCTCAATCGAGCGGGCAGTTGCGCGAGGGCGTTCCGTTGGATGGTGGTCAAGTCAGCGGCGCGCTGGGCGGCAGCCGCGGCCTCGCGCAACAGCAGCGTCACCCCGCGGAAATGTCCGGCCGCGAGCAGATACACGAGCATCGTGTCGAGGTGCTCCAAGATTTCCGCGCGAGTGGTCTCGTCGGATTGCTGCTCGAAAATGTCGAGTAGCGTCTGGACTACCTTCGCGCGCAGATCATCCTGATATTCACGATGCACCTCTTCCTGCAGGTATTCGATCTCCTTTTCGTCCAGGAAGTAGAGCGTACCATCGAAGTCGGCCATGTTGACGACACCGTTGGCCCGCGACTCCTGAACCGCCTGTTGCGTCGCCTGTTGAATCTCCGACTGCTCGGCCGGTTGTATCTCGGCGCCGTCGGCGAGCGGCGCCGCCGGTTCCATCGCGAGATCGACGTACCGATACCGAAGGAACAGGAAGTCCGCTTCCCAGACCATCGTCAGCAGGTCGTCGTCATCCGGCGACGCCTTGCGTGCCCGCTGAATGATCTCGAAAAGCTTCACGAGCTCCTGATCCTCGAAACCCTTGGTCAGGCGAAGCTCGCGAATGCCGTCCTTGTAGAAGAGCCACGGGAGACTGTCGCTCGATTTCGTCGATTCCACGAGCACGGGATGGCCAAACCAGCGAATGTCCGTCTCGGTGATCTCGAGCGGCAGATCCTCGGCCTGCGCCCACACGGGCGCGAAGGCGCTGCGCACGGTGTCGATCGCCCCCTTATAGATGGGATTATTCGGTAGATACAGCTGATGCGCGCGCGCAGCCTTCACGATGAGCCGGAGCAGCTCCTCGATTGGCCCTGGCGGGAATGGCAGCTCGACGCGCTCATCGTCCGGCGCGGAGGGAGCCACAGGTGAGATCACGGCCCCAAGATAGCCATTTCACTGACTTGCGCCACATCCTTGTCACCGCGTCCGCTCACGCACAGCAGCACCGGATCGTCGGCTGTCCAGCGGCCACGCTGCGATGCGATCCAGCTCACAGCGTGCGCTGTTTCGAGAGCCGGGATGATGCCCTCGAGGCGACTGAGTAGCTGGAAACCCTTCAATGCGTCACGGTCGCTCACGGCAACGTACGTTGCGCGACCGCTCTCCTTCAGATAGGCGTGCTCTGGACCTACCCCTGGATAATCCAGTCCCGCGGAGATCGAATGCGCGGGATGGACCTGTCCCACGGCGTCCTGCAGCAGGTAGCTCAGCGATCCGTGGAGCACACCAGGGCGTCCCCTGGTGAGTGATGCCGAATGCCGGGCGCTGTCGAGGCCTTCGCCGGCGGCTTCGACACCCACCAGCTCTACGCAGGCGTCGTCGATGAACGCGTGGAAAGCCCCCATCGCGTTCGAGCCGCCGCCGACGCAGGCAACCACGGTCTTCGGGAGTCTTCCGGCGCGCTCGAACATCTGTGAACGCGCTTCGCGGCCGATCACCGCTTGGAAGTCGCGGACCATTCGCGGATAAGGCGCTGGGCCTACCACCGAGCCGATGATGTAATGACTGTCGTTGACCGTCGTGACCCAATCACGAATCGCCTCCGTGGTGGCATCCTTCAGCGTGCGCGTACCGCTGGTTACCGGCACCACCTCCGCACCCATGAGCCGCATGCGGTAGACGTTCAGCGCCTGCCTTCGCATGTCCTCTTCGCCCATGTACACGACGCACTGGAGACCGAAACGGGCACAAACGGTCGCCGTCGCTACGCCATGTTGTCCCGCGCCAGTCTCGGCGATGATCCGGCGTTTACCCATGCGCCGCGCGAGCAAAACCTGCCCGACCGTATTGTTGATCTTGTGGGCGCCGGTGTGGTTCAAATCTTCGCGCTTGAGCCACACGGGGGCGCCCACCAGTTCGGAGAAGCGCGGGGCATCACTCAACGCTGACGGTCGTCCGACGTAGTGCCGCAGCATCCCTTCGAGCTCCGCGACGAATGATGCATCCTCGACGGCAGCATCATAGGCGCTTTCGAGCTCATCGAGTGCTGGAATCAGCGTCTCGGGAACGTAGCGGCCTCCGAACGTGCCGAAGCGATCGTACTGATGCCCAGTCTTCATCATCTCACCATTGTGGCCGCAACCGCATCGTAGAAGGCGCGCATCAGTGCGTGATCCTTCACGCCAGGAGAAAGCTCCACGCCGGACGACACGTCGACGACGTCGGGCGATAGTGCGGCAATCGCCTCAGCCACGTTCTCCGGCCGGAGCCCACCAGCGAGCACCAGGCGACGTCCACGTCGAGCGGCGCGCAACTCCAAGGCGACCGCGTTCCACGGTAATGCCACACCGGTACCTCCGAGGCGACCGGCGACGAACGCGTCCAACACCACTGCATCCGCGATGTCGAACTGCTCGACGATCTCGGTCGGCAGCGTTGCGCCGGCCGCGCGCGACACGAGCCACAACTCGCCGCTGAACGATCGCCTGATCTTCGCCACGTCCATCGTAGACGGATGGCCGTGCACTTGGAGCACATCGAGCTCCAATTGTTCCGCGATCTCGATGATGTTCGCCGGCGTCTGGGCGCCGAAGACGCCCACCTTGCGGACTCCAGCCGGTATTTCGCGGAGTACGGTCTGCGCATGCTCCGGCGAGAGCGTGCGCGGTCCGCCGGCGAAAATCACTCCGGCGTACGCCGCTCCGAGCTCGGCGGCGTATGCCGCGTCGACGGGTCGTACCAGACCACAGAACTTGACGTCAGGCACCACGCGGAGCGCGCGCTGCGCCGGTGAGTGTTCGCACCATCTCCGCCGGATTCGCGGCGGCCGAGACGGCGGATCCGACGAGAACGGCGTCGGCGCCGGCGCGCCCCGCACGCTCCACGTCGATGCGTTTCGTGATGCCGCTCTCCACGACCGCGATGACGTGAGCTGGAATCGCTCCGAGCAGCCGTTCGCCAGTCGACGTGTCGATCGCGAGTGTTTCGAGATCGCGGTTGTTGACACCGACGACCGCGGCCTCCAGCGTGAGGACGAGCTCCAACTCCCGCTCGTCGCGGACCTCCACGAGGAGCTCCAGCCCGAGATCGCCGCCCGCTTGGATCAGATCGCGAAGCTCGTCGGGCGCGACGGCCCTCGCGATCAACAGCGCCGCGGAGGCGCCTAACGCCTTCGCCTCGACCAGCTGAAGGGCATGGATGTGGAAATCCTTCTTCAGTCGCGGAATTGTGACGCGGCGTCCCACGCCGACGAGATCGTCCACCGAGCCGCCGAAGTGGGCGGGCTCCGTCAGCACCGATACTGCGGCGGCCCCTCCCTGTTCGTAGGCCACGGCCTGTTCCACAGCGGAAAGATGTGCCTTGATCCATCCTTTGGAAGGCGAGCGCCGTTTCACCTCGGCAATGACCGCCACATCTTCCCGTCGAAGCGCCACCGAGAAGGACGGCACGGCCGGAGCCGAGTGGGCCGCCCGCTCGAGCTCCGCAGCTCGCCGGCGCAGCTCCGCCGCTCGTTGCCGCGCTTCGGCTACGAGCCTTCCCAGCGTGCCAGTTGGAGCCGTCCAGACGGAAGATCCTTGCACTTCGGTCCCTGTTCGGATATCGTACGACTTCGGGGATTATTCGGGCAGTGCCGTCACGCCGATTACAAGCCGCCGCGACTCGGAGGAAGGTGCGTTCATGCCGCTCACTAAGCGTCAGCGTGAAATACTAAACTATCTCACGGCGTATACCGAGCAAAACGGCTACGCCCCGAGCTTCGAAGAGATCGCGGAGAACTTTGGCTACAACTCGCTCGCGACGGTGCACGAGCACCTCACGAATCTTCAGCGAAAGGGTTATATCAAGCGCTCGTATAATGAGAGCCGCGCAATCGAGATTCTGCCCACGGAAGCCGTTGCCAAAGCACTCGAACTCCCGCTGCTGGGCACGGTAGCGGCAGGCGTACCGATCGAAGCCGTCGAACACAACGAGACGATCACCGTCCCCGAGGACCTCGTTCGGGCGAATGGCAATCATTATGTGTTGCGCGTCCGCGGGAACTCGATGATCGACGAGCAAATCCGCGATGGCGACTTCGTCGTTGTCAACGAGCGGCAACGCGCCGACAACGGGGAGATGGTGATCGCCATGCTCGGTGGCAGCTCTGCGACGGTAAAGAAGTTTTTTCGTGAGCGCGACGGTCGCATCCGACTGCAGCCGGCCAACGAGACGATGGAACCGATGTACGTCCACGAGAACGACATCTCCATCCAGGGCATCGTGGTCGGGGTGCTGCGGAGGTACTAATCAGTCGAGAGTCGAAAGTCGATGGTCGAGAGTAATGGCGTTCTAACTAAGGGCTCGGCATAAGAGTCACCCATACCGAGCTCTTTCCCATTCAACGCTTCTACTCTCGACTACCGACTATCGACTCTCGACTGACCAAGCGCCCTACGCAGCCGCTCGAGCGCCCGCATTCCGGCGCCCTCGCGCAGCGCGGCGCTTGCTTGTTCTACTGCCTCGTCATAAGACGCAGCAAGCCCGGAGACGAGGAGCGCGGCGGCGGTGTTGAGCAGCACCGCGGCGGTTGCACCCGAGTTGCCATTCCCTGTGAGCACTCGCTCCACGACCTGCGCATTTGCCGCTGGCGGACCACCGGCCAGCTGATCGGACGTGGCGGTCAACCCATACCGATGCGGGTCGATGTGCCATTCGCTGGCTCGCTTGTCCCGGATCTCGATCACGTGAGTGGTACCGAGCGGCGATATCTCATCGACGCCCGGCTCGCCGTGAACCACTAGGGCGTGGACTGTTCCCAGCTCCTGGAGCGCGCCAGCGATAAGGGAAAGGCGAGTGGCATCGCCGACGCCGACCACCTGTCGGCCGGCAAACGCCGGATTGGCGAGCGGTCCGACGATGTTCATCACTGTTGGAATAGCGAGCTCGCGGCGCACGGGTCCGACGTGCCGCATCGCCGGGTGCATCGCCGGCGCGAACATGAACACGATGCCAGCGTCCCTGAGCGCGCGCGCCATTGCATCGACAGGCGCGTCAATGGCTACGCCGAGCGCCTCGAGAACGTCGGCGCTGCCGCACTGCGTCGTGAAAGAGCGATTGCCGTGTTTTGCGACGCGTACGCCGGCACCTGCCGCAAGGAGTGCGGCCGCGGTGGAAATGTTGAACGTGGGAACGGCGCCGCCACCAGTCCCGCACGTGTCCACCAGCTCGTCGGCGCGCTCAGCGGGAAGCACGACCATCGCCCGTTGCATGGCACGGACTACCGCCGCCACTTCGCGTGGCGTCTCTCCCTTGACGCGCAGCCCCATGAGGATGGCGGCGATCTGCGACGGCGCCGCTTCTCCCGCCATGATGAGGTCGAAGGCCGCAGTCAGCTCTTCGACCGGGAGCTCGCCGCCGACTCCCGTCGTTGCCAAACGGCGGATGCTTGCAGCGAGTGCCGACGGCGCCGTACTAATGGACACTCAACGTCTCGACGAGTCGTTCGGGCAAGTGAGCGCGGGCAGCAACGAGCGCGATGACCAGACCGAGAAGACGCACGCGTTCGACGTCTTCTTCCACGAAGACGCCTTGCATCGAACGGTTGGTCAGGTTCACCACGCCAACTAGCTCGTCATGGTACACGAGTGGAAAGCTGATGAACGATCCGGTGGTGAAGTACTGGTCGCGGAGCAAAGGATGGCTCTTCGCCTCGGTGACGTCTCGGACCAGCAGGGGCGTTCGAGAGGTGGCGACGCGTCCCGCTACACCCGCACCCAACGGAATGCGCGTGCCCTCGGCGATCCCGGGCGCAATTCCGCGCGCCGCGGCGAGATAGAGCGCCTGGCCGTCGGGCGTGCGCAGCAGGAGCGAACACCGTTGCGCGTGCATGTCGTCACCCACGAGTGACAACAAGCCGTCCACGAGTTGGCGAGGATCTTCCGTTGCGGCATCGATCGTCAGCACGCGATCGATCAGGTAGAGAGTACGCGTTTTCTGGCGTAGTGACTCGCTGCGCCGATGCAACTCGATATGGGCCTTCTCGAGTTGTTCGACCGCGGACCCGACCGTCGCTTCGACGGCATCGGCACGCCGGCGGTTTTTCCGGTTCTCTTCCAGCACAGTCGCGAGCTCGCGCTCGAGTGCGAGCACACGGCCGGACGATTCACCAACGGTCGCAAATTCACCACTGGCGCGGAGCAACTGCTCCTCGAGGCTGGCCAGCTTGCGCTGATACTCACCATGCACGCGTTGCGTCACCTCCTCCAGCGTGCGCACCGCTTCGGCACGGGCCTCGTTCTCGAGAAAACGCGCGTATGCGAGCTCGAACAGCGCCGCGGATGGCGCGAAGCGCTCCGATGTCCGTGTGCCGAAGATCTTGCGCGTCTCGTACACGATGAGCAGAGCGCTGAGCTGTCCCTCGAAGCGAATGCCTCGCACGGCGAGCCATCCGGGTTCCTCAAAGGCAGGCAGCGCGAACAGGCGCGCAAATTCATCGGACGCTTCGCCGAAGTCGACGAATTGGCCGGCGGCAGCGATGGCGACACGCTCGCGCGTGGGCAGATGATCGAATGCCGTGTCGAGCGAGGTGGAGTGGCTGCCGCTCGCGCTGATTAGAGCACGCTCGCGCAGGAGTGCGCGGCGCGAGTCGAAGCGCACCAGTGCGAGCAACGCAAAGCGATCGATGTCCGCCAACGCTTCGGCAAGCGCACGCAGCGCCGGCTCGAGCGCCGGAGCAACCGTCAGGGCGTGCGCCAGTGAGGCGAGGGTGCGCGGCGGCATCGAGAGAGGTGAGAGCGCGGGTCGCGGAAGGCTCGCGGCGGCCGAAATGTGAGTGCGTACGTCGAGCAAAGTCAATCGCTTCACTCACATGCGCGCGTTGATTTCCCCTCTCGCGTGCGGTAGTTTACGCGCAATGGCCGAGCGCAGCGTGCAGCTCGTATTGCACTACGACGGAGCCGGATTCAGTGGGTGGCAGCGGCAGCCCGACCAGCGCACCGTACAGGGGGTCGTGGAGGAGGTACTCGAGCGCTTGTGCACCACACGCGTGACGGCGCTCGGATCTGGGCGCACCGATGCGGGCGTGCACGCGCGCGGGCAAGCGGTCGGCGTTCGCGTCCCCGAAGCATGGCCTGCACCACGATTGCGGCGCGCCATGAACGCGCTGTTGCCGAGCGACGTTTGGGTGGCGTCGGCGTCGGAGATGCGGCCGGAGTTCCACGCTCGATATAGTGCGTCGTCCCGCCGGTACAGCTATCAGGTGGGAACCGACGACGGCGCGTCGTCGCCGTTCAGACGACGGTGGGAGTTGCCGTATGCGGCACCCCTCGATCGTCGGGCGCTCGATGTGGCCGCCCACGAAGTCGAGGGCAATCACTCCTTCCGCGCTTTTGCCGTGCAGGGAACGGCTCCTGCTCATGACGAACATCGCTGCGAAGTGTTCGAGGCGCGGTGGCGTGATCGTCCGGGTGGGCTCACCTTCGAGATCGAGGCGAACCGATTTCTGCATCACATGGTGCGCTTTCTCACCGGTACGATGCTCGATGTCGCGAGTGGCCGTCGGCCGCATGCCGATATCGCCGCCCTTCTCGACGCCAGGGACAACAGCGAGGTGTCCGCGCCCGTCTCGCCTCACGCGCTCTTTCTCGATTGCGTGCGGTATCCACGCGATCTCTACCTGGACGCTATATGAGGATGTGGCAATCGCTATCGTGCGCGATGCTGGCCGGTTCGGCACTCGCCGGGTGCACGACGACACCCGAATCGCACGCCGCCCAGACGGCTGCCGCTTCCTCGGTCAACACGTCCACGCAGGTGAGCGCCACGCGGCGGACCGCGATCACGCAGGCGGTCGCTCTGGTGTCGTCCTCGGTGGTGACCGTGCAGACGGAGATGGTGGAGCAGGCCCCGGTGGATCCCTTCTCGCTCTTCTTCGGCGGCCGGCAGCGCTCGCAGATCATGCCGGGACTCGGCACTGGATTCATTACGCGGTCCGACGGTGTGATCGTAACGAATGCCCACGTTGTGGCCGGTGCGAGCCGCATATCTGTGATGATGCGCGACGGCAAGGTCTTTCCCGCGCAAGTGAAAGCGGCAGACGAGACGAACGACCTGGCCGTGCTGAAGATCGATGCCACGAACCTGCCGGTCGTCCGCATCGGCAACTCGGACAATCTTCTCATCGGCGAATGGGCTGTCGCCATCGGTAACCCGTACGGCTTCCTGCTCGGGAACCCGGAACCAAGCGTAACGGTCGGTGTGGTCAGCGCCCTGGGGCGCAACCTGGTCGGCGCCGGCGAGGGGCAGGCCGCATACTTCGACATGATTCAGACGGACGCCGCAATCAATCCCGGCAATTCGGGCGGTCCGCTGGTAAACGCCGAGGGCGAGGTGATTGGCGTCAACAGCTCCATCTACTCCAACAGCGGCGAGTCGGTGGGCGTGGGATTCTCGATACCGATCAATCGGGCCATGCGCGTCGTCGACGACCTGCTCACGCATGGTTCGGTGAGGCGCCCTTGGATCGGGATTGCTTTGCGTCATGTCAGCTCGGCAAATCCACGCGATGTGATCGCCGCCGGTGCTGCCGTCGCGGGCGTTGCGCCCGGCTCACCTGCCGAAAAGGCCGGACTCGCGGCGGGTGATATCATTCTGCAGGCGGGCACGCGCACCATTCACAACGAATACGATTGGCAGGGCCTGTTGCTGGGCGAGCATGTCGGCGATCGGGTGCATCTGCACGTCCGCCGCGGCGGGCGCACCTTCGAGACGGACGTCCAAGTCGTCGACCTGCCGGAGGCAACGGCGCCGAAGGTACAGGTCCTTCGGGACTTCGAGCTTGCCACGGTCACGCCGGCGATTCGCGCCTCTCGCAGTCTGCGGAGCACGTCGGGCGCGCTGATTACGAACATCAGCGCCGATGCAGCCGCCCAGCTCGGGCTGGCGGCTGGAGATGTCATCATCGGGGTCAATAATCGGCGTGTGTCGAGCGCCGAAGATGTCGCTCGTCTCTTCGACTACTACGGCGGACGCTCGTACATGACGATCACCTTCGAGCGCGGGGGCCAACTGTACCGGACGGATCCGTTCATGGTGCGATGACCAGCACAGAGAGCTACTCCTCGCCTCTCGCCGAACGGTATGCGTCGAAGGCGATGCTCGAGTTGTGGTCGCCGCGGATGCGCTACGGTTTATGGCGCCGCCTCTGGCTCGCCTTGGCGGAGGCCGAGAAGGAGCTCGGGGTCGCCATTCCCGACGAGGCGATCGTGCAGATGCGTGAGCATGTGGACGACATCGACTTCGCCGCCGTGGCGGCATACGAGCGCCGCTTCCGCCACGACGTCATGGCGCACGTACATGCCTTTGGCGACGCAGCACCCGCGGCGCGGCCGTTCATCCACCTCGGCGCCACCAGCGCGTACGTCACTGACAACGCGGATGTAATCCTCATGCGACGCGGGCTGGAGTTGCTCCGCGGTAAGGTGCAACACGTGCTGCGCGCGCTGGCGAAATTCGCGCGGGAGTGGCGCGATGAGCCCACGCTCGGCTCGACGCACCTGCAGCCGGCACAGCCGACGACGGTCGGCAAACGCGCCACGCTTTGGATGCAGGACCTGCTCCTCGATCTGGCGGAGATCGACCACCGGGTCGCCGTACTTCCCTGTCGCGGTGTGAAGGGTACGACCGGTACGCAGGCGAGCTTTCTGGAGCTGTTCGCGGGCGACCATGCGAAGGTCCGTCAACTGGAGCAACGCGTCTGCGCCGCGATCGGATTCGCGCCGATCCCGGTATCCGGGCAAACGTACACGCGAAAGCTCGACGCGCAGGTGCTGGACGTGGTCGCCGGGATCGCCGCCAGCGCCTCGAAGTTCAGTGTCGACCTCCGCATGCTTCAATCATGGGGCGAGATCGAGGAGCCATTCGAGCAGGAGCAGATCGGCTCGTCGGCCATGGCCTACAAGCGCAATCCGATGCGTGCCGAGCGAGTCGGTGCGCTCGCGAGATTCGTGTTGAATCTCGAGCCAAACGCCAACGAGACGCATGCGGTGCAATTCCTCGAGCGGACACTCGACGACAGCGCCAACCGCCGCCTGGTTATCCCGGAGTCGTTCCTCGCTACCGATGCCATTCTCGTGCTATGGGAGAACATCGCCTCCGGTCTGGAGGTCCATCCGGCTCGGATTCGCCGGCGGCTCGAGGACGAGTTGCCATTCATGGCGACAGAGGAGCTGATCGTCAGCGCCGTGCGGCGGGGAGGAGATCGCCAGATCGCGCACGAGCGCATTCGGCAGCACGCCATGGCGGCGGCGCGCGCGCTCAGGAATGGCGCGGCGGCCAACGACCTGCTCGAGCGCCTAGCCGGCGATCCGTCCTTTGGCAGCACGGTCGAGGAGCTCTCGGCCGCGATCGATGTGCACCGCTTCGTGGGACGTGCGCCGCAGCAGGTGGATGAGTTCTTGAGCGAGGTCGTCGAGCCGGTGCTGGCTCGATCAGAGCCGGTCCTGAACGAGCGGGCGGAGGTGCGAGTATGACGGTAGCGACTGCCGGCTCGCTTCCCCTTCGCCACCTGCGGCGCGGCAAGGTGCGCGATGTCTATATCGTGGACGACGATCGGCTGCTGATCGTAGCGAGTGATCGCGTCAGCGCGTTCGACGTCGTCATGAACGAGGCGGTGCCGCACAAAGGAGCCGTGCTCACACAGATCACGGCGTGGTGGCTCGCGCAACTCGGGGTAGGACAGGAGCTGCACCACCATTTGATCACTGCCGATACAGACGAGATCATCCGCGATGTCCCGGCCCTCAGCGAGGCTCGTGCCGCTATCGCCGGCCGCGCCATGCTATGCCATCGCGCCGACGTATTCCCCGTGGAATGCGTGGTGCGAGGATACATCTCCGGATCCGCATGGAAGGAATACCGCGAGCGCGGCACGCTCGCCGGCGAGCGACTGCCAGCCGGCCTTCGCGAGAGCGATCGCCTCGACCCGCCGCTGTTCAGTCCAGCGACGAAGGCGGAACGGGGACATGACGAGAACATCACGGTCGCACAGGTCGCGGAGATGGTCGGACGTGATGCGGCGCGTGAGCTGGAAGAACGCAGCCGCTGGATTTACGACACGGGTCGCGGCATTGCCGCTGCACGCGGTATCATCATTGCCGACACGAAGTTCGAGTTCGGCCGCGATCGCGCGGGCCGGATCCTGCTGGTGGACGAGGTGTTGACGCCGGACAGCTCGCGTTTCTGGTCCGCCGAAGCGTATCGTCCGGGTGGCTCGCAGCCGAGCTACGATAAGCAGCCGTTGCGCGACTATCTGGATGGCGAGCGACGCGCCGGCCGCTGGAATGGTGAGGCGCCACCTCCGCCTTTGCCGTCAGAGGTGGTATCGGCGACGAGTGCCAGATACCTGGATGCGTACCGCCGGATCACCGGCGCCGAGCTGGAACGCACGGAGCTCACGTGAACTTCGCCCGTGAAGGCCTGCTCTACATCGCGATCGCCGCGATCATCGCCGTAGGCGCGTTCGTCGCCGCGATCGGCCGGCGTTCGTGGCCGCTCTGGATCGCGGCATTTCTTCTCACCGTCATCGCGATCTGGGTTGCCTCGTTTTTTCGTGACCCGGAGCGCATCGGCGAACGCGGTGAGCGTCTCGTGATCGCGCCTGCGGACGGAAAGGTCGTCCAGGTGTCCACCGTCGACGAGCCCGCATTCCTGCACGAGCCTGCGCTGCGCATCTCGATCTTCATGAATGTCTTCAACGTGCACGTGAACCGGTATCCGGTGAGTGGCATCGCCCGTTACGTGCGATATACGCCGGGCCGATTCCTCAACGCGGCGGTCCAGGCAGCAAGCATGGAGAACGAACAGACGGCCGTCGGCATCGAGACCGGAGCGAATCGCGTCCTCGTGAAGCAGATCGCCGGCCTGATCGCACGCCGCATCGTGACGTACAGCAAAGAGGGAGAGCGCGTGCAGCAGGGAGACCGGATGGGACTGATCCGCTTCGGCTCTCGCGTCGATGTGTTCGTGCCGGCGGCGGCGACGGTACGCGTGCAGGTGGGTGCGACCACGGTTGCTGGCGTGACCGTGATCGCGGAGCTGCCCGCCCGATGAGCCCCGCCCTGCGGCCTCCCGATGTGCGGCGCGCGGTGGTGCTGTTCCCCAGCGGCCTCACGTTAGGCAACCTGTTCTTCGGCGTGTTCGCTATCATCGCCGCCTCGCGCAGCCAGTTTCAGCAGGCGGGCTGGTATGTCGTGTTGGGGGGGGTGTGCGACACTCTCGACGGACGCGTCGCTCGCGCCACGAGCACCGGTGGCCGATTCGGCGAAGAGCTCGATTCCCTCGTGGACGCGATCTCGTTCGGCCTGGCACCCGCGATGATCATGTACTTCGCGGTCCTCAATCGGGAGGGCTGGGATTGGTTTTGGGCGTTCATTTTCGCGGCGTGCGCGGTGCTCCGGCTGGCCCGCTTCAACATCGAGCAGGCTGGAACCGCCAAGACGTATTTCCAGGGGCTTCCGAGCCCCGCCGCCGGCATCACCCTGGCCACCTACTACTGGTTCAGTCAGACCCCATTGTATACCGAGACGGCGATCGCCAATCTGCCGTGGCACCAGATGCTGCGCTTCGTCATGGCCGGTCTGAGCTTTCTCATGATCAGCAATGTTCCCTACCCCGTGCTGCCACCCGCGGGGTTCCGGACGTTGCGTGGGTGGATCGGTATCGGTGTTGTGCTACTCGGCGTCGGAATGCTGGTGTTTGGAAAGCTCGAATACTTTTTTCCGCTGGCCGTGCTCTACGTAGCATTCGGACTCGTGCGCAGTGTGCTGCTGGGGTTGAACGAACGGCGGTCCGCGGGTACGGTCACCCACACCGGACATGTCGAGCGTGAACAGCGCAGCGGCCGCGATCGCCGCCGCCGGTACAACGATGCTGTGCGTGACAGCGTCCGCGACACCACTCGTGACACCGGCCGGGAGCCACGCGCCGAACCGGGTCGCACTCAGCGCCCACCGCGCGCTGCCGCGACCGAGGAGGTGTCCGATCTGTTGCCGTCGCGCCGGCGCAAGCGCCGGCGCCGGCCCCGCGGGAGCGATCGCTTTCCGCGCCCCGATACCGAGCCGCCCACGCCGCCTGCATCACCCCCTTCATCACCGTCCCCCCCTCCGGACGAGGAGCCCAAGTCATGAGTCGCTTTCGCGTTGCGGTGCACATCGTCCCGCGGCGAGGCATTCTCGACCCACAAGGGAAAGCCGTTGCCGACGCGCTGCACACGCTCGGATTCGGTGAGGTGCGCGACGTTCATGTCGGCCGGCACGTCGTCGTGGAGATGAGCGCCGACGATCAGCCCTCGGCGGAGCGCCTCACGCGCGACATGTGCCAGAAGCTGCTGGCGAACCCCGTCACTGAGGACTTCGAGATCGCGAGCGTGAGCGCCGTATGAAATTTGGAATCATCACCTTTCCAGGGTCTAACTGCGACTA
The DNA here is from genome assembly GCA_964537775.1 of uncultured Gemmatimonadaceae bacterium. Lineage (GTDB taxonomy): Bacteria > Gemmatimonadota > Gemmatimonadetes > Gemmatimonadales > Gemmatimonadaceae > CAMLIT01. Next base: position 10,439 of record CAZICQ010000002.1, on the reverse strand, counting down.
CGACGCGTATCGCGCCGTAATCGATCATCTCGGAGAGCAGGCGGTCTTTCTGTGGCATAAGGAGCGCGACCTTCAGGGATGCGACGTGATCGTCCTCCCCGGCGGTTTCAGCTACGGCGACTATCTGCGCCCCGGTGCCATTGCGCGATTCAGCCCCATCATGTGCGAGGTGCTGTCGCACGCCGGCCGCGGCGGACCGGTGCTCGCGATCTGCAATGGTTTCCAGATCGCCTGCGAAGCGGGACTGCTGCCGGGCGCGCTCCTTCGCAATGAGAGTCTTACCTTCGTGTGCGAATGGACACGCTTGCGTGTGGAGAACGCCGATACGCTGTTCACCAACCGGTTCGGGCGCGGCGAGATCCTGACGATTCCGATCGCGCACGGAGATGGCCGCTATACCGCCGACGAAGCGACGCTTGCACGCCTCGAAACGGAGGGACAGGTCGTGCTGCGATATGTGCACGGCCCCGGCGACGCTGACGAATGGTGGAGCCCGAACGGCTCGATGCACGCGATCGCGGGTATCATCAATGACGGTGGCAACGTGCTCGGCATGATGCCGCATCCGGAGCGTGCAGTAGATTCGCTCCTGGGGTCCGCCGACGGGCTCGGAGTCTTCGAATCCATGTTGGCGCGCGTGGCCGCCTGAGCGGCGGCGGGAGAGAGACGATGACTCATACGCGACTGGCTGTCGCATGCTGGCTCGCTTTCGTGATACCTCTGAGAGCGCAGACGCCACGCTCGGTAAGTCCCGGGATGAGCCGTGCCCAGGTCGTCGAACGCCTCGGGACGCCGCTCACGTCGCGGACCAGCGGTTCGAGTTCGTTTCTGTTCTACCAGAACGGGTGCGAGCGGCGCTGCGGCATGCACGACGTCGTGGTGCTGGAGAACGATCAGGTGGTCGACGCAATCTTTCGCTCCGCTGCCCGCGTCTACACCGGCGTGAGCAGCTCGCCAGCGGCCGAGTCGCCAACGGAAGCGGCGCAACGTTCAGCCGCGGCCGTGGTGCACCCATCGGCGCGGCAATCAAAGCATCAGGCGCGGTCCGCGGCCGCAGGCAGCCAAATTCGCATTCCAATGCCTTCCGGATCGACCCCCGAAGCCACCGATGCCGCTGGTCGCGCGCGGCAAACGGACACAGCACGGGCGCGACAGGAGAAGAAAAAGCCGGAGACTTAGATGCATCGCCACACTGAAGAACATCCGATCAGGAACGAAGAAGAGTATTTCGCACGCCAGAATCTGGAGCTCGTGCAGCGCATGCGCGCAGAGCTCGATGCCGAACGTCTCAGGCAGGAGCGGGCGGCGCACTACATGAAATGTCCCGATTGCGGCGCCGACCTTGAGCAGCGTGAAGTGGAGCACGTCAAGGTCGACCGCTGCCCGGAGTGCCACGGCGTCTGGTTTCCACAGGGAGAGATCGCGCTGATCCGACAGCTGAATCACAGTCGAGGAGGCGTGGGCCGCATCATGAATGACATCATCCACATGTTCCACCATTCCAAGTCCAGTGACGGTACAGCCACGACCGGGTGATCCAACGATCACGCCGGCGCTGGTTGCCGAGCACGGGCTCACGACGGCCGAGTACGACCGCCTCGTGAGCATGCTCGGACGCGCGCCGACGTTCACGGAGCTCGGAATCGTGAGTGCGCTGTGGAGCGAGCATTGCTCGTACAAGCACTCGCGGCCGCTTTTGCGCACGCTGCCGACAACGGCACCGTACGTGTTGCAAGGCCCGGGAGAGAACGCTGGCGTGATTGCCATCGGCGAGGGTCTGGCGGTTGCGTTCAAGATCGAATCGCACAACCACCCATCTGCGGTCGAGCCGTATCAGGGGGCTGCCACCGGCGTCGGCGGCATCCTTCGCGACGTGTTCACGATGGGCGCGCGTCCGATCGCGCTGCTCGATTCGCTGCGATTCGGCTCACTCGATTCGGCGCGGGTGCGCTATCTCTTCGCGGGGGTCGTGAAGGGAGTCGGGGACTACGGCAACTGCGTTGGCGTGCCCACCGTCGCCGGCGAAGTGTTCTTCGACGATGCCTACGAAGGCAATCCGCTCGTGAACGCGATGTGCGTCGGGTTGATGAAGGAAGAGGAGCTGATGCTCGCCGTCGCGCAGGGTGTGGGCAATCCGATCATCGCGGTTGGCGCACGCACGGGACGCGACGGCATTCACGGCGCGTCGTTCGCGTCGGCGGACCTGTCAGAGACGAGCGAGGAGAGACGCCCGCAGGTACAGGTCGGCGATCCCTTTACCGAAAAGCTGCTGCTCGAGGCAAGCCTGGAGTTGATCAGGAGCGGCGCAATCGTCGCCATTCAGGACATGGGCGCCGCCGGCCTCACGTCATCGTCCGCGGAGATGGCTGCGCGCGGCGAGGTGGGCGTCACCATCGACGTCACGAAAGTGCCGACGCGCGAACCGAACATGACGCCATACGAGATCCTGCTGAGCGAGTCGCAGGAACGCATGCTCGTGGTCGCCAAGCGGGGCCGTGATGGCGAGGTGCGGCGAATTCTCGAGAAATGGGATCTCACCGCATCCGTTATTGGCGAGGTGATCGCCGAACCGGTGTACCGCGTGATGGAGGGCGAGCGGGTTGTGGCTGAATTCCCCGGCACGCGGCTCGTGAGCGATTGTCCGACCTACCTGCCCGAGGCGCGCGAGAGCGCGGACGTCGTTCTGCTGCGGCACCGCGACGTGAGCGCGATTCCGGAGCGGCGCGAAGAGGCGGATCCTCTGTGGACGCTGGCGCAACTCCTCGCGTCGCCGAACGTCGTGAGCAAAGCGTGGGTCTTTCGGCAATACGATACGATGGTCCGCACGAACACGGCCATTGGTCCCGGTGGCGACGCCGCAGTGATTCGAGTGCGCGGCACCGACCGGGCGCTGGCTCTGAAGACGGACTGTAACGCGCGCTACACCTATCTCGATCCGCGAATGGGCGCGCGCATCGCTGTCGCGGAGGCGGCGCGCAACGTTGCCTGCACGGGTGGCCGGCCGCTGGCAATCACGAACAATCTCAACTTCGGCAACCCGCAACGCCCCGAGATCTATTATCAGCTCCGCGAAGCGATTGCCGGTATGGCAGAAGCTTGCGAGGCGCTGGGCACGCCGGTGACGGGCGGCAACGTGTCGCTCTATAACGAGAATCCCCGCGGTGCCGTGTACCCCACGCCAGTCATCGGAATGGTAGGGCTGGTGGGGTCGCTCGGCCACATCACACGTGCAACGTTCGAGACGAAGGGTGATGCCATCGTGCTGCTCGGAGCACCGACGTCGGAGCTTGGCGGGAGCGAGTACCTCCATTGCGTCCATGGCGTGGTGGCGGGTGCGCCGCCGCACTGCGACCTCGACGCCGAACGGGCGTTGATCGATGCGTTGCTCGATGCGATCGCGGCGGGTCACGTCCGATCGGCGCACGACTGCAGCGAAGGCGGCCTCGCGGTAGCGCTGGCGGAATGCTGCATCGGCAGCCGCGGCCAGCAGCGCGGCGCACGCGTCTCGCTCGACACGTGGCGGGAGTTGCCCTTGCGCGCCCTGCTCTACGGTGAGGCGCAGGGGCGGGTGATAGTCTCCACGCCTGCGCCGGCCGAGCTGCTGGACATCGCCGGCGACTTCGGCGTGCCGGCGACGATCATCGGGACCGTCGGCAGCGCCGGCGAATCCCTCACGATCGTCGTGAATGGCCGCGAGATCGTCGCGACGTTGCCATGGATGGATGCTCTGTACCACGAGACGATGCCGCGGGTGATGGCGCAGGCTGCTTTCGCCACGGTGAACGCCGCAACCGAGAGCCCGGTCTAAGCCGAGACATGTGTGGAATCTTCGGCGTCAGGGGCAGCACGGAGGCGGTCCGTCTCGCGCAGCTCGGGCTGTACTCGCTCCAACATCGCGGACAGGAATCGGCGGGTATCGTATCGATCGACGATTCCGGAGTGGCGCAGGTCGCCAGAAAGATGGGCAGCGTGAGCGACGTGCTGGTGGACCAGCTGAACGGACGTCCCGGTATGATGGCGATCGGCCATACTCGCTACAGCACGGCCGGTGCATCGTCCATCGAGAACGCGCAACCCGTGCTCGTCCGGTCACGCGGCGGGTACATCGCGCTCGCGCACAACGGCAATCTGACGAATGCGGCCGAATTGCGGCTCCAACTGGAGTCGGAAGGTTCGATATTCGCGTCCTCGATGGACTCCGAGGTGATCGTGCACCTGCTGGCGCGATCCATGGCGACGAAACCGGAAGAGCGCCTGGCCGAGGCGCTGGCCGGCGTGGAGGGAGCGTACAGCCTCATCGTCGCGATCGGCGACACGATCCTTGCGACGCGGGATCCCCGTGGATGGCGGCCGCTCGTGATGGGACGCCTCGGCAACGCTCCGGTATTTGCCTCCGAGACGTGCGCTCTCGATATCGTTGGCGCGCAGGTGGAGCGCGACATCGCGCCGGGCGAGATCGTCGCACTCGACGACTCGGGTCTGCGGAGCCTCACGCCGTTTCCACGACGGGAGGAACGGCGGTGCGTGTTCGAGTACGTCTATTTCGCGCGACCGGACAGCCGCGTGTTCGGCGGATCGGTGGACCGTGCCCGACGCGCGCTCGGACGGCGGCTTGCGCAGGAGCACCCTGCCCCCGGCGCGGAGCTGGTCTTCAGTGTACCCGATTCGAGCAACTCGGCGGCGCTCGGCTTTGCCGAGGAGAGCGGCTTGCCGTATGAGCTCGCACTGATTCGAAATCACTACGTTGGACGCACGTTCATCCAGCCAACGCAGGCCGGCCGCGACGCGAAGGTGAAGGTCAAGTACAATCCCGTTCGAGAGGTCCTCGCCGGCAGGAGCGTCGTGATGGTCGACGACTCGATCGTTCGAGGGACCACCACGCGCGGACTCGTGGCGCTCGTGCGAGCGGCGGGAGCCAGCGAAGTACACATGCGAGTCAGCTCTCCGCCGGTTACCGGTCCGTGCTACTACGGCATTGACACGCCGTCGCGCGAGGAGCTGATCGCTGCGAATTATACAATCCCTCAAATCCGCCAACATCTCGGCGTCGATTCACTCGGCTACCTGTCGCTGGACGGGATGCTGCATGCGGTGCCGGGCGGCCCGCATGGCTTCTGTCACGCGTGCTTCTCCGGTGACTATCCAACGCCGCCGCCGTCGGATCCTGACAAGCTTCGATTCGGCTGCGGCTGTTGACGACACGGTCCACCGCATGACCAGCGCCTCCCCGCGCATGAAGTCGGCTGGCGACGATCGGTCGCCAGAGGAGCGCGCGAGCTCGCAATCGGTCTACGCCTTCGGCAACGGGCATGCCGATGGTACGAGGGACATGCAGCTCGTGCTCGGCGGAAAGGGAGCCAACCTCGCCGAGATGACGAATCTCGGCGTCCCCGTTCCGCCCGGGTTCACCATTGCCTGTCAGGCGTGCATCGCGTTTCTGCGCGACGGGCTCGTTCGCGACGCATTGCGAGAGGAAGTCGAGTCACACCTGCGCCGACTCGAGTCGGTGGCTGAGAAGCGTTTGGGCGATCCGCAGAAGCCGCTACTCGTTTCGGTGAGATCGGGTGCGCCCGTCTCGATGCCGGGAATGATGGAAACGATCCTCAACCTCGGGTTGAACGATCGTACGGCGCGGGGATTGGCGGCGCAGAGCGCGAGCGCGCGCTTCGCGTTCGACTCGTACCGCCGTTTCATCCAGATGTACGGTGACGTGGTGCTCGGCGTACCGTCAGCGCATTTCGAGCAGCTTCTGAGAGCAAAGCGGCTGACGGCGGGCGTCAGCGCCGATTCGGAGCTCGATGAAGCGGCGCTGCGCAACCTCGTGGAGGAGTACAAGGCGCTCGTCCGTGCGAAAACAGGCGCCGATTTCCCCATGGATCCGATGACGCAGCTCTGGGGCGCCATCGAGGCCGTCTGGAAGTCGTGGACGCTCAGGAAAGCCGCGGATTATCGACGCGTGAACGGCATCGCGGACACGCTGGGCACGGCCGTGAACGTCGTCGCAATGGTGTTCGGCAACATGGGCGACGACTCCGGAACCGGCGTGGCCTTCACGCGCAATCCGTCCACCGGAGAGCCGCGCTTCTACGGTGAGTTTCTGATGAATGCGCAGGGTGAGGACGTCGTTGCCGGTATTCGAACGCCCCTGAGCATCGATGAGATGGCGGCATGGCTCCCCGGCGCGTATGCGGAGCTCCTGGAGACGCAGAGCCGTCTCGAGCAGCACTTCCGGGACATGCAGGATCTCGAGTTCACGGTCGAGCGTGGACGGTTGTTCCTCCTGCAAACGCGCACGGGAAAACGAACGGCCACAGCCGCCGTGCGCATCGCCACGGACATGGTGGATGAGAAGCTCATCGACGAACGCACCGCCGTGTTGCGCGTCGCGCCGGAGCACCTCGATCAGTTGCTGCATCCTGTGATCGATGCGACAGTACGCGCCACCCCGCTCGCAATCGGACTGCCGGCGAGTCCCGGCGCGGCGAGCGGCGTGGCGGTGTTCGATCCCGACGTCGCGGTCGAACGCGCGGCGCACAACGAGAGCGTGATCCTCGTGCGCGAGGAGACGACGCCCGAAGACTTTCACGGCATCGTCGCTGCCAAGGCGGTGCTGACCGCACGTGGCGGCATGACGAGCCACGCCGCCGTCGTCGCTCGCGGGATGGGCAAGTGCGCCATCGTCGGGTGCAAGGACATCGAGGTCGATCTCGAGAAGCGGCAGTTCGTCGTCCACGGCGAGCGCCTTGCCGAGGGCGACTGGATCACCTGCGACGGCGCGAGCGGCAAAGTGTATCGCGGCCAGCTACCGACGACGCCGAGCGAGGTGGTGCAGGTCATCCGCGGGATGCGCAGCAGCGACGATGCACCGGTCTACGCGGCCTTCTCGCGCCTGCTGGGCTGGGCCGATGCGGAGCGGCGCCTGCGCGTTCGCGCGAACGCCGACACTCCGCACGACGCGCGCATCGCGCGCGGATTCGGTGCTGAGGGCATCGGCCTCTGTCGCACGGAGCACATGTTCTTCGAGGGCGACCGCATCACCGCCATGCGCGAGATGATCGTGGCGCGCGACGAGGGTGGCCGGCGGCGTGCACTCGCCAAGCTGCTGCCCATGCAGCGCGGCGACTTCGAGGGCATCTTCGAGGCGATGAACGGGTGGCCGGTCACCATTCGTCTTTTGGATCCACCGCTGCACGAATTCCTCCCGCACGGCGGCGAGGAATCGAAGCTGTTGGCGCGCACGCTCGGCATCTCGCGTCCCGAGCTACAGCGGATCGTCGAAAACCTGCGCGAGACGAATCCAATGCTCGGTCATCGTGGCTGTCGTCTCGGTATCACCTATCCGGAAATCACCGAGATGCAAGGCCGAGCCATCTTCGAAGCGGCAGTGCGTGCGAAACGTCGGGGTATGGATGTCCGTCCTGAGATCATGATCCCGCTCGTAGCCACGGCAAAAGAGTTCGAGCACCAGCGAAATGTGTTGCAGCTGGCGGCGGAACAAGTGCTGGGCGCGATGGGGGAAGAGGTCCCCTACACCATCGGTACGATGATCGAGCTCCCGCGGGCCGCGCTGACCGCCGACGAAATTGCCGCCGCCGCCGAGTTCTTTTCGTTTGGCACCAATGATTTGACCCAGACCACGTTCGGCCTCAGCCGTGATGACGCAGGGCGCTTCCTTCCCAATTACGTCGATCGTGGTATACTTCCCGACGATCCGTTCCAGGTGCTGGACCGGAACGGAGTTGGCAAGCTGATTGGGTTAGCTGTCTCAGCCGGTCGGAGCGTCCGCCCTCAGTTGAAAGTCGGCATCTGTGGGGAACATGGCGGCGAGCCGCGCTCCGTGAAGTTCTGTCATTCGATCGGCCTGGATTACGTCTCCTGCTCTCCCTACCGAGTACCAATCGCCCGCCTCGCCGCTGCCCATGCCGCTCTTGAATCCGGCCAGTAAAACAGGCCGACTGAAGCGACCCGCCCTTCCCAAGCTCCCCAACCTGCCAGCAATACACGACGAGCGACGGCTTCGAATAGCGCTCCTGACGGAGTACTACTATCCGCACCTGGGAGGAGTCTGCGAGCACGTGCACTTTTTCGCGCGCGAGGCTCGCCGGCGTGGGCACCATGTCGACGTGATCACGTCGCATATTCCGGGAGCTGAGGAACAGCCGCACGTCATCCGTCTGGGCCGGAGCATGCCCGTGTACTGCAATGGCTCGCAGGCGCGCATCACGATCGGTGTCGGCTTGCGGCGCGAGATGCGAAGGGTGCTGCGCCGCGGGCGGTATGACATCGTACACGTGCACTCCCCACTCACGCCTGTGCTTCCGCTGCTGGCGATCGAGGAGGCCGATTGCCCCGTGGTCGGCACCTTCCATACGTACTTCGATCGTTCGGTCGGGTATACCGTCTTCAACGGCTACTTCCAGAAGAAGCTGGAGATGCTCAGCGCCGCAATCGCGGTATCCCAGAGCACCACCGTGGCGCTGAACCGCTACTTCGCAGCGAACTGGCGAATCATTCCGAACGGGATCGACACCGACGTGTTTCATCCGTCGGCATCCGCTCCGCCTGGATTTCCGAAGGACGTGCCGACGATCCTCTTTCTGGGCCGCTTCGATCCGCGCAATGGGCTCTCGACGCTCATCGAGGCGTTCCGTCGGGTGAAGAGTCAGCAGCGGAAGGCGAAGCTGGTGATCGTCGGTGACGGTCCGCTGCGCGAGCACTACTACAAGCAGGCGGCGGGAGACAGAGACATCCTCTTCGTCGGCGCGGTGCTGGAGGGGCGGCCCAGCTATTATGCGCACAGCAGCGTCTACGCCTGCCCCACAACGAAGGCATCGTTTGGCATCACGCTGCTCGAATCGATGGCCTGTCAGACGCCGGTGGTGTGTTCAGACATCCTCGGCTTTCGCGACGTTGTGGAGAATGGACGTGAAGCCCTGATGGTGCCATGCGGCGACCGCGGCGCTCTCGCTGATGCCCTCGTCCGAATCCTCGACGACGAAGGGCTCGCGATCGAGCTGGGAATGTCAGGGCGTGAGCAGGCTCTGGCCTACTCATGGCCGCAGGTTACCGCTCAGGTGCTGGACGTCTACCACCACGTCATGGGAAGGGTGGCGGTCGTCGCATGATCGTCGAGACCGCACTCGGCGCGATCGTCGCCGGGAGCGTGGTCCACGGCGCATTTCACCGCAACAGTCCGATGTTCGGCCGCGTCCTGTCGCGGCTGCCGACGGCCGACGCCGTCGTGGCACTCACCTTTGACGACGGTCCCAATCCCGAAGCGACGCCGCGCATCCTCGACGCGCTCGGCGCGCGCAACGTGCACGCCACGTTTTTCATCCTGGGGCGGCACGCCGAACGGTGGCCGCAGCTGGTGGAACGCGTGTCCGCGGAAGGACACACGTTGGCGAACCACGGTTTCCACCATCGGAAGCTGCATCTGAAGTCCCCTGCGTATGTGCTTGAGGACATTCAGCTTGGTACGCGGCGCATCGAGGAGGCGACAGGGCGGCGCCCTCGCTGGTTTCGGGCGCCGCACGGCTTTCGAAGCCCGTGGGTGACACCCATCGCAAGGCGCTTCGGCCAGCGCACAGTGGGGTGGTCGCTCGGCGTCTGGGACTCGGATCGGCCCGGATCGCGCGCCATCGCTGAGCGGACCATTGCGGGAACCAAAGCTGGATCGATCCTGCTCTTGCACGACGGCGATGGATACGACGCGAATGGGGACCGAAGTCAGACGGCGGACGCGGTTCCCCTCGTTGTGGACGAGCTTCAGGCACGAGGCTTCCGTTTCATTGGTCTCGACGACGCGATATGAAAAAACATCTCGGCCGAGCCCTCCGACTGCTGTTGACGCTTGCCATCATCGTGATGATGGTGCTGTTCGCGCGCACGGTGAAATGGGGGGCGACATGGGCGGCGATCCGCAGTGCCTCTCTGACCCTGCTCGTGGCGGCGGCCGCGGTGAATCTGCTGTCGCTCGCGGTGAAGGGACTCCGGTGGCGGGTGTTCCTGCGGCCGGTCGGCGTCGATAGCCTCTGGCTGGCCCTGCGCGCCACCTTTGCCGGGGCGGGACTGAATAACGTGCTCGTGGCCAACGGCGGCGAAGCGGCGCGCGTGATCTTCGTCGCCCGCGCAGCGCACATTCCGAGCGCGAAGGTGCTGGCCACGCTCGCTCTGGAGCGGCTGTTCGAGTTGATCGGCTATGTGGTCATGCTCGCGCTCGCGGTGTCGTTCTTCTCGCTGCCGCCGGCACTCGAGAAGTCGCGGCCGTTCGCGCTGATCGCGCTGGTACTCGTCATTGCCTTGATGATCTGGCTGGTGCGACATCCGGAAAAGGCCGATGTAGCTCCGGCATTACCAGGAGCGGGATGGGCCGCACGAGCGAAGGCGTACTCGAAGCGATTCGTGCGAACGCTGACCGGCATCTCGACGGGCCCGCG
>CAZICQ010000001.1:220065-247771 GCA_964537775.1 uncultured Gemmatimonadaceae bacterium | reverse complement strand
AGGCGTACTCGAAGCGATTCGTGCGAACGCTGACCGGCATCTCGACGGGCCCGCGTTTCGCCGCCGCACTCGTGCTGTCGGTGTTGTCGTGGATGCTGCAGGTGGGGACGTACATGCTTACCGCCAAGGCGGCGCACTTCGATCTGTCGCCTGTCGGCACGATCGCGGCGATCCTGGCGGTGAATCTCGGCTTTGCGATCCGGGCCACGCCGGGAAACGTCGGCGTCTTTCAGATGATGTATGCCGTCACCGCCGCGGCGTTTGGCATGGACAAGGATCAGGCGATCGGCGTGGCCTTCCTCATCCAGACGCAGCAGATCCTGCCCGTGACGCTGCTCGGCATCGGTCTCGCGCCTGAGCTGCTGTTCGCGAAGCGGCGCAAGACGCCGCGCACCGACAACGTTCTTCCTGGCGAACCGCGGCTCGAAGAGCAGAGGGCGGCAGGATAGCGGGACGCGAGTAACATCACGCGATGAGACGCCGTCGCTCACCCTTGACGCACCGTCGTCAGCGCGTGAGGCGATCGCGGCAGACATGGACGCACCAACGTCACCGGAGTATGCGTTTGCGTCAGCGGCGACGGCACCACCTTTCGTCACTTATGCAATCGCGCGGGACGAGGAGGCGCCGCAAACCGGCGATCATGCACCGCCGTCAGCGGCACACGGAGCAACTCGTCGCGCACACGTGGAAGCAATGACCACGCACGCGACGCGAACATCCGATGAAGCACCGTCGTCAAACACGAAGACGACGATTCATGTGGAGAATGTGGAACCGTCAGACGGGCACGCACCGCCGTCAGGCGAGCAGGCGCCTGCGTCAACCCATGAGGCGCCGATGCATGCGGAGAATGTGGAAGAATTATCCGTGCATGCACCGCCGATATTCCGTGAGACGATCGGGACACTCGTGAAGGGACCACCGCTGCACGCGGATGTGGAAAAACCAACCGCGCATGCACCGCCGACAACCCTCAAGGGAGCACCGGCAACGGCGAAGGGAACGCCGACGATCGTGAAAGGACCACCGACGAACGCGGAGGCGACGCCGACATTCGTGAAGGGACCACCGTCAACACCAGACGTGCAAACACCAGACGATGCGGGCGCGTGGACAGACGCGCAGGGACCGCCGACCACCGCCAAGGCGACATCGACCACCGCCAAGACGCCGCCGCCCACCGTGAAGGCAGCACCACCAACACCGAACGTGGAAACATCGAACGTGAAAGCGACGCCGGCAAACGCGAAGGCAACGGCGACGTGCATGACGGGAAGACCGTCAACAGCAGAGGTGGAAAAACCAAACGATGAAGGAGCGTCGACAACCGCGAAGGGAGCATCGACCGACGCACACGCAGCATCGACGAACGCGAACGCGCCGCCGTCCACCGACGATGTGGAAAAACCTCGACGAGCACGCACCGCAACCAGGTACAAACGAAGAACGGCGCCCTTCGCGGGCGCCGTTCTTCGTTGCTGCTCCCTCAGTGGAGGCGCGGGGAATCGAACCCCGGTCCGAGCATAGATCGACCACAGCGTCTACGTGCGTAGTCTGCTATTGAATGTCTCCCGCCGCTGGCCAGCTGACTGCCGACGACGAGATGAGTCCTCTAGAGTTTCGCCCATCGCCGGAGGACGCAACGACAGGCTAGCCCGGATTTGCGATACCTGCGAAACCGCCCCAGGCGGGCTTCCTCGCAGGCACTCGGCGTAACTAAAAGTTACGCAGCGAGAGCCAAGTTGTTGTTGGCAGTTGAAAATTTCCCGAGTGTTTTACCAGGAACCCGAGTACCTGGGCACGCAGCCACGGCTTCACGTATCCCGTCGAAGCCAGTCGCCCCCGTGGGTGGAAATCTAATCGCTCACGCCCACCAATTCAATTGCGAACCCCCAGAACGCGTCAACCAGCTGTTCCGGAAGGCGTTGATTTCACGGCTCTTAGATCCGCCACTCTCACGCAGTTTCTACCGTCCGCCTTGGCACGGTACAGCGCGCGGTCCGCCGCGGGGAAGAGCGCGTCGCCATGAACTACCGCTTCAGGGAAGCCGGCCACGCCAAATGAAGCGGTGACGCCCACGACGGCGCCGCCGTGCCTTATCGTCTTCGCCGACACGGCGACACGGAGCCGCTCCGCCAACTCCACCGCACCGGATACACCCGTTTGCGGCAACAGTATCGCGATCTCCTCTCCACCGTAGCGCGCGCACACGTCTCCCTGCCGCACCAGCTCCGAGAGCGTGCGGGCCACGCTCCGCAGGACAGCGTCGCCGGCCTCGTGGCCGTGCGTGTCGTTCACAAGCTTGAACAGATCAATGTCGACCAGAATCAACGAGCAGAGATTCCCGAAGCGGTCGGCGTTCGCCAGAGCGCTCTTGAGTTGCTCGTCGAAGTGACGGCGATTCCAGAGGCCAGTGAGTGGGTCCGTATGGGCTCGACGGCTCACTTCCTCCATCTCCCACACCACCTCGAGCGAACCGTGGACGGAGCCGCCAAGGAGATCCACCACCTGGGCGTCCTCCTCCGTGATCGCGCCGGGCGCGGCGCCTTCGATGACGATGGCGCCGATAACGCGCCGATCATGTGTGAGCGGTACGATTGCCAGCGAAGGGACGTGCCGCTTTGGCGCCTCGGGGGCGAAGAGCGGCTGGGCCACCGTCGCCATACGCGCGTCTTCGAGTACGAGCGGCAAGCCGGCAGAGCACGCATGCCCGACGAGGGACTCGACAGGAATTAGCAGACCGCGGTCGACACCCAAGCCCTGTGACGCGAACTGGACGACACCGTGCTGCTCGTCAGGGAGCCAGCGGATCAGTGAGGCGGCGACTGCCGACGAAACCGCAATCGCATGCTCGCAGATTGCTGGCGCCAGGGACTCAGCCCGCTTGTGCTCCTGCAGCCGTTTCATTGCCTCCAGGAGCTGCTCTGTCCGGCGCACCTGACGACCGTACTCTCTGCGCACTGAACACAGATCGAGGAGGGCGCCGATCTGACGGGCGTAACGAGGCAGCCACTCCCGTGAGGCGACACGCGGAAGTGCGAGTCCCACACCGGAGGTGAGGGTCAGGACGCCGATGAAACGATCATTCTCCTCCACCGGGGCGGCGGCGAACTGCGGCCACTCCGCGCCCCCATGGAGCTGCACGAGCCGCTGCTCACCACACCAGCGCACCAGCGGCCCCCATTCGTCGACGTCGAAGAAGGTTGGACGGGCTTCGTCCGCTGTCGACCAGGCGTGCGGAAGCTGGCGGTTGTGCTCGGGCTCCCACTTCCAGAAGATGGCTTCGTCCGCGCCCGTTACGTCGCTGATGTCGCGCAGCAGCCTCCGTAGGAGCTCGAGATCCTTGGCGGCAAGTTGGCGCTCCTCCGAAAGCTCCACGTCTCGCCTCCGCACCAGCAGACCACTCCCAGGGAGCTGGTTGTCAGTCCACGCGCGGTCGCGGATACTGCTTGAAACAGAAGAGCTTCCACGGCGCGTTGCCTGCGGCTTCCTCTTCCATCCGAGCCAGCGTGCGAGCAGGAGACGAAGCGTCGTCGTTGGCGCGCCTGGAGGCGCAGGGGCCGCCGTCGACTCCGTCATCAGGTGATCCGAGATCGCCGTCATGAGATGTCACATCCCGTCGGGGTGCTCTACCCAGCCGGACGGCGTTGCCCGGCACTCACATGTGCAGTACTCGAGAAGCCGCGACTGCGGCTCCGAATCCATTATCGATGTTGACGACGGTTACTCCTGCCGCGCAACTGTTGAGCATGGTGAGCAGCGCTGCCAATCCGTTGAACGATGCTCCGTAGCCGACGCTCGTCGGCACGGCAATCACGGGTGCAGAGACCAGCCCACCCACGACGGATGGGAGCGCGCCATCCATCCCGGCGACGACGATGATCACGGAAGCCGACGCGAGCTCATCGCAGCCAGCGAGCAGACGATGCAGGCCTGCGACGCCGACATCGGTGAGCCGCCGAACGCGATTGCCCAACGCACACAACGTCACCGCCGCCTCTTCAGCGACGGGCAGATCGCTCGTGCCCGCTGTGATCAGGAGAACCGTTCCCTTGCCCACGGGCGGCGGTGAATCGGGCGCGAGATAGGCGGTCCGAGCCAACTCGTTGAGCTCGACAGTGGCTATCCGGTCTCCGAGAACCGCAGCAGCGTCCGGAGAGAGGCGCGTGGCCAGAAAACCCTCACCGCGCGAGGCAATGCGCTCGGCGATCGCCACGATGTGCTCCGTAGTCTTACCCTGCCCGAAGATCACCTCGGGAAAGCCCTGCCGGAGCGCGCGATGATGATCGATCGTGGCGAAAGGCAGGTCCTGCACGGGATCGAGGGCCAGGCGATCGAGCGCCGAATCAACATCCACTGTGCCGTCCGCAAGCTGGCCAAGCAGGGCGCGGACGCGCTCTCGCCTCATGTCTCGCCGGCCTCTACCAATTCCGGCTCATATGCGTCGCCGCCGTCCAGAAACCGATCGCGATTTGCCAGGTAATCGGCGAAGATCCCCTCCACCTCTCCCAAAGATGTGACGGCGTGCAGCTTCTTACGCAGCTCTGCCGAACCGGGCAACCCTCTCGCGTACCACCCGAGATGTTTGCGGAACTCGATCGCGGCGCCGCGCCTGTCAGCTTCGTACGATTCCGCCATCTTCGCGTGGTCCATCGCAATCGAAAAGCGCTCCTCCACGGGCGGATCGCTACGCTTTGGGCGACCAGCCAGGAGGTCCTTCGCTTGGTTGAAGATCCACGGTTGGCCGAAAGAGCCGCGGGCGATCATCACGCCGGCGCATCCGGTCTGCCGCTGCATTCGAACGGCGTCCTCAGGCGTTTTGATGTCGCCGTTTCCGAGCACCGGCACGTCCAGCGCCTGCACGACCTGGGCGATTTCGTCCCATCGTGCGATACCCGAATACATCTGCGTGCGAGTCCTTGGATGCAGCGTGACGACTCGGGCGCCGGCGTCCTGACAACGTAGGGCGATCGTCACGGGGTCGCGCATCTCCTCGTTCCACCCACTTCGAATCTTGCAGGTCACCGGGAGTGTCGTCGCCCGTGACACGCTTCTGATTACGCTTTCGACCAGCCCCAGGTCGCGCAGACACCCCGAGCCGCCATTTCGTCGCACCACCTTCTTCACCGGGCAGCCGAAGTTGATATCGATGAATTCGGGAGCGAAGACGTCGGTGACGAGGGCTGCAGCTTCCGCCATTGCTGCCGGGTCGGCGCCAAAGATCTGGACTCCGATCGGATGCTCGTCCGCGGCAAAACGAAGCTTACTGATCGTAGCCGCGTTTTCTCTGCGAATTCCCTCCGCTGAGAGGAATTCTGTGACGACAACGTCGGCACCAAAACGTCGGCAAAGGCGCCTGAATGGCGACTCCGATACGCCAGCCATGGGGGCGAGATAGAGCGGAATCGCTGCGCGGAGCGGAAAGGGAAAGCCCTTCATCCTTGCAAGTTAAGAGATGCGGGAAGTGCTTGCAACTTCACCATTTGACACCACTTCGCGGACCGGGTAACTTCGAGTTTTTGCCGACTTACCGGCGCTGCGGTGGTAACACGACCTGCGGGCGAGGAGATAGATGGAACTGCGCGAGTTCTTCAGCGAAGACGCGATCAAACTCGAGCTCGAAGCCATGACCAAAGACGACGTTCTGAAGGAGCTCATTGGTCTGCTCAAGCTCGATGACAAAGCCGAGGGCATGCTCTTCAAGATGCTCAAGCGGCGAGAGAATCTCGGCTCGACGGGCATCGGCCGCGGCATTGCGATCCCCCACTGCCGCTCGCTCGTGGTGAATCGCCTGCGCGTGGCATTCGGGCGGAAACGGGAGGGAATCGACTTCAAGGCAATCGACGAGAAGCCGGTTCACTTCTTCTTTCTTATCGTGGCGCCGCCACTCGAGGTCTCGAACCAGTATCTGCCAGTGCTAGGGAAGATTGCTCAATTCAGCAAGGAAGCGGATGTCCCGCAGCGGCTGCTGGAGATCACCGAGCCAAAGCAGTTTCTGGCGCTGCTCGAAGAGAAGGGAGTGTAAGGCGCCGCAGCAGTCGCTGCTCATTCCCACTCGATGGTGGCCGGGGGCTTGGAGCTCACGTCGTACACGACTCGGTTCACCCCCCGTACTTCGTTGATGATGCGATTCGAAATTCGGGCGAGCACGTCGTGTGGTAATGGATACCAATCGGCCGTCATGCCGTCCGTGCTCGTGACCGCGCGCAACGCGACGACGTTCTCGTAGGTTCGATAGTCGCCCATGACACCTACCGAGCGGATGGGGAGCAGGACAGCGAACGCTTGCCAGATCTCGTCATAGAGATCGGCATCACGGATCTCCTCCAGGTAGATCGCGTCGGCGCGCCGTAGGACATCGAGTGCATCCGAGGTGACGGCGCCGAGAACGCGAATCCCGAGGCCCGGTCCAGGAAAGGGATGGCGGCCCACCATCTCCTCCGGCAAGCCGAGCTCGCGGCCAACGTTGCGGACCTCGTCTTTGAACAGCTCGCGCAGCGGCTCGATGAGCTTCAATCTCATGCCGGGCTTGAGGCCTCCCACATTGTGATGCGTCTTGATCGTGACCGACGGCCCGCCCGCCGGTGATGCGGATTCGATGACGTCGGGATAGAGCGTTCCCTGTACGAGGAACTCAGCGCCGGACCCGGCTTCTCGTACCGCGTCCTCGAACACGTCGATGAAGGTGTGGCCGATCACGCGGCGCTTCTCCTCCGGATCGTCGATTCCATCGAGCGCCTTCAGGAAACGCTCCGACGCATCTACCGTGACCAGCTCGATGCCCAGATTCGCCCGAAAGGTTCGCTCCACTTGCTCACGTTCATGGAGCCGAAGCAGTCCCGTATCGACGAAGACGCAGGTGAGCTGACCTCCAACCGCGCGGTGGACGAGCACCGCCGCGACGGATGAATCGACCCCGCCCGACAAGCCGCAAATGACCTTCGTTTTGCCCACGAGCGTGGAGATTTTTTTCGTTTCCTCTTCGATGAAAGCGCCCGGCGTCCAGGAGGCCTGCGCGCCGCATACGCCGAACAGAAAATTCGAGATGATCTCGCGCCCACGTGGCGTGTGCGCCACCTCGGGATGGAACTGTACGCCAAACCAGGCCTTGACGGCATGGCGATACGCGGCGATCGGCGAGCTCTCACTCTCCGCCGTTCGGATGAAGCCCGGCGGCAGCGACCGCACTTGATCCCCATGACTCATCCAGGCGGTGAACGGTTCGCTGCTCACGAATCCGTCAAACAGCGGACCGGGATCCGACGTCACACGCACCTCGGCTCTCCCGTACTCGCGTGAGGTGGCCGGCGCGACCTCACCGCCATTGAGATAGGCGATGAGGTTCATGCCGTAACAGACGCCGAGGACGGGCGCGATCTCGAGCACGGCGCGATCCGCCGTCGGTACATCAGTACCATATACGGAAGCGGGGCCGCCGCTGAAGATGATGCCTGTGGGTGCCCAGTCGTGAATCCATTCCACGCTGCGCGACGGCGGATGGATCTCCGAGTACACTCGAGCTTCGCGCACGCGGCGCGCGATGAGCTGTGTGTATTGAGAACCGAAATCGATGATGAGGACGCGTGAGGTCACGTTGCGCCAGCCGGTGGCGTGAGGATCGCGCTCACCTGGTCCACTCCGCGGGATCGAGCGTGAGAAACTCCACCTTACGCGAATCGAGATCGAGAATGGCGGCGCTGGGCGCGCCGTACAGCCAACCGCACGCCTCGCCCGGATTCACGATGAGCGTATCGCCGCGCGTCTTCATCTCCTGTTTGTGCGTGGCGCCGTGCACCACCACCGCGTGCGCGCCTATGGAGCGCGTCTGCACATCGCCGATGTCGTGGACGAGCAGGATGCGCTGTCCCGAGAGGTCGAAGCTGTGCGGCGACTCGAAGATTTCCGCGCCGAAACCCGACTGTGCCCGCTGCAGCAGCCCTTGACGGTCACCGTCGTTGCGGCCGAAGACGCCGGCCATAGAAACGTGTGCGTCCTCGAACGGTTTGAGGCTGAACGGCGAACAGTAGTCCCCCCCGTGCAGAATCATCGTGACGCCCGCCTGCGCCATTTGACGCACCAGCTCGGCGATGGCAGGAACACGATCGTGGGTGTCCGACATCAAGCCGACTCGCATCAGACTCTCCACTCGGGGTCGTCGATCTCGAGGCGTTCGAGATCCTCGTACGATTCTCTCGCCGTCACGATGGCAAAGCGATCGCCGTCAACGAGCACTTCGGCGGCACGGCGCCTCGAGTTGTAATTCGAGGCCATGACGTAGCCGTACGCCCCCACATCGTAGACGACGAGAAGATCGCCTGACTGCACGTCGTCTATAGTGCGGTCGAGAGCCAGAAAGTCGCCGCTTTCACACACGGGACCGACGACATCCGCCGTGATGGCGCGGCGCGGCGGGCCGCCGTTCTCGATCCGATGAAAAGCGCCGTAATGGGAGGGCCGGAGCAGCTCGGTCATCCCCGCGTCCGTGATGACGTACTCCTTGCCGCCACTGTGCTTCCGATACAGGACGCGCGTCAGCAAGACACCGGCATTGCCGACGACGTACCGGCCCGGTTCCATGATGAGCTGCAATCCGGTTCCGGAGATCTGGGGCAGTACCAGCTCGGCAAAACGCCGCAGATCCGGAGGCTGCTCGGTATCGTATCGCACACCGAGCCCGCCGCCGATGTCGAGAAACCGAAGGGTATCGATGCCGAGGTTGCGCAGCTCGCCATATAGAACGATAAGTCGCTCGGTTCCGCTGCGATACGGATCGATGCGGGACAGCTGCGAGCCGAGGTGCATGTCCAACCCCACCAAACGAACGTGCGGCAGACTCGCGGCGATGCGCGCGACGTGGACCACGTCGTCGTACGGAATGCCGAACTTGTGGCCCTTCTCACCGGTCTTGACGTAATGGTGGGCGGCGTCGAGAGTGATCTCAGGATTCACGCGGAGCGACACGCGCGCGACGAGTCCCGTCTCCGCGGCGAGACGGTCGATCAGCCGGACTTCCGCCTCCGATTCGGCGTTGATGAACAGCACATCGAGCTCCAGCGCCGACCGCAATTCCTCCTCGCTCTTCCCCACCCCGCCGAAGATGATGTCTTCGGCGATGAAGCCGGCCCTCAAGGCCCGACGGAGCTCACCCTCCGACACGACTTCCGCGCCGGCGCCTAACGACTGCAGGAGCCGGAGCAGCGCCCGACTCGAGTTTGCCTTCAACGTGTAGTGGATGCGATGCGGTACCGGCGACAGCATCGCCTCGAGCCGGCGATAGCGATCCCGGACCGTGGCGGCGCTGTACACATATACTGGCGTGCCCGCCGCGGCCGCCACACGCTCCAGCGGCACTCCCTCACAATGAACGATTCCGTCGGCGCGGGCGAAACCGGCCGTCAGTACGCTTTCGCCCACATTGCCTCGGCAGTGGCCCGCCCGCCGCACTTGAGGCATTTCACCGGTGCCTCGGCGGAGCGAAACTCCTCGTCAGGCAATACGCGTATCGTTGCCTTGGTCTCCTCTTTGATTCCCTCTTCGCATTCCGCGCGGCCACACCAACCGGCGTAGACAAAGGCGCCGGGGCCATCCATGATCTCACGGAAGCGGGCGTAAGCGATGTCGCCACGCACGGAATTCTGGTCTTGCCGCTCGCGCGCGGACGCGAGCATGTCCGCCTGAATGCGGGACAGAAGGTCGGCGACGTCTTCACCAATCGTGTCGAGCGACACCGGCCGCTTCTCACGCGAATCTCGTCGCACGAGCACGGCTTGGTGCTTGTCGAGGTCCTTCGGTCCAACCTCCAGCCGCAAGGGCACGCCACGCAGCTCCCACTCATAGTACTTTGCGCCCGGCTTCATGCCGTCGCGATCGTCGAGGTGTACGCGCAACCGGCCCGGGTCGCGGCGCTCCCAATCGCTCATGTTTCGCATGATGCCGGCCGCTGCGTCGAGTACGCGTGCCCGCTCCTCGTCGGTGCGGTAGATCGGCACGATGACCACTTCCGTTGGCGCGAGCAGCGGCGGCACGCACAGGCCGTTGTCGTCCCCATGCGCCATCACCAGGCCGCCGATCAGACGCGTGGAGACTCCCCAGCTCGTGTTCCACGCGTAGTCGCGTCCTCCCGCTTCGGTCTGAAACTGGAGATCGAATGCCTTCGAGAAGTTCTGTCCGAGGTTGTGTGACGTGCCGGCTTGCAACGCTTTGTTGTCCTGCATCATTGCTTCACAGGCGTACGTACGCAACGCGCCGGCAAAGCGCTCAGAATCCGTCTTCTGACCGGTGACGACCGGCATCGCCATCCAACCTTCCATGAAGTCGCGATACACGCCCAGCATGCGCCGCGCTTCCTCTTCGGCCTCATCGTGACTGGCGTGCGCGGTATGTCCTTCCTGCCAGAGAAATTCGAGCGTGCGAAGAAATAACCGGGTGCGCATCTCCCAGCGGACGACGTTCGCCCACTGATTGATCAGCAACGGCAGATCGCGATAGCTCTGCACCCACTTGGCGAACATGGAATAAATGATCGTCTCGGACGTGGGCCGGATGATGAGTGGCTCCTCGAGCTTCTTTCCGCCGCCATGGGTGACGACTGCGGTCTCCGGCGCAAATCCCTCGACGTGTTGCGCCTCCTTGTGGAGAAAGCTCTCGGGGATCAGTAGCGGGAAGTAGGCGTTCTGGTGGCCCGTTGCCTTGAACATGTCATCCAGGGCACGCTGCATCCGCTCCCAAATGCCGTAACCGGCGGGACGAATGACCATGCACCCGCGCACCGGCGAGTAATCGGCCAGCTCCGCCCGCAACACCACTTCGTTATACCAGGCGCTGAAGTCCTCAGCGCGTGGCGTGAGCTTTTTCTCGTCGGCCATTCTCGGTGTGATCGATTCTCCTGGTACCCGTTAGCCGAGCGGTTCCAACTCCCCCGTAGGCGAGAGTCGGAAGCGCTTCTCCTCTCCGCTGTCCAGCGACCGAAAGGTCAACTCGCGTGACGACAGATAGCCCGGTCCGACAATCACTGCCTGCGCAGCCCCGGCGGCCGTCGCCGCCTTGAGCTGTCGCGAGAGTTGCTGTGACCTCAGTGCGTACTCCACGCTTGCGCCGCTGCGACGGAGCGCCGTCGCGACCTCCATGACCTGCGGCAGGAGCTCCGGACCTTCAGGCGCCACCCAGAATTCCGGTGACGTCGACTCCGCGCGCATCAACCCGCGCGCGCGAAGCAGCTCGCTGAGTACCACATCACCCATCCCGAAGCCGAGCGCCGGAAGATCCGCTCCGCCAAGCGCCTCCAGGAGATTATCGTAACGTCCTCCGCCACAGATAGCGCGGAACTCCCCCCTTGCGTCGAAGAGCTCGAAGACGATTCCAGTATAATAGGCCAGCCCGCGTACGATGCGCAGGTCCAAGGTGACCCACTCGCCGGCGCCGAGCTTATCGAGATAGTGAAAGTATCGCCGGAGCTCCTCAAAACGGTCGCGCAGCGCCCCGTCGGCGCCGAATTCCGCCTCGAGGCCGTCGAGATTCACATCCTCCGTGAGTGCGAGCACGGAGTTGACGGCATCATCGCGAAGCCCGAGTCGACCCAACCTCTCCTTCGACACGTGCAGTGGCTGTCGCTCGACCTTGTCGATGACTCCGAACACGCCAGGCGCCTGCTCGTCGGTCACCCCGAGGTGTGCGAGGAGCCCCCGCAGGAGCCGCCGGTCGGACACACGCGCACGCACATCGGCCGGAGTGAGGCCAAGCGCCCGCATGATATCGATGGCGACGGCGAGCAGCTCGGCATCGGCACTCACGTCCGACTCGCCGACGATGTCGACGTTCAGCTGAAAGTGTTCGCGAAGGCGCCCCTTCTGCTGTCGCTCGTAGCGGAACAGCTGCGGCAGTGAAAACCAGCGCACCGGCTTGCGCAGAGCGTTCGCGCGCGTGCCGACCATCCGCGCCAATGTCGGCGTCATCTCGGGGCGAAGTGACACCTCTCGTCCGCCCTTGTCACTGAAGTTATAGAGCTGGCCGACGATCTCATCGCCGCTCTTTTTCGTGTACAGCTCGAGCGGCTCCAGGGGCGGACCATCGTACTCGACGAACGCATAACGGCGCGCCACCTCCCGCCAGATCCGGAAGAGATAGGCACGCTCGGCCAGCTCGCCGGGAAAGAAATCGCGAAAACCTGGTAACGCCGCCTTGGACACCCTGAATTTTACCGGAACACCGGAGACAGCTGCAAGCGATCCATCGCGTCACCTACGGTATGGAAGGAGCCGGTCACCAGCACCGTCGCACCGAGATCTGACGCGCGTCGCAAGGCGTCGTCGAAGTCCTCGAGCGTCACGACGTCGATCTCGTGCTCGCGCGCAAAGGTCGCCGCATCGGTGAGGCTCCACATCCGATCGCGCGGCGAGCTCGGTGCCACGGTGAGCACGATCTGATCGGCGAGGGGGGCCAGCGTCGTGAGCATGCGCTGCCAGTTCTTGTCGCGCAGCACCGACATCAGGACCACGAGCGGCCGCCGTGGAGGAGGGTGCACCTGCGCGAGCGTGCGCGCCAACACATCGATCCCATCGGCGTTGTGCGCAACGTCGAAGATGTACTGCTCGACGTGCTGGAAGCGCCCGAGCAGTCGCACTCGGTGGAGATGCTGCTCCGCCTCGTCGAGCGTCGTGGCGAAGGGATGACCGCCCGCATCCAGGAGCACCAGAGTGAATGCGACGTTCCATGCCTGGTGGTGCCCCGGGAGCGGCGTGCGCAGCCGCCGCGATTGTCCGAGCGCCTGAATCGAGAAGGTCGTTCCGTTTTCGCTGACGTCGATGTCGCCGACCTGCACCTCGCGGTGCACGACGCGCACCGACGGCGCGTCGCGAGCTCGCGCGATGTTCGCGAGCAGCGCGGCGATTCGCGCGTCCGTCCCGCCGACCACGGCCGGGCGCCCGGGCTTGTAGATGCCGGCTTTCTCAACGGCGATCTGCTCGAGGCTGTCGCCGAGGTACTCCATATGATCGAAGGCCACGTTGGTGACGCCGGCCACGACCGGATTGACGACATTGGTGGAATCGAGACGGCCGCCCAACCCAACCTCCACGACCGCGACATCGACACCAATGGACGCGAAGTAGTCGAAGGCCATGGCCGTCGTCGCCTCGAAAAACGTGGCACCAAGGCGTTCCACGAGCGGCGTGTGCTCCTCGATCCATGTCGTGATGGCGTCGGCCGGCATGGCCTCGCCGGCGACGACGATGCGCTCGCGGAAGTCGATCAGATGTGGCGATGTGTAGCGCGCCACGCGGAGCCCTCTAGCGCTCAGCAACGCTTCGGCAATGGCTACGCTGCTCCCCTTTCCGTTCGTGCCGGCAATATGTAACGACGGAAAGCGGTGTTGCGGATTGCCGATGGCGTCGAGCAACGCGATGGTGCGGTCGAGACCGAACTTGACGCCGCCTGTGGTGCGCGCAAACAGGTACTCGAGCGACTGGCGGTAGTTCAGGGCGCTGTCCACCCCGTGGCCGCGGGCCGGCCGGACATGTGTCGCAATAACTGTCCGACGGTGCGCTTGAGATTCCGCCGATGCACCACCGAATCGAGCATCCCATGGTCGAGCAGGAACTCGGACGTCTGGAAGCCGTCCGGTAAATCCTGGCCGAGCGTCTGCTTGATGACTCGCGGGCCGGCGAAGCCGATCACCGCACCGGGTTCGGCAAGAATGGCATCGCCCAACATCGCGTAGCTAGCGCTCACACCACCCGTGGTGGGATTGGTGAGAATGGAGATGTACGGAATTCTGCGCTCGGCGAGCTGCGCGAGTACCGCCGACGCTTTCGCCATCTGCATCAGCGACAGCACGCCCTCCTGCATGCGTGCGCCGCCCGAAGCCGAAATCACAATGAGCGGGTACTTGCGTTCGAGCGAGCGCTGGCCGAGGCGCGTGATTTTTTCGCCAACGACGGAGCCCATCGACCCGCCCATGAACGCGAAGTCCATCACGCCCAGGTTCACGGGCAGCTCTTCCAGCGTTCCCGTGCAGGCGAGCAGTGCGTCTGTCTCTCCGGCGTTCGTACATGCCTTCTTCAGCCGTTGCGGATACTCGGGAAAGCCGAGTGGATCGGTGGACCGAAGGTCCACCTCAAGCTCCTCCAGCGTCCCATCGTCGATCATCAGCGCGCAGTAGTCCTGCGCCCGTATGCGCCGATGATAATCGCAGCTCGGACAAACGTTGACGTTCCGCTCGAACTTCTCGCGGATATCCGTGTGCCCACACGCCTCACACTTTTCCCAGACATCCGCCGGGATCTCGAGCTTCTCGCGTCGCGGTTCCCGCGGTTTTTTCTCCTTCTTGAACCAAGCCATGCTCAAATCTCGCGGTGCTGGCGAGTGGTGTCGAGGGGAGGACCGCGATACGAACGCCAGGACCAGCGGCGTGGCGCGTGAGGCGCGCCCCGCTCGCGATCAACCTTCCGTCTGGATTTGGCTCACCGGTGTCACGTGCAGATAGTGGCCGATGATGGCCGACGCGATGTGCGCGGACACTGAACCATGGAAGGGCACATTCTCGAGCATCACGGCGACGACGATCTTTGGATCGTTGGCCGGTGCGAAGCCGACGAACCATGCGTCGTACACATCCGTGCCGGCCGCGTTCTTGTGGCCCGTTTGAGCAGTGCCGGTCTTGCCAGCGAGCTGCACACCCCTGAGCGCCGATGCAGCCGCAGTGCCGCCCGCCTGCGCGACGCCGACGAGCGCCGTGCGCAATTGCAGCATCTGATCCTGCGTAAGCTCCATCGTTTTGAGCCGCTCGATCTTCACATTGCGCGTGGCGCCGACGCCGCGTGCGACGAGCGGTCGTGGCTCGGCGCCATCCGTGGCCAGCGCCGAGTAGAAGCGCGCCATGTTCAACACCGTCTGCGCATCGTCGCCCTGCCCGATCGCCATGTTCAGAGCGATCGATTGCGTCCAACCGCGCACGCCATACTTCCTGTTGAAGTAGTCCAGCGCATCGGGGAAGCGCGGCTTCAGCTCCTCGGGTAGATCGATACCGCTCTTGCGGTCGAAGCCGAGGCCCACGCCGCCCGCCACCAGACGTGCGACGCCAATCTTGAGTCCGAGCTGATAGAAGTAGACGTCGCAGGACTTCTCGATCGCGCCGGTGAGATCGAGACTCCCGTGGCCTTTCTTCTCCCAACAGTGCCAGTAGCGATTCCCATAGTACATGCCGCCCGTGCAGGGCACCGGCATGTGATCCTTGAACGTGACGAGATTGTCCTGCAGGGCGATCACCGACGTGGCGAGCTTGAACGTCGAACCGGGGGGATACAGGCCCTGCAGCGCCTTGTTGTAGAGCGGGCGGCGCGGGTCCTTTCGCAGCGAGTCGTAGTATTGAACAGGCACGCCGCCGATGAACTTGTTTGGATCCCAGCTCGGTCCGCTGTAGAGCGCGAGGACCTCGCCCGTGCTCGGAATCAGGGCCACCACTGCCCCTTGCAGCGTATCGCCAAACTGCTGAGCGGTGAACTTCTGCAGGTCGAGATCGATGTTCGTGTACAGCGCCTGCCCCTGTCCAGGCGTCGAGTCGCGGCGCGCGCCGACCTCCCGCACGACGCGGTTTCGCGCGTCCACCTCGACGAAGCGGCTGCCCTCTCGGCCGCGCAGCACCGACTCGTACTCCTTCTCCAATCCCTGCTTGCCGATCTGCTGGCCGGCCTTGTAGGTGCTTGCATAACGCGGCGACGCTAGATCGTTCTCGCTGATCTCTCCGGTGTAGCCGACGAACGACGCCACGGCATCGCCTTCGGGATAGAAGCGCTTGGGCGCTGATTGGATGATCAGACTGGGAAAGTCCATCCGGTGCTCTTCCAGCACCGAGATGACATCGAAGGATGCATCCGGAATGATGACTGTCGGGCGCGCACGGTCGCGATGATAGCGACGAACCGCCGCATCCATCTGCTGCTGGCTGAGATCGATCGTGCCGGTGAGGCGCTTCAGCGTTGCCCGCAGCGAGTCCTCGGACTGACTCAGCACCGAAACCGAATAGCCGACGACGTTCTCCGCGATGATCTGGCCGGCGCGATCATAGATGATGCCGCGCACGCCCGGCATCGGAATCTCGCGCAGGCGGTTCTCCTCCGACTGCAGCACCCACTGCTGATTGCGCAGAATCTGCGTGCGGAAGAAGGCGCCGACGAGAAACACGACGATCACGGTAATCGCGATCGCCGCGGCGCGCCCGCGCCGCACTACGTCGTTCGGATGAAAGCTCATGCCGCTCGGACTTCCATGAGTGGGCGCAGCAGCATGAGCGCGAACACACCGGCCAGCGCCGTAACGGCGGCGGAAAGCGACGACCACACGAGGATCTGCATCACGAGCTCGCCAGCTCCGAGGCGATGGCTCGCCAGGAGGTATATGACATCGAACAGCCACTTGCCAAGAAAAAGAAAGAAGCCGTTCAACACCAGGTTATCGGCAAAGAACACCGCTTTCAACCACGAGGCGGCGAAGCCGACGGCACACATTCCGAGCGCCGCCGCACCAAAGGAGCTGACCGACAGCGAATCGGAAATCATCCCGAGGACGAGACCGTATACGGCTGCCATTCCCGGTCGCATCCGCACTGCACCGAAGAGCAAGGCGATCATCAGAAAATCGATCGATGCCCGCCAGCCGAGGAGCGGTCGCAACGTGTAGTGCAGGACGATGAAGAACGCGCAAATGACCGCTGTGCGGGCCGCGTTCGTCCACGTCATGGCTGCCTCTGCCTCAGCGTATCCGGGGGCACGCGGGCCGGTCGCAGGCCGGCAGTGTCAGGTCGCGCCGGGCGTGCGCTGGCCGAATCAGGACGTGCGGTTGGCCGGCGCCGCGGAAGAGCAAAGAGGCCGGTATCTGCCGCGCGCGGCGTTCCTGTGGTGTCGCGCCGTACGCGAGGCGTCGCCGGAGCTGCCATGGGTCGTTGTGGCGTGCCGGCGCCCGTGGGAGGAAGCGGCTTCGGCGCGCCGGCAGGAGGGGTTGCGGGCGCGGGCGCCGCCGCTGCCGCGCCAGTGGTGTCGGCACGCGCGGCCGAATCCAGTGCCGCGCGACGTGCGGCCGCTTCTGCGAGAGCCGCCTGACGAGCAAGGGAGTCGCCGGCCGCCGCGATCTTCTTCGCGGCAGAATCGACGGACGCAACGGATGCCCAGATTCCACCGACGCCGGCGGAGATGCGCTCCGGCGTCAGGATCATCACTGCCGCGACGCTGCCAGGATTCACCATGGGGCGTACCAGATACGTTCGCGTCCAGCCCTCGGCGGTTCGCAGCTCCTGCACGACCACACCGATCGGCACGCCGCGCGGAAACGCGCCTCCCAAGCCCGACGTCAGGATCAGCGCGCCCGGCTTCAACGCCGTCCGGAACGGTACGCCGCGCAACTCGAGCAGATAGCGCTGAGCACCAATCCCGAGGTGCGGGTACACGATGCCGTACGAGGAGCCATCCTCGGACATCGCGCTGGCGCGAAAATCAGGGTGCGAGAACAAAATCGCGATACTCATCGTCGGGTCGGCCTTCTGCAGCACGCCGACGAGCCCATCCGGGGCGACTACAGGGAGAAACTGCTTCACGCCGGCGTTCGTCCCCGCGGTCAGGGTGAGCGTCGTCACCACGTCTTCCTGCGCCGCGTTATGCAACGCCTCGGCGGGTATAAAGCCCCACTCCAGTCGGCCACCGAGGCCGAGCAGTTTGCGATACTGATCGTTCTCCTGCCGAAGCGCCTGCGCCTCGAAGGCGCGCACCGCCAGCGAATCCGTCTTCGAGGTCTGTCCCTTAAAGCCGATCCACGCCATGCGCCATCGCTCGGCACCTTGTTCCAGCGTCACGAGCGGCGCGACCACCGAACGGCGGAGCACCTCGGCCATGGGATCGCGCATCGGTGTGGGAAGCACCAGCGTCACGATGGACAGGACGATGCATCCGACGAAGACACCGACGTCGATGCGGCTGCTGAAACGTGCGGCACGGGCCACGGCTCGTCCTCAGGTGCTGAGAACGGACCAGAACTTCTCTTCGTCGTCGAGGATACGGCCGGTGCCGCGGACGACGCACGTCAAGGGGTCCTCGTCCACGTGGATCGGAAGGCTGGTCTCCTGACTCAACAACAGATCGAGGCCGCGGATGAGCGCGCCCCCACCTGTCATCACGATGCCGCGATCGACGATGTCGCTCGCCAACTCCGGCGGCGTGATCTCGAGGGCACGCCGCACGGCATCCACGATCGCCTGCACCGGCTCCTGAATGGCCTCCCGGATCTCGCTCGAGTGCACGCGCACCGTCTTCGGTATGCCCGACACGAGGTCTCGGCCTTTCACTTCCATCTCGCGCTCCTCGCCAACCGGCGCTGCGGAGCCGATCTGAATCTTGATCTGCTCCGCCGTCGGCTCACCGATCAGCAGGTTGTAATTCTTGCGCATGAACTGGACGATCGACGTATCCAGCTCGTCGCCACCCACACGGATCGACGTATCGCTGACGATGCCGGACAGGGCGATGACGGCGATCTCCGTCGTACCGCCGCCGATGTCGATCACCATGTTGCCGGTGGGCGTCTCCACGGGAAGGCCGACGCCGATCGCCGCCGCCATCGGCTCGGCGACCATGAACACCTCTTTGGCGCCGGCGCCTAACGCGGAGTCACGGACGGCGCGCTTCTCGACTTCGGTGATGCCGGAGGGGACGCAAACGATGACGCGCGGCTTCACCTTGAACACGTGATTCTCGATGATCAACGTGAGAAAGTACCGCAGCATCTTCTCGGTCACGTCGAAATCGGCGATGACACCGTCCTTCATCGGCCGGACGGCGATCACGCCATCAGGAGTGCGCCCAAGCATGCGCTTGGCTTCGAGCCCGACTCCCTTGATCTTCTTCGATTCGCGATCGATTGCGACCACGGACGGCTCGTTGAGCACGATTCCCTCACCCTTCACATAAATCAGGGTGTTGGCCGTGCCGAGATCCACTCCGATAGCGTTCGCCGGGAACAACGCCCCCGGCTTGAAGAAAGGCCAGCGCATCCAGAACGAGGAGAGAGGAGATCACCGTGGACCGACGCCAACGGCCGGCATCGAAACGGTTCCATAACCGGTAAACAGCAGGGAAATGCGGTCCAACGGCTGCATGAACTACAAGGTATTGGCCTGCCACAACCTACGCCACCTCACCACAAGGGACGAGGCAAGGGGCGGCGCGTAAAAAATCGCGAGAGAATCAGGGCCGCTCAGATGAAGTTCGTTGGCTCGGTGTACTCCAGGCCGAATGCCTCGGCGACCGCTGCGTAGGTCACTTTCCCGTCTGCCATGTTCAGCCCCTTGAGCAGCGCCGGGTTCTCGCGCAGCGCCTGCTTCCAGCCTTTGTTGGCCAGTTGCAGTCCGTACGGCAGTGTGGCATTCGTGAGCGCGAGCGTCGAAGTACGCGGCACGCCGCCCGGCATGTTCGCGACCGCGTAATGAATCACGCCATCGACAACGTAGGTCGGATTCTCATGCGTCGTCGGCTTCATCGTCTCGACGCAGCCGCCCTGGTCGATCGCGACGTCCACAATCACCGAGCCTGGTTGCATCGTTTTGAGGTCCGCGCGGCGGATGAGCTTCGGCGCCTTGGCACCCGGGATGAGGACGGCGCCAACAGTCAGATCCGCCGTTTCAATCTGCTCCAGGATGTTGTGGCGGTTGGAGTGAATGAGCACGACGTTCGCCGGCATAACGTCGGACAAATACCGCAGCCGCTCGAGTGACAGATCGAGCACCGTGACCTTCGCGCCCATGCCGGCGGCCATCTTGGCGGCGTTGATACCTACGATCCCGCCCCCAAGGATGACGACCTTCGCCGGCGCCACGCCAGGCACGCCGCCGAGCAAGACGCCCCGACCTCCGTAGAGCTTCTCGAGGTACTTCGCGCCCTCCTGCACCGCCATGCGTCCAGCAACTTCCGACATTGGCGTCAGCAACGGAAGCTCACGCGTGGGCAGCTCGACCGTTTCATACGCGATGCAGACCGAGCCGCGCTTCATGCACGCCCGCGTGAGCTGTTCGTCCGCCGCAAAGTGGAAGTAGGTGAAGACGACCTGGCCCCGCCGCATGCGCGGCCATTCAGGAGCGATTGGCTCCTTCACCTTCATGATCATCTCGCTGTCGCGCCATACCGTGTCGGCGTCGGGAGCGATCCTCGCGCCGACCGACGTGAACATGCTGTCGGCGAAACCGCTCCCGTCGCCGGCACCCGCTTCCACCAGCACCTCGTGTCCCGCGCCGACGAGCGCTTCCGCGCCGGCCGGCACGAGCGCAATTCGATTCTCGTTCGTCTTTATCTCTTTTGGAACGCCGATTTTCATTGGAGTAGTGTATGGATCGTCGATCGCGATGAAGTACGGCAACCAGCCGGTGAAAGGTCGCTTTGGCCAGCGCGCTTTTCAATTCGGCTGGTGCTCATCCTTGCGGTCCGAGGCGCAGAATGGTTTGTCGTTCCGGCGAGAAGTAACCCGCAACCGATTCAACGTCCTCCGCCGTGATGGCATCGATGCGCGACAGAATCTCATCGAGCCCCCGGTACGGCTCACCATAGAGCTCCACGCCAGCCGCCCGATACATTCTCGCCGACACACTCTCGAGCGAGATGGTGAGCTGCCCCTTCAGCTGCATCTTCCCCATCTCCAGCTCATCGGCCGGCAGCCCCTGCGCCGCGACGGCGGTGAGTTCCTCTAGAATGGCTTGAATCGCCTGATCCGCCGTATCGGGCGCGGTGCCGACGTACACGCCATGCATTCCGGTGTCGGCATGGAAGCTCTGGTGCGTGTAGATCGCATACGCGAGCGCCAGCTCCTCGCGCACGCGCTGAAAAAGGCGCGAGCTCATGCCCCCGCCGAGGAGCATGCTCACGAGCACCAAGGCGTAGCGGCGCGGGTCACCGTACCGCACGGCGTCGGAACCGATGACGACGTGCGTCTGTGTGCCTTCGCGCGCGACGGAGCGGATCGTGGGAGGCATGCGAACGGGCGGTGGAGCGGCGAGGAGCTCGTCGCTGCCACGCGGAACATCCAACCAACCGGTCTGCTCGAGGACTTCGAGCAAGCGCTCGTGCGTCACGCTCCCCGCCGCCGCGACGACCATCTGCGCCGGGTGGTAGGCGCGACCGTGGAGCTCGCGAAGCTCGGGAACTCCGAGCCGGCGCACCGTCTCTCGTGTTCCGAGGATCGAGTAGCCGTAGGGATGCGGTCCCCAGAGCGCCTCGTTATGCAGCTCGAAAACGAGGTCGTCCGGTGTATCATCCACCATCGCGATCTCCTCGAGCACGACCCTACGCTCGAGCGCGACGTCCGTCGCGCGGAGCGCCGGACGGAACACGATGTCGGCTATGATGTCGGCAGCGAGCCGGAGGTGCTCATCCAGGACGCGCGCCTGGTACACGGTGTGTTCCCGCGACGTGTACGCGTCGAGCGAGCCGCCGACGGCCTCCAACGACAGCGCGATCTCCTTGGCGCTTCGTTGCTGCGTGCCCTTGAACACCATGTGCTCGAGGAGGTGAGATACGCCCATCCGATCCGGCGGCTCGTGCAACGACGCGGCCCGCACCCACGCCCCGAAAGCAACTGACCGTACTCCGGGCATGTGCTCCGAGAGTACGGTCAATCCATTCGGCAGGATCGTGCGCTGAAACTCCGTGTCAGTCTGTCGAACTCCGACCGTCACGAGCGCCGCGACCGCTCCCCACCGCGCCCGCCGCGTCCACCGCGACCGCCGCTTCGCGCCCGCTCGCGATCCTCGCCTTCACCGTCACCGCTGCCCTCCTCCCGTGCGCGTGGCGGCCGTGGCTCGCGCGGTTCTTCTTCCGGCATGCCCTCAGGGCGTGGAATCAGCGCTTTCATCGAAAGTCGCAACCGACCGCGCTCGTCGCGATCGATGAGCTTCACCTTCACGCGGTCCCCCTTCTTGACGACGTCCTCCGTCTTCTCTGTACGACCATGTTGCAGCTCGGAAATGTGCACGAGTCCTTCGGTCCCTGGCATGATCTCCACGAATGCGCCAAAGGGTGTCGTGGACTTGACGGTGCCCTCGTACGTCTCGCCGACCACCGGTTCCGCGGTGAGGGAAATGACCATCTGGCGTGCACGTTCCATCGGTTCGCCGCCGACGGCGGCGATCGTCACGAGCCCACTGTCGTCCACCGTGATCTCCGCACCCGTCTCGTCCTGGATGCCGCGAATCGTCTTGCCCTTCGGGCCAATGAGGTCTCCGATCTTCTCGGGATTGATGTTGAGCGTGACGATGCGCGGCGCGTACGGCGACAGATCACTCCGTGGCTGCCCGAGCGCCTCCTCCATCTTACCGAGAATGTGGAAGCGTCCTTCCTTCGCCTGGGCCAGCGCCTCCTTCATGATCGAGAGATCCATCCCCTCGATCTTGATGTCCATCTGGATGGACGTGATCCCCTGACGCGTGCCGGCAACCTTGAAATCCATGTCGCCGAGGTGATCCTCGGTGCCGAGGATGTCGGTGAGGACCGCGTACCTGTCACCCTCCTTGATCAAGCCCATCGCGACGCCCGCGACGGCTCCGCGCATCGGCACACCGGCATCGAATAGCGAGAGCGAGCCGCCGCACACCGACGCCATCGATGACGAGCCATTGGATTCGAGGACGTCGGAGACGACGCGAATCGTATAGGGGAATTCCTCGAACGGCGGGAGCACACCCTGGAGCGCGCGCTCGGCAAGATTGCCGTGACCAATCTCCCGTCGCGACGTGCCACGTACCGGCCGAACCTCGCCAGTGGAGAACGGCGGGAAGTTGTAGTGCAGCATGAACGACTTCGTCTCCTCCTGCGGCTGGTCGATCGTGTCGAGCCGCTGGACGTCGTTCGCTGTGCCGAGAGTAGCGACGGCGAGCGCCTGCGTCTGGCCGCGTGTGAACAACGCCGACCCGTGAGCGCGTGGCAGTACTCCCACATCGACCGTGATCGGACGAATCTCCGTCGCTGTTCGGCCGTCGACGCGATGTCCCGTGCTCAGCACCTGCGAGCGCAGCTGGTGATATTCGACGTCACCGAGCAGCGTGTGCAGCTCCTTCGCCGCGTCGGGGAAATCACTCAGGAGCTCCTCCGCCACGGCGCGCTTGGCCTCCTCGACCGCCTCGATGCGGGTGTGCTTGTCCCGCTGATTCAGCGCTTCGCGAATGCGGCCTTCCGCCAGCTCCTTCACCCGTGTCTCGAGACCCTCGGGCAACGCCGCCTTCGTCCACGACATCTTCGACGGGCGCTCGAACTTGCCGAGCAGCTCGTCCTGCGCGGCGATGAGCTCCCGAATCCCTTTGTGCGAGACGTTCAGCGCCTCCACGACGTCGTCCTCGCTCACCTCGAGCGCGCCACCCTCGACCATGACGATCGAGTCGCGCGAGCCGGCGACGACAAGCTCGATATCACTGTACTGCAGTTGTTGAAATGTCGGGTCGAGGATCCACTTGCCCTGTACTCGACCCACGCGCACGCCGGCAATCGGGCCTGCGAAAGGAATCTTGGACGCATTCAGCGCGAACGATGTCGCCACGAGCGCGAGCACGTCGGGCGGATTCTCCTGATCGGCGGAGATGACGTAGACGAAGACCTGTACCTCGTTCTTGAAGCCTTCGGGAAAGAGTGGCCGGATGGAGCGATCGACGATGCGCGCGGACAGAATCTCCTTGTCGCTCGGACGGCCTTCGCGCTTGATGTATCCGCCCGGAATCTTGCCGGCGGAATACGTCCGTTCGCGGTACTCGACCGTGAGCGGAAAGAACGGCAATGGACTCTGGTTCTCACTCACGGTCACCGCCGCGAGCACCATCGTGTCGCCGAACTGAACGAGCGCTGATCCCGCGGCCTGCTTGGCCATGCGTCCGGTCTCGATGATGAGCCGGCGGCCCGCGAACGTCTTCTCGATGCGTTGCATCATCTCTGTGTGCCTTGGATGAATACGAAAACGCGCGGGCCGCAATCATTGCGCCCGCGCGATCCGGTGCCAGTCTGGTTAGTACCGCAGCCCGAGGTCCTGAACGAGCTGCCTGTAGGCGTCTACGTCCGTCCGCTTCAGGTAGTTCAGGAGACGACGGCGCCGGCCGACCATCTTGAGCAGACCACGACGGCTGTGGTGGTCTTTCTTGTGTGCTCGAAAGTGATCGTTGAGGTAGTTGATGCGTTCCGTGAGCAGCGCCACCTGGACGCGGGGCGAACCTGTGTCGTTCTCGTTGATACGGTACTTTGCTACAGTGGCGGTCTTTTCAATTGCCATGACTGGGACTGGTGGAGGTCGCGATCATCGCGGCCTGCTCGGTAGCTCTTTTTCTCCGTAGTCCCATAAGATACCGGCACGGTAACGCTTTGTAAAGGGACCACTTAGCACCGGTACTCTAATTCCACGCGGCGTCACCCGAACAGGCGCGCCACCCAGCCGAACAGTCGTGCGAGCACGTCGCGCGTATCGTTGTACATCACCATGACGAAGATGAGCGCGATGGCGAGCAGCCCGAAGCGCAGAATGTACTCGCGCGTTCGGACGCTGAACGGACTTCCCTTCGCCGACTCGATGAGGTTCATCAACATTTGACCGCCGTCCAGAATCGGGATCGGCAGCAGATTGAGAATCGCGACGTTCACGCTGAGAAACGCGATCAACCAGAAGAGCTGCTCGATCCCGCTGCGCGCCGCCTGCACCGATGCTTTGGTAATCGCGATTGGCCCGCCAAGATTGCGAACCGACAGCTCGCCCGTAAACAGCTTCTTCACGAACCCCACGATCGAGACGGCCGTCATCCACGTAGCGCGTGCGCCGGAAGCAAAAGCCTCGGCGATGCCGACGGGCTGCCGCGACACCGGATCGTGAGGCGCCGCGCCGATTTTGCCGACGACCTTGGCTACGCCCGTTTCGGGATCCTGCACCTGCACGGGTCGTGGCGTCACTGGAAGCTCTAACACGGAGCCACGGCGTGCGACCTTGAACGTCAGCGTCTTCCCCGCCGCACCGCTCACCTTGTCCACCAGTTCGCTCCAGCCGTTCACCGGCTGGCCGGCAATGGCGATGACGCTGTCGCCGGACTGAAAGCCCGCTGCGGCGGCACGGTCACCCGGCACCATCGAGTCGAGTACCGCCGGGACGTAGTAATCGATTGCATTCGCGATATCGTCAGGCGAAGCACCGCGGGCGACCGCAATGCGCACGTCGCCGCGTTGCGTGCTTACGGTGACGGCGTTGATGCTCGACGTGATGGCCTGGTGCACGTCGTTCCAATCGCGCACGGCCCTTCCATTCACCCGCTGGACGGTGTCCCCCGTGCGTAACTGCGCCAGCGCCGGTGCGGCGGCGAGTGGGTGGACGGCGCCGACCACGCGAGTGGCTATCACACCGCGCCCATAGTGGAACGCCAGAGCGATGGACACGACCAGCGCCAGCACGACATTCATGGTGACGCCGGCCAGCATGATGATCACGCGCGCCCACAGCGGCTTGTTCTCGAACAAGCGATTCTCCGGCACGGGTCGCGGACCGAACGGCATCAGCGCGTTCGGGTCGTAATCCCGGTGCGTCTCCGCGTGTTGGGCAGCCTCCTCGGAACCGCCCTCGATGAACGCCATCTCCTCATCGTGGCGGGACGCCATGCGCACAAAGCCGCCGAGCGGCAGCACGTTGAGCGCGTAGTCGGTCTCGCCAAAGCGCTTATGCACGACGGACGGACCAAATCCGATCGCGAAGCGCGGCGCATACACGCCCACGGCCTTGGCCGCCAGAAAATGTCCGAACTCGTGCACGAAGATCACGAGTCCGAACACCAGCACGGGAGCAAGAATCGCTAGCATGAGAAGCGCTCTCTCACGAGCCGCCGGGCGGCGGCGTCTGCACTCAGGATCGTATCGCGATCGTTGCTGCCTGGCTTCGTCAGCACCTCGAGCGCCGCGCCGATAGCCAATGGAATATCGCCAAAACGAATCGAGCCGTTCAGAAAGAGCGCCACCGCTTCCTCATTAGCTGCATTGAATACCGCGGGGGCCACACCACCGCGTACGCCAGCCTCGATGCCCAATCGAAGTGCTGGAAAGTCGGCGCCGCGAACCCGCTCGAACGTCAGCGGCGACAGCTCGACAGGATCGAATGGTGGTACACCGGCATCCGATACGCGCTCCGGATGCGTGAGAGCATACAGGACCGGCAGCTCCATACTCGGTACGCCGAGCTGGGCGATTACGCTGCCGTCCACGAATTCAACGAGCGAGTGGACGACGCTTTGGGGATGCACGACCACTTCGATGCGGTCGTATGGCAGTCCAAACAGAAAGTGCGCTTCGATCACCTCGAGCGCCTTGTTGGCAAGCGTGGCGCTGTCGACGGTGATCTTCCGGCCCATTCGCCAGGTCGGATGATTGAGCGCGTCCTGGACAGTCGCACCCTGCAGATCGTGGCCGTCCCACTCGCGAAATGGCCCGCCTGACGCGGTGAGGATCACGCGGCGAACGTCGGTACCTCTCCGGCCGCTCAAGCACTGGAGAATGGCGCTGTGTTCACTGTCGATCGGCACCAGCTCGCCGTGACCTTCCCGGCACGCCTCCGTGACGAGATCTCCAGCCATCACCAGAGTTTCCTTATTGGCCAACGCGACTCGCTTCCCCTGCCGCAGTGCGGCCAGCGTTGGGTCCAGTCCGGCGGTGCCGACGACCGCGTTCACGACGATCTCGACATCGTCCCGCATTACTGCTGCCGTTAGCGAATCGGGTCCGCAGCACCACACGTTCCCGTTTTTCGCGGAGCGCGGCAACA
This sequence comes from uncultured Gemmatimonadaceae bacterium, assembly GCA_964537775.1. Classification (GTDB taxonomy): domain Bacteria; phylum Gemmatimonadota; class Gemmatimonadetes; order Gemmatimonadales; family Gemmatimonadaceae; genus CAMLIT01. Next base: position 220,978 of record CAZICQ010000001.1, on the reverse strand, counting down.
CTCCCGTGTCGTCGTTCACGATGCCGACGAACGCGGGACGAAAGAGCTCGGCCTGTTCGCGCAGCAGCGAAGCGTTGTTGAATCCCGTGAGTGCCGTAACGCGAAAGCGCTCACTCTGCCGCGCCAACACGCGCAGCGCTGTGGTGCCGATCGATCCCGTGGAACCGAGAATGGCAACACCGCGCCGAGCCGTCACGGAGCCCACACCAGCAGCGCAGAGAAGAGCGCGTACGACACTGGCAGAACGAATAGCAGGCTGTCGATCCGGTCCAGAACTCCGCCATGTCCTGGGATCAGCTGCGAGCTGTCTTTCACGCCTGCTTCGCGCTTGAGGAGCGATTCCACGAGGTCGCCGATCTCGGCGGCGGCGCTCACAACCACGGCGAAAATCGCGAGTCCCCACGGCGTAAAGCCCAACTGCGTCCCAGGACGCAAGACGCCGCGCACATAAAGTGTCGCGACGAGTATGCTGGCGACCACACCGCCGAAGGCACCTGCCACTGTCTTGCCGGGACTCACCGCCGGCAGCAGCTTGCGTCGCCCGAAGGCGCGGCCAACGACGTACGCGCCGATATCCGTGGCCCAAGTGAGGATCAGCGGAAGGGCGAGCAGGAGTCCACCGGCGGCAACTCCGAATCGAGTGCCGCCGACGCGCACTGTCGGCGCGCCGACCGCGTAATCGTGGTAGCGGATCGCGTACGCAAAGCTGAGCATCATGCCCGTATACGACACGCCCAGCATCGTCGATGACACGGCGCCGATCGGTTTCCCGTCGGCTCCGCGCGTCCAGATCGCGACGGTAAGCAACGCCAGCACCAGGGACGGAAAAACCCAAACGGGCGCGACGATGAGACCCAAGTACCGGGCGTGAACGGCAAGGGGTGTGACGCCGGCGAGCACGATACCAATCCCG
>CAZICQ010000001.1:51442-219965 GCA_964537775.1 uncultured Gemmatimonadaceae bacterium | reverse complement strand
GTACCGGGCGTGAACGGCAAGGGGTGTGACGCCGGCGAGCACGATACCAATCCCGCTCAGCGGAGTGAGACCACTAGCTCGAGCGAGGCGGAAGAACTCCCACGCGGCGAGGGCGGAGGTGATCGCGAGCAGGGCCGCCAGTGGCGCGCCCCCCGCGAGTACGATCCAAACAGCGAGGGGCGCGGCTACGACTGAGAAGAGGACGCGGCGTGTCAGCTCGGACACGCGGCGCCCTCAGACTTCCATGATCTCGGCCTCTTTGGCCTTGATCATCTCGTCGATCTTATGAATGAAGTCGTCGTGCAGCTTCTGCAGATCCTTCTCGGCGTGCTTGACGTCGTCTTCAGATACACCCTGCAGCTTCTTCAGCAGCTCACGAGCATGCGTGCGGGCATGGCGTACGGCGATCCTTCCCTCCTCCGCATACTTGTGCACAACCTTCACGAGCTCTTTGCGGCGCTGCTCGTTCATTGACGGCAGCGGCACGCGGACGATGTTGCCCTGCGTCGCCGGATCGAGGCCGAGATCCGCCTCGCGAATCGCCTTCTCGATCGTCTTGATCTGTCCCTTGTCGAAGGGCGTGACGAGAAGGACTCGCGGCTCAGGAGCGGAGACGGTTGCTACCTGATTGAGGCTCATCATCGAACCGTACATCTCGACGCGCACAGTATCGAGCATGTTCGGCGACGCCTTGCCCGACCGCACGGATGCAAACTCCTTGCGCGTGCTGTCGATCGCCTTCTCCATCTGCCCGCGCGTGTCCTTCTGGATCTGTGGGATAGTGCTCATCGTACCAGAGTGCCCACGCGCTCGCCACGAACCGCGCTCACGATCGCGCCAGGGCGGTGAATGTTGAGAACGATCAGCGGTAGCTGATTCTCCTTGCATAATGTGATCGCCGTCTGATCGACCACCTTGAGCTCCTCGAGCATCACGTCGCGATAGCTGATCTCATCGTAAAACTTGGCGTTCGGATCCCGCTTCGGATCCGCCGAGTAGACCCCTTCCACGCTCGTGGCTTTGATGATGACATTGGCCTTGATCTGGATCGCGCGAAGCACAGCGGCCGTATCGGTGGAAAAGTACGGATTGCCCGTACCTGCGGCAAAGATGACGGTGCGCCCCTTCTCCAGATGCCGAATGGCACGCCGGCGGATGTACGGCTCCGCGAGCTCCTCCATACGAATTGCCGTCATTACGCGCGTATCGACGCCCTTCCGCTCCAGCACGTCTTGCACTGCCAGTGCATTGATCACCGTGCCGAGCATGCCCATGTAATCGGCGTTGACGCGATCGAGTCCCATCTTCGACAACAAGCTCCCGCGCACCAGGTTACCACCGCCGATCACCACGCCGACCGACGCGCCGATGGCCGCGAGCTCCACGATCTCGTCGGCCAAACGGCTGATCGTCTCGAAATCGAAGCCGAACCCCTTATCGCCCGCGAGCGCCTCGCCAGAGAGCTTGAGGAGAATCCGGGGGTACCGGAGCTCGGCCGCGATCGCGGTCACGCCTCGCCCAATTGGAAGCGAACGAAGCGCCGCACCTGAATGTTCTCGCCGACCTTACCGGAGGTCTCCTTGATCAGCTCTCCGATCGTCTTCTTGTCATCGCGCACCCACGGCTGGTTGACCAGCGTCACATCCTTGAAGAACGCCTGGATCTTCCCCTCGACGATCTTCGGCACGAGGTGCTCGGGTTTGCCGCTCGTCTTGACCTGCTCTTCCGCGATGCGGCGCTCGCGGTCGACGACCTCGCTTGGCACGCCATCCTTGTCGACAGCGACCGGTGCAAGCGCCGCGATGTGCTCGGCGATCGCCTTCACCAGGGTCTTGAAGTCGTCGGTGCGCGCGACGAAATCGGTCTCGCAATTCACCTCCACGAGCACGCCCACCTTGCCGTTGTGGTGAATGTAGCTGCCGATGATGCCTTCGCTCGCCGTTCGCCCCGACCGCTTCTCGGCCTTGGCAATTCCCTTCTTCCGGAGATGCTCAGCCGCCTGCTCCACGTTGCCGTTCGTCTCCTCGAGCGCCTTCTTGCACTCCATCATTCCCGCTCCGGTGCGCTGCCGCAGCTCGGAGACATCTTTTGCACTGATCGTTGCAGCCATCTCTAACTTCCTCAGTTCGTGGAAACGCCGCCGGCAAAAGCCGGCGGCGCAGTGATGCTCATGTGGTTCGTCCACGCGGCGGACGTTACTCGGCCTCTTCCGCCTCCCTTTCAGTGGCCGCTCCAGCTTCGCCAGAGTCGGCGATGTCGCCGGTTTCCCCAGTGGACTTCAACCGGGCCGCGATCGCTTCCGGCTTCGCGCGCCGACGACGAGGGCGCCGCCGCCGCTTCTTGTCGCCCTCTCCTTCCGGCTCCGCGCCACGATCCGAGCTATATGTGTAGCTCTCCCCCTCCTCGGTCTCCTCGCGGACTGGCGCTTCACGCCGCGCCTCGAGGATGGAATCGGCGACTGCCTTCGTGATCAACTCTACCGAGCGAATCGCGTCGTCGTTGCCGGCGATGGGCACGGAGATCTGATCGGGATCGGCATTCGTATCAACGATGCCAACGATGGGGATGCCGAGCTTGTTCGCTTCGCTGACAGCGATGCGTTCCTTCTTCGTATCCACCACGAAGAGCAGACCGGGCAACCGCGTCATGTTCTTGATGCCCGCGAGATACTTGCTGAGCTTTTCCCTTTCCCGGGAAAGCATGAGCTGCTCTTTCTTCGTGTAATTCTCGAACTCGCCGCCTGCCTCCCCACCGGCCTCGAGCTCTTTCATCCGGCGGATCTGCTTCTTCACTGTCTGAAAGTTCGTGAGCAGACCACCCAACCACCGCTCGGTGATGTACATCGCACCGCAGCGCTTCGCCTCTTCTTGCACGATCGCCGCGAGCTGCGCCTTCGTGCAAACGAAGAGGACGTTTTCGCCGCGCAGGATGACGTCGCGCGCCAACTTCTGCGCGAGCTCGATCTGACGAAGCGTCTTCTGCAGATCGATGATGTGAATCCCATTGCGTTCCGCGAAAATGAAGCGGCGCATCTTGGGATTCCAGCGGCGCGTCTGGTGTCCGAAATGGACGCCAGCAGCAAGGAGCTGCTCGAGATTGGGTTGTAAGTCTGCCATGTAGTCGAATACCGTGTGGTTAGTCTTCCGCCGACGTCACCGTCTCCAACGACCGATTACTCGGCACCCGTTGAGACTCAGCCGGCGTGCGGGATGAATGCATCACTCTTAGCGCTTCGAGAACTGGAAGCGCTTCCGGGCTTTCGGACGACCCGGCTTCTTTCGTTCCACCGCGCGAGCGTCACGAGTGAGAAGCCCGAGATCGCGCAGCTTGCGGCGATGGACCTCATCGATCTTCACCAGCGCACGCGCCACAGCGAGGCGGAGCGCGCCTGCCTGACCCGTCGATCCACCGCCCTCGACGTTGGCCTTCACGTCATAGCGTCCGAGCGTGTCAGTGGCGACGAATGCCTGCTGGATGGCTGTGACCAGCGCCGGGCGCGGAAAGTAGTCGCCAAGCGTACGTCCGTTCACATCCCACTTACCCGAACCAGGCTTCAAGTACACGCGGCACACCGCCTCCTTGCGGCGACCGATCGCATGAATCGCTTGCATGTCCGGCATGAATCTACTTCTCGCTCTTCGAGTTGAAGGTCAGAGGCGCGGGCTGCTGCGCGACATGCGGATGTTCGGCGCCGGCATAGACGCGAAGCTTGCGGCGCAGGACCTGACGGCCAAGCGTGGTCTTTGGAAGCATGCCATGTACGGCCTTCTCGATGATGCGCTCGGGATGCTTTGCCAACATCGTCGCGTATGGCGTCTTCTTGTCGTGACCCATATAGCCGGTATGGCTGAAATAGGTCTTCTGCTCGGCCTTGCGTCCCGTGACCTTCACCTTCGACGCATTGATGACGATGACGTTGTCACCCGTGTCCATATGCGGCGTGAAGATCGCTTTGTGCTTGCCACGAATGATTTTGGCGACTTCCGCAGCGAGGCGGCCGAGGACCATGCCGTCGGCATCGACCACGAACCACCGCTGCCGGATGTCGCTCGGCGTGGCACTGAATGTTTTCATGACTGACGTAGCGGAGTGGGTCTTGCGCCTCACCGGTGCTTCATGCAACCCGGGTCTCGGCCGCCATCGAAGGCGTTCTGTGACAGACCTGTAAGCTAGACAAGCACTTACGAGGTGTCAACTCGCTCACGGATCAGCGGCAACGATGGCCAACATCGCGCCATCGGCGCTGACGGCAAGCCTCGAGATTCCGCGCAATCCGGAGGGGGCGAGATCGGCGACACTCCGCCACGTCCGGTTATCCGCCGTGTCCAAGACGAACAGCTTACTATCCTGTGCGGCAAGCGCGGTCCCGTTCGGCAGCCACGCCACATAGTCGCTTCGGGGGAGCATCTTCGCGAGCACGACGAACACCCAGTCGTCACCCGACGAGCGGTCGAGGTCCAGCACGCGAAGCGACCAGCTGCTGTCCGGCTCGCGTTGCAGAAAGGACACGCCGCGCTCGCCCGGCACGCGCTGCAACGAGCGTCCCACGTCCTTCGCTACGACGTGGCCGATCTGCGCTCTCGTGTCGGCGAGCTGCAGCGTGCTCGGTCGGCCGAGAACGAACAACGCGGCCGTGTGATCGTCGATCCATACGTGATAGCCCACGGGTTTGATCGCGTCGAACACGACCTCTGGCGACGTACCGTCGAGCGCGAAGCTCCACAACCGCTGTGTCGAGTCGCGCTCCACCCGGACCACCGAGAAGCGGTTGCCGCCAGGCATCACCGTCGGAGAATATTCGCTCTCCGGCGTTGCCGTCACGCGAGTCGTCTGTCGAGTGCGCAGGTCGTAGCGATAAATGTCCGCCTGCGCATCCTCGCGGATCGACGTGTACAAGATGGCCTGTCCGTCAGGAGTGAACGACGGCTGGTTATCGTAGCCACGCCGATGCGTGATGTTCACCGGCTCGCCGACGACCGGTCTGCCATTCGACAGCCTGATCGGAGCCAGGTAGATGTCCGTGGCCGGCGGGGCGCTCTGCGCAGCCAGAATCGCCGGTACGACAAGGACGAGTTGCAGCCTTACCAAAAGTCTCATGGCGCGTTGCCTCCGCAAGTGGGCGGTCATTGCATCTCGAGCAGTATCGTTCCTTTCTCGACCGCCGTGCCCGGTGTGACCAGGACCTTGCGTACGGTTCCGGGCGTGGAAGCGCGAAGCTCGTTCTCCATCTTCATCGCTTCCATAACGACCACCCCCTGTCCGGCATGCACCTGATCGCCCTCACGAACGTTGACACGCACGACGAGCCCCGGCATCGGCGCCACGACCGGCGCGGGTCCGCTGGATCGAGCGTCGGCGCCGGACAGCTGGCGGATTGCTCGCGTGCGCTCATCGAGCGCTTCGACGTCGAAGCGATTGCCGCCGACCCAGATCGTGTACCTCCCACGAGTGGGGTGGCGCCGCACGACCAACCGGTGCACCTCGTGGCCGATCGTCAGTACACGGAGCGGCGTGCCGTCGATCTCGGCGATATGGGCGTTGACGGATTCGTGTGCCGTCCGAACGTCGTCGCCGTCCACGACGACTTCGTGCTCACGCTCGCCGATGCGCACCAGATATTTCATGCGGCCGCTGGAACGAGCTCGCACACGGTCTCCACGTGCGCGGTCTGAGGGAACATGTCGAACGCGAGCACCGATTTCATTGTGTATCGCGGCATGCGCGCGACGTCGCGCCCGAGCGTGGCTGGATCACAGCTCACGTAGACGATGGATGCCGGCGCGCTCGGGGTCTCCTGCAACGCTCGACTGACCCGCTGATCGAGTCCGCCGCGCGGAGGATTGAGCAGCATGACATCCGTTGGAAGCGCCCGCGCCAACAGATCTTCGACGCGACCGTGTAGTGAGCGTGATCCTTGGGGCAGCCGCTCCGCGGCACGAGCCGACGCATCACGATCGAGCTCGATCGTCGTGACGCGAACGCCCGCTCGCGCAATTGCAACGGCCGTGTCGCCCGTGCCGGCGTACGCGTCGACGACGGTAGACGGCTCATACGAGAGCACCCGCCCGACGACGTGCGCCTGCAGCGCCGCGGCGACCCCGGCATTCACCTGGCCAAACGATGCGCCCGCCGCTGTCGTTGTCCGCTCGTGCAGCAACCGGCGCGCGTGCATCTCCGGCCTCCACCACAGGGCCGTCGATGACGGAACGGCGTCGAAGAACTCCCGAGCCGAGGACCACGCCCGCCCTCCCTCAACGACCACGGCGACTCCGGCCCCGGCGCCGACCAAACGCACGGAGGCGCGCAGTTCGGCGGCATCCGGCAGGGAGCGGGCAGCGTCCATGATTTCGCGCCAGCTGGCGACGACTCGCTCATCGGTAATCGGACAATCGGCGAGCTGAAATACCGTGGACGGATCATCGTACGGATGTAGGCCGATCACCCACCCCGACGGCCCGCTCCGCATGGCGAGCGTGAGCTTCGTGCGGTAGCGCCATTGACGCTCGCTCGCCACGACCAGCGGAAGGGGCGCCTCGCGCTTTCCGATGCGGGTGAGCGCATCCCGCACGATTCCCGACTTCGCCGACAACTGGGCGTCGTACTCGATATGCTGCAACTGGCAGCCGCCGCAGCGATCGTCGACGTAGTGCCCGCATGGCGGTTCGATGCGCTGCGGCGAAGCGCGCAGCACCGTCTGTAATTCGCCACGAGCGAAGTGCTTTCGGCGGTCGAGGTGGACGCGCGCCAGGTCTCCAGGCGCCGTGCGCGGTGTGAACACGACGATGCCCCCGGCGCGGCCGACGCCGTCACCACCGGCCGCAATGCTCTCGATCTCGATGTCGGCGGTCTGCTCCATCAGCGGATTGCATCGAGACGCCCGGCGCGCAGCCAGGCATCCGCGGCCGATTCGATCGCCGTCACTCCATTCCCGCCCGTGGCCGGGCGAGCCCGGGCCGCGAGCCGATCGCGCTCGGCGAGCATCGCGGCGGCAATCGTTACCAGACGAGTCGCTTCCTTGGAAGGGTGCGTCGCGAGAAGCTGCGGCAACCGCGTCTCCAGCCATTGGATGTCGAACGCCCCATCGCGGAAATCAGAGCTCTCCATCATGCGCAGATGAAAATCGCGCGATGTCTCCACGCCCTCGATCACCAGCTCGTCCAGAGCGCGGTGCATGCGCTCGACAGCCGCGAGTCTCGTCGGCGCCCATACGATGAGCTTCGCGAGCATCGGATCGTAGTACAACCCGACGTCGCTTCCAACCTCGATGCCGCCGTCCCACCGCACGCCGGGACCGGTAGGCAAGTGCAAATACGTGATGCGGCCGGTCGACGGTAGAAAGTTGTTGGCGGGGTCTTCGCTCGTTATGCGACACTCGATTGCCCAGCCGCGGGGCGCGATATCCTCTTGCCGGAAGGGAAGCCGCTCGCCGGCGGCGATGCGGATCTGCCATTGCACGATATCGATCCCGGTCACCAGCTCCGTGACCGGGTGCTCCACCTGGAGGCGCGTGTTCATTTCGAGGAAGTAGAACCGCCCATCACGATCGAGAAGGAACTCGCAGGTGCCGGCGTTGACGTAGCCCGCCGCTCGAGCCGCGCGTACAGCCGTGTCACCCATGGCGCGTCGGATCTCCGGCGTGACGGCAACGCTCGGCGCCTCCTCGATCATCTTTTGGTGCCGGCGCTGAATCGAGCATTCCCGCTCGTTGAGGGAGAGCATGGTGCCATGCACATCCCCGAGCACTTGAATTTCCACGTGGCGCGGACCGACGATGAACTTCTCGATGTACACGGCGTCGTCGCCAAAGGCGTTGTGCGCCTCGCGGCGCGCCGTGTCCACCGCGGCCGCCATTTCCTCGCGCGCCCTGACCACACGCATCCCTTTCCCGCCCCCACCGGCTGCCGCCTTGATCAGCACCGGGTAGCCGAACCGTTCCGCAATCGCTGTGGCTTCGTCGGGATCTCGCAGCGGTTCCGTCGTGCCTGGCACCACCGGTACGCCCGACTTGATCGCGAGTTGGCGAGCCGCCGTCTTACTCCCCATCGCCGCGATTGCGTCCGCCGGTGGTCCGACGAAGATCAAGCCCGCATCGTGAACCGCGCGCGCAAACCACTCGCGCTCCGACAGAAACCCATACCCGGGATGAATGGCCTCGGCGCCTGTGCGCCGCGCGACATCGATGATGCGTTCGCCAACGAGATAACTTTCCGACGACGGCGCCGGACCGATCAGCACCGCCTCGTCGGCTTCACGCACGTGCGGCGCGCGCGCGTCGGCCTCGCTATAGACCGCCACTGACCGCACCCCGAGCTCCCGGCACGCTCGAATGATGCGCAGCGCGATCTCACCCCGATTGGCGACGAGTAACTTGGAGAACACGATCCGAAGCGGCTCAGCCGGTGCCCGCGATCACAGCGGGATATTCCCGTGCTTCTTGGGCGGGTTCTTGTCTCGTTTGCTGCAGAGCGTTTCCAGGGCGTCGATGAGCCGCGGCCGCGTGTCGCGCGGATCGATGATGTCGTCGACGAAACCGCGCGCGGCAGCGATGTACGGCGTGGCAAACTTCGCTGTGTATTCCGACACCTTTTCGTCCATTGCCGCCGCCGGCTGCGCGCTCTCGGCGATCTCCTTCTTGAAGAGAATCTCGACGGCGCCCTTCGGGCCCATCACGGCGATCTCCGCCGTGGGCCACGCGACGTTGTAATCGCCACGGATGTGCTTCGATGACATGACGTCGTACGCACCGCCGTACGCCTTACGGGTGATTACCGTGAGCTTCGGAACGGTGGCCTCGCAATAAGCGTACAGCAGCTTCGCGCCGTGTTTGATGATGCCGCCGTGTTCCTGCGCCACCCCGGGCAGGAAACCCGGCACGTCGACGAAGGTGACGATCGGGATGTTGAACGCATCGCAGAAGCGGATGAAGCGCGCCGCTTTCACCGAGGCATTGATGTCGAGCACGCCCGCCAACACCGCCGGCTGGTTGGCGACGATGCCAACGCTGCCGGTCCCCAGGTGGGCGAAGCCGCACAGAATGTTCCCCGCATAATCGCGTTGCACTTCGTAGAACTCGCCGCCGTCGATCACACGGCGAATCACGTCGCGCATGTCGTAGGGTTTGTTCGCGCTATCCGGCACGACATCGAGCAGGTCCTCGTCGCGCCGGTCGCGCGGATCGTCACTGCGGCCGCGCGGGGGATCATCGAGATTATTCGAAGGGATGTAGTGGAACAGGTCGCGAATCGCATCGAGGCACGCGGGCTCGGAATCGTAGGCGAAGTGTGCCACCCCGGAGACGTTCGCGTGGGTGTCAGCGCCGCCGAGCTGCTCCATCGTCACTTCCTCGTGCGTGACCGTTTTTACCACATTCGGCCCTGTAACGAACATGTAGGAGCTGCCTCGCACCATGTACGTGAAATCGGTGATCGCGGGCGAGTAGACAGCACCACCGGCACAGGGTCCCAAGATGGCGCTGATCTGCGGCACCACCCCCGAAGCGAGCGTATTGCGCAGAAAGATGTCGGCATACCCGCCGAGCGAGAGCACACCCTCCTGGATGCGCGCTCCACCGGAGTCGTTCAGGCCGATCACGGGCGCGCCGTTGCGAACCGCGAGATCCATGATCTTGCAGATTTTCTCGGCGAATGTCTCCGACAGTGATCCGCCAAACACAGTGAAATCCTGGGAGAACACGTATACAAGCCGGCCATTGATGCGCCCATGGCCTGTCACGACGCCGTCGCCGTAGATGCGCTGCTCCTCCAAACCAAAATCATGGGAACGGTGCAGGACGAAACGATCCAGCTCGACGAAGCTGCCTTGGTCGAGGAGGAGGTCGAGCCGTTCGCGGGCGGAAAGCTTCCCCTTGTCGTGCTGCGCTTTCAGCCGCACCGGGCCGCCGCCGAGCTCCGACTCGGCGATCCGGTGCTCGAGCAGATCGAGCTTTTCACGCATCGTCATGCGGAAAAGCTATCCCAGGCTCATTGAGGGCGGGAGGCGCACCCCGCCGACGGCAGCGCGTGAGCCATGTGCAGGCGCAAGCGACGAAAAAACCCGCCATCGGTCACGGCGGGCCTTTCGTATTCACGGCAGCGAGCGGCGTTATGCCGTTTCGGGAATGCCGATCTCGCTCTCTTCTGTGTGGATCGTGGGAGGCGTTTCCGGCCGCGGCGGCTGTTCCTCCGGAATGTTCGTCACCGCGAGCACGATCCGGCGGTGAATCGGATCGACCTCGAGCACGCGCATGTCCAAATTCATCGTTTCGTACACGACTTCAGTCGGGCTGGTCACCTGCTTTCCCGTCGGTGAGAGCTGGGAGATCGGAACGAAACCTTCGATATCGTTGCCGATGTCCACAACCACGCCTTTGTCCATGAGTCGCACGACCTTACCCGTGAGATCGGTGCCGACGGGATACGTCTCGCCAATACGCAGCCACGGATCCTCCTCCGCCTGCTTCAGGCCGAGACTGATGCGCTTGTTCTCGGCGTCGATGTTCAGGATGACGACATCCACCGCGTCACCCTTTTTCACCACCTCCGACGGATGCTGCACCCGCTTCGTCCATGACATGTCGGAGATGTGGATCAGTCCATCGATTCCCGGCTCGATCTCCACAAACGCGCCGAAGCTGGTGAGGTTACGCACCTTACCATTGATGCGCGTGCCCACCGGATACTTCAGCGGCAGCACCATCCATGGATCCTGCTCCGTTTGCTTCATGCCGAGCGAGATCTTCTCCTCGTTCGGATCAACCTTCAGCACCACCGCCTCGATCGTCTCGCCGATCGAGACAAGCTTCGACGGATGACGGACGTTGCGCGTCCAGCTCATCTCGCTGATGTGCACCAGGCCTTCGATACCCGGCTCCAGCTCGATGAACGCGCCGTAGTTCGTGATCGAAACGACCTTTCCGGCGACGCGCGTGCCGACAGGGTACTTCTCGGCGACGTCCTTCCACGGATACGGGTGCAGTTGCTTGAGACCGAGCGAAATCCGTTCGCGGGTCCAATCGATGTCCAGCACCTTGACCTCGACCTCCTGGCCGATCGCGACCATCTCGGACGGGTGCGAGATGCGTCCCCAGGACATGTCGGTAATGTGGAGCAGGCCGTCCACGCCGCCGAGATCGATGAATGCGCCGAAATCCGTGATGTTCTTGACGATTCCGTTGCGCACCTGATCCTTCTCGAGCTCCTTCATCAGCTTTTCGCGCTTCCCCGCCCGTTCATTTTCGAGGATCACGCGGCGCGAGACTACGATGTTCCGGCGGCGCTTGTTCAGCTTGATGATCTTGAACTCGAACTTCTGGCCCAGGAGCTCGTCGATGTTCGGCACGCGGCGGAGCGCGATCTGTGAGCCCGGAAGGAACGCGTCCACGCCCATCAAGTCGACGACGACACCACCCTTGATCTTCTTAACCAGAGTGCCCTCGACCGGCTGATCGTTCTCATACGCGAGGCGGATCTTCTCCCACACGCGCATGAAATCCGCTTTCTTCTTGGAGAGAACGACGGACCCTTCCTGATCCTCGAGGTGCTCGAGCAGCACTTCGACTTCATCGCCGGGCTTGAGGTCCGGATGATCCTTGAACTCCTCGAGCGGAACGGTGCCCTCGGATTTGAATCCGATGTCGAGCACCACCATGTTCTCGCGAATCTCCAGTACGCGGCTGCGAACGATCTCGCCCTCGTCGATCGACGCGAGCGTGCCGTTGTACAGCTCCATCATTTTCTCGTACTCGTCGGACGAGTATTCGTCTTCGTCGTAGAGTTCTGGACGGCGGTTGGCAAGCGGACGAAGCTGGCCACGCTGTTGATCGCGCTTGGCGCGCTCCAGGTCCGTACCGGTTGAACGGGTTTCGAGCTCAGGCATACCGAACGAAATGTCTCCTTGAATTTCGCGGGGGGTTTAGGCTCGCCGCGCCGAGTCCGAGGTTGGAGCCGATCGTTCCAGAAGGAAGTACCGGCGAACCGTGTAAGGTAATGAACTCGTCACACGCCGTCAACGCGTGAAGTGTCGTCGTGACGGCGAGTTACGGCTCGCGCGAGCGCCACGATTCGCTCTACCTGCTCCTCCTGCGTGAGGTACGTGGTGTCGATGAGGATGGCGTCTTTCGCCTGCACGGTTTGCGTTGCGTCGAGAGCATCGCGGTGCACCAAACGTTCGGTTTCGGCGGCAATCTCCGTGTCGGTCGCCGCCCGACCGAACTGCTGTATCAGCCGCCGTCGAGCGCGCTCCCACGGATCGGCGACGAGAAAGACTTTGAGATGCGCAGACGGGAACACCACCGTCCCAATGTCTCGGCCGTCGACGACGACGTCATAATCCTGCGAGGTGCGCCGCACCTGCTCGTTCACCCAATTGCGGATGCGCGGCATGCTCGCGACACGGGACACGTGCTGCGTGACATCCGAGCCGCGAAGCTCTTCCTCGGCGTCGGCCCCAGCGAGCACTGGAGCAAACGACGTGTCCCTGGGCACCAGAGCGATCGATTCCACTACATCCAGCAGATCGTCTTCCGTCCAGCGTTCGGGATCACTGCCGCGCCGCAGAGCGGCCGCGGTGACAGCGCGGTAGAGCGCCCCCGAGTCGACGTGCCTATAGCCCAAGCGCTCCGCAACCCATTTCGCCGTCGACGACTTTCCCGATGCTGCCGGCCCGTCGATCGCGATGATCACTCGCGCACGCGCTCCAGGTTCGACCAGAAGCTTGGATAGGAGACATCGACACAGTCCGGCGCGTCGATCTGGATGTCGTTTCCAGGGAGCGCAGCCAAAACACCGAATGCCATCGCAATGCGATGGTCGAGGTGTGTCTTGACTGTTCCGCGCAATGGTACGCTCGTTCCGACGACACGCAGGCCGTCCGGAAGCTCCTCGGCCGTGGCACCGATGTGCCGCAGGTTGTCGACGACGACCGCGATGCGGTCGCTCTCCTTCACGCGAAGCTCGGCCGCGCCGGTGACGACAGTCTCACCGTCGGCGCGAGCAGCCAGACAGGCGATGAGGGGGATCTCGTCGATCAGCGTCGGAATCTCCGCACCGCCCACGACGACACCGGTGAGCAACGCCCGACCGGAGGACGAATGCACGCGCACATCCCCCGTCGGCTCGCCGCCCTCGTCACGCACCGTGACGACTTCCACGCGCGCGCCCATGCGGCGCAGCACATCGAAGAAGCCGGTACGAGTCGGGTTGAGGCAAACGCCGGTGAGCAGCAGCTCCCCTTCGTCCGCCAGCGCCGCCAGGCCCGCGAAAAACGCTGCCGACGAGGGATCCGCGGGCACGGAGGCGTCGAGTGCGACGAGCGCGTTCGCGGGACGAATGGTCGCCGCGGTGCCGTCCACGCTCAGCTCCACACCGCGGGCAGCGAGCATACGCTCGGTATGATCGCGCGACCGCTCGGGCTCGATCACCGTCGCCTCGACGCCCGACACGAGCGCGGCGAGCAGAATCGCGCTCTTCACCTGAGCGCTGGCGGTTTCACTGCGCCATTGCATTCCGTGCAGCGCGCCACCGTGCACGGTCATCGGAAGGCCGTCACCCCTCGCGAACTCGAACCGCGCACCCATCGCCTCGAGTGGGCGTGCGATGCGCTTCATCGGTCTGCGACTCAGACTCTCGTCGCCCTCGAATGTGGAGACGAATGGACATCCCGACGCGATGCCGGCCATCAGTCGCGTCGTGGTGCCGCTGTTACCGCAATCGAGCGTGCGCACCGGCGGCCGCAGCCCGCGCAGGCCCACGCCATCGATTTGCATGGTCGGGCCGAGCTCCGGAATCGAAACGCCAAGCTCGCGCAACACGCCGGCGGTCGAGCGAACGTCGGCCGAGTCGAGAATACCGCTCACGCGCGAGCGGCCGCTGGCGAGCGCGCCCAAGATCAGAGAGCGGTGCGACACGGATTTATCGCCCGGTACGCGCAACGTTCCGCCAACTCTCACGACTCGCGTACGCCTCGTTGCGTCGTCTCACTCGCCCGCCAGCGGCGCGCCTCCTCCCAAAGACGCGACAACCCGGTCCAGTCGCGTCGCTGGATCAACTCGCGAATACCGGCAATGGAGCGCTCGAGCGCCGCCAGCGAATCGATGGTATCGTGCGGTGCGCGATCGAGAATCGGCAACCATACGGCAAGCGCGCTCTCGGCGAGCCGCGTGGAGTCGCGGCCCCCCGGGCCCAACTGCGCACTCTGCCACCTCGCACGAGCCAGTGTCCCGGCGATTGCGGTCGATGCGAGTTGCGGTAGATGGCTGACCCATGCCATCCGGCGATCGTGCTCGGCGGCGTCGTCGTAAACGACAGTGGCGGCTCCGGCCAAGCTCCACAGCAGCTCGGCGTCGGCGCGTTGGCGCGCAGTAGCACGTGACTCGACGCTCACCACCGCGTCGCGGAACATGTCGGCGCGCGCGGCACCGAATCCAACCGCATGTGTGCCCGCGATGGGATGCGCTCCGATCAAGGTCGCGAGCACGCGCGCGTCCGCGCCGATCGCCGCCGGCCGTTGCAAGCTGGCAGCGTGAAGCAGCGTCGGCGAGGACTCGCGGCCGGTGCATGCATCGAACGCTTCCGCTGCCACGTGAGCGAGCGCGTCGAGGGGAACGGCAAGCAGCACGATATCGCTGTGGCCCACCACGTCGGCTACGCTCCCGACCACCTCGACTCCAGCTTGCGAGGCCGCGAGCGCGTCGCCGGGATAGCTCGTGAAGCCGCACGGGCGCACGTCGCGGTCCAGCAGCGCGAGCGAGACGGAGCCGCCGATCGCGCCCAGGCCGACGACGCCGATTCTGGGCCCGGCTAGCGCAGCCATGCTTCGAGCGCAGTCGACGTCTCGGTACTGTCGTCTCGATACTTCACGATCACCGGCGTCTGCAACGCAAGCTGCTGGCTGGCGCCCCAGCCGTCGCGCAGTGCTCGTGCGCCGGGCACCACGACGGCCCCTTCGGGAATGACCAGCGGCGCCGCCGCGGTGCCTCGATACACCGTTTGGCGCACGAGATCGAACACCGGCGTTCCGCGCGTGAGGATCACGCCGGCACCGAGCACGGCTTCCCTGCGCACGATCGTGCCCTCGTACACACCACAGTTGCCACCCACCAGCGCGTCGTCCTCGATGATCACCGGCGCGGCATTGACGGGCTCGAGGACGCCGCCAATCTGCGCCGCCGCACTGAGGTGAACGCGCTTGCCGACCTGTGCGCACGAGCCCACGAGCGCGTGTGAATCGACCATCGTGCCCTCGTCCACGTACGCACCGACATTGATGTACATCGGCGGCATGCACACGACACCGGTTGCGACGTGCGCGCCGCGCCGGATGCTCGATCCGCCAGGCACGATGCGAACGCCGTCTTCCAGGTCGAAACCGCGCGTTGGAAACGTGTGCTTGTCGAAGAAGAACAATCGTGCCGGCGCGCCCTCGACGCCGTACGAGGTCATGTCGATCACGCTGCCGACGCGAAATCCGAGGAGGATGCCGCGCTTCACCCAGGCCACCGCGCTCCAGCTTCCGTCACTGGCGCGAGTGGCGGCGCGTACCTGGGCGCGCTCCAGCGCGCCGAGGAGCAGTTCAACGATGTCTTCGGCATCGCGAGGCATGGAGGCCGCCGACGGTAAAGCCGCCAGCTCGTCGACGCGCCGCTGCAGATCGCCGACACGCATCCCATTCGCGAGAACCGTGGTGGCATCGATCACGAGAGTGCTCCCACGGATACAAGGGCACTGCGCACGGCTACCATCGCGTCGTCCGACAGGGGCACCAGCGGCGACCGCAGCACATTCTGGATCTTGTTCATCGCACCGAGAGCCGCTTTCACGGGGAGCGGATTCGATTCCACGAACGCCGCGCGCATCAACGGCAGCAGCCGAAAGTGCAGCTCGCGCGCGCCATTCACGTCACCGGCGAGCATCCGCTCACACAGTGCGGACATCAACTTCGGCGTCACGTTCGACACCACCGAGACGATACCATCGCCACCAGCCGCCATGACGGCGAGCGTCAACTCGTCATCTCCCGACAGCACACTGAAGCCGTTCGGCCGCGCGCGCAGAATGTCGGTGATCTGGGCCAGACTCCCCGATGCCTCCTTCACGGCGACGATGTTCGGCACCTCCGCCAGCGTGAGCGTCGTCTTCGCCTCCACGTTGCTCGCTGTTCGCCCTGGCACGTTGTAGATCACGATCGGCAGCGAGACCGCTTCGGCAATGGCCCGGTAGTGCGCCACGATGCCCCGTTGCGGCGGTTTGTTGTACATCGGCGAGGTGTGCAGCAGGTGCGACGCTCCCGCATCGACCATGACGTGAGACAGCTCGATCGCCTTCTTCGTGTCATTCGAGCCTGCCCCCGCCACGACGGGCACGCGCCCCCTCGTTTGGCGAACCACGACCTCGACCACGTGCCGGTGTTCCTGCAACGTCATCGTCGCCGCTTCCCCTGTGCTGCCGCAGGGCACGAGGAAGTGAATCCCCTCGTCGATCTGCCAATCGACGAGCGCGCACAGCGCGGCGTCGTCGAGCGAGCCGTCGCGATTGAATGGCGTGACGAGCGCCGTGCCGCACCCTCTGAGAACGGAGCGGCTCCCGGACGGGGATGCACCGGTCATGGCCTGTCTCCCGCTGACTCGCTCAGCACGTCTCTCATGGTGAACACACCACGTTTGCCGATCAGCCACGCCGCAGCGAGCAGCGCACCCTCCGCAAAGACGCGCCGGTCGCGAGCGACGTGCTCGAGACGAATCTGCTCGAACGGCGCGTCGAAGATCAGCTCGTGAGTACCGGGGACGGATCCCACGCGAACGCTGCTGATCTCCGGCTTCGTGCCCAATCCCTTCCCTGCCGCCGTCGCGAGCTTGAGCGCCGTACCCGAAGGTGCGTCCTTCTTGGCGGCGTGATGTGTCTCGACGATGTGAGCATCGAACGCGGGCACCGCACGCATCAGCCGCGCCGCCGTTTCGACAATCTGCTCGAACAGGTTTACGCCGATGGAAAAATTCGGAGCGGTGAGCAACGCCCCGTCGTGCTGCCGCACCCAGTCTACCACCGCTGGAAGGGCCTCGTACCAGCCCGTCGTGCCGACGACGATCGGACAACCGGCCGCGACCGCGGCGTGCACGTTCATCACGGCGGCCGACGGGACGGTGAAGTCCACCGCCACGTCGGCGCCGTTGAGGGACTTCGTCGTGATGCCGTCGCCGTGCGGATTCTCCTTCTCATCCAGCCGTGCGACGACCTGCCAGCCCCGCTCCGGCGCGAGCTCATCGACGGCACGCCCCATCTTGCCATAGCCGATGATGGCGAGCTTGCCCCGCTTGGACGTCATGCCGACAGCGCCGGCGACGAGGCGTCGGAAAAGAACTCGGCGTGCAGCCGTTGCATCACCGCGTTCACCTGATCGGCTTCGACCACGACCGTGAGGTTGATCCCGGTGGCGCTGAGCGACAGCATGTGCACCGTGACGTCGCCAAGCGCCCGGAGCGCACGCGCCATGTGCTCGCCGCTCTCGCTGAGCCCTGCCCCCACGATGGCCACGATGCCCTTCTTGCGGTCGATCGAAACGTCACCAAGGTCGCGCAGCGCCGGCAACAGCTCCTCCAGGTGGGCCGCGTCATCGATCGTCAGCGACACCGATACCTCCGATGTGGCGACCACGTCGACCGAGGTTTTGTGCCGCTCGAAGGTGGAGAAGAGCGTGCGCATAAAACCTTCCGTGAGGAGCATGCGCGGCGTGCGCACGCGGATCAAGGTCACGCGTGTCTTGCCGGCGATGGCGCTCACGGCGCGGCGCGGTGCCTCGAACGTGATGAGGGTGCCCTTCCCGTCCGGTCGCCGCGAGTTGAGCACGAGCACGGGGATGCCCAGGCGCACGGCCGGGTAAATCGTCATCGGGTGCAGCACCTTGGCGCCAAACGAGGCCAGCTCCGACGCCTCGTCGAATCCGATGCGGTCGATCAGTTGCGCTCCGTTCACGACGCGCGGATCCGCCGTGAGCATGCCGTCGACGTCCGTCCAGATCTCGATTGCTTCGGCCTTGAGCGCGGCCCCGATGAGAGCGGCGCTGTAATCCGAACCGCCGCGGCCGAGCGTGGTCGTGACGCCGTGGGTCTGCGTGGCGCCGATGTAGCCTCCCAACACCGGCACCCGCTTACCGCGCAGCACCGGTTGGAGGATCCGGCGGGCGGCGTCGGCAATCGCGTCCGTCTGCGGCTCCGCGCGCGTGAAGCTCTCGTCGGTGATCATGACCTGCCGCGCGTCCACGTGCTCCGCCGCCACGCCCTGCCGCTTGAATGCCGCGACGCAGAGGAGCGACGACATCTGCTCGCCATACGAGGCGATCGCGTCGAGACTGCGCGGCGTGAGGTCGCCTAACGTGGCGATGGCTTCCGCGAGGTGCGCCAACTCGTCGATCATCGCGCTCAGCTCGGCGCATGTCTCCTCACACTCGTCGCCCGTACCGAGCAGCAGCTCCGCCTCTTTCAGATGACGCTCCCGCAGGCCCTCTACGGCGCGCAGCGCGCCAATGAGCTGGCCGCGCGCGGCTTGTTCGGCCAGCGCGATCAGCGTATTCGTCACGCCCGCCATGGCCGACACCACGACAATCGGCCGTCGATCGCGCCGCGACGCGATGATCGCGCCGGCACGGCGAATCGCTTCCGCATCGCCGACGGACGTGCCGCCGAACTTGAGGACGATCACACGTGTGCGAGAAAGCCACAGTTCACGAGGAGCTCCGCGTTCTCGACGGAAGCCCCGGCGGCCCCGCGCACGATGTTGTGTCCCATGGCCACGAGCTTCACATCGAACAGCGAATCGCGCCGCACCCGTCCCACCGCGACCGCCATCCCGCCGCCAACCCCCACGTCGCGCCGAGGTTGCGGGCGATCGGCCGCGGACATCATCACCAGCGGACGGTCGGGCGCCGACGGCAGCGCTCGCGCGGCGTCGGCGCCGCGCCAATCACCGATCACGCTTTCGACCGCCGCCAGATCCGCCTTGTCCACCAGTTCGACAGACATGCAGACCGTGTGGCCATGCTCCACTGGAACGCGGTTCGCATGGGCGCTGACCGCCATGGCCGCCGGAACAATGTGATCTCCGACAATCGTGCCGAGAAACTTCTGCAGCTCCGTCTCGATCTTCGGCTCCTCGTCCTTGATGAAGGGAATGATGTTGCCGAGAATGTCCAGCGAGGGCACGCCGGGATAGCCAGCGCCTGACACGGCCTGCATCGTCGCTATGAACACGCGCGCGATGCCGAAGCGCTCGTGAATCGGCGCCAGGGCCATCGTCGCGACGATCGTGGCGCAGTTGCCATTCGTCACAATGCCGCCCTGCCAGCCCC
The DNA here is from genome assembly GCA_964537775.1 of uncultured Gemmatimonadaceae bacterium. GTDB lineage: Bacteria > Gemmatimonadota > Gemmatimonadetes > Gemmatimonadales > Gemmatimonadaceae > CAMLIT01. Next base: position 200,630 of record CAZICQ010000001.1, on the reverse strand, counting down.
TGGCACGGCGCTGCGCGGCAAGCACGTCGAGATGGTGTGGATTCACCTCGGCGATCACGAGCGGCACGTCGGGCTCCATTCGATGGTTCTTGGCGTTGCTGAGCACGAATTTCCCCGCTCTCGCGAACGCCTCCTCCACCTCACCGGCTACGGACGAATCGAGGGCCGAGAACACGACATCCGCCGACACACGCGCCGGATCGCAGGGAAGCACCTCGAGCCCGCGCACGACGTCCGGCATGTCATCGCCGCCGATCCAGCGTGCCGCCTGCTCGTACGAACGTCCCGCAGAACGCTCCGAGGCGGCCACCTCGACCAACTCGAACCAGGGATGATCGGCGAGCAGGCGGATGAACTCCTGGCCAACTGCCCCCGTCGCGCCGAGAACGGCCACACGCCGGCGGTGACGTGTCGCCTGCTGCGCGGGCGTGCTCATGTCGTCAAGAGAGTGCGGACGATCCGCTCGTACGCGCCGACCGCGGCGCGCAGCTCGGTCACGTCGATGAACTCGTCAGGCGTGTGTGCCACCTGGATGGAACCGGGCCCGAACAGCATCGGCGTGCCCCACCGTCGGAGCAGCGGAATGTCGGAGGTATACGCGACCGGTGCCACCTCGAAGCCGTCGATCGTGTGAAAATGCTGCGCCGGAATGTGCGAGCCGAAGTCGATCTCCGCCTGCGTTTCGGCCCACCGGGTGAGCTGGTCGCGCAGCGACTCCACGGGTCCGACGAGCCGGAACATCAGCTCCGACTCGCATAACGCGGGAACGATGTTCGCCTCCGTACCACCGTGGATCGTACCGATGTTCACGGTGGTCTCGCCCAGCACGTCGTCCTTCGGCAGGTCGAGATCGTGCACCGTGGGCAGAAAGCGAAGCATCGGCTCGATCGCCGACTGACCCAGATGCGCGTACGCCGAGTGGGCGGCGCGTCCCCGTGTGCGAACCGTGACGCGCTGCGAGCCTTTCGCGCCGCTGGCCAGCTTGCTCTCGGTGGGCTCGCCATTCACTAGAAAGCGGCTCGTTGCGGGAAGGTGGTTCGCCGCGCGCGCGCCGTCGGAGTTCTTCTCCTCTCCGACGAGGAAGAGGAGATCAACGCCTTCCTCTCCATTCTGCACGAGACGCTCGGCGGCAACCATCATCGCCGCCACGATCCCTTTCGCATCGCAGGCGCCACGGCCGATCAGCCGGTCGCCCTGCAGCCGCGGCGGAACGAACGGCGGCACCGTGTCGAGATGCGACGACAACGTCACCCCACGGCCTCCGCGCGAGCCCCACACGTTGGCGCGGCCGCGTGTCACCTCTTGCAGGGTGACATTCCAGCCACGCGCGACGAGCCATCGGGATACGAGGTCGACGATTCCGGCTTCGGAGCCGGACGTGGATTCTATCGCAAGGAGATCCGCGGCGAGCGCTACGACGTCGGTCATACCGGCCAAAGCTAGCCGGCACAGCAAGTCGGTGCTATCGCGATTCTTCCGACGAAGGGTCGTCCTTGTGACGCGACGAGAGCGGCTGCGCGGGCGCTCCACGACCACGCGTTCGCGGCTTGCTCGATGCCGCCGAATTCGTCGGCTCACAGTCGATCCGCCGCCGAAACTCACGCGCGCCCATCGCCGGCGGAGCGTGCGACGTCGTCGACGCCTCGCCGGCGCTTTCGTGGGAGTCATTGCTGTTACGCCCGACGCGCCGCACGAGCAGCTCAGTCGCTCAATGACGGACGAAGGGACGCACGCGCTTGCATCGTGAATTCGGCGCCTCGCGCGCGCTCGACGAACATCTGCTTAACGAGCCGATTGGCGTCCTTCACGAACTCGTCCATACTCCGCTCGCCGACCTCGCCGAGATGCGCGAGCGGCACGATCCCGAGCGACCGCCCTCCCTCGCGAAATGTCTTGAAGGTGTCCTCGGCCTGCCGTCCCATCATGACGTCGCTCACCAAACGAACGAAGTCGCTTTGCGGTGCGGCATCGGCGAGCTGCTTCGCCATCCCGAGCGCCTCGCCGGCCAACTTCCGTACACTCTGTGTGACTCCTTTGGTCGCGTCGCTGCCCTGGGATGCACCAGTGGCCAGCTGCTGCTCGTATTCCTCGAGCATGCGCTGCTGCTCGCGAACCCGCGGCAGGTGTCGCGCACAGAGATCGCGGAAGCGTTGGTCCTCGGTCGCGCCCTCGTGATCGACGAGCGACTGCAAGAACGTGTCGTGCTGCGCCACCGCATTCGCGACCTGATTCCGCAGAAACTCCAGACCCGTATCCATCAACTCTGCTCCGTCGATAATGCTGGCTCGAAGTGCAGAAGACGGGCCGGCGCCGAGCGTGGGGGGAGGGATGACGTGCCGCGCGTGCGAGGCGCTGCTACAGCTCGCCCGCGAGGACGCGCCGGCGAACGTCGAAGAAAGCGGACCCGAGGGAGATCGACCGCTCCAAGGCGAGATCCTCGACTGCATTCAGCAGCTGGCGCTTGAGGCGCACGCCCAGCGCGCCCGTGGGCATGCTCGCCAGCGTGCGGATGAGGAGCTGCGGGTGGCCGACATACTCCGCGATCGAGATGGTGGTCGCGGCATTCGTTTCTACAGAGATCGCCGGTTCTGGGGCCAGCAGAACGCCGACTGGCGGCACGGCGCGAACCACCGTCAGCTCCGCTGCGTCGACGCCCAGCACCTGCGCGAGTCGATCGCGCAGCGAACCGGAGAGCTCGGACTTCCCCGTCATTACACGCCAGAGTTGTTGGCGGGAGGTCCCCGCGAAACGCGCCAGACGCTGCTTGGATATCCCCCGGTCGATGCGCAACAGCTCCAGCCGTCTGCCGAGGGCAGAGAGCTCCGGTACGCCCCTGAGTGCTTCCGTCTTGGAATCTTCTGCAGCCAGCTCAGTTGACATTTGTTGCATCCATTTCTAACTTGGAGCTACCGAAGAAAGTCCGAAGAAGATACATACGTAACCGGAGTCTAAGGAGCCGGCGTGGGAGCCGTCAAGAAAGCAGAGCGCAACGTGACGGGCAATCGCGATCATAGGTTCGATTCTCGTAAGGCATCTACGGGTAAGCAGTTACCTCGTTCCACAGGGCGCGGAGCTGTAAGCCAGCACGGTAACGTCTACCGAAGGAAACAGAAGAGCGGCGCATCCGGACGGCGACAGCATTCCAAAGAAACTGTTACATCCGTCGTCTTCGCGGTGAGAGCTCTCGACCCTGTGAGCAAGTGCGGACAGAAAACTTCGGTGGAAAGGCTTTTTCGCGTGGACGAGAAGAGCGACGCCGGGATGCATACGCATCTCGTCTTCCTCGATCGTCATGGCTGGTACTGCGAACACGGCCGGGAGTGCTCGGCGGTGGTTCACGCACGAAAGTTCGACGATCGCGCAAGTCAACATGGACCGACTCACAACGGCAGGATGAGAGCATGATCGCACGTCACGAAACACACTCGGATTCGATGGATCTCTGGTCGAAGCTTTCGGCCCCCCTTCCGTCCGGCGTCATCTCCTGGCGACAAGATGGACGTCCGATCGCTCGAGACGGAACTTTCTTCGCACGCTTCGTCGCGTATGTCGACGCGAACACGGTGCGTGAGCGGCTCGATACGGTCGTTCCGGGCGAGTGGGACCTCACGCTCGAGCTCCTCCCTTCGCTCCCCTCACCGGTTCAGGACGGAGATGTGGACGCGGCTTGCTCGTTCAAGGCGCGACTGCAAATCCTCGGTGTCATTCGCGAAGACGTGGGCACCGGCCGCGATTACAAGGCGGCTGCGACGGACGCATTCAAGCGCGCCGCGGTTCGCTTTGGCATCGCCCACGAGCTGTATGGATTCGAGAACAACTGGGTCGAGGTCGACAGTGACAGCCGACATGCGAAGCCGCGTGAAGATCCTGCGATGGCATATGCGCGCCGTGAGGCGCGCAAAGCTACTCGCAGCGAAGCAGCAGCGCGTGCTGACGATCGCGCTGCGAGCGACCCGAGTGCTTCGGGAGGAACATCCTCTCCCGACAGCGGACCGCTCGCGTCGGACGAGCCGAGCTGTCCGAAGTGCGGTGGCAGGATGTGGGATAACCGTCTCTCGAAGCGCAATCCCAAGGCGCCCGACTATAAGTGTCGCAGCCGTTCGTGCGACGGCGTGATCTGGCCGCCGCGCGTCGTCGCTCCGGCACTCGAACCGGTGGCGCAAGCAATCGAAAACGACGAAATCCCCTTCTGAGACAGCTGCAACGATGAAACACGACGAGCCCGGCGGATCCCGCCGGGCTCGTCGTCCTTTTCCCCACGCCCTGCCGCTCGATGTTACCGCTGCGCGCGGAGGTCGCCGCTAGCGGTGATCACCACGTACTCCGTGCGCCGGTCGCGTGACCAGCAGCTCTCGTTCTTCTCCTGACATACGGGACGCGATTTGCCGTAGCTCTCGATGTCGATGCGCTTGGGATCCACGCCCTTCGACGTCAGGTACTGCTTCACGCTCATCGCGCGGCGCATGCCGAGCTTCTGATTGTACTCCGCGGATCCGCGCGGATCGGTGAAGCCCTCCACCTTCACGCGGACGTTCGGATCAGCGCGCAGGATCTCGACCTTCGCGTCGAGCGCCACCACCTGGTCAGGGCGCACTGCAGCGCGGGCATAGTCGAACGACACCGGATGCGCCAGAACTTCACGGGCGTGCATCCGCTCGGCCTCCATCGCGGCCACGGCGGCAGCACTGTCCGCGCGACGGCGTTCCGCGGCTTCCATCTCGGCGCGGCGCCGCATCTCGGCCGCTTGGGCCTCGGAGTCGCTCCGCGCTTGCTGCATCACCGACGCGGAATCTGCCTTCGCCTGCACCGTTGACGCGATCGTTATCGGCATCGGACCCACGGGATGGGTGCGCAAGTGCTCGAACATGGTGTAGCTCAGTCCTGCCCGCAGCTGGAAGTTCGATGACTGCGAACCCGCGAACACCGCGGTATTGCGGCGATCGCTCCAGTTCATCACGCCGTCGAGGCGCAGCGAGACACTCGTGCGCGGAGAGCTGAGGCGAAGACCGACGTCCGGGCTGAGCATCGTGCTCTGGGCGCCGCGCATCTGCTCCGTGCCCAAGCCCATGCCGAAGAAGACATGCTCCTCGACGCCGGCAACATAGAACGGGACGTGGTGCGTGATACGCATGGCGAGCATGTAGTCGCTCGTGGGGACGGTGCCCGGTAGCCGGGAGCTGATCGATCCCCAACCGCCGTCGAATTCCATCTCGAAGCGATCGGTGAGATAGCGGCCGACGCGGGCGCCGGCCCACGTGGCGTTAGGCGACTGCCATCCGCGATCGAGCACATTGTACTGCGCGAACGCGCCGAACTCCGTCATGTTCTGCTGGGCGACCACGACGCGCAACGGAAAGAGAACCGCTGCGGCCGCGGCAAGCGAGACACATCGAATGCGCATGACCTCTTCTCCGGGTGGGGGGCTGTTGTATTGCCGACGTCTTGCCACCCGCGCGCGTCACGATGGTGACGTGAAGCACACCCGATGTATCGAGCGACCCGAGGCTGCGGCGATGCATTTCGCAGTGATCGCGGTCACGCAAAATGCAGAATGACTCTGTTACCTTCGCCGAAAGGGCCGAATGCCGGAGGCGGGGCTCGAACCCGCACGGGCTTGCGCCCAAGGGATTTTAAGTCCCTCGCGTCTACCGATTTCGCCACCCCGGCTGCGGTACCGTCGAAGCATCGAAGGGCGATGGTCGAGCTCTAATACACTCGGCCTTCGCCCCCGATTGATACGTCGAACGCGTGAGAGCGGGAAACGGGACTCGAACCCGCGACCCCAACCTTGGCAAGGTTGTGCTCTACCAACTGAGCTATTCCCGCGTACTCGAACAGTATAACGCCGCCAGAAAACGCACACTACCCCTGCACCGTCACGGTCGCTCTCCCAGCGCGTGCACCGCATACCAGGCGCTCCACGCCAACAATCCCGACAGTGACGCATCCCCTCCATTGCCTACGGCGCGACCGTCGGCATTCACGAGCTCCGCCGCGAAGCCGTTGTCGAGCGGCGCCCGCCGCAACCACTGCAGCACCGCGCGCGCGTCCGGGCCCAGCAACCGGGCGCACTCTCTCGCCAGCTCGCGTGCTTCCGCCGGAAGGCTCTTGACGGTTCGACGATAGATCGAGTCCTGCCGCGAAACGGCGTCGTACAAAGGCAGCCAGAACGTCGATGCCACCGGATCGTCGTCGGTGGAATGACCGCCGGCGAGATCCACCGCGGTGGCGAGCGTCGCTCTGGAGGAGCTCCCCGCGCTCGCTGCCGGATCCAGCGAGAAATGTCTCCGGATGGCGGCGCGTACCGCCTCCGGATCCTGCACACCGCGCGCGGTCTCCTCGTCGAGCGTCCGCCGCAGAATGTCGAGTGCCTGCGCAACCACCGCGTTCCCGTGCAGGGTGAACGGATACGTCAACGCTGCGCCGGAGAGCGTGACCTCCGACCTGTACAGCGGAACGTTGTCGTCGCGGCGCGCCGCGATATCCTCCGACGTGAGGTATAGTGTGTCCGCCAGCACGGGCTCCTCGACGATTTGATCGTCGCCGGAGTCGCGAATGTAGCGATCAGCCGCGATGGCGTATGCCGCGACGCCCTCGATCGTGAATCCGGGCTCGAACAACGTACCATCGAGATAATGAACGCCTCGTCCGGGGGCGTAACCGTGGACCTCGCAGACGCGCAGGATGAGCTCGCGCGCGAGTGGTGGGTCGATCAGCTGCACGGCAGGGATCGTCCAGGTGAGCGCTTCCCAGTCGCGCACGGTCACGCCGCGTCCGTGCCACGGTACGCGAGTCCGCACGAGGTAGTAGTGAGCGTCATCGAGCGCGCGACCTACCGCGAAGAAATAGGCGAACAACAGATTGCGATTGATCAGCCGATCCATCGCCTCTCCGCCGGTCGTTTGCTCGAGCGACTGCAGTGCGTCGCGCGTGTCCTCGATTAACGCGCGCCATCCACGACGCCGCAAGACGTCTACCGTCGCTTCCGCGCCATCGCGCTCCGGTCCGGCGGCGATATAGAACGCACCCTGCTCGCGCGCGCCGGGTTCGACCCGCATCGTGCGGCGAAGCGAAAAACGCTTCGTCTCGCCACCGCCACCGGCGACGTCCGTGCCGGCATCACCGGCAATCGCGAGCGCCACATCGTCCGTCGCGGCGCCCCCCTCCAGCACCACCACGTCTCCGCTGACGCGCACGCGCAGCGCCTCGCCGCCGGAGCGCGCCGTGCGTACCCGCAGTTGGCGATGTCCGAAGTATCCATCCAGCGCGACCTCGACCGACCGCGCGGCCGGACCACGGTTCTCGACGGACAGCGCGTACACGGCGCCGGGCACGTCGGCATCACGGCCGTATGGCGCGAACACGGTGCCGCGCACGACCACGCTGCCTAACGCGCAAGAGAACGCCGGCAGCCAGCCGAGCGCCCGCTCCCACACGAACTGCTGGCCACTGATCTCCTGCCGCTGGCCGTCGACGGTGACGACGGGGCGCAGGAGCGCGCGTCCGCTCCCCTGCACGAACTCGTCGCCACCGGCGAACTCGATCGTCGCGCGTGCTCCCCGGTGCAGCACACCTACCGCGTGCACCGACCCGTCAGCAGGGTGAATGCACGGCAGCGACAACCAGTGATTGCCGGTCAACTGCCAGGGTACAGGCGGGAGCGCGAGCGGAGGCAGTGCCACGAAGGTCTATGTATGTTTAGCCCAACCGGGCTGAATGATAGTCCGGTGAGGCCAACGAATCACGGGGTATTCACGAACTTGTCCGTCAGACTTCTCTGCGCGCTGCATGCGGCGCTGCTGCTGGTGGGCGGGACGGCGGTGCGGGCGCAGACGCTTGGCGGCACGAGCGAGACCTTCGACGCGAGCGTCGCGCCGCGGCACAGCTTCCGGTTCAGCGCGTTCAACTCGTGGACGCGCTTCGACCAGGTGTACGGCCTGTCGAGCGACGGGAAGACGCGACCTCTCGGTGCGCTGTTCAGCAGCGACTCGCTCGGCAGCACGGAGATCCCCGCGCTGCAGCCGGTCGAGAATACCGTGCGCGCGCTCACCGGTAATCCGGCGCTGCGCCTCTCGCTCGGCAAGCTCACCACGAGCGCGAGCAGCCGCGTCGTGCAGACGCCCCTCGCGCTCGAGTACGGAGTGACGAACCGGCTGTCGCTCGGTCTCATGGTGCCGTTCGTGATCACGCGCACCACCGTCATCCCGTCGATGAATCCGAAGGGCAACGAAGCGAGTGTCGGTCCGAACCCGGCCCAGCTCACCGGGAATTACAATCTCACGAGCTACGTTGTGCAGCAGCTGCGGAACGCCGCCACCGGTCTCTCGCGCACGCTCGCCAACTGCGAGACGAACGCGAGCTCCTCACCGGATTGCCCTAATCTTCTCGCGCACGCATCCGACGCACAGTCCTTGGTGACGTCCACGAACTCGTTCGCCACCAACCTCGGGACTCTCTACGGCACGAGTGCGTCCTCACCAGGGTCGGCATTCGTGCCGATCGCCGGTGGCACGATCGAAGGACAGCTTGCCGCCCGAGTCGCCGGTTTCAACTCGGAGTACCAGTCGCTCGCGCCAAACGGCTCGTTCAACATTCCGAGCCAGTTCGCCGGGGCCAACGCACCGATCGCGTACAATCAGCTCGATTCGCTCACCGTCCAGCAGTACGGAATCGATTCACTCGGAACCACCCGCCGGTTGGGGTTGGGCGACATCGAGATCGGCGGAGCATACCAGCTGTTCGACCGGCTCGGCGATACGAGCGCGGCACGGCGGGGTGGCGTCCGCGCCCGCGCCGCCCTCACCGGTGTCGTGCGCCTGGGCACCGGCACCCCGCCGGCACCTAACGAATACTTCGACCTCGGTACCGGACAGGGGCAGACCGGCGTCCGCGTGGGCGGCGCCCTCGACCTCCGCGCCGGCCGTCGCATCGGCGCGACGATGGCGGCGCACTACGAGTACCAGATCACGAGCGCACACCGCGACAACGGCGCAACGGCCGGCGCGACGATCTTTCCACTACGTCTGCCCTTTGCCGCCGACTGGAAACCCGGCAACGTGTACCAGCTCGAGATCCAGCCCCGCCTCTTCGCCACCGAGTTCTTCGGCGTGTCGGCGCACTACGTCGTGCACCACCAGGCCGACGATCTCGTGACCCCCCTCCGCGCCCGTGGCGACACGACCGCCACGGTGCTGCAGGCGCCGTACATCTCCCGTCCCGCGTTCACGGAGCAGCGCTTCGGTCTCAGTTTCACGTACTCGTCGCTCGAATCGTACTCGCACGGCCGGAGCATCGTGCCTCTCGAGATCAGATGGGTGCATCTGGAGACGATCCATGCGGCGGGGATCGTGCCGAAGTACTTCACCGACCAGCTTGGCTTTCGCCTCTATTATCAAGCCGGACACTGATGGGCCGTCTCATCCGCGACCGCCGCAGGGCCGGCCTCGCGCCGTCGCGGCTCGTTCGTTAGGCGCTGCGCCGTTTGGCGCGTCCGCCCGACTTGCCGCCGGCGGCGTCGAGCAGCTCGCTCGCGTGGGCGCGACTGACCTCGCTCTCCGGGTCTCCGCCGAGCATCCGCGCCAACTCGGAGACGCGGGCCTCGCCTGACACCACCGCCACGTCGGCGGCAGTCAGGCCGCCGCGCGGCCCCTTGCTCACCACGATGTGATGGTGCGCGCGAGCCGCGATCTGCGCCAGGTGCGTGATCGCGAACACCTGATGACAATCCGCCACCTTGCGCATCGTGTCACCCACCTGCAACGCCACGCGCCCACCGATGCCGGCGTCCACCTCGTCGAAGACGAGGGTAGGCACTCTGTCCAACCGTGCCAGTATGGTCTTGAGCGCCAACATGACGCGCGACAGCTCTCCGCCCGACGCGACCCGCGACAGGGGCCGGTCCTCGTGCCCGATGTTCAGCGACACACGGAACTCGACGTCCTCCGCGCCCGTAGCGCCGACCTCCGAGCGTGGCATGAGGTGCACGGACAGATGACCATCCGCCATCCCGAGCTCCGGCAGCAGCGCATCCACCTCGCGGGCGAGGCGTTTCGCCGCTTTGGCGCGCTCGGCGCTGAGCGCTGCCGCGCTGTCGGCGAGCAGTCGCTCGGCGTCGTGCCGGCGGGTCTCGAGCTGCTTCAGGTCTATCGCCGCGGTGTCCACGAGATCGAGCTCTTCACGCGCGACCCGTCCTGCCTCGATCACCTCGGCGACCGTGGTACCGTACTTCTTCGTCAACCGGTAGAGCAGATCGCGCCGCCGGCGCACCTGCTCGAGGCGCTCGGGATCCAGCTCCACCTTGCGCTCGTAGTCCGCCAGCTCCGTGGACAGCTCGCGCAGCGCGTAGAAGGCGTTGTCGTACAGCTCCTGCAGGCGCCCGAGCGTCGGGTCGATGCGTTGGATGGCGTGCAGCTGACGCTCGAGCGACGAGAGTTTGTCGACTACGGCGTCCTCGTCACCGTCCAATCCGAGCGCCACTGCGCCGGCCAACGCGCGCAGCTCTTCGGCGTGCTCGAGCCGGTGGGCTTCCTCCTCGAGCCGTACGTCTTCGCCAGGGACGAGCTTTGCTTGCTCGATTTCGCCGACGACGTGCCGCAGATAGTCGGCGCGGCGCTCCGCGTCGGCGCGTCGTTTGGCGAGATCGGCCATCTCTCGACGGATGGCGCTCAGCTCGTCGAAGGCAGCACGCACGCGCGACGCCGGTTCGGCTGCGCCGGCGAATGCGTCAAGGATGCCGCGCTGCGAATCGGGATCGATCAGCGCCTGCGCCTCGTGCTGTCCGTGAAGATCGACGAGCAATCGTCCGATCTCCGCCAACACAGTGGCGTTGACCGCGCTGCCATTCACCCACGCCCGGGCACGCCCCGGCGCCACCTCCCGCTTCAGCACCACCAGCCCCTCGTCGCTTTCGATGCCACGTTCATCGAGCAGCGACACGATCTCGGGGCGCTCCGCGATGTCGAACACCCCTTCGACGGTCGCCCGATCCGCGCCGGTGCGAATCAGGTCGGCGCTCGCCCGCTCACCGAGAAGCAGCGACAGCGCACCGACGATGATCGACTTGCCCGCGCCGGTCTCGCCCGACAGCACGTTGAAACCGCGCGCGAGCGGAAGCGCGAGCGACTCGATGATCGCGAAATTGCGGATGCGCAGCTCGGTCAGCATATCGACGACGTGTGCTACAGGACGCCATCCCGCTCCTGCAATCCCCCCCAGCCCAGCTTCTGCCGCAGCGTCGAGAAGAAGCTGCCGCCGCGGAAGCGCACGATCAGCACGCCCCCTTCGGCGCGGCGTACCGAGAGGATCTGTCCCGCCGAAAAGGTGGCGCCGACCTGGCCGTCGATCGTCACCAAAAGCTCCTCGGGGTTGTCTTCTGCTTGCATGGTGATGTCGGCGCTCGACGGCAACACGACCGGCCGGATGGCGAGTGTGTGGGCCGAAATCGGCGTCACCAGCAAAGTCTCGAGTGTGGGAAAGACCACCGGCCCGCCCGCCGACAGGCTGTATGCCGTCGATCCCGTGGGCGACGACACCACGACACCGTCCGCCACATAGTTCGCGATCGGCTCGCCATTGGCGGCGACGCGAAGCCGCACGACGCGCGCGAAGCCTCCCTTGTGCAGCACGACGTCGTTGAGCGCCACCCACTGGTGCAGCTCGCGTCCCGCCGCGTCCAGGACGCGCGCGTCGAGCGCCATACGCGATTCAGCGAAGTAGTCGCGGCGCGCGAAGCGCATCAACGCCGATGCCATTTCCGCGGCGGGACAACAGGTGAGGAACCCAAGGCGTCCCAGATTGACGCCGATGATCGGCACGGGTTGGAGCTTGAGCATGCGCGCGCCGCGGAGCAGCGTGCCATCACCACCCAGCGTCACCAGAACGTCCAGATCCGTGGGCGCGGTGAGCAACTCGCCGCATCCCGCGGCGTCGAACAGTCCCGGCTCGAAGTAGAGACGCAGTTCGAGCGCGGGTGCCATGTCGCGCAGCGTCGCGAGCACGGATGCGAGCTCGTCGTAGCCTCGGTGCCCAACGACGCCGAGTCGAATCACCCCGCGATCGCCTCACTGTCATGCAACGCGCGCACGCGCTCGGCAATCCCCGCCGCGTCGAGGCCTGTGACCGCGAGCTGGCGTGCGCGCGCTGCCGCATGGATGATCCGGTCCGGCACACCGTGCACGCCAACGCGAATTGTCGGATCCTGGCGGGAGATCACCGCGGCCATGAGCGCGCCGAAGCCGTTCACGATGGTCCCCTCCTCCACGACAAGCACCTGGCGATGGGTGCTCAGCACCGCGGCGAGCGTGATCTCGTCGTATGGCTTCAGGTAGCGGCAATTCACCACGGTGAGGTTCAAGCCCTCCGCAGCCAGTGTCTCCGCCGCCGCGAGCGAAGGCAGTACCATCGTGCCCACCGCCAGAATCGCGACGTCGCTGCCGCGCCGCACGACATCCCACGTTCCGTACGGTACCGCCTCGATCTCACGGATCGCCGGAACGACGTCGGGCGCGGCGTCGCGCGGGTAGCGAATCGAGAAGGGACCGGTGCCGTGACGCACCGCCGTTCGGAGCAGGCCCAGCATCTCCCGCCCGTCCTTCGGCGCCGCGACCGTCATCCCCGGCACGGCGAGCATGTACGCGATGTCGTATAAGCCCATGTGCGTCTCGCCATCCTCGCCCACGAGCCCCGCGCGATCCATGCAGAACACCACGGGCAGCGACTGGATAGCGACGTCGTGGATGATGCTGTCGTACGCCCGCTGCAGAAAGGTCGAATAGATCGCGACGACCGGCTTGACTCCCCGCGTGGCCAGGCCGGCGGCGAAGGTCACCGCGTGTGCCTCCGCGATCCCGACGTCGAAGAAGCGCGCCGGATGCGTCTTCGCGAATGCGCCGGTTCCGGTGCCGCTCGGCATCGCCGCCGTGATGGCGACCACCGTGGCTTCCTCGCTCGCGAGCTCGGTCAGTCCTTTGCCGAAGATCGACGTGTAGTTCGGATTCGCCGTAGAGGCGCGCAGCTGCTTGCCCGTGGCGGGATCGTGTCCGGGCGGCAACGCGTGCCACTTCTCGACGTTCTCGCCGGCAGGAAATCCTTTGCCCTTCTGCGTGATCACGTGGACGAGCCGCGGACCCGGCATCTGGCGAACGGCGGCGAAGGTGTCGATCATCGCGTCGATGTCGTGTCCGTCTACGGGCCCGAAATAGCGAAAGCCCAGCTCCTCGAACAGCACGCCGGGAGTCAGAAAGCTCTTCATCGACTCCTCCCACTTCAGGAGAAGCCCTTTGATGCCCGACAGCGGTCCCGGCGCATTCTCCACCAGTCCACCGATCGCCGATCGCACGCGGTTGTACAGCGTATTCGTCTGCACCGAATTGAGGTACTTCGACATCGCGCCGACGTTTGGCGCGATGGACATCTCGTTGTCGTTGAGCACGACTACGAAATCGCGATCGGAGTGGCCGGCGTTATTAAGCCCCTCGTATGAGAGGCCGCTGGTGAGCGCGCCGTCGCCAAGCACCGAGACGACCTTGTAATTCTCTCCGCGCAGATCGCGGCCTACAGCGATGCCGAAACCAGCCGAGATCGACGTAGCGGCGTGCCCAGCGCCGAAGGTGTCGTATTCACTCTCCGAGCGCTTGAGAAAGCCGGAGAGCCCCGCCTCCTGCCGGAGGCTTTCCATCTCGCGATTGCGGCCCGTGAGCAGCTTGTGCGGATACCCCTGGTGTCCGACGTCCCACACCAGCTGATCGCGCGGCGTGTCGAAGGTGTAGTGGAGCGCGATCGTGAGCTCCACGACACCGAGCCCCGCCCCAATGTGCCCACCTGTGCGCGAACACACGTCGATCAGACGCGCGCGCATCTCCTGCGCGAGCTTCGGGAGATCCTCGCGCGGCGTGCGGCGGAGATCGGCGGGCGAAGCGATCCGGGCGAGGATGGACATGAAGGGAAGTTAACTCTTTCGCTCGACGATGAACGTGGCCAACTCCTCCAGCTCGGGCGTCGACAATCCGGTCTCGCGTAGTGCCGCGCAGGCTTGCCTCACGAGGGACCACGCGCGCGCACAGGCGCCCTCGATGCCCAGCAGCGCCGGATAAGTGCTCTTGCGCAACGCGACGTCACGTCCCGCGGTCTTGCCCAACACCTCTGTCGATCCGGTCACATCCAGCACGTCGTCGGCGATCTGGAAGGCGAGTCCCAGCGCGGCGCCGTAGCGACGGAGCGCGTCGAGCTCCTCCGCGTTCGCGCCTGCTGCCTGGCCACCGAGCACCGCCGATGCCGATATCAGCGCGCCGGTCTTGGCACGATGAATCGTCTCGAGCTCGTCGAGTGTGAGCGCCCGCCCCTCGCCTTCCAGATCGAGGAGCTGGCCGGCGATCATGCCGCCGGCACCCGACGCACGCATCAGCGTGCCGACCATGCGGCTCGTTGTCTCGGCGTCGCAGCCCAGTTTTTTCGCGCCGCTCACCACGCAGCGCACGGCGAGGGGAACCATCGCCAACCCCGCCGCGGTGGCAGCGGCGACGCCATACATCCTGTGCACGGTCGGCCGGCCGCGGCGCATGTCGTCGTCATCCATGCACGGCAGGTCGTCGTGGACGAGCGAGTATGCGTGAACGATCTCGATCGCCGCGGCGAGCTCGCTCGCGTCGCCCTGTCCACCGGCCGCGCGATAGGCCGCGAGAAAGAGGAGGCCGCGAAATCGTTTGCCCCCGCCCAGCAGCCCGTACCGAATCGCTTCACCAACCGGGCTGACGAGACTGCCGAGGTAGCGATCGGAGAACCGAATCAGTGCATCGTCGATCGCGGCGCGACCGGCGGCGCCGGTCACGTCACTGCCATCACCCACCGACGTCGTCCAGGCGGAAGGATCCATCGGCGCGCTCGACGAGTCGCTGCACCTGGGTCTCGGTTTGCGCCAGCTCATTCGTGGCTTCGCGCAAATTTTCGACCCCTTCCTCGAACAGCTCCAGTGCACGAGCGAGCCCCACGCCGTCGCTCTCCAGCTCGGAGATGATCGCGTCGAGTCGTATCAGACGTTCCTCGAAATTCACGCCGGCTCCTCCCCCTCCCTGCGACCATCCATCGTCTGGACGACCTGCGACTCCACTCGCCCATCGCGTACCACGAGCTGAAAACGCATGCCCGCGGTAAAATGCACAACGCTCGTCAGAGTCTCGCCATGAGCGCCGCGCGCCACTGCATAGCCGCGCGCCAGCGTCGCCAACGGACTGAGCGCGTTCAGTCGGCCGGCAATCGATTCGACCTGCGCTCGTCGTTGTGCCACGCCATGCCGCGCCGACAGTGCGAAATGTCGCTCTGCGCGCCGAAGCGCCGCCTTTGCGGCGCGCATCCGGGCCTGCATCGCACCAGCCAGGCGGGCCGCCGTGCCTCTCAGGCTTACCCGCATCTCCTCCGACGCCCACACCGCGGCTTCCGCGGCGGCCGAGGGCGTCGGCGCTCGCAAATCCGCGACCAGATCGCAGATCGTGAGATCGATCTCGTGACCGACAGCGGAGATCGTCGGCACGGGACAGGCGGCTATGGCGCGCGCCACGCGCTCGTTGTTGAATACCCACAGGTCCTCGAGCGCCCCGCCGCCCCGCCCCACGATCACGGTGTCCGCCCCCCCCCACCGTGCCAAACGCTGCATCGCCGCGCACAGCTCCTGCGCCGCCGCGTCTCCCTGCACCGTCGCCGGCACGACCACGATGCGCACGCCTGGCGCCCGCTTCCGCACCACCGCGACAATATCGTGTAGCGCCGCGCTGTCGGGGCTCGTCACCACGGCGATGCAGCGCGGAAATCGCGGGATCGCGCGCTTGCGCTCCGGTGCGAGCAGGCCGTCGGCGGCGAGCCGTTCTCTCGTCACCTCCATCGCCTTGCGCCACCATCCATCGCCTCGGGTATCGAGACGCCGGACGGAGAACTGCATGTCGCCACGTTGCGGGTAGACCGTGAGCTGTCCCAACGCGGCCACCGCCATCCCCTCGTCAGGCGGCGCCGGGAGCTCGCGCGCATCGCGCGACCAGACCACGCACCGCAACTGCGATAGCTCGTCGCGTAGGGTGAAATACCAGTGGCCGTTTCGATGCCGCTTGAACCCGGTCACCTCGCCGCGTACCCACAGCGTTGGAAAGGCGCCCTCCACCACATCGCGCGCCGCCGCAGTCAGCGTGGAAACCGAGATCGCCGCGTTGGGCACGGCGCCGGGAAAGAGCTGCGCGAAGTCGTCCTCCGGATCCTCGACAGGCAACGGCGGCGGCTGGGGGGCCGCAACCGCCCGCGTGCTACGCGCAGTGCGCGCCCGTCCGGGCTTCGGCGGCTCCAGGTCGAACAGCTCCAGCTCGGACGCGGCGCTCTCAGGGCGCGTGACTTTGCGCGGTGGCACCTTCAACCCGCTGCGCGCGACGCGCTCTGCAACGTGTTCTGCAGCAGCATCGCGATCGTCATCGGTCCCACGCCTCCAGGCACGGGGGTGATCAGCGACGCCACCTGCTTCACCTCGTCGAAGGCCACGTCGCCAACGAGTCGATACCCTCTCTTGTTTGTGGAGTCGGCGATCCGATTGGTACCGACGTCCAACACCACGGCGCCGGGCTGCACCATGTCACCCGTGACGAGACCCGGTCTTCCTGTTGCTGCCACCAGGATATCCGCGCGCCGCGTATGGTCCACGAGATTACGCGTCCGGCTGTGGCACACCGTCACCGTCGCGTCCGCACCAGGCTGCATGAGCAGCGCCGCAAGCGGTTTCCCCACGATGTTCGATCTTCCCACCACGACCACCTCGGCGCCTCTGGTCTCGACCCCGTACGCGCGCAGCAGTGCCACGCATCCTGAGGGCGTGCACGGCACAAACCCCGTCGTGTCGCCGATGAGCGACTTGCCCACGTTCACCGGATGGAAACCGTCGACGTCCTTGGCGGGCTCGATGTGGCGCAGCACTCGTTGGGCATCGATCTGATGCGGCAGTGGCATCTGCACGAGAATGCCATGCACGGTCCGGTCGCCGTTCAAACGTTCGATCAGGCCGAGCAGCTCGTTCTCGGACGTTGAAGCGGGCAGACGAATCGTGTCGCTTTTCATCCCCGCTTCCTCGCACGCTTTGCCCTTCGCGAAGACGTACACCTGGCTCGCCGGATCCTCGCCCACCAGTACCACCGTGAGTCCCGGGCGCACGCCGCGCGCGACCAGCGCCGCCGTCTCGAGCGCGACACGGGCGCGCACCTTCTTCGCGAGGGCGGTGCCGTCCATCAGAACCCCGCGTGCCGGCGGCGCGCCGATCATCTCAGCGGGCAAATTCCACCGCCCGCGTCTCGCGAATGAGCACCACCTTGATCTGCCCAGGATACTGCAGCTCGGTCTCGATCCGGCGCGCGATCTCCTCCGACATCGTCGTCATACGCGCGTCATCGACGTCGTCAGGCACGACGATGATACGCACCTCGCGCCCCGCCTGAATCGCGTAGACTTTCTCGACGCCGCGATAGCTGGCGGCGATCTTCTCCAGCCCCTCGAGTCGCTTCACGTACGTCTCGAACGCCTCCCTGCGGGCGCCGGGCCGAGACCCGGAGATGGCGTCGGCCGCCTGCACGAGCACCGAGATCTCGCTCTCGTGGGGTACGTCGTCGTGGTGTGCGGCCACGCAGTTCACCACCAGCGGGTGCTCGCCGTATTTCGTCGCCACCTCCACGCCTAATTGCACGTGCGTGCCCTCGTGCTCGTGCGTGAGCACCTTCCCGACATCGTGGAGGAGCGCTCCTCGCTTTGCCATCGCGACGTCGAGCGCCAATTCGGCGGCCATGATCCCGGCGAGCCACGCGACTTCCTTGGAATGCTGGAGGATGTTCTGGCCGTAGCTCGTGCGCCAATGCATGCGCCCCACCAGCTTGATCAGCTCGGGATGGAGGCCGTGCACGCCCGTTTCGTACGCAGCTTCCTCGCCCATCTCGACAATGGCGGACTCGACTTCCTTGCGCGACTTGTTGACGACTTCCTCGATGCGCCCGGGATGGATCCGGCCGTCGGACACGAGCTTCTCCAGCGCCAGGCGCGCTGTCTCGCGACGAATCGGATCAAAGCACGACACGACCACCGTGTCCGGCGTGTCGTCGATGATGACGTCCACACCCGTGGCGAGCTCGAAAGCGCGAATGTTCCGCCCCTCGCGGCCAATAATCCGTCCTTTCATCTCATCGTTGGGCAGCGACACGGCCGACACGGTCGACTCCGCCGTGTGCTCCGCGGCGATGCGCTGAATTGCCAGTGCAACGATCTTCTTGGCTTCTCGTTCCGCATTGCGTCTCGCCGTTTCGCGAATCTCACGGATCCGGTTGGCGGCGTCCGCTTGCGCCTCCTCCTCAATCCGGCGCATGAGCTCGGCCTTCGCGTCCTGCTGACTCATGCCAGCCATCTGCTCGAGTCGGCGGCGTTCTTCCGCTACCAGCTTCTCCACCTCCTCCTCGCGCTGGCCGACCTGCTTCTCCCGGCGTCCGAAATCGCTGGCGCGACGTCCGAGTTCCTTGTCCCGCTGGTCGAGGACCTCGAATTTCCGATCGAGGGCGGTGTCGCGTTCCGCAATGCGACGCTCTTCGCGCTCGATCTCCTCTCGCCGGCCGCGAATCTCCCTCTCGAAATTTTCGCGCAGGCGGATGAGCTCTTCCTTTCCGGTAAGCACTGCGTTCTTGCGCAGACTCTCAGCCTCGCGCTGCGCCTCGCTGGTGATACGGCTTGCGGTCTCCTCCGCGGTTGCCTTTGCTGCCGCCTGCCGTCGCAGCTCCGCGGATGCCCCGATCCTGCGTCCGATAAAGAAAAATGCCGGCGAGGCGATGATGAGCGTGCCCAGCGCGGCAAGAATCGCGACGACGTCCATATGGAATCTATGCTCCACCCGCGCACGTACCGCGGAATTCAGTTAGAACCGTCACGCAGAGCGCCGCTAAAGGCAAAGCGCGCTTCTACTTCGCTAAGCTACAATCTTTCCGTTGGAAGGCAAATTTAGACGGTTATATCGTGACGTCTCGCTTCGCCGGAGGTAGCAGCCGCCTGATGTCCGCGCTCAGGGCGTTGAGCTGCGACGTGACTTCCACACCCGCCTCCCGCGCCTCGAACAGCTCGGCGGTTATGCGCAGCGCCGCCAGGATTGAAGCTCTCCCCGACTCCACGACACCTGCACTCATCACCTCCCTTATCACCGCGTCGAGATAGGCGGCCACAGCTTTGGCGTGCTCGGGCGGCGCATCGCTACGAAGCGTGTATTCCTCGCTCAGGATGGTCACTTTAACCGACTGCTTCTTTCCCGTCACCGCTCACCTGCCTGCGCTTGCTGCCTCAGAAAGTGCACGCGGTCGAGCATCTGCTGCGTTCGCGCGGTGGCCGCGTCCAAGCGTTCCTTGAGGCTCGCATTCTCCCGCCGCAGCTCGTTCGCATTCTCGTGCAGCGCGCGGTCCTCCGCACCCACGGCCCCCGACTGCTCGAGCTCCTTCAATCTCGTCTCGGCTGTCAGCGCTCTCCGGCGAAAAGCGGCAAGCTCTTCGGCCAGATATCCGACGAGCATCGCCAACTCACGTGCGGCGCGCAGCTCAGAACGTTCTGGGTCTGACATCGAGCTCCTGTTGCAGGGCTGACAGGATCTTCGCGCGGCGCCCCTCGATCTCCTTGTCGCGTAGCGTGCGCTCCGGATGGCGCAGAGTCAAGCGCCAAGCAAGGCTGCGATGGCCGGCGGCGACGCCCTCGCCTCGATACATATCGAAGAGCCGAAGCTGCTCGAGCAGCTCGCCAGCGGCTCCGCGGATCACCGCTTCGACGTCCGCGGCTTGGAGGCGGTCCGGTACCACCAGCGCCAGATCGAACTCCGCCGGCGGTGTCGAGGGCAGCGGGCGGTAGCGTTCCGAGGCGAGGGTGTTGATATCCACCACCGCGGCGGCCTCATACGCGTGCGCTCCTCGTGCGGCAGCCGGGTCCGAGGACACGACACCGAGGGAAAGCTCGACGCCGAATGCAGCTGCTGCCCAGGCCGGCGCGTCCAACGGCACACGGCGCACGGCGCCGAGCGGCTCGCCGTCGACGACGATGTTCCAGAGCACGTCGCCGCCCCCTCCAAGGGGCGCGAGCACCACCGATGCCCCTGGATAACCTCGCGCCGTCACGAGCTCCGCCAGCGCCTTTGCGTCCCACTCGTCGAAGGCCGGCGGCTTGGGCTCGGTGAAATGGGCGGGCCGGCGATCTCCCATGACGAGCAGTGCAACATGCAGCTCCTCGCGCGGCAGCAGTTGGCCAGCCTGCGGCAAAAAGATGTCGCCGATCTCGAAGATCCTCACATTACCTTGCATGTGCGCGAGGTTGAACTCGGCGCGGCGGCCGAGCGTATCCAGCAGATCGCGCCGGAGGTACGCCTCGTTTTCAGCGAGCGGGTTCGCGAGCCGCCGGTGGCTTTCCTCGGCACCCTTCACGAAAGGCATCGGGCGCACCTCGAGCAGACCGGCACCTACGAGCGCTTCGCGTACGCGGCGCGACGTCAGCCAGAGCGGCGCGTCGGGCGCGTTGCCGGCGCGGAAGGGGCGAATCTCCTCCGAGAAGCTGTCGTAGCCACGCAGGCGCGCGATCTCCTCGATTACGTCGATCTCGGCCGTGACGTCTTTGCGCCAGCTTGGCGGATGCACCCGCACCACCGTTCCCGACCCTTGCGCCGACGTTTCGATCGTCGCGTCAAAACCGACCGCGGCGAGCAGTGCCGACGCTTCATCGACAGGCACCGCGTCGCCGAGCAGCTTCGCCACACGTGCCGTGCGAACCGGAATCGGCGGCAGCGGTTCTTCGCCGCGGGAGATGTCCACCGGTGTGCCGTCGATGCGGCCGCCGGCAACGGCGAGGATGATGCTTACCAACCGCTCCAGCGCACGGGGTGCCAAGTCGATGTCCACACCGCGCTCGAAGCGATAGCTCGCGTCGGTGCTCAGGCCGAGCTTGCGACGCGCGGCCCGGATGCGCGGCGCGTTGAAGTTCGCAACCTCGAGAAACACGTCCGTCGTGCCGTCGGTGACTTCGCTCGCGCGACCGCCCATGACGCCGGCGATCGCCTGCGGCTTCGACGCATCGGCAATCACGATTGTGTCGGCGCTGAGCGAGCGCTCAACGCCATCCAGCGTCACGATCCGCTCCGCCGCGCGGGCGCGGCGCACCACGATCGTGTGTTGGTCGAGCGTCGCCAGATCGAACGCGTGCGTGGGCTGTCCGAGCTCGTGGAGGACGTAGTTGCTCGCGTCGACGATGTTGTTGATGGAGCGCGAGCCCACCGCTTCCAGCCGCTCGCCGAGCCAGCGTGGACTCGGCCCGACGTTTACGCCGCGTACGACCACGCCCATGAAGCGATTGACGAGTCCCTCTTCCTCCACGTGGACGGCGATTCCGCCGGCGTTTCCGGCGTTGCGGAAGCGTTTCGCGATTGGCACGGCGGCGCCAACCCCCTCCAGCCACGGCAGCGAAAGCGGCTTGCCCACGGCGGCGGCGATCTCGCGTGCCAGGCCAAGATGCGACAGGAGGTCCGGCCGGTTGGGGAGCACGTCGACGACGAGGCGCGTGTCGCCTAACGGCCAGGCGCGGAGGAGTGGCGTGCCGGGCGCCGCGTCGAAAGTCAGCTCGAGGATGCCCTCGTGATCCTCACCGAGGCCGAGCTCGCGGGCCGAGCAGAGCATGCCATTGGACACGGCACCACGAATCTTCCGGCGCTCGATCTTCATGCCGTTAGGCATGATCGTGCCCGTCATCGCGAACGGGTACAGCTTCCCCGCCTGCACGTTGGGCGCGCCGCACACCACGTCGAGGAGCTCGCCCGTGCCGGCGTCGACGCGCGTGACGTGCAGATGGTCCGAGTCGGGGTGCGGCCCCTCCTCGACGACGCGCGCCACAACGATGTTCGCGAGATCAGCGCGTAACGGCACGAGCTCGTCGACCGTGGCGGCGCGCGATGTGATGAGATCCCGCAGCTGCGACGGCGTCTCGTCGAAGGGCACGAACGCGCGCAGCCATTCGTACGACGCGTTCATTCGGCGATCTGCTCCAGGAATCTCACGTCGGAATCGTACAGGATGCGAATGTCAGGGATCCCGTAGCGGCTGAGCGCGATGCGAGCCGGGCCCATGCCGAATGCCCAGCCGGTATAGCGCTCGCTGTCCACGGCGGCCGCCTCGAGCACCGTTGGATGCACCATCCCCGATCCGAGGATCTCCACCCATCCCGTTCCCTTGCACGTAGCGCATCCGCCGCCGCCGCACACGCCGCACTGCACGTCCATTTCCGCCGATGGCTCCGTAAAGGGGAAGAAGCTCGGGCGGAAGCGTGTCGGTCGCGGGCCGAAGAAGCGGCCGGCGAACCGATTCAGCGTCGCCTTGAGATCGACGAAGGAGATCCCTTCGTCCACGCACAATCCTTCGATTTGCGCGAACGCCGGTGCGTGCGATGCGTCGAAGGGATCGCGGCGGTACACATTTCCGGGCGCGAGAATCCGGATCGGCGGTGCGTAGCGTTGCAACGTGCGCACCTGCACCGGCGACGTATGCGTACGCAGCAGCGCCTCCCCTGCACCGCCGAGGTAGAGCGTGTCGTGCATGTCCATGGCCGGATGATCGGCAGGAAAGTTCAACGCGCCGAAGTTGTACCACTCGGTCTCCGCCTCCGGCCCGAGGGCGACGGTGAAGCCCAGCTCGCGAAAGATGCTCTCGATTTCCTCGATCACCAGCGTGACCGGGTGCTTTGCTCCGCGCCACGTTTGGCGCGCCGGCAGCGTGAGGTCGGCGCCGCCGGGCGCCGCGGCCGATCGGGCGAGATCGACCGCGGTCTTTCGCGCCGCGTACATGTCCTCGAGTTGCGCCTTGACCTCGTTGAACTGCCGGCCGGCGTCGCGGCGTTCATCCTTCGGGAGCATGCCGAGCCGGCGCTGGAGGTCACGCAACTGGCCACGCTGGTCACCGAGGTAGCGGATGCGCGCCTCCTCCAGCGCCTCCGGCGTGCTCGCGTCCGTGAACGCGTGCCGCGCCTCCTCCGCCATGTGGACGGCATCATCGATGAAGCTGCGCAGCGCGCTGGTGTCGTTTGGCACGGTAGTCGCTTGGACGAATCGGTGAGAGGATGGAGAGCGGTGCGTGATCAGCGGGGACGGAAACGGCAACGGCGGCAGAGCAGAAATGTCGCGCCGCCGCCGTATCCGTTCAACGAACCTGCGAGCTATGCGCTCTTCTTCCCGCGTGCGGCGGTCTTCGTGGCGCGGGTCTCCGCGTTCGGAGCGCCGCCATTGCTGCCGGCTGCGTCACGCGCCTTGTCGGCGAGGGCGCCGAACGCGGCGGGATCGTGCACGGCGAGATCGGCGAGAATCTTTCGATTTACTTCGACGCCCGCGTGCTTCAATCCGTTCATGAACGCATTGTAATTCATGCCGTGCTCGTGGGCGGCGGCATTGATGCGCGTGATCCAGAGCCGGCGGAAGTCGCGCTTCTTCGCCTTGCGGTCGCGGTACGCGTACTTCCAGCCACGCTCGACGTTCTCCTTGGCGGCCTTCCAGAGCTTGGAGCGGCCACCGAAGGCGCCCCGGGCGGCCTTCATGATCTGTTTCTTCCGCTTCAGTCGCGGAACGTTCGATACGGCGCGAGCCATGGTCTCTCTCCTTAGGCCTGCAGCAGGCGCTTGATTCGCTTGGTGTCGCCCGACGTCTGAATGATGCCCGCCTGACGCAGGCGACGCTTCCGCTTCGCCGTTTTCTTGGTGAGGATGTGGCTCTTGTACGCCTTGTTGCGGCGCACCTTGCCGGAGCCGGTGAGCTTGAAGCGCTTCTTCGCGCCTTTGTGGGTTTTCATCTTCATGGATACGCCCTCATTTCGGCGCCAGGATCATCGTCATGGACTTCCCCTCCAACCGCCCCGCACTCTCGATCTTGGAAATGTCGGCGAGCTCCGTCGACACTCGATCGAGTACTGCCTGACCGAGCTCCGGGTGCGCGACCTGGCGACCGCGGAACATCATGGTCACCTTGACCTTGTTCTTCTCCTCGAGGAATCGGCGTGCGTGCCGCGTCTTCGTGTCGAAGTCGTGCTGATCGATGCCCGGTCGGTACTTGACCTCCTTCAGCTCGATCACGTGCTGTTTCTTCTTCGCCAACCGCGCCTGCTTCGCCATCTCGAACTTGTACTTCCCGTAATCCATGATGCGAACGACGGGCGGGCGTGCGGTGGCAGCGACTTCGACCAGATCCAACCCCTGATCTTCGGCCATACGCAGCGCGGCATCGACTTCGAGAATGCCGAGCTGCGAACCATCCGAGCCGATCACGCGGACCGGGCTGATGCGGATCTGCCGATTGACCCGCACACGTTTTGTGGTGTCTTGGATACCGAGAATCCTCTCTGAGAGCACGAAAAAAACGCGAACTCCTCGCCGGAATCCGCGCGCGAGACACTCGCCGCATGGCGAGTGTCTGTGGGTGGACTCCTGTAGCACAACCCGAGAACGTCGGGAGGGCTCGAGGGTGGGAGCGACGTTGCTCCGCTTTGTGAATTGTTGGCCGGTAAAGTTAGATGGGACTGGGTGTTGGGGTCAAGGTCGCGTAGTCGGTAGACGATCGTCGACAGCAACGGCGTTGAACGTGAGGCCCGCTGTTGCGGCGTCTGCGCACTCAGGACGTCAGCGCCGTCAAGCCGTTGCGCCCTCGACCATTCCCTCCTCGCGCACGCGAAAAGTCTTGCCATCATGCTCGATATAACTCCACGGTGTCTCCGCGTCGTGCTCGAAGATCACCAGCCAGCGCTCGGCGACCGCGCGTGCAAGGATGCGGCGCTTCGTCTCCAGTGTCACGAGCGGCTCGACGTCGTAGCCCATGATCCACGGGAGCGGCAGATGATGCGCGGTGGGCACCAGGTCCGCGATGTAGAAGGCGCGTTCGCCGTCGGATTCGAGCAGCAGGCCGTGATGCCCGGGGGTGTGGCCTGGCGTCGGCACGGCGCGAATCCCGGCGACGATCTCGCGCTCGCCCTCGATGAGGTCGAACTTTCCCGCCTCGTGCAGGGGCACGAAGTTGTGCGGGAAATAGCTGCCGGCGGTGCGCTCGTTCGTGTGTGTCGCCCAATCGTACTCGCGCGCCTGGACCACGTAGCGCGCGTTCCGGAACGCCGGCTGCACACTGCCGTCGGGCGCGCGCAGGGTGTTGCCGCCGGCGTGGTCGAAGTGCAGATGACTGTTCAGCACCATCACCACGTCATCAGGCATCACGCCGACCTGCCGTAATCCGTCCTCGAGCCAGGTCGGCCCGGGATCGCCGCGGTTCTCGACGCCGTAAATCTCGTAGAACTTTTCATTCTCCTTGTTGCCGGCGCCGGTGTCGATCAGGATGGGTCCGATCTCGTGCTCCACGACGATGCACCGCATCCCGAGCTGGATGCGGTTGCGATCGTCGGCGCGGATGCGGCGTTCCCACAGCGGTTTCGGGACGACGCCGAACATCGCGCCACCGTCGAGCCGCTGCCCGCCAGCCTGGATCGCGTGAATGCGCCAGCGGCCCAGGTGGCCGCTGATGACGCGGCGATCGAGGGTCATGCCGTGGTGTCCCGTGTGACCGGCTGCGGCATTGCCGATGGCCGCCGTCGTTTGGCTCGGCGCGCGCTTCGCGCGCCGAGCAGGCGCTCCAGGGCCTCCCACGTCTCGCAGCCGCAGCGTTCGGCGTCGTCGAGCAGCCGCAGGAGCACGCAGGCGGTGGCGCGGGCATCACCGCCCGCGCGATGGCGGCCCTGGATCTCCACGGCATAATGTGCCGCCACGTAGTCGAGTGACCGCCGACGCAGCTGGGGGACCAGCTTGCGCGCCATCTTCACTGTGCACAGGCGCTGGCCGCCGAGCGAACGGCCGGTGGCGCGCGCCACCTCCATGGACAGAAAGCGCCAGTCGAATCCGGCGTTATGCGCCACGAACACGTGCCCCTCCAGCGCGCCAAGGAGCTGGTCGCAGACGTCGGCGAAGCGTGGCGCGTCCTTGACCATCTCCCAGGAAATGTTGGTCAAGGCGGTGACGCCGCGCGGAATCGGCCGCTGCGGATTCACGAGGGTCTCGAAGACCGTTCGCGCGGTGCGGTCGCGCACGAGCACCACCGCGATCTCGGTGATGCGATCGCCGGCCGTGGGCCGCCCGCCCGTCGTCTCCACGTCCACGACGACATACGACATCGCGCGCAGCGCCGGGCCACTGGTGACCGGTGTCGCCACGACAGTGTTCCCCGGAGCGGCTCCGCGATCGTTTGGCATGACGGCCCGCCAGCGGCCGTCGCTGTCGCGGTCGAAACGGGCGTCGCCGGCGAGCAGCGATACGGCGATGTGCTCGGCCACGGCGCGCGGCGCACCGGGAAGCTGGCAGACGTACGAGATCAGCGACTGCACGTCGGCTGGACCGGCGGCGAGAAAATCGTACGCCCGCGCCGCGAGCACCGGCTCTCCGGGTCCGAGCCGCACGCCCGGCTGCTGCGCCGCTTCGGTACTCAATCCCATGCGTCGTCGCGTTCGATCGGACAGGTCATGCAGCGCGCGCCGCCGCCGCCGCGCACCAGCTCCGCGCCCTCGAAGGTGATTACAGCACGGTCTCCTTCGGCGATTCGCTGCTCGCCGGTGAGAAACTCCGTTGAGGACACGATACGAAATCCCATTTTCTGCATCTCGTGCAACGTAGCCTCGTTGCGCTGGTATTGCAGCACGACGCCCGGTCGCATGGCGGCGAAGTTGCACCCCGACGCCCACTGCTCGCGATCCTGGTTCGCGCGCCGGTCGCCGCCGCAGAGCACCGGCTCCACCGGCATGCCGCACGCCTTGAAGGCGGCGAAGATGTCGTCGCACTCGCGGATCGTCGACTGCCCCTTGCGCCAGTGCAGCACCGCGAGGCGCTCGGGGCCGATGAAGAACGGGGGATAAATGACGACGAGGTCGCGATCGACCTGGGTGAACAGCATATCGAGGTGGATCGCCGTGGAAACTTTCGGCATCACGACGACGATGACGTCCGTGACCGGCGTACGGGCGAAAAACTCGCTGGCGATCTGGTCGATCGCGGCGGGACTCGACCGCTCGCTGAAGCCCAGCACCACGAGATCCCGGCGGAGCGGATGCACGTCACCCCCCTCGAGCGTGTAGTTCACGCGGCGCTCGGACGCTCCGTCGTAGAGAATGCCGGCGTTCGCCAAACGAGGATGGTGGGTGAACAGGACCTTCATCAGGATCGCTTCGGTCCAGCGGATGGCATAACGCATCGAGCCGACGAGGACGAACTCGCCCGCGACGATGCAACTGTCGCGCGTGAAAAAGAGGTTGGGGATCGGCGGCAGCACATGACCGACCTCGTTGAGCGCCTTCGCAACGGGACCGGGCGGTTCCTCGCGTCCCTCGATGAGCATCGCGACGATGGCTTCGGCATCGAGCGCGCTGATATCGTGGGCGAGCGGCGCCGAGGGCACGATGTCCATCGTTTCGCGGATCAGCAGCTCGCGCGCTTCCGGGGTGGTCAGCACCTCGCAGAGCAGATCGCGCACCTGGTGCACGCGTGCGAAGCGTTCCAGGATCGCGACGAATCGGCGGTGCTCGCGTTGAGCGTGGTCGGCGTCGATGATGTCGTCGTAGAGCAGCTCGGCGCGATTCGTCGGCGTCACGGCCAGGAGCTCGGCGCCCGGAGAATGCACCAGGACAGCGCGCAATCGTCCGATTTCCGACGCGACGTGAACCGGCATGGAGCCGAAGTTAGCGGCCGTCGCGTGCTGGTGCAGTTCGCGCGTGCCGATTAGCTTGTGAATTCATTCACAAGCCTCCTGTCTCCGGTGAAACGCATCGCAGATTCCACGGTTCGGCGGCTGTCGGCGTACCTTCGTTTTCTGGAAGACTTCGAGCAGCGGGGGCTGAACACCATCTCGAGCGAGGAGCTCGCGCAGCGTGGCGGCACGACGTCGGCCCAGGTGAGAAAGGACCTATCCTTCTTCGGCTCGTTCGGCAAGCGTGGACTCGGGTACTCCGTTCCGGAGCTGGCGGGGCGACTGCGCGAGATCCTCGGGCTCGGCCGCGAGTGGCGCGTCATCATCATCGGCGCCGGCAAGATCGGCGCGGCGTTGGCACAGTATCGAGGCTTCCGCCAACGCGGCTTCACGATTCTCGCCGCGTACGACGCGAACGCCGAGAAGGTGGGCCGAACGCTCGAGGATATCCCGGTGCGTGACATCGGCCGGCTCGAAACGGATGTGCAGCGGGAGCGCCCCGACATCGCGGTGCTCACTGTGCCCGCGGAGATGGCGCAGCAGGTGCTCGACCGCATCGTGAAGACGGGCATCAAGGCCATTCTCAACTTCGCCCCGGCGCAACTGCAGGCTCCCGCCGACGTCACCGTGAAGACGGTGAACATGGCGATGGAGCTGGAGGGGCTCTCGTACGCGCTGACGAACAAAGACGGTTGAGGGCTCCGCGCCATCAGGCCTGAGCCCGCAGCAGCGCGGCAAACTGCTCGGGCGCCAGTGTCTCCGGCCGCGCATCGGGAGCGATGCCGGCGGCGGCAAGCAGCTCCTCCGCGCGCTCGGCGCGGATCGCGGCGATGGTGCGGAGGACGCGGCGCATCTGCTTGCGCCGCAGCGAGAACGCCTCCTGCACGAATCGTCGAAAGCGCTCCTCCTCGTTTGGCGCTACGATCGGGTGCTCGCTCGGCACGATCCGAACGACCGCGCTGTCGACCTTGGGCGGCGGCCGAAAGGCGCCAGGTGGGACGCGAAAGAGCAGCTCGGCATGCGCCACCGACTGCACATTGACCGAGAGTGCTCCATAGTCGGTATGGCCGGGCGTGGCGACGATGCGCTCGGCCACCTCTCGCTGCACGAGATACACGGCGCGGCGAGGACGGGGCGGCTCCAGGGCGTGAAAGAGGATCGGCGTGGTGATGTAGTACGGCACGTTACCCGCGAGCACGTAGTCATCACCCGCGAGCGCGGCGAACTGCACGTCGAGCACGTCGGCTTCGACGATCTCGACGTTGGGCGCCGGCGCGAAGCGCTCGCGCAGCACGGCGGCGAGCGCGCGGTCGTACTCGATGGCGATCAGCCGCCGCGACCGAGCAGCGAGGAGGTCGGTGAGCGCTCCGCGGCCTGGACCGATCTCGATCACGGTCTCCGCGCCCGTGAGCTCCAGCGCGGCGGCAATGCGGGCGAGCACGCCGCGGTCGCCGAGGAAGTGCTGGCCGAGGCTCTTGCGGGTCGGAGGAAGTGCGGGCCGGTGTGGGCGATCGCCGTCGCGGCCAGGTGACGGGGGGCGCTGGCGGCCGGCCATCATGACTTGAGAATGACGAGCGTCAGGTCGTCGCGACGGGGCGCGTCGCCGATGTGCTCGTCGAGCACGTCCAGGATGTGCGTGAGAATCAACTCCGGCGCGTCGGCGGCGAAGCGGCGAACCGTATCGAGCACGCGATCCTCCCCCAGTCGTTCGCCCCGCGTGTTGCGGGCGTCGCTGACGCCGTCGGTGAACAGGACGAGGAGGTCGGTCCCCGCTGTCCAGCGGCGCTCGCGCGTCGTCGGGCGCGTATCGGCCATTCCGAGTGGTGGATCGCTGGCCGGCAACCGCTCGAATTCCCCGGAGGCGCCGAGGACGAACGCGTGTGGGTGGCCTGTGTTGGCGTAGCGCAGCTTGCCGCGCTTGCGATCGACGACGCCGTAGAAGGCGGAGATGAACATCTCCGTCGTCGCCAGCTCGTCGCGGACGGTAGAGAGCAGCGCGTGCAGCGTCTCGCCCGGGTCGGCGGTGGTCTGCGCATGAATGGCGGACGCGCTCATCATCAGCGCCATGATGAGCGCCGCCTGGTAGCCGTGCCCCGATACGTCACCGATCATTATTCCGGCTCTCTTATCGCCAAGCCGGAACAGATTGTAGAAATCGCCGCCCACGCTCTCGGCGGGCACGACGCGCGCGGCGACCGCCGCATCCGGGGAGATGATGTCGGCGCTGGGCAGGAGCTTCATCTGCAGGTCGTGCGCGAGCTGCATCTCCTGCTGCAGACGCTGCTGGTTCAGCGACTCCCGCACAAGTCGGGTATTCTGGATCGCGGTGCCGATCTGCGTGGCGATCGCCGCGATGAGCTTCTGGTCGCCCGCCGTGAACGGCTGGCCCGACCGGCGGTCGGACAGATTCACCACGCCTAACGGCTCGGCGCCGCCTGGCGCCGTCCACATGATCGGCACGGACAACATGGCGCCGCGGCGGTATGCCGATTCCTCGGGACAGAGCATCTCCCCGTCTTCGGCGATCATGGGATGCGTGGTCCGGAAGACGCGTGCGCTGACGCTGCACGGGTCGTTCACCGCGATCGTAGACAGGTGCCGCGCGCCGACACCGAGGGAGGCGACCGCCTGGAGCGCGCCCGCCGCGGCGTCGTAGACGAGGATCGACGCCTTCCGTGCGCCGACGGTCTCCGACACCTCCGTGAGAATCGTCGTCGCCGCTTCCTCCAGCGACACCGTGCGGCCGAGGATCTCGGAGATCGTGTAGAGCAGATTGATCTCCTCGTAGCGCTCGGCGAGCTCGTTCGCCGCATGCTCCACCTCGAGCGCCGACTGGATGTACTGCGCTGCGACCGGGAGCAGCAGGCGCATGTAGCCGTACAGATCGAACTGCGGTACCGGGCAGGGACCGAGCGCGAGCCAGGCGCGGCGTGGCCCCGCGATGGCAGCGACGAGCACGTCGCCGAATTCCACCCGCTGCTTCTGCGGCGAATCCTGCGGGCGGGGCAGGTCACGGAGGGGCGGCGCTGCGTCGGTTGCCGCCTCGCTGACCACCGGCGCCATCGGTGTCGCCTGCGCCCAGACAGCCGCCTCGCAGTGCGTGGCCGCCTTGAAGGCGCGAAGCACGGAGGCGAGATCGTTCATGCGCGATTGAGCGTGAGGCGCACCACGTTGCCGTTCTGGTCCTCGAACCGCTCCACGCGATCCATCAGATTCCGCATCAGGAAGAGCCCGCGCCCGTCCTCGCGCCCGACGTTCTCCGGGGTCGTGGGATCGATGGTACAGGCGTCGATATCGAAGCCGCCTCCCTGATCGACGACTTCGACCACGAGCCGGCGCGTGTCGACGACCGCGCGCACGAGGACATGCTTCTCCGGGTCCTCACCGTTGCCGCGGAGGATGGCGTTGGACAGGGCCTCGGTGAGCGCCACCGGGACGTTCAGCATGACCTGGCGCGCGGCGAAGCTCATGACTGCGCACTCGTGCCGCACGAGCTCGACGACGCGCTCGATCTGCCGCACGTCGTTCGGGATGTCGACTTCGATGACGCGCACGTCGTCGTGCGGCAGCGGCGCGGAGGACCGCGGCCCGCCGTCAGCGTCGAAAGATGAAATCATGTAATGGTGAACGTGAAGGCGGGCACGGTGCGCAAGTGCTGAGGCAGCGCGCCGTGCCCGCTCTGGTCAGGCAGGAGGCTAGGCGAATGCGGCTCAGAAGCTCTCGAGCCCACGCTCGCGCGTGTCGGCGATCTGAAAGAGCGTGTCCAGCTTCGTGAGCTCGAACAACGTCTTTAGATCGTCGTTCAGATTCGCGAGCCGGAGCTCCCCGCCCTGTTCGCGAATCTTCTTCGACAGCGACACGAGCACACCCAAGCCCGAGCTGTCGATGTAACCCGTCTGCGAAAAATCGATGAGGAACTTCTTCTCGCCTCGTTCCAGCTCGTCGAGCACCTTCTGTTTCAGCTCCTGGCGATTACCGACGATGAGCTGGCCTTCCACGTCAACCACGGCGACGTCACCCTCCCTCTTGATCGAGAAGCTCATGCGTTTCTCCTAACGGGCTCTGTGATGCTCGGTTCCGGCGGCCGCTCCGCCTGAAGTGCGGTAATCGCCGCCACATTGATTATGTCATCGACAACCGCTCCGCGCGAGAGATCGCTGCACGGGCGCCGTAGCCCCTGAATGATCGGACCCACGGCGCTCGCTCCGGCGAGGCGTTGCACCAGCTTGTACGCGATGTTGCCCGCGTCCAGCGACGGGAACACCAGGACATTCGCGCGACCCGCGACCGCGCTCCCACCCGCTTTTCGCGCGGCAACAGCGGACACGAGCGCTGCGTCACCTTGCAATTCTCCGTCCACGGCAAGGTCCGGTACGCGCGCGCGGATCGCGTCCACGGCCGCGCGCACGAGATCCACTGACGGGCCCTCCGCGCTCCCGCGCGTGCTGAACGAGAGCAGCGCGACGACAGGCGCATCGCCGACGATGCGCGACCGATCGGTAGCGGCGGCGATTGCGATGTCAGCCAACTGTGTCGCCGTAGGATATGGTACGACGGCGCAATCGGTGAAGGTCAATACCTCGACGTCGGCGCCGCGAAAGGGGGGCACTACCATGTAGAAGGCGCTCGACACGGTGCGCACGCCCGGCGCCGGTCCCACAAGACTGAGCGACGCACGGAGCACATCCGCCGTGGTGTGCACGGCGCCGGCGACGCAACCATCGACGAAGCCGGCGCCCACCAGAGCATCGGCGAAATACAGGGGAGTGCGCGCGAGCGCCGCCGCCTGATCGCGGGTGATGCCCTTGCCTCTCCGTCGCTCGTACAGCTGCTCTGCGGCCACATCGGCGCGATCATCGGCGGCCGGATCCACCGTCTCGACTCCGAGCGCGCGCACGTCGGCGTGGCTCCCGGCGTCGTCCGGGTCGAGCACGACCACGGGCTCGACGATCCGACGGATCGTGAGTGCCGCCACCGCCTGACGAGTGCGTGCGTCGGCGCTCTCGGGGAAGATGAGCCGCCGCGGGCGCGCGGCGGCGCGCGTGCGGACGTCGTCCAGAAAGGTCATCCGGCGCCGAACTTCGCCTGCAACGCCCGTGCGACCGCGGGCGAGACGAGCCCCGACAGGTCGCCGCCATAGCGCGCCACCTCGCGGGTGAGGCTCGCGCTGATGTAGGTCGTCTCCAACGAGGGCACCATGAACACCGTCTCGAGATCGGGAGAGAGGTGGCGGTTCATCAGCGCCATCTGGTACTCGTACTCGAAGTCGCTCACCGCCCGGAGACCGCGGATGAGGAGTGTCGCCTTCATCGCGCGCGCGAACTCCACGAGCAGGCCAGTGAAGCTCCGCACGTCGACACGGGACGCGTCATCGAGCGCATCGGCGATCATCGTCACGCGTTCCTCGACCGTGAAGAGTGGCTGCTTGGCGGAGTTCACGGCGACGGCAACGATGAGGCGATCGACGAACTGAAGGCTGCGGCGCACGAGGTCTTCATGACCGCGCGTGATCGGATCGAAGCTGCCGGCATAAATGGCGATGCGCATGATCGGGCCTGTCGGCGCTAAAGCCGGTAGAAGGTAATCACGGTATCCCCGTACGTTCGGTGATCGCCCGGCTCGGGCAGCTTCTCGCTGCGCCGATGCTCAATGCCGAGCACCGCAGCGAAGGGACACTCCAGCCACGCGGTCGCGAGCTTCGCCGCCAGGCCGAGGTCGTACGGCGGGTCGGCGAAGCCGACGTCGTACGCATGCGGCGGAAGAAACTGCACGAAGCGCATCGCGTCGCCGCGATGCACCACGGCAGCGGCGCCGGCGCCCAATCCCGCGATATTGGCGCCGAGTGCGGCGAGGCTCTTCGACGACAGCTCCACGAACTCCGCTCGCGCGGCGCCCCGCGACAGTGCCTCCAGGCCGAGTGCACCCGAACCGGCGAACAGGTCGAGCACCTTCGCGCCCTGAAGATACGGATTGACGATGCTCATCCACGCCTCGCGCACGCGATCAGCGGTGGGGCGGACCCGGTCGTCACGCGGCGCTTGAATTCTCCGACCGCGCCACTGCCCGGCGACGATCCGCATCAAGCGCGGAAGTCGATCAGCCTCGCCTGCAGCCGCGAGTCGCCCGAGTAATCGTCGCGCTCGAGGCGGAATGCCACGTCGACGGTGCAGCCGGCCGCCAGCTCGGAAGCCCGCGGCGCCATACCCCAGCCGATCGCTGGCAGGTCGACGCCATCGCCCTGCAGGACGACACGCAGTCCGTCCTTGCCGACCACACGCGGCGGATACGCGATGCGCACGCCACGCGCGGCCAGCACGGGACCGGGGTTGCCCATGCCGCAGGGCTCGAGGTGACGGAGCATCAGCTCGAGATCGTTGGTCACGTCGGCGAGCCCGACCTCGAGGTCGACGTGCACGTTCGGTACGAGGTCCTCGGGACTGAGCCACGACCGCGCCGTGCCGTTGAAGCGTTCGGCAAACTCCGGCACGCGCTCGGCGGCGATCGTTATGCCGGCCGCCAAACGATGGCCGCCGAAACGCAGGAGGAGATCGCTGCAGTCAGCGAGCCCGCCGTGAAGATCGAACGCGCTGATCGAGCGGCCGGACCCCTTCCCTTCCGCGCCGTCCAGCGCGACGAGGATGGTGGGCCGGCCGAACTCGTCGACGATGCGGGAGGCAACGATGCCGATAACGCCGGGATGCCAGCCCTCCCGCGCCAGCACGATCCCGAACGTCTCCGCCGGGTCCAACTGTTCGACGAGCGCGCGAGCCTCCTTGTGCGTCTCGCGGTCGACCTCCTGTCGTTTGGCATTCATCTCCTCGAGCTCGCGCGCGATCACGTTCGCCTCGTGCTCGTTCGCCGACATGAGCAGCTCGACGCCGCGCAGCGCATGGCCCAGTCGCCCGACCGCGTTCAGGCGCGGCGCGAGGATGAAGCCGACCCGACCTGCCGTGAGTGGCTTGCCCTCGAGACCAGCGGCGCGGATGAGCGCGCGCAAGCCGACGTTTCGCGTCTCCTGGAGCAGGCGCAGCCCGTACTTAACCATCACGCGGTTCTCGCCGCGCAACGGAGCGATATCGGCGACGGTGGCCAACGCGACGAGGTCGAGCATGCCGTACACGGCGTTCTCATTGCCGCGCCGGGCGCGCGTGAGCTCGAGCGCGAGCTTGAACACGACGCCAACCGCCGCGAGGTCCTTGTCGGGCGAGAGACAATCCCGCCGCTTCGGGTTGAGCACCGCGAACGCCGCCGGCAGTGGACCGCCCGGGAGATGATGGTCGCTGACGATAACGTCGATACCGGCATCGTGCAGCTGCTGGATCGGCTCGCGTGCGCTCGTTCCGCAGTCGCAGGTGACGACGAGCGACGCACCGGCGGCGAGCGCCGCGCCGACGCCGGCCGCGCCGAGGTCGTACCCATCGGTGAGACGCCGCGGAATGAAAGGCACGGCAGTGCCGCCGAGCGCGCGGACAGTGCGCGTCAGAATTGTCGTCGAGCACATGCCATCGACGTCGTAGTCGCCGTGCACGAGGATCGTCTCATTGCGATCGATCGCGCGGGAGAGACGGTCGACGGCACGGCCGAGGTCGAGCACGAGCGCGGCGTCGTGGAGATGCTCCAGGCGTGGGCGCAAGTACTGTTTCGCGCGATCTGTCTCCGTGAAGCCGCGAATCGCGAGTAATCGGCAGACGGGCCTCGGAAGGTGCAGCTCGGCGGACAGAAGCTCGACGATCACCGGATCGGGTGCCTCGGCGATCGTCCAGCGGCAGCGCGGCCGCAACACGGGAGGCGCCGTTTGACGCCCGGCCATCGTCGAAGGCGCAGCGGATGCGGTCACGGGGGTAAGCTAGGTGTCGTCCGCCAGGGCTACAAGCTCATTCCGCCGCATACAACATCACGCCGCAGCCTTCACAGATTTCTGTGGCGCCGCTGCCGGCCATGGCGGCGCGCCGCTGCAATGGGAGCGTGGTGTCGCAGTTGCCGCAGGACTGGCCGCGCAGCGCAACGACAGCGTTCTTGTGCCGCTTGGCGATGCGGTCGTAGCGCGACAACAACGGGCGCGGAACGCGCGCCGCCTTCTCGGCGCGTCCGGCGCGAAGCTCGTCGAGCTGACGGCGGAGCTCTGCTGCATCAGCATCGAGCGCCTGCCTCGCGTCGGCCTGCGCCTCCTCGCGTGCACGTAGCTCGCGTTCCAAATCACTCAAGGTGCGCCGGTACTCATTGATTTTGGCTCCGAGCTGGTGCAGCTCGCGTTCGTCGTCATCGATCATCCGCTTGGATTGGTCGAGCTGGGCCATCGCGGCCGTCGCCTGTCGCGCGTCGGCAATGTTGTTGAGCTGGGCCTGATTCCGCTCCTGGAGCTGGCGGTGCTGCGCCACGCGTCCCTGAACGTCCCGCTGCCGCCGTTCCTCTCCTTCGATCGCCTGCCGGGCCTGCAGGACCCGCCCGGAAGCGTGATCGATCTCCTGCTGCATCTGCACGAGGCGGGGCGCGAGCTGTGCCAGCTTGGATTCGACCTCGTGAATGGCCACGTCATCCGTCTGTACGGCGAGCAACGCTTCTACGTCGGGGTGCACGAGCCCTCCAGTGCTATCATGAGCGCGACCTGCCAAACGATTTCCAGCGCGAGTGTCCCAGCGCCTGCATTTCCGTCCGCAGGCGCGCCTTCTCCCGAATCAAGTCGTTTTTCTGCTCGTCGGAGGCGACGGGGAGCATGCGATCGATCTCCGTCATCCGCACGGCGAGATCCCTCGACAGCAGCGCCTCGAGGCTTCCCTTCACGATCGCGTCCGCCTGCTCCAGGCCGCCGCTGTCGGCGAGCAGCTCCTGAAGCGTCTCGACCTCGCCTTCATCTAACGCCTGCGCGAGCAACTCCGGGCCGGCATCGGCGCCGAGCGACACCAGCTCGGCGAAAATATGGCGGTACTCAGGATCATCGAAGCTGTCACTACCGATGCGTTCCGCCAACTCCTCGACCATGTGTGGCTCGTGCAGCATCACGCGGACGAGCTCTCGTTCGGCACGGACACCGGGACGCGCACGATCGCGCCGGCGGTCACGCCCCGTGCGCCGCTCACGCGCACGGACACCGGCGTCCGGCGCCGGCTGATCCTCGCCCGCGCCGGCACGGCCAGCGGCAGCCGACTTTCGATCGGCCGCGGTGAGCTCACGTTCCAACATCTCGCGTGAGACACCGGCGACTTCCGCCGTGCGCGCCACATAGAGGTCGCGGGTGAGTCGGTCCGCGGTCGCACGAATGGTGGGGAGCAGCTTGTCCAGTGCCTCGCGTTTCTTGCGCAAGTCGGAAAACCACCCTCCTCGCTGCAGGATGAGCACCTTGCGATCGAAGATGTCGATCGATGTGTCGATGGCGCGCTCCAGGCCCTCGGCACCGGCCTTCGCAACGAACGTATCGGGATCTTCCCCATCGGGCAGGGTGATCACGCGCACGGCGGCGCCGTTGCGCAGCAGCTCGTCACCGGCGCGAAACGTAGCCTTCTGTCCGGCCAGATCGCTATCGTAGAGGAGGACCACGTTCTTCGTGTACTTGCGAAGGAGCGAGGCCTGCGTTTCGGTGAGCGCGGTGCCGAGTGGCGCCACCACCTCCTCGATGCCGGCAAGCATCACGCGAATGACATCGAAGTAGCCTTCCACGACGAGC
The DNA here is from genome assembly GCA_964537775.1 of uncultured Gemmatimonadaceae bacterium. GTDB lineage: Bacteria > Gemmatimonadota > Gemmatimonadetes > Gemmatimonadales > Gemmatimonadaceae > CAMLIT01. The sequence goes on along the minus strand of CAZICQ010000001.1, from coordinate 163,209 downwards.
ACGCGGTCGGCGCGGCGTACGCTCTGCTTTGCCCAACTCAGGCCATAGAGCAACTTGCGCTTGCTGAAGATGTCCGACTCCGCGGAGTTCAGGTACTTCGGCTCGCCGTCGCCGAGGACCCGGCCGCCAAATCCGGCGACCCGCCCCTGCAGATCGAGAATTGGAAAGATCAGGCGGTGGCGAAAGCGCGCATGGAGCTCCTCCTGTCCTTCGCGCTTGACGAGGAGCCCCGCCTCGAGCTGGCGCGCGTCGTCGAAGCCGAGCCCGTGCAGGTACGTGCGCATCTGCGCGGGATCGCGCGGCGCGTATCCGAGGAGGAAGCGCGCGGCGTCATCGAGCGTGAGGCGGCGACCCGCGAGGTAGTCGCGCGCTGTCGCACCCGACGTGTCGTCGCGCAACTGCTGCTGAAACCAATCGGCGGCGGCGGCGTTGGTCTCGAACGACGGCTCGCGCGGATCGGCACCCTCGACGCTCCGGTTCACCTCCGTCACCTCGATTCCCGCTTTGGCGCCGACCCATTTGACCGCTTCGACAAAATCGAGTCCGAGGCGCTTCTCCACGAACGTGAACACGTCCCCTTTTTCGTGGCAGACGAAGCAAACGTATCCGCCGCGCGGTGAGACCGAGAAGTTGTCGTGCTTGCCCTGATGAAAGGGACAGGGGCCGCGGAAGCTGTTGCCGACGCGCTTGAGGCGCACGAACTCACCGACGATGTGCACGATATCGGCGGACTCGCGCACACGGTCAACGACATCGTCGGGAATCACGGCTCGAGCTCCGCAACGGTGACACCGGCGCCGCCCTCATTCCAGGCGCCGAGGCGAAATTGTCTCACGCGACTGTCTTTCTGCAGCATCTCGCCCACCCGTTCGCGCAGCGCCCCCGTGCCCTTGCCGTGAATGATGCGCAAGCTCCGCAGGTCAGCACGAATTGCGGCATCCAGCGCCTGCATCACGATACTCTCCACCTCATCGCCGCGCATCCCGCGGACGTCGATCTCGGTGGCAACGTGCACCTCGGGCAAGTCCCCGGTCCACGCAACTGCTTCCATGGCGGGAGCATTCGATGGGGCGACGGATTCCATCGGGACCGTCATCTTCACTGCGCCTACCACGACCAGGGCATTCCCATCTCTGAGCTCGAGGACGCGACCGGTTTTGCCGCCGAGGGTGCGCAACTCGACCCAATCGCCAACGCGCAATGGGCCGGCAGGCGCGGTACGCGGTGCCACTGGTTCGACGTCGCGGCGCGCGGCATTCGCCTCCTCGCGGTCCAGGCGCTGTAGCTCCGCGTTCTGGCGTTCCGCCAGCTCTTCGACCTTGCGCCGTGCGGCGCGCGCGGCCTCCTCCACCTCGTCGTCCGCGCGCCGCTTGAGATCGCGGATCACGCGCTCGATCTGATGCCGCGCGTCGAGGAGGTAGCGGCGGGCGTCCTGGCGCGACTGTTTTTCGACCCCACGCTCCCGCTCCCGCACGTTGCGCTCGCGTTTGGCGACGGCAGCGACGCGGCGCCGCGCGTCGTCCAGAATCGCCTTCGCTTCATGCTCGCGGATGGCGAGGGCACGCTCCTGCTGCTCGAGGCGTTCGAGCAGCGCCGCGATGTCGCGCTCCTGCTGTGGCAGCCGCTCCTCGGCTCGCGTGACGACGTCGGTGGGAAGCGCGAGACGGCGCGCGATCGCGATACCATACGATCGCCCGGGAACGCCCTTCACCAAGCGATACGTCGGCGCCAGCTCGACCGCGTCGAACTGCAGTGAGGCGTTCACGATACCAGGCACCGTACCGGCGAGCTCCTTGAGCGTGCCGAGGTGTGTCGTCGCCACCGTTGTCGTGCCTCGTGTCGTGAGCGACTCGAGGATCGCCGATCCGAGCGCCGCTCCCTCCGTCGGGTCGGTACCGGAGCCCAGCTCGTCGATCAGAACGAGCGAATCGCGCGTCGCCAGTCTGAGAACCTCCGAAAGATTCTTCAGGTGCGCGCTGAACGTCGAGAGGCTCGCCTCGATCGACTGCTCGTCGCCGATGTCCGCGTAGGCGTCGTCGAACATGCCGATCCGGCTCCCCGCGCCCACCGGTGCCGGGATACCCGCCTGCGCCATCGCCGCTAGCAAGCCGATGGCCTTCAGCAGCACTGTCTTTCCACCGGTGTTCGGGCCGGAGACGAGCAGCGTGTGCTCGCCCGGCAACATCTCCAGATCGAACGGAACGACGGGTGTACCGTGCGCGAGCAGCAGCGGGTGGCGGCCGTCCCGTATGCTGAATCCTTCGCGCGGCGGCACCAGCTCGGCAGCGCCGCAGCGGAATTCGTGCGCATAACGAGCGCGCGCGTACAGCGTGTCGAGCTCCACGAGCGCCTCGAGGACGTCGAGCAGCGCGTCGCGCAATGGGCGAACGCGATCGGTGAGCGCGAGGAGGATGCGCTCGACCTCCTCCTGCTCGTCTGCCTCGAGCTCGCGAATGCGGTTGCCGAACTCCACCGCGGCGGGCGGCTCGATGAAGAGCGTGGCCCCCGTCTGCGAGCTGTCGTGCACGATGCCTCCGACAGCGCCACGGCCTTCGCGCCGTACCGGTATGACGTACCGGCCGTTGCGCACGGTTACGCTGGCGTCGGGGACCTGGAGATGGGCGTCGAGCCGCTCGATGACACGCTCCAGGATGCGGATCAACTCGCCCTGCGACGCGCGCAGCTCGCGCCGGATGCGAAGGAGCGTGGGCGAGGCGTCGTCGCGCACGAGGCCATCGTCGTCTATCGCCCTCGCGACCGCCTCCTCGATCGCGCTGTCGGAGATGAGCCGATCGGCAAATGCCGCAAGCACAGCTCGCGTGACGGCCGTCGTCTTTTCGCTGCGCAGCAGCTCGCGTGTGCGGCGCGATGAGCGGAGCAGCGTTGCGGCATCGAGCAGCTCGGGTCCCGTCCACGCGAGTCCGATCACACGCAGGCGTCCGAGTGCGGCGGTGAGATCGGGTACCGGTTCCGGATGCCAGGGCTGCTCGCCGGAAACGAGCGACCGTACGGCAGCAACGCGGGCGTGCTCGCGATCGAGTATGGTGTGGTCCACCACCGGTCGCAGCATGCGTACGCGTGCTGCGCCAAGCATCGAGCTCGCACGCGCCGCCACGAGCTCTAGCACGCGCGGGAATTCCAGGACGTCGAGCGCGTGAGTGTTCACACCGCCTTCACGTCTTGCTGCTCAGCTCCTCACGGGCGATGGCGTTGATCGTTCCACCCTCGGCGCGTCCCTTGAACTGCGGCATGACCTTACCCATTACGGCGCCGATGTTCTGTGCGCCGGCCGCAATGGCTGACTTGACGGCAGCGCGGATCTCGTCATCGCTCACGGCGGCAGGCAGGTACTGCTCGAGCAGCTCGACCTCGGCACGCTCCTTTTCGACAAGGTCCTCGCGCTTACCTCGCTCGTACATCTCGATGGACTCGCGCCGGCGCTTGATCCCCTTGCGCAGCACGTCGACGACGTCTTCGTCGGTGAGGTCGCGGCGCAGCTCGATGCGCCGATTCTTCACGTCGGCGACGATGGTACCGAGGACGAGGGTGCGCGCCTTGTCCTGTGCTTTGCGCGCGGCCGTCATGTCCCCCTGCAGTCGGGCGTACAGTTGCGACATCAGGCGGAGCGCGTCCGGCGGTTCTTTCGCTCCGCCGCGTTGGCCTTTCGTTTCCGGCGTTCGCTCGGTTTCTCGTAGTGACGATGTCTGCGGAGATCGGAGAGGATCCCGGCCTTCTCGCACTTCTTCTTGAAGCGCCTCAGCGCCCGATCGAAGTTCTCATCGTCTTGGATGATGACTTCCGACAAACTCGAGATCTCCAGGTGGATAAATACGCTCGTAAGCCGTTGGGAGGAAACTAACTTATGGCTCACCGGCCGCGACTGTCAATGAAATGCGCTACGCTCACCCGGGAGGCCAGCGCATCGCGCGTCCGCCGAGAAGATGGAGATGAATGTGGAAGACGGTCTGACCCGCATCGGCGTTGGTGTTCATCACGGTACGATAGCCGCCGGCGGTGACTCCTTCGTCATTTGCGAGCTTCGCGGCAAGCAGTGACATCCGACCAAGAATGGCCGGATCGGTGGCGTCGTTGAGCGTAGGAATGTGCTGCCGCGGCACGATCAGCACGTGCACAGGCGCCTGAGGATTGATGTCGCGGAACGCGATGCAATCGTCCGTCTCGGCGACGATCTTCGCCGGGATCTCTTTTGCGACGATCTTGCAGAACAGACAATCGCTGGTCACGTCAAATCTCCTGATCGGGAGTGAGATGCGCGCGGAGCACAGCCAGCGCGGCGACGGCGGCGGTCTCGAAGCGTAGGGTAGTACTACCGAGACTTGCGGGGCGCCAGCCGTGGTCCACGAAGGCGCTGAGCTCCTCCGCTTCCATTCCCCCTTCAGGACCGACGACGACCGCCGCCTTCTGCTCGAACGGCGCGTACCGGATTAAAGGCCGCGCGTGCTGGTCGAGAACGAACCGGTCGAGGGGGATCGCTATGCTCGCAGCCGCATTCACGGATATCTCCTCCCGCAGCTGAGGGATCCACGCGCCGGCCGACTGCTCGACTGCGGCAACCATGCGTGCACGAACTTTCGCGACGAACGACTCACCGTCGCCGCGCGGTGCGACGCTGCGCGATCGCTGAAAGCGCACCGGCTGCCAAACGGAAACGGCAAGCTCCGCGACTTTTTCGGCGAGCCAGAGCATGCGGTCTCGATCCGCGATGGGCACGAACAGGTGCAGCGCCGGAGGTGGGGCGATTCGGTCCGCCTTCTCGACGATGACGTCAACCTCCGACTTGCCCAAACGAGCGATGCGGCCGGTTGCCAGCACGCCCGCTCCATTCGTCAGGCGCACGCTTTCGCCGACGGCGATGCGGCGCACGCGTGCGTGGTGCGCGGCGCCCGGACCGAGGCCGAGCGTCGCGCCAACGACGGGCGCCGCCGAGCCATCGACGAAGAACGTCGCTATCGCCGGGCGACCGTCGCGCTCCACCAGATGTCCTCGTGATCCTCGGCGACGACACGCCAGCCCATCGCGCCCAGCACCGACAGCATATCCTGACGCTCCTCCCACAGAATGCCGCTCAGGATCGCTTCACCGTCGTATCCGACTGCTGCCGCAATGGTGGGCAGCAGTTGGACGAGCACGGAGGAGATGATGTTGGCGAGCACGACCCGCACCGGCGCAACGAGCGGAAGCAGCAGCTCGGCGTCTCCCTCGAGCACCGCGACGCGCTCCGCGACCTGGTTGCGTGCGACGTTCTCTTCCGCATTCGCGATTGCATCGGTATCGAGCTCGATTGCGGCGACGTGCGCGGCGCCGAGCTTCGCTGCGGCGATGGCCAGCACTGCGCTGCCCGCTCCCAGATCCGCTACACGATCGCCGAACCTGATGACGGCGGGCATCAGGCGGATCACACCGCGTGTCGTGGCGTGCTCGCCAGTGCCAAACGCCATGCCGGGGTCGATCACAACCGCGCGGGCGGGATCGAGCCCGGACGACAACCACGGTGGTGCGACGGTGATCGCGCCCAGCCGATGCGCATGGATCGAGTCCTTCCACCGCTCGTTCCAATCGACAGTCGGTGCTGGCTCGATGCCGATGCGCGCATCGGCACTCGCCTCTGCGAGCGCGCCCCTAAGGGCGTCGTTATCGGTCGACGCCGGCATATATGTCACGATGCCCTCGCCGAGCTCCTGCAGGCCGGTACATCCAGCGGCAAAGAGGGTGCGGATCACCTCATCGCGCCGCGAGCCGGGCCATACCGACACCCTGAGCCAGTCGTCGATCACGCCCCCAGCGCTTCTTTCATCTTCGTCCAAAATCCTTTTGCGCGCGTCTCGAGCGGTACGCTCTGCTGAAGCTTCCCGAGCTGCTCGATCAGCTTTCGCTCATCGTCTGCCAGACGGTCGGGCGTCCACAGTTGCACGCGGACATGAAGGTCCCCCGTACCCTGCGCATTCACTCGCGGCAGCCCACGGCCACGCAGCACGAATACCTGCCCGCTCTGCGTCGACGGTGGCACGCGCAATTGGACGCTCGATGTCACCGTCGGCACAGTGACATCCGCGCCGAGCACGAGCTGCGGATACGTCACGAGCACCTCGGTGTAGAGATCCTCCCCGTCACGCTCGAACCGCGGATCGTCCGCGACCTCGAAGATCACGTGGATGTCGCCACGCGAACCGCCGCGCGCGCCGGCATTACCGACGCCGCGCATGGTCATGTACTGCCCTGTGGCGACTCCCGCAGGTACCTGGATCGTGAGCTCGTGCTCGCCGCGCATCCGACCTTCCCCGCGGCACTTCTTGCACGGCGTCCTGATGATCCGTCCTTCCCCGTGACATGCCGGACAGGGTGCAACGGTGACGAACTGGCCGAAGAAGGACCGCTGAGCGCGCCGGACCTCACCGGCGCCATTGCAGGTGGTGCAGATCTGCGCATTGGATCCGGGCTCAGCGCCGGTGCCTTCGCAGCGATCACACGCGTCGAGCAGACGCGCCGTCACGCGCTTCTCCACCCCGGTGGCGACTTCCGCGAGCGTGAGCTGCAGCGTGATCTTGACGTCGGCGCCGGTACGCACGCCGCCACCGCCGCCCCGGCCGCCGCCGAATAGATCGTCCAATCCTGTGAAGCCGCCGAAATCCCGCATGAAGATGCCGAGCGCTTCCGAGAGATCGACGTGATGGAAGCCCGGGCCGCCGCCCCGCAACCCAGCCTCGCCATAGCGGTCGAAAACGGCGCGCTTCTGGGGATCCCGCAACACGTCGTACGCTTCGGTGATCGCCTTGAACTTCTCTTCGGCCTCCTTGGACCCGTTGTTCCGATCCGGATGCCATTGCATGGCGAGCTTCCGATATGCCTTCTTGATCTCTTCGTCCGACGCGTTGCGTTCGACGCCGAGTGTTGCGTAAAAGTCAGCCATGATTGGCGTCAGTTCAGTGACAGGAGAGCACGACTACAGCAGATCGCTGAGCAGTTGTGATGTGTGGTTCACCAGCGAGATGACCTTCTCGTAAGGCATGCGGGTGGGGCCGATCACGCCGATGATGCCGCTGAGCGTGCCGACGTGATACTCCGCAGTGACGACGGTGAACTCGGCCAGTCGCGGGTCGTCGTGCTCTGTCCCGATGGTGATCGAGATGCCGGGGCTCTGGCGGCGACTGCGAAGAGCCTCGGCGATCGTCTCAGGCTTTTCGGTAAGCTCGAGCAGGCGCCGCATACGATCGGCGGCGGAAAATTCCGGCTGTTCCGCCAGCAGCGACGCCTGTCCGAGCACGACGTGGTCCTGCGTCGACGGCGATGCGTCGAACAACTGATCGCGCTCCTGGATGAAGATGTTGAGCAGCTCCGTCGTTTCACGAGCGGCTGTCGTGTCGCGCAGGCGGTCGCCTAACGAATGGCGGATCTCCGACAGCGGCAGGCCGGCCAGTCGCTCGTTGAGCACGGCGGCGACTTCGGCCAGCGCCGACTCGGCGATCTCCCCTTCCACTTCGACGAAGACGGTGCGCATGACGCCGCCCTCCAGAGTCAGCACCATGAGCAACCGTTCCGAACTCGCACGCACGAGTTCGAGGCGCCGCAATACCGTGGTGTCCAGGCGCGGACCGAGCGCGACCCCGAGCTCCTGCGTCAACACGCCGAGCGTCTGCGCCGCTCGGCGCAGGATGATTTCGATCGTCGAGCCGCCGACGGTCATCTCCTCCGACAGCCTTCCCGTCTCCGGCACGACGATCGCCGGCTTGCTCAGGAGCTGGTCGACGTAGATGCGATAGGCCTTGTTCGTGGGGACGCGGCCCGCAGAGGTGTGAGGGTGATACAGCAAACCCTTCTCCTCGAGATCGCTCATCGTGTTGCGAATCGTTGCCGGCGACACCCCGAGTCCAAAGCGGCGCGATAGGGTGCGAGATCCGGCGGGCTCTGCGGTCTCGACGAATGACCGGATCACCGCCTCCAGCACTTTCCGCTCGCGTCGAGAAAGCTGCTCAGAACTCATAAGTTCAAAGCTATTAACGACTTCGGAACACTGTCAAGTCGGCGGCGAGCGCGTCCAGGCGGAGCCACCCGTCGGCGGTCAGGATGAGACGACCGTTGGTGGCCGTGCCCCATCCCGCATCCACCCAACGCTGCACGTGTGAAAACTCCATTCCAGCGAGGGGCAGGCCGGCCGCGGTGCGAAGGCCGAGATACACCTCCTCGGCAACGCGGTTCTCGGCCTCGAGCAGCTCGCTGCCGGCGACAGGGTCATCGCCGGTGAGCAGGCGCCGCCGCCATTCCACGTACGATGCAACATTCCAACTGCGACTCACGCAATCGAAGCTGTGCGCAGATGGACCGAGGCCCGCGAAGGGAACGCCGCTCCAATAGGCGCTGTTGTGCCGCGATTTGCGTCCGGGGCGAGCAAAGTTCGAGACCTCGTAGTGTTCCATCGCCGCGAGGCCGCCGAGCGTCTCGTGTGCGTACAGGAACTCGCGCTCATAACGCTCGTCCGGCGCTTCGGAGACGATTCCGCGATCGCGCCATCTGGCCAATGGCGTGTGCGGCTCCACGGTAAGGCCATACAAGGAGAGGTGCTCCGGCTCGAGCGCCAATGACATGTTGACGTCGCGTTCCCAGGAGCGCTCGACTTGGGGGGGGAGGGCGAAGATGAGGTCGAGCGAGAGGTTCTCGAAGCCAGCTGCGCGGGCGCGGCGGACTGCGTCGCCGATTGCCGCCGCATCGTGCGTCCGGTGCATCCATTGCAGCACGCCGTCGTCGAAGGATTGCGCGCCAATCGACAGGCGATTGATGCCGGCGGCCGACCAACATGCAGCGCTGGCGGGAGTGACGTCGTCCGGAATTGCTTCCAGCGTGACCTCGGCGCCAGGCGCGAGCGAGACGCGCGAGCGAATCGTGTCGATGAGACGGCGAACGCCGGCGCCGCCGAGCTGGCTCGGCGTGCCTCCACCGAAGTAGAGCGTGTCCACGACCCAGCTCTCGTCGGGAGCGACACGAAGCGCCAGCTCCGCCTCGATCGCGCGTACATAGTCATCGATCGGCACGGTCGAACGAACGGCGATCGAGAAATCGCAATAGGTGCAGCGGCGGGCGCAAAAAGGAACGTGCACGTAGAGATGTCGCGGCAGCACGTGGCAGACGTCTCCGATCAACGCAAACGAATCTGGCCGGTGAGCTCGCACTCGACGACGCCCCGCAGCTCCAGCATCGACACGATCGCCAGACATTCCTGAGCCGGAAGAGCGGCGGCGGCGCAGAGGCTGTCGATATCGAGCGCGCCCGCGCGAAGCACTCGCCAAACGGCGCGCTCGCCCGGTGCGTCGGGCTCGCGCCCTCCGATCGCCGGCCGCGACAAACCGACGAGCGCGAGCGCGTCGGCGATGCTCGTGATCGGATGCGCGCCGTCGCGTATCAACTCATTGGAGAAACGGCTCTGCGGTACATCGATGGGCCCTGGCACGGCGGCAATCACCCGATCGAGCGCCATGGCGAAGCCGACCGTGTGACGCGTGCCACTTTTCTCACCCGCTTCGATGACGAGGATGGTCTCCGCGAGCGCGGCGATGATGCGGTTGCGAATCGGAAAGGAGCCGCCGTGAGAGTGCGCTCCCGGCTCGAGCTCGGAAAGCAGCAGACCTCGTTCGCCGATATCGCGGTGCAAGGCGCGATTGGATGGTGGATACGCTATGTCGACACCGGTGCCCAGGACAGCGACCGTGCTGCCACCGACGCCCAGCGCTGCGCGATGAGCGGCGCCGTCGATGCCGCGAGCCATGCCGCTCACAATGCAGGCGCCGGCGCTCGCGAGAGCGGCGGCCAATGCGTGCGTCGTTCGAATTCCATACGGTGTGGCGGTACGCGTTCCCACAATCGCGACGATCGGATTGCGCAACACCTGCCAATCCCCTATCGACCAGAGCTCGCGGGGCGGACGTTCGAGGTCGCGCAGCTTGGCCGGGTACTGCTCGTCGCCGTCGCATATGCGGCGCGGCGCGGCGACTATCGGGATCACGGCAGCGGCACTCGCTCGGATGGCAGCGCGACCGCCTTCTTCAGCTCGAGCAATCGTTCCCACCAGGCCGCGAGCAAGCCGTCCAGCCCTTGTCGCGCGGCCGCGCTGACGGCAAACACCCCAAAGGTGTCAGGCGCCTCGATTGGCGGCGGGGGCTCGTTGCCAAGCAGATCCATCTTGCTGAAAACAACGCAGTACGCCTTCCGAGCCAACTCGGGAGAGTAGGCCTCGATCTCCCGCCGAAGCTGGTCGAGCTCCTCTTGCCAGTCCATCGAGTCGATTGGCACCAGAAAGGCGAGCAAGCGTGTACGCTCGATATGGCGGAGGAACTGTAGTCCGAGCCCTTTGCCCTCGTGGGCGCCTTCAATGATGCCTGGTATGTCGGCGACCACGAACGTGCGTCCGCCGGACAGCTGCACGACGCCGAGATTCGGGCTGAGAGTGGTAAAGGGATAGTCGGCGATTTTTGGGCGCGCGGCGGAGATTACCGAAAGCAGCGTCGACTTGCCGGCATTGGGTTGCCCGACCAGCCCAACGTCGGCAATGAGCTTGAGCTCGAGCTCGAGTCGTCGCGCTTCGCCATCCTCGCCTGGCTGATACTCCCGGGGCGATTGATGCGTGGCCGTAGCGAAGAAGGCGTTGCCGTGTCCACCACGACCACCTTTGGCCACGAGCAGCTCGTCCTTGTCCTCGAAGATCTCGCCAAGCGGCTCGCCACTGTCTGCGTCGCGGACTATCGTACCCGGGGGCACCGGGAGAACGATGCTCTTCCCCGCCGCACCGCTGCGATTGGAACCCGAGCCATGATCGCCGCTCTCGGCCTGCCACGAATCGCGATAGGTGTAGTCGAGCAGCGTGGAAAGATTGCTGTCGCCCCGCACGAAGACATCGCCGCCTCGGCCGCCGTCTCCGCCGTCGGGACCGCCCATGGGCACGAACTTCTCTCGGCGAAAGGACACGATTCCCGATCCGCCGTCTCCGGCTTTTACACGTACGACCACGCGGTCGATGAACATCCCTTATTTCCCCCTCACGCGCGCGTAGAGCATGTGCGCGGCGCGAACGTGGTTGGCCTCCACGACGCCGGCCAGGGCATCGATCGCCGCCGCGACGACATCGGCGGCGACGCCCACGTTCAGGGCACCATGCAGGTGCGACAACAGCTGTCGCTCCTGACCCGCGGCGGCACAGGACGCGACGATGCAGAGTTCGCGGCGCGCGAGGTCGAGTCCGGGGCGAGACAACACCTTTCCGTATCCTTCGATCACCATCCAGTCATCCAGAGCGGGATGCAGCTGGCGAACGTTCATGCGCAACCGCTCATACATGCCATCGTACACCAGCGCGCACGTTTGCTCCCCCCGCGCGCGCCACGTCGCGATGAGATCACCATCGTCAGACACCGCCTCGGCGTCGCGCGGCGGCTCACGGCCGGAGACGCGCCGCCATTCCCGCGTTGCATTGAGCGCTCGAGGAAAGCCCGCGAACAGGTACGTCTGCAGCAGCACTTCCTCGATCCATGGCGACGGCACGACGGACAATGCGGCCGCGAGATGTGCTCGGATCGCATCCTCCTCTGCTACCGTCACGACGCCCGCGATCTGCACCAGCTGGCGCGTTGCATCGTCGAGCGTCGTCAACCTACCTCGCGCCGGAGGAGCGTGCGTCATGAGAATAATCTGGAGCGGCGCAAACGAGCGCAGTGACGCCGGCTCCTGAACGCGTGCGTCAGGAGGCGGGACGAACCTCGCCGACAATCTCGCCGCGCGTGTTTCGCACCGGCCGTTTCATCAATTCCTCGAGACGCGTCGGCAAGGCGGCTGGGAGCGCATCGAGGTGCTGCAGCAGTCGAAGAACCGCCGGGAACTGGGCCCTCTGCGCTCCGTCCTCGACTTTGACGGCAATGCCGATGCCCTGCTCGAGCAGCGCAACGGAATGGACTCCTTCGGCGCCGATTTTGGGAACGATGCGCCCCTCGCTCTCCTCGATCAGCAGAGAGTCGAAACGATCGGTGCCGCCGACGAGGAATGGTCTGGTCTGCATTGCGTGGATGATTCGCGACGGGATCTCGTCGCCTTCGCTGGCTTGACGAGCGAGTCGCGCCCACGCGCGTGCCATGCTCTCGAGAGGCAAAGAAAAAACGGGCGCGCCACATCCATCGATGGCGCGCCCGATTCGTTCGAGAGGCAAACCGCTCCATGCCGCCACCGTCTCGTAGCAGCAACGCTGGACCGGGTGTTCCGGTCGCTCGTAGCCGTACGTGGACCACCCGGCGGTGTGCGCGCGCGCGAGCATCGCGGCGTGTTTCCCCGAGCAGTTGTTATGCAGGCGGCTTACCCGCTGACCGGATTCGCGCAACAAACGGAGGCCGCGCTGCGACAGCGGCTCGTGCGGCCCGCACGCGAGGTCGCCTTCTTCCATTCCGAGATCGCTGAGCATCTCGCCGGCGAGAGCCACATGCTCCGGCTCACCGCCGTGCGAGGCGCAGGCAAGCGCCAACTGATCGTCGCCCCAGCCGAGTGTGTCGAACCCACCCGACTCGAGGAGGGGCATCACCTGAAACGGCTTCGCGCACGACCGCCAGGAGGTGATCCGCGATGGTTCTCGCGCTGATCCGATGAGGGTGTCCTGGACCGCCACGACGGCCGCGTGCACGCAGTGCCGCGATTCCACATCGGCACCTCTCGTCACAAGGACGTCCAGCTCGAAGACATTCATCGGAATCGGGGAGGCGGGACTGATAGGGAAATGTAATCGAGTCCCGGCTTCGCAAGCCCGTTGTCGCCGAACAGTGCGCGGATCCCAAACCCCTCGACGACACCACCCTCCCGCGTGCCCGCTCAGAACACTCGGACCACGCCCTTCATGTACTTGCCCGGATCCTTGCGCATGTCGGCGACCATCGCCCCCATATCCGTCACGAGCTTGTTCAGCTGGTCGTACAGCGTTTGGTCGGTCAGCATCTTCGACGCGAAGCCATTCCCCTTCGTCATCAACGTCATGAGCGAATCGGCGCCGCGCGTGATGCCGACCAAATTGGCGTAGAGTGCGGTGTCGCGCATCAAGCTGCCGAGCGTCCCGTTGCGGCTGTTCATCGCCATCACGAGCGAGTCGGCGGAACCCACGGTCGCAACGAGGTTGTTGTAGAGGTGCGGGTCGTCGAGCATGCGTCCGAAGGTGCCGTTCGGATTCTGCAGTCGCGCCAGCAGTGTCTGCGTCCGTCCCAGCGTGGCCGTGAGCTGGTCGTAAAGCTCGCGGTTCGTCAACATGGCGCCCATCGTACCCTTTCCCTGCACCAGTCCCGACGTGAGCTGGCGAAGATCCTTCGTCAGCGTCACGACGTCGCCCACGGCTCCTGCCGCCTGGCTGAGGACGGCGTCATAATCCAGCGACGGGGCCACCGCCAGCGTCGCGCCAGGGGGAAGCGTCGGATACCGCGGTGTGCCGGGATTGATGTCGATGACTTTGTCGCCAAGTAGACCCAGCGTGCGCACCGACGCTTTGGAATCGCCGCGAATCTGCGGCTGGAGATTCCGGTCTACTGACAGCGTGAGCTTCAGGTTCTTCGTCGTATCTCGATCCGGGGGCAGAAAGTCGATCTTGCTGATCGTTCCCGCGACCTGACCTGCCACGAGCACGCTGCTTCCCTCCCGCAGCCCATTTGCGTTCGCCAGGTAGATGACGAGCGAGTAGTGCTTGGTGAAGAGATTCGCCGCCTGTCCAAGCTTGTAGATCGCCAGGATCATGACGGCCAGCGCGACCGTTACGACCAAGCCGACACGAAGTTGCGGCCAGGTGATGCTGGAAGATCGTTTCATGATGTAAGAATCCTCATAATGCCCCGATGAACTCCCGGATGTAGGCATCCTCGCTGGCCATCATCTCCTCGGGTGTCCCGATAAACTCGATATGGCAGTTGTGCAGCAGCGCCACGCGGCTGGCCATGCGGGAGACGGCGGTCATATCGTGCGACACCACGATGCTCGTGACTCCCAGCTCGCGTTGCAGCTTCCGAATCAGACGCGTGATCGTGTTGGTGGTGAGCGGATCGAGTCCCGACGTCGGCTCGTCGTAGAGCATGATCTTGGCATTATTCGCCATCCCACGCGCAATGCCGACACGCTTCTTCATGCCCCCGGACAACTCGGCGGGCATCTGCTCCATCACTCGTTCGGGATCGAGATCGACGAATTGCAGCTTCTCGCGTACGCGCTGCTCGATTTCGTCCTCCGTCAGATCGGTATGCTCGCGCAGCGGGTACGCCACGTTGTCGTACACGGTGAGCGAGTCGAAGAGCGCGGCTCCCTGGAACACCATCCCCATTTGCTGGCGAACCTTGAGCGCATCCTCGAAGCTCAGGCCCGTGATGTCTTGCCCATCCACGCATACCTCGCCGTGATCAGGAACGAGCAGGCGCAGGATGAGCTTGAGAATGGTCGATTTGCCGGTACCGGATTCACCGACAATGGCCAGCGTCTCGCCCTCGAGCGCGGCAAACGAAATGTCCTCGAGCACGGGCTGGTCGAACGCGAGCGATACCCGATCCAGCTCGATGACGGGACAGCTCTGGCGCTCTTCGTCGGCCCCGGCGGCACCTGCGCTGCCCCCGGCTGACTCGTCTCGTGCCAGCTCGTGCCGGATGGCGCGCCTAACGTCGTACTTGCGCCGGTCCTCGTCACGCCGCAGAGGCGGCGCGCCGGGCGCCTTTTCTTCCGCGCGTCTCCGTGGCGTCTCCTCGCGTCCCGGAGTCTCCGTCCCGCCGCGCCGTCCGCCTTCGTCGCTCATTGCAGTATCGACAGCAGCAGCTGCGTCAGGAAATAATCGACGATCAGAATGACGATGCTCGACGTCACGACGGTGCGCGTGGTGGCGTGACCGACGCCTTCAGTGCCGCCCGTCGTGGCCAGGCCGAAATGACACGCCGTGATCGAGATGATCCCGCCGAACACGAACGGCTTCGACAACCCGTGCACGAAGTCGTTCGGAATGTACACGAGGGTAAATCCGTCGGACGCGATCTGATCCCACACTGTGCGCCAGTAAAGGCTCGTCGGAATTCCAGCGGATAACGTCGAAATGATGTTTCCACCGACGATGCCGATGAGATCGTTGACGATCGTCAGGATCGGTAGCATCACCAGCGCTGCCAATACCCGAGGGGTCACGAGCTTCTTGATCGGATCCGTGCCGAGGGTGTTCAGCGCATCGATCTGCTCGGTCACACGCATGGATCCGAGCTGTGCGGCGATACCGGAACCGACTCGTCCAGCGACCATGAGTCCGGCGAGCACGGGACCGAGCTCGCGGATCATGGAAGCCGCCACCAAGCGCCCGATGTACATTGTGGCGCCAAACGTCTGAAGCTGCACGGAGGACTGCAGGGCGAGCACCATGCCGGTAAAGAGCCCGGTGAGCAGGACGATCCCGAGCGACTTGACACCGATCTCGTCCATCTGCTGCACGAAATCCTCGGAGTAAAAGGGGCGCGCGACGATGAAGCGGAGCGCTTTCCCGCCAAGGATGAAGTACTCTTGCACCGCCAGCACAGCACGCTTGGCGGTGTCGTTCAACCGTTCGAATATCGCGGGCAAGTGATTGCGTATCTGGGGCTTGCTTGGGGCGGCGGTCTCGGCGGCTAAAGGGGCAAGGCTTGTGCCTCGACACCACCGCTATATTCTTGCCGCGATGCCTCTTTCGATCACACGAGATCGCCTCGTTGCGCTCCTCGAGGCTGCCAAGGAGCGCCGCGTCGCCGTTGTCGGCGATGCCATGGTAGACATTTATCTGCGAGGCGACGTCGACCGCATTTCTCCGGAGGCTCCGGTGCCGGTGGTGCGCGTTCGCGAGCGGAAATTCGCGCTTGGCGGCGCGGCGAACGTCGCTCAGAACGTCACGGCAGTAGGCGCGCGCTGCGACTTGGTGGCGGCGGTTGGTGCCGATGGAGGAGGCGTGCGCCTTCGCGGGATGCTGGCGGAGATCGCCGCAGACTGTGGCTCGCTCGTGGAGGTCGGCAGGCCAACGACGACCAAGACCCGAATCGTCGCGCGAGCGCAACAGGTTGTTCGGGTGGACGAGGAAGACGACACGGACCTGGATGGTGAGGAGGTCAAGCGCCTCATCGACGCGGTTGGCGACGCCGTGGCAGTGGCCGATGCCCTGGTGCTCGAGGATTACAACAAGGGCGTGCTCGTTCCGCGCGTCATCCAAGAGGCTATCCGAATCGCGCGACAGCGCGACATTCCGATCGTGGTGGACCCGAAGTATCGCAACTTCTTTCTGTATCGCGGCGCGACGATCTTCAAGCCAAACCGGCGCGAGCTCGAGGCGGCATTGGGAGCGGCCGTCGATCTCGAACATCCCGAGGGGCTGCCGGAGGCATTCCGGCGACTCGGCGTCCAGAATCTTCTGTTGACGCTTGGTGAACAGGGCATGGCGCTGATTGCCGCGGATGGCGCGGTGCAGCGGGTGCCAACGATGGCACGCGAGGTCTATGATGTGGTCGGCGCGGGCGACACGGTAACGGCGTATCTCGCCACCATTCTGGCCGCTGGCGGCTCGTCGAACGAGGCGGCCGTCGTGGCCAACTACGCCGCCGGAGTAGAGGTGGGCAAACTAGGAGCCGCCACGGTAAGCCGTGACGAGGTGTTGGACTCCTACGACGCGTTCGTGGCGCGCGAGCCGGAGAGCTCCTCGGCGTGATCGAGTACGGCTGCCGGAATTGGCGCCGGTACTTCCATAGCGTCGATAGCCACGACGGGGATCGTTCTGGAGGCGCGCAGCGCGAGCACTGCCACACAGATCCCCACAACGGCGCCACCGATCATGTCGACGCCATAGTGGAAGCCGCCGTACACCGCACCGACACCGATGCCGACCGTCAGGATCAGCGCAACGACTCCGACCAGCGGCTGAAAGTACAATGCGCAGATCGTTTGCACTGCCGACACGGCAATGTGCGACGACGGGAACGCCGTGCCTCGTGAGGATCCTGCCGCCAGGATGCGCAGCGCGATCGCACGCACCGGCTCGTCGGCTCTCGCCGCCCGGGGGATCCATTCGTAACGCGGTCCCTGCACAGGGAAGTTGATGAACATCAGAAAGCAGGCGGCGAACACCAACACAAGTGCGAACACGGTGCGCCGGAACTCCGGCCGGCGGCCGCGCACGTAAAGCAGCGCAGGTGGCACGAAGATCAAGGGGTAATACGACAAATATGCCAGATGCAGGACATTCGACCAGAGCGCGCCAGGAAAGTGAGACGCCAGTGTGAGCGCTGGTTGGCCACCGAAAGTGCGTGCTTCCAGGTTGATGACAGTCGAGTCGCTCAGCGGCCGACCGACCGCCGCGATCAACGCCGGCAGCTCCGCGTACAACGCAGCCATGAGCACGAGCGGGCCCCAATCCCGAACCACGTCCCAGCGTGATGAATCGCGCCTGACGAGCTCCACGGCGACGATCACCAGCGCGATGTGCATTGCCACCGCGCCCACATGGCCGGTCAGGGTGGCTAACAGTGGCAGCGTGACAGCCAGATAGACCGCCGCGACGCAGAGGCCCGGCCATTGGCGATATCGGGATTGGATCGCGGAGCTCACGGACAGGGTGACCAGGGCTGCATGGCGCGGCACCACCCTAGCCGCCGCCTGTACAGAGATACATTTTCGGCCGGCGGCGGGGAAGACGCGCCGTCCAACACGCCTCCACCTCCGACTTTCTTCGATCAGTGACTCTCACGATCGCACCAGTTCGCGACCGCCGCGCGCTCAGCCGCTTCATCGACCTCCCTTGGCAGATCTACGAGCCGGCTCGCTATCCAGAGTGGGTGCCACCGTTGCGAGTCATGGTGCGCGACGCCGTCGACGAGAAGCGGAATGCCTTCTACAAGCGCGCACGTCGCGAGCTCTTCCTGGCGATGCGTAACGGTCGCGTGGTCGGTCGAATTGCTGCGATCGAGAATCGCGCTCACAACCAGTACTACGATGATCGTGTCGGCTTCTTCGGCTTCTTCGAGTGCTTCGACGACCAGGACGCCGCGAACGCGCTGCTCGACGCCGCACGAGAGTGGCTTCGATCGGCAGGTCTTGAGGTGATGCGCGGTCCGATGAGCCCGTCCACCAACCATGAATGCGGCCTGCTCGTCGCCGGCTTCGACGAGCATCCCACCTTCATGACGCCGTGGAATCCGCCCTATTACGCCGATCTGCTCGAGCGCGGAGGACTGGCAGCGGTGAAGGATCTTCTCGCCTATCATCTCCCACTCGGGCCGTCGGGACTTCGTCTCGATCAGCGTTATGCAGAGCACGCGCAACGTCTCGCGAACGACGCGCGGCTGGTGTTTCGCGATATCGACCTGCGCAACTTCAAGAAAGAGTTGGAGATCGCTTGGGACATCTACAACTCGGCATGGGAGAAGAACTGGGGATTCGTGCCGATGACGCGCGACGAGTTCGTGTACATGGCCAGTGAGATGAAGCCGCTCATCCGTCCGGACTGGGGGGTGATCGCAGAAATTGACGGCAAGCCCGCCGGGTTGATGCTGGCGATACCGGACGTGAACATCGTGCTCAAACGCGTGCGCAGCGGGCGCTTGTTTCCGACCGGGCTCCTGCGTCTTCTGTTTGGCGCGAAAAAAGTACGCTCAGGGCGCGTGATGCTGCTCGGTGTGAAACCGGAATATCGCACTCGCAGCATCTTCGCCATGATCATGCACGAGACTTGGCGTCGTGCCGATGCCACCGGCGCCCGGGCGGCGGAAGCATCCTGGATTCTGGAGAACAATGAGGCGATGCGGCGACCGCTGGAAAAGCTCGGTGGCCGCGTTTACCGCCGCTGGCGCATCTACGAGCAACCGGTCACCCGGTCAGCGTGACCGCTGCGCGACCGCGACGGGCGCGTCGTCTTCGCGTTGCGCTCGCCTGCGACTGGTTCCTGCCGCGCCTCGGCGGTATCGAGGGGCACCTCCGTGACCTGGCGCTGCGCCTGAACGAAGCGGGACTCGTCGCCGAGGTCGTGACGACCACGCCGGGGCCGGCAGTCATGGACGGCGTTCGCGTGCACCGCGTGCACACTGTGCTCTTTCCGCGATTCGGCTTTCCCTGCACGCCGCACGTCGTGCACGCGTTGCGACGCGTAATGGGCCGCGAACGATTCGACCTGGTGCACGCGCACGCGAGCATCGTTTCGCCCACGGCGTACGTCGCGGCCGTCGTGGCACGTACGATGGCCACGCCGGCGATCGTCACCTTTCATTCTGTGCTCCGCAATCACGCGCTCTGGCTTCGCCCACTGCTGCGTGCCGGCGGCATCCCGGCACTCGACGCGACGTTCACCGCCGTCAGCGCTGGCGTCGCGCGAGAGGCTCGGACGCTGTTGGGGGGGCGAAACGTCGACGTCGTGCCGAATGGCATCGATGCAGGATACTGGCAGCGGCAGCAGCGGCCACGTGCCGACGCGCGCGTGCACTTGGTTTCGGTGATGCGGCTGACGCCGAAGAAGCGGCCCCACGCGCTGCTCGAGATCATGGCGAAGCTGCGCCGAATGACGCCGGATATCGCCCTCCACATGACGATCGTCGGGGACGGGGTCGAGCTTCCCGCGATGCGACGGCGGTTACGTGCTCTGGAGCTCACCGACATCGTCGAGCTCACGGGCCGGCTCGAGCGCGATCGCATTGCGAGGCTATTCGCCGAATCCGACGTGTTCGTGCTGCCGACCGTGCTCGAGTCGTTTGGCATTGCCGCCCTCGAGGCGCGCGCCGCCGGCCTGCCGGTCGTGGTACGCCGAGAGAGTGGTGTCGCCGACCTCCTGGTCGATGGCGTCGACGGCCTCCTCGCCGCATCCGATGAGGATTTGTTGGACTGTCTGCGCCGCCTCGTCACGGACGAAATCCTGCGTGCGAAGATCGCCGAGCACAATCGTCGTGTGCCGGCGCCAGCGGCGTGGGACGACGTCCTCGCGCGCCACACCGCCTTGTACGAAAGCGTGTTGCGCTAGACGGAGATCGTGGCGCGGCGCAGCTGTCGCCAGGAGAGGATGACGTAACCCGTGCCAGCGAGCGGTATGAGGTAGCAGACGTGCTGCACCACGGCTACGGCGAACGCCTTTTCAGAGGCCACACCGAGATACTCGTACGCGAAGTACACGGCTGCCTCGTACACGCCGATATTGGCCGGCGACACAGGAATAACGGTCACGAGATTCAATGCGCCGAGTATGAGCAGCGAATGGCTGAAGGGTAGCTCGAGACCGAAGGCGCGCTGTACCGCGACGATTGCCGCCATCTCCGCTCCTTTCTTCGCGATCTCGAGCAGAAAGGCGGAAAAAAATTTCCGCCAGCTTCGCAAACTCTCCAGGCCGTGAGCCCAGTCGGCGATCAGTCGGCGCACGGCCGGCATCACCCCAGATCGGGCCTCGTCCGTAGTTACCCCCAGACCACGATGGGCCATGAAGATGAGCAGCGCGAGCATCACACTGACTCCTACAGCGAGTCCGATGAGACCGCGTCGCATCGACGCGGGCAGCGGAACGAACACCCCGACGAGCAGCAGCAAGCAGATCTTGGCGATGCCGAGCAGGAGTTGATCGACGGCGAGCACCGACAACGCGGCGGCGTGGCCCAGGCGGGCGCGTTTGGCGAGAAGGAGCATGCCCGAGGCTTCGCCAACGAGGAACGGCAGCGTGTTCAATGCCATCGACGTCAGCGACGTGATCTCGGCGAGCCGGCGTAGCGGCACGCGATGGCCTGGTGGTAACACCGTCTGCCACACCGCCGCCCAGATCACGAGTATGGCGCCATTGCAGACGATGCCGACCAACAGCCAGGCCGGTTTGGCCGTACGCATACTCTCCCACGTCCGCGGCCAGTCGACCAGCCGCAGCGCGAGCACGATCACCACCGTCGCGACGATCCACGCCGCGATTACGGCCCACCGGCGTCTCTCGTTTGGCGGCGAGAGGGCGGGATCGGTCATGCGCGTTACAGCGCCCTGCCGGGTGTGCGCGCGACGGGAAGCTCACTGATCGGGAGGAGCCGCGCCCCCCTTGCCTTGAAGAAATGGATTGCCGACCGCACGCAGCGGAGCGCGATGTCTCCCGTCCGAAAGCGGCAATCCCAGCGCAGTGTCGTGTGCCGCCAGTCGACAAACTCCCACGGGTGCACGAACAGCACGACCGGGGACGAGAGGGCGCCGAGATATGCTTCGCGAATCACACGCGGCAGCCTGAGGACGCTCGACGTGACCGAAGCTGGAATTCGCGTCAGTCGCGTCGCCGCGTGCTTCCGATAGTATGACGCCTTGTACTTTGCCTGTGACGAATCGATATCGAACCCGGCGTGCTCCAATAACGGAAGAAAAGCATCCGGGAATTGCAGGTACGGCGCGCGAAAGGACCTCACCGGCGCAAACTCGCGGAGCACGGCGGCCGACGCCGTGATCTCCGCGTTCGCCTCGCACTCGTGCATGGTCGTGAACGCGGTGTGAGACACACCGTGGCAGCCGAGCTCGTGGCCGTCTCCAACGGAGCGCTGCACGATTCCCGCATATCGTTCCGCCACACGGCTCGTCGTGAAGAGCGTGGCTCGAACGCCCTCACCTGCCAACAGGTCGAGGAGACGAGGCATTCCTTCCTCGATGCCCCGCCACGTCCACAGATACGGCGGGCAGTCCGGCTCGACGTCAGCCGTAATGCAAACGTCCAGCGGCGGCCGGGCCGGACGTTCGTCTCTGATCATTCGAGGACCTGCCGAGCGATGACCTCGCCGATGGCCAGCGATGCCGTCGCTGCCGGACTTGGCGCATTCAGCACGTGCAGAGCACGCGGCCGAGAGACAAAATCGAAGTCCTCGACGAGTGTGCCGTCGGCACGCATCGCCTGAGCGCGAACGCCGACTGGACCGGGCGCGAGATCGTCCAGCGCCAGCTCCGGAACGAGTCGTTGCAGCGAACGCAGAAAGGCCGTCCGGCTGAAGGAGCGGTAGGTCTCACGAATCGTTGCACCGGCATGTTGTCGCGCGAAGCGCCAGAGGCCGGGAAAGCCGATAGCCTCCGCGGCATCGGCAAGCCGGAAGCTCAGTCGGCGGTATCCCTCACGATTGAGCGCCAACACAGCATTCGGCCCGCACTCCACGCCGCCGTGAATCATTCGCGTAAAGTGCACGCCGAGGAAAGGAAATGCAGGATCGGGTACGGGATACACCAGATGATTGATCAGCTGACCGCGTTCCGGCCGAAGCGTGTAGTACTCGCCACGAAATGGAACGATGTGCGTTTGCGGATCGGCCCCGAGCAACCGTGCCACGCGATCCGATTGAAGCCCTGCACAATTGAGGACGTAATCCGCGCGGAGCTCGCGGTCCCCTGCCTGCATCACCCACGAGCCGCCGTCGTCGTGCACAGCGTGCAGCGGCGCAGAGGTCAGGATTTCTCCCGCTCGGCGCTCGATCTCCATCCGGAGAGCCTCCACGACGCCCGCGTAGTCGATGATGCCCTCTTCCGGTACGAGGACACCAGCCACGGCACGTACGTGCGGCTCTCGGTCGCGAACGGCAGCGGCCTCGAGCCATGCAAGGCCACGCAGTCCATTGGCCTTGCCGCGCTCGAATAGGCGGCGCAAGCGAGGCAGCTCGTCGTCGCCCGCAGCGACAACGACTTTGCCGCAGATCTCGTGCTTCACGCCATGCTGCCGCGCGAATTCGGTCATGAGACGAATACCGCGAACAGCGAGTGCCGCTTTGCGCGACCCTGGGGCGTAATACAGGCCGGCGTGCAGCACTCCACTGTTGTGCGTGCTCTGGTGACCGCCGAGCACGCGCTCCTTCTCCAGCACCGTGACGCGCGTATCCGGCGAGAGCCGCTGCAGCGCATACGCGCTGCCGAGGCCCACCAGTCCGCCGCCCACGACGACGACGTGCCTTCCGCGGCCGGGGCGATCGCCGACTCGCGCTGCTCCCTCCGCCATCACGACGTGACGAACTGCAAGCCGCGTGTGTCCAGGGTCGAATGCTCGCCCACTGCGTCCTGCAGCGCCGCGATGGCCGCATCGATTTGTGCGTCGGTGTGCCCCGCCGAGAGGAAGAAGCGTAGCCTCGCTTTGTCATTGGCGACGGAAGGTGCGACCATCGGCTGCACGTTCACGCCGCGATCGAACAGCAGTTGCGACAAGCGGACGGCCTGCATCGAATCGCCAATGATCGCGGGCACCACCGGTGTTCCGCCGCTCGTGCCGGTATCGATGCCCGCTGCTTTCGACAACTCGAGAAAGCGGCGGCCATTCTGCTGAAGCCGGCGAACGCGGTCCGGCTCGCGTCGGAGCACACGCAACGCGGCCAGCGCTGCGGCCGCATTCGGTGGAGTCATTCCGACGCTGAAAACGAATCCTGGCGCGGTATACCGTAGATACTCGGTGAGCTCCCGGCGGCCGGCGATATACCCGCCGCAGCTCGCCAGCGATTTGCTCAACGTTCCCATCCAGAGATCCACGGCGCTGGCTTCGACGCCGAAGTGCTCGGAGATCCCCTTACCTGTCGCGCCCAGTACGCCCAGTGAATGCGCTTCGTCGACCATCAGCAACGCGGCGTGTCGGGTCTTCACATCCACGAAGCCGATCAGGTCGGGAATGTCTCCGTCGGCGCTGTACACCCCCTCGATGACGATGAGCGCGCGGCGATAGCTGCCGCGTACCGCTCCGAGCAACCGATCCAGCGCTCGCCAGTCGTTATGCGGGAAGTGCAGCACGCGCGCACCGGAGAATTGGGCGCCCTGTGCGGCACTGTTGTGCACCAGCTCGTCGCAACATACGAGATCGCCGTCGGCAAGCAGATGCGAGATGGTGGTCACATTGGTGGCGTGGCCACCCACGAAAACGGTCGCGTCCTCAGTGCCTATGAAGGAAGCGAGCTCCTGCTCCAACTCTCGATGAATCGGGCGTTCGCCGGAAACGACACGGCTGGCCGATACGGATGTGCCGTAGCGCGCGATCGCCTCCTGCGCGGCGGCGCTCACTTCCGGGTGGCCGTTGAGGCCAAGATAATTGTAATTGGCGAAGTTGATCAGCTCGCGATCACCAACGCGCGCCGTCGCGCCCGTTCGTCCTTCGTGCGCAATGAAGTAGGGGTTGCGCAGCCCGTGGGCGTCGAGCTCGTCGAAGCGCGCGCGGAGTGCTGCGAACTCCGGAAAGCCGTTCGTGGCTTCGCGCGTCAGACGCGGCGCAGGCTGGCGGCCGCGGGCGCCCGTCGTCAGCTCCTCGGCCAGTGCGGCGATCGACGGGGCTTGCCAGAGTACGGCGGTGTCGATGCGCAACCCAAGCTCCGTTTCAACGGCCACGACGAAACGAACTGCCATGAGCGAATCGACACCGTAGTCGCGCAGCGACCGATCGATAGCTACCGAATCGGCCGGCAATTGCAGCTCCTCGGCGGCCCAGCGCCGAATCCAAGCAATCACGTCGTCGCGCCCAAACGAGAGGGCACGGGATGCATTTCCGTTGTGATGGGCCTCAGCTGGCGACGTACCGGTCGACTCGGCAGCAATGTCGAGCAATCCTGCGAGATACGCAGCACGGGTCGCCCGCCGCTGCACCTTGCCGCTCGACGTACGCGGCAACCCATTCTGGCGTAGCAGGGCGATACGGTCTGCGAGCACGCCGCAGTGCTCAGCGACCGCCAGCCGCACGGCGGTCATAACCTGCCAATCGTCAGCGGCATCATGGCGGCGCGTGACCTCGAGCAGCAGCACGAGTTGCTCGCGGCGGTCCTCATCTATCGTGAAGGCGACGGCGTGCCCCGCCAACAGATTGGGGTGACTGCGTTCCGCGACGAGCTCGAGATCCTGCGGGTAGTAGTTGCGCCCATCGAGCACGATCAGGTCCTTGAGACGGCCGGTGACGAGCAGTCGCCCACCGACGAGCGCGCCGAGGTCACCCGTTCGCAGGAAGCCGGCCTCGCCGCCGCCAAGGGTCGCGCCGAACGACTTCTCGTCGTCCGCCGTGCGACCCCAATACCCGCTGGCGACACTTGCGCCGCGTACCCAGATCTCACCGACTGCGCCGTCGTCCAGCGCCTCGCAACGCGCCGGATGCACGACGCGCAGCTCGAGATCCGGCGCCCGCCTCCCGGACGACACCAAACGAATCGCGTCAGCATCCGAAGCCGGCGTCGTAATGCGGTCCTGCTGCAGCGCCGATCGTGAGACACGGAGCTCGTGAGGCGGCTCGGAAGCAGGCCCACCGGACACGAACAACGTCGCTTCGGCCAAGCCGTAACACGGAAAGAACGCCTCCTTCCGAAATCCGACATCTGCAAAGGTTCGCGCGAAGCGCTCCAATGTGTCGGCGCGAACCGGCTCGGCGCCGTTGAATGCCGTACGCCAACAGGACAGGTCGAGCTTCGAGCGTTCCTCTGCCGTGATACGGTCCACGCACAGATCGTACGCGAAATTCGGCGCGCCGCTCGTCGTGGCACGCAGCTCTGAAATCGTCGCCAGCCAGGCGAGCGGCCGATGCAGAAACTTGGCTGGCGGCATGAGCACGACCGACACGCCCGTGTAGCACGGGCCGAGGATGCCGCCGATCAATCCCATGTCGTGGAACGGCGGCAGCCAGAACACCCCGATGTCGTCCGGCCGGCTCTCGAAGCTCTGATGCACCATCCGCAAGTTGTTCAACAGATTGCCATGCGTGAGCATTACGCCCTTCGGAGCGCTGGTCGAGCCGGACGTGTATTGGAGCATGGCGATGGACGTCGCATCGACCGAGGGCCGCTGCCACGCCTCGGCGCCGCCGGTCACCCCATCCGTCGCAACCCACTTGAGGTGCGAGAGCGATTCATCATCACCGCGCCATTTGTCCAAACGTGAGAAGAGCGTCGCCGTCGTGAGGCCGACGCTGGCGCCCGAATCAGCGATGATGCCGCGAACGCGCGGGTCGGGGCGTCGTGGATGCGGTGGATAGGCGGGTACGGCGATGATTCCGGCGTAGATGCAGGCGAAGTAGGCCGCGATGTAATCCAGTCCCGGATGGTAGAGCAGGATGGCGCGATCACCGGGTCGCGCCACCTCGAGCATCTGCACGGCGATCGCTCGAGCGCGCGCATCGAGTTCGGCGAATGTGAGGAGCATCGCACGGTCGCCGTCGTCGGGTAGAAACCGATACACTACCTGCGCGCCATCGGCTTCCGCGCGATACCGAAGCACGTCTACCAGAGTCTCACAACCGGCCGTCGGAATGTCGATGCGGTAGCTTCCGGAGGTCATCGTGATCAGGCTGTGGGTCGAAGAGCAGCCGCATCTCGCAGCCAGCCGTTTCGCACGTACCAACAGTACGTTGCCCGAAGGCCGTCCGCGAGACGCCATCGAGGTGCGAAGCCAAGAAGGCGCGCGGCGCGCGCGCCGGAGCATACCCAGTACCTCGGCGCCGACAGTGCCACTTTGTGACGATTCAGAAGTATCCGACGGCCCGTCAGTCTCGCATACGCTTCGCCAAACGGCACCAGGGCGCGGATCGCTGCATGCGGCACGTCAATCGAACGCGCACGCACGCCCACCACAGACGCCACCGATTCGCCAATCTCGGACCAGCGCACCGGGCGGTCATTGGCGAGAAAGAGCGTTGCTCCCGCTGCTGCTGGAGTCGTCGCCGCAGCGATCAGGCCGTCGGCGACGTCGTCCACGTGTAGCAGCGAGAGGAAGCTGTCGCGAGTGCCGGGATACAGCAGCAGGCGTTGCTGCGCCATGCGAAAGAGGCGGAAGAAATCAAGATCGCCCGGACCATACACGCTGCACGGTCTGACGATCGTGAGCGGAACGCGGTCGCTCCACCGCCGCGCTTCTGCCTCCGCTTCCAGCTTGCTGCGGCCGTAGGCTTCGATTGGCCGCGGAGGATCGTCCTCCGTCACGGGTTCGTCGAGCGATCGCGCCGGACCGGCAGCCGCCTGAGAGGACACCAGTAACACGCGTTCGACATCCCCGCTCCTGGCCAGCGCGCGAAGCAATGCCGTCGCGGGGACGACGTTCGCATCACGAAAGTGCTGGAGCGTCAACGCCGTCGTCGCACCCGCCAGATGAAAGACGAGCCGCGCACCTGCGAGAGCCGTCGATCGCTCGAGCGCCGACGCGTCGGTCAGGTCCACTACGACGCGCTCCACGTTTGGCAGGTCGCGACGCCGCGGTGACGCTCGCCGCACCAGGCAGCGTACGTGAAATCCGCGCTGCACGAGACGCTCGACCAGCGTGGTGCCGATGAATCCCGAGCTGCCAGTCACGACGGCTACGCCGCGCATGTGCCGCAATATGGCAGCGCAGGCCGTTCCACGTCCACTTGTGCCGTGTCCGCGATTCCCCTTACATATCGCATATTCGGGCCCTTAGCTCAGCCGGTTAGAGCAGCGGACTCATAATCCGACGGTCGCAGGTTCGATCCCTGCAGGGCCCATCAGACGCGCAGGCCAAACGAGATTGCTGTCAGCTCCGGCTTGCCTGAGCCGAGCACCCGGTGCACGCGCATTTCACCGAAGATCGTGAAGGCGCTCACCGGAAGTCGAATGCCCCCTCCGCCGTTCACGCCGGGTTGGAAAGTACTCGGGCCAGTCGTACCGGAGCGCATCGATTGATACATCCCCCAACCCGCAATTCCGTACGGACCAATATTGCCAAACGGGTCGATCTCCAGGTTGCCGGTGAATCCCCACAGACGCGCGCGATCGGTTGATAGCTTCTTGTCGAACTGGTTGTACATCCCGTCGAAGCGCAACGTCAGGCGCCGAGCTGCCCAATGAAACGCTACACTGCCGATGACATTGAAGCCCGGCCTCAACGTGTCGGCGAGCGTTGCCCCGACGCGCGTCGGTCCGCCGGCAAGCGCAACGGTTTGCGTTGCATATTGCGCGTGCGCGCCTGGAGCCGCGAGCGTTCCGATGCACGCAATCATGCCGAGATGCTGATAGCGCATGCTCCCTCCACGCGGTCTGATGAGACAGGGACGGGCCGAGCCGGCAAGATGCGCACCGCCCTACCATTCGTCGGGCGCCTCCCATACATTTCGCCGTCGTTGCGCCATCGGGCGCGTCGTATCGTAAGGTCGCGTAGCTCAGCTGGTTAGAGCGCTGGTCTCACATACCAGAGGTCCGGGGTTCGATTCCCTGCGCGACCATGTACGCAGGAAACCCACGATCACGCTCGTGTGCCATCGGGCGCGACGTTCGAGGATGACAGTCTCCTGCGAAACGACGGCGATGATTCGATCATCGCCGTCGTTCGTGTCCATAGCTGTTCCGACGCAGCAGCAGGGGCGGCTGCTACGTGCTCGAATCAGTCGGGGCTGACCTTCGCGCCTGCCCGCCGTAGACGCCCAACCAGTACCTCGTCGACACGGGCGCGCAGGACGAGCTGATCGCCTTCGGTGCGCTGCTCCAGCACTTCGCCGTTACGATGCACGTCCGCAAGGAGCCGCCCATCTGCCGCCGATAAGCGAATCTCGGTCAGCGGTCGGCGCGCGCGGATCGCCGCCGCGAGCGCTCGCCGCAGTGGGTCGAGCCCACCGTCGCTCGCAGCTGATACAAACACGGAACTCGGCGCCAGGTTCATAATGCGTTCCTGGAGTACCAGCAACTCCTCGTGCGTCAGCAGGTCGACCTTGTTGAACACGAGCAGCTTTGGAGCAACGCCGACACCAATGTCGTCCAGCACCTCGTCGACGACCAGGCGGTGCTCCTCCCATGCGGGATGCGCCGCATCGATGACGTGGAGGAGGAGGTCGGCTTCTGCCGTCTCTTCGAGTGTGGCGCGAAATGACGCGACGAGGTGGTGCGGCAGCTTGCGGATGAAGCCGACCGTGTCGGTGATTAGGACCCGTGCGTTCTCGCCAACGTCCACCTCTCGAGTGAGAGGATCGAGCGTCGCGAACAGGCGATTCTCGACGAACACCTCTGCCGCCCCTGAGAGCGCGCGCAGAATGGAGGACTTTCCCGTGTTCGTATACCCCACGAGCGACGCCTTGAACTCGCCGCGTCGCGACTGCCGTTGCACGGCGCGTCCCTTCTGCACGTCGCGCAGACGCTCCTTGAGCAACTTGATGCGGTGATTGATCAATCGACGGTCGGTCTCCAGCTGAGTCTCACCGGGGCCTCTCGTTCCGATGCCACCACTATAGCGCTCGAGGTGCGTCCACATCCGGGTCAGGCGCGGCAGCATGTACTCGAGCTGCGCGAGCTCGACCTGCATCTTCGCCTCGCTCGTCCGCGCGCGGGTCGCGAATATGTCGAGTATGAGCTCGGCGCGATCGACCACCCGTCGGCCGATTGCGTCTTCGATGTTCTTGCCTTGCGACGGCGACAGCTCGTCGTCGAAGATTACGAGGCTCGCGTTCGACGAGTTCGCGAGGTCGCGGAGCTCGTCGATCTTGCCGGCTCCGAGATACGTGCCCGAGTGCGGACGATCCAACTGCTGCGTGAGCTCGCCGACGACGCGGGCTCCTGCCGTGTCGGCGAGTTGCTCCAGCTCACGCAGATGCTCCTCGGTTGCCCGCTTGGCACCGGCGCGCTTCAATGGCGCGCCGACCAGCACCGCCCGGCTCTCCGGTGCCGCGACGTCGATCGGATCCTTAGCGATCGCGTCCTCCGGTCATCGCGTCACGCCGCCGAGCGACGTGATCCGCCCGGTCGACGAATACGGCAGCGTAAAGTTGCCCAGCGGCGTTCCTACCGTCACGTCACCTGTCACCGTGTACGGAGCCGAGCCGGTGTTGAGGAGCGTGCGACCGGCTGCCGCGAGTCCCGCGAAGGTGAAATTGACGGGAATACGGACCTGATTCGATCGTTTGGCATCGACGGTGAATGGCGATCCGACGATGCCATTCGCCAGCGGCAGCGTGTCGATCAGGAGCCGGTAGGTCATTCTCGTCGCGTCGAGCCTGAAGTCGTTCGGATTGTCCACGTTCACCAGCACGTCCAACGACCCGCCGGTCAGGCCGATTCCCGTAAGCCGCACATCCTGCACCGAGACGCGCGGCTGCTGAAACATTTGCCGTCCCAACGTCGAGCACCCCGCCACCGCAACGGCCGCCGAGGCCGCCAGCATCACCAGCATTCGCTTCATCGGATGCATCCTCCGCTCTGAGTTCCGCGCCCGGACGGGCGCGCGGCGCTAACCGGCGCCTGTCGTGTCTCCCGCGCGGCGACGCAGCTCCGCCCACCACGCGAGCCGCTTCGCAATCTCTTTCTCGAATCCAAATGCTCCCGGCTCGTAAAAGTGCGAGCCGCGCAGACGCTCCGGCAGATACTCCTGCGGAATGTAAGCCTCCGGAACGTCGTGCGCGTATTGATACCCCTGGTGATACCCTAGTTCCTTCATCAATGCTGTCGGTGCATTGCGGATGTGCAATGGCACCGGCTCGGCTGGATATTGCGTCGCCGCTTCGATCGCCGCGTACAGCGCTGACTTCGCGCTATTCGATTTGGGTGCCGTCGCGAGGTATACCACCATTTCGGCCAGCGGGAGATACCCCTCCGGTGGGCCCAGCATGTGATACGCGTCACGTGCCGCCACGGCCAGCTTGAGCGCTTCGGGATCGGCCAGACCGATGTCTTCGGCCGCCATCGCAATGGCGCGTCGAAAAAGAATCATCGGATCGCCACCACCTTCCACGACGCGTGCCATCCAGTACAATGCGCCCTGCGGATCGCTACCGCGGAGGCTCTTGTGGAAGGCACTCAACATGTTGTACGTCTCCTCGCCTCCCTTGTCGAAACGCGCGAATCGCAGCTGCAGCGCTTCACGCGCGATCGCAATGCCAATCGCGCCGCCTTCACCCACGTGCTCCGCCGCCGCTTCCAGCGCCGTGAGCGCACGCCGGGCATCGCCATCCGACTGCTCGGAGATCAGGTCCAGCGCATCGGCATCGGCGACGAGCCGTAGCGCGCCAAGGCCTCGCTCGGTATCCGAGAGCGCGCGATCGAGCAGCGCGCGTACATTTGCCGCGGAGAGGGGTTGGAGCACGAAAACGCGCACTCGCGACAGCAATGCGCCGATGATCTCGAACGACGGGTTCTCCGTCGTCGCGCCAATCAGGGTGACGGTGCCACCTTCGACGTGGGGCAACAGCGCATCCTGCTGTGCTTTGTTGAAGCGATGAATCTCGTCCACAAAGAGGATCGTGCCGCGCCCTAACCGCCGCCGCGATTCTGCTTCGCCCACCACCTCCCGAATGCGTGGCACGCCTTCCATGACCGCCGAGAAGGGGACGAACTCCCGATCGGTGTACCGCGCGATCAGGCGCGCGAGCGTTGTCTTGCCCGTGCCGGGTGGCCCCCAGAACACCATTGAGCCGACGGTTCCCTTCTCGATCGCATCGCGCAACGGCTTGCCCGGGCCGAGTAAGTGGTCCTGACCGACGTACTCGTCGAGCGATCGCGGACGCATGCGCGCCGCGAGGGGCGGTGCGGTGGCGCTCTCCTCGAACAACGACGCGCCAAGATCCTGTGCGCGTTTGCGACCGCGCCCTCCGGGCATCGGAGTCATCCTTGTGTCAACGCACGGGCGGCGAAGAACAATCCGCACCCGGCGAGAAAGCTCGCGGGAATGCGCCAGCCGCGCATCAGCTGCATCTGGGGCACGAGATTCGACGCCCCCACATACAGGGCGACGCCGGCTGCGATCGCCATCCCGTAATCGCGAAGCACCCCGATCTGATCGGTCATCACCACTCCGACCACCGTGGCTACGCCCAGCGCCGTTCCCGCCAGCAGGGCGCGCGCGCGGCCGCGTCCCGCCGCCATGAACAGACTGGAGATCGCCAATCCCTCCGGGAACTTGTGCAACAGCACGGCAAGAAAGACGAGTACGCCTAACGCGTGGCTCACCAGCGCCCCACTCGCGACGGCGACACCGTCAGCGAACGTATGCATCAGCAGCCCGATGAGGGCTGTCGTGCCGGCAACCTGCGAGACGGGATGCGTCTCCTCTCCAAAGTGAAAGTGTTCGGCGAACGTGTGCTGCGACAGGTGCACGAGCAGATAGGCCGCCAAGGCGATCGTTGGCCCGCGTATGCCGTTTCGCGCCAGCGCCTCGGGAAAGAGCTCGATGAAAGCAATGGAAACGATGAAGCCGGCGCCGACGGAGCGCATCGCGTCGAGAGCGCGGATGCTTCGTCGCGCACCGACGGTGACGGCCAGCGCTCCAATAACGTTCGCAGCGCCGGCGGCGACGCCGTACGCCAGACCGGCCGTCACGCGGGCTGCAGTCCCAGACGCTCCGCCGCCACGGCCACGGCTGTCACCAGATCCGGCGCAGCGGGAAATTGCTCGCGCTTGATCTTCCAGCTCTTCGTACGAACCCGGCGCTGCTCCTCCAGCCCTTTCCCCTCGAGCAGGTACAGCCATCGATCCGTTCGGGCGTAGATGAACAGCTCCAGGTATGGGTTCAGGGTGAGCTGATCGTCGGCCGTGTAGACGGAGATCTCGACGCCGCCATAGCGCGCGACCAGCTGCTTCAGCCGCGCGATCGTCTCGCGCACGTCGGGAAGCGCCAACGCCTCTCCGCGCCAGGTGCGGCCGCTCCGCAGCTCCTCGATGACGACATCCACCGCCGGTGACAGCTGTTCGCTCAAGGCGTACAACAGATCCACCACGCGTTCGGCGTTCGCGACGACATGCGCCGCGTAGTAGCCGTCTTCCTGCGAAAAGGTGAAGCCGTCGGCGCTGGCACGAAAGCGACGCCAGATCGAAGCCTCAGGTTGTCGACCTCGAAAGAACATCCCGCCTCGAGCTCCCGAATTGCGTGGTGGCCGGCGCGCCCGATCTGCGTCGGGTGCACCGTCTTACGAATCCTGCTCCTGCAGCCGGCGCGCTTCACGCAGCAACCAATCTCGCGTGTTGTACGACGGATCTGCGAGCACCGCGTCCAACAGGCGCTGCAGAATTCTACGTATCTTCGGCCCTGCAGGAATGCCCAGCATGAGCAGGTCATCCCCGTGGACTGCCAAGTCTCGGATCTCCACCGGATCCTGAAACGCTGCTCGCTGCAGACGACGATGGAGTGAGCGAACGACATGTGTCGGCGGTGCCTGCTGGCCTGCGTCGCGTGCCGCCGCCCAGTGGGCGCTCGCCAGCCGCATCACGGGACCGACGTGCAACCGCCCGATAAGCGCAACCCAGCGCCGCACCTGAGCATCGTTGGCCGTAGTGGTCTCGGCCAGCAGATCCGAGATCTGCGGCACCACCGCGCGCCAGCGCTCGGTGATGCTCGCAATCCACGTGCTCTCCCGGCGCGAAAAACGGAGTGCGACCAGCGCCCGCTGCGTGTCGTCTCCAGCCGCATCAAGAAACAGGGCGGCGAGTCGTGTGAGCCGGCGCTGTGGACGTCCGGCGGGACCGGGCATCGCCAGGCAGTCGAGCGCCGCGAGCGCCGCATCATCGATGTCCGCGATCAACGGCACGAGCGTGCGTAAGGCCCCGGTATCTCGCCACAACGTGAGCGCGTGCGCCGGCCTGCGCACCTGATCCATCGTTTTCTCGAGCTCCTGCTTTACACGCTCGGCAGACAAGCGGCCCAGCTGTGGCGCGCTCGCGCGAATCGCAGCCATCGTGGCGCTGTGGATAGAGAAGCCGAATCGCGCCGCGAACCGGATCGCGCGCAAGGCTCGCAATCGATCTTCTCGCATGCGCGTCTCGGCGTCACCCACGGCTCGCACGAGGCGATTCTCCAGGTCCCTTCGACCACCGAAGGGGTCGCGCAGCTCGTCACGATTGGGGGAATACGCGATCGCGTTGATCGTGAAATCGCGACGAGCGAGGTCCTCGTCGAGCGATGCGCCGAATTCGACTACCGCGTGCCGGCCATCGGTCTTCACATCGCGGCGGAAAGTGGTGACTTCGTGAGGGGTACCACGGCGATCGAGCACCTTTACCGTTCCGAACTCGATGCCAACGGGAATCGTGCGCCGCGCGCCGAAAAGCCCCTGTACGACGTCCGGCGTGGCGGAGGTCGCCAAATCCCAGTCGAGATGGGGATGCCCAAGAAGCGCATCGCGGACAGCTCCGCCCACGCACCACGTCTCGTAGCCGGCCTGCTCAAGTGCTCCGGCGATCTCGAGGACCGTTTGCGGCGGATTCAGCCGTGGCATGCCGGGTTGTAAGGAGTCGGAGAAGACGTGGCCGGCCTGTCGGCGCGCTGTGACGATAGCCCCGTGATCGCTTCAAGTGAAGTTGCGGCAGAGACTTCAATCGCCGCGGTAAACATGCGATCTTTCATCCGGTCGTGGCCATTGGCCCAGTTCAACGTGACATCAGAGGGAGACAGGTGAAGGAGCTCGAGGAGATCTTGGCCGCTTCGCGCGCCGCCGACGAATTCAAAGCCGACGTCCTGCGCTTCTGTGCCGGGCAGCGCACCGAACGGATCGAAATCGCCGGCCACGCACCTCCCGTGAAGATCACGCGCCTTCTCAAGCACATGCTCTCTGCCGAGCCCCATCTCGAGGTGGAGCGGATTGCACTCAAAGCACGCTCCGGCTGTTCCGATTTCGCCGGCATCGTCGAAGTCGAGGCACCGAACGGTCACCACGCATTCGAGTTCCTCTGGGATTGCCGCTGGCGCGCCGAGCAAGAGGGTTGGACCGACTGGTTTGGCTTCCCCGATCAGACTCGCGCCGCGCAGGAGTTCGACTGGCGTTGCTTTCGCGAGTGGCGCCTCAAGGAGCGTCAACTCTCGAAGAACTGACGTAGCGACTCCCCAGAAATACCCGCGCCGATGGCGAGCATCAGGTCGATGCGCGCCTGCTGCGGTCTCCGATGACCGCCGAGAATCGCGCCGCGATCGGCTAAACGCCGCGCTGCACCGGGGTATCCATACGTTCGGCCGACACGGCCGCGTAGGGCACGCGACGTGATGACGACCGGCTTCCGTTCGTCGAGCCACGCCCAGATGCCTCCGGCCATGTCCGGCGGCACATTGCCCCGGCCCATCCCGGCCACCACCAAACCCACGCCCTCGATACGTGCCGCGTCGAGCAGCCGTCGTCCAGCGCCAGTGTACGCATATACGACATCGACTGGTGTTGCGGGCGCATCCGGCACGAGTATTGGCGGCTGCTCGGTCAAGGCACGCCGATAGATCACCCGTCCATCGTCCAGTACACCCAGAGGTCCAAGACCCGGACTCTCGAACGCGTCGAGCATGTGCGTGTGCGTTTTCGTGACGTCGAGGCCCGAATAGATCCGGTCGTTCATCACCACGAGCGTCCCCTGTCCCGGAGATTGGTCGCTTGCCGCCGTGCGTGTCGCAGCCGCAAGATTTGCTGGACCATCCCAACCGAGCTCGCTGGATGTCCGCATCGCACCGGTGAGTACCACGGGCTTCTGGGGCGGCAGCGAACGAGCAAGAAGATACGCCGTCTCCTCCAGCGAATCCGTGCCGTGTGTGACGACGACGCCATCCACGTCCGCGCGGTGGATATGCTGTGCGATCCTGTTTCGGAGGGCCCATAACTTTTCGACCGTCATGTGCGGACCAGGCAGCGCACCGAAGTCGTCCACCTCGAGATCGGCGATGTCGTGAATGCCGGGCACGAGCGCGAGAATCTCGCGTCCAGAGAGCGCGGGGACGGCGCCACCCGCAGCGGGATCGTGGCGCATGGAGATCGTGCCGCCCGTGAACACGCACACGATCATCCGATGAGCACACTCCCGCCGTTCACGTTCAGTATCTCTCCGGTGATATGACGCGCTAACTCCGAGCACAGGAAAACGATCGGGCCGGCGATATCGCGCGGACTCGCGACCCTACGGAGCGGGATACTCGCCGCAATGCGCTCACGACCGCCCCCGGCAAAGGGCTCGGCACACATCTCCGTATCCACCCAGCCGGGCGCGACACTGTTCACCGTGATGTCTCGTTGGGCAAGCTCGATGCACAGTGACTTCACGAAAGAAATCATCGCCCCTTTCGAGGCGGCATAATCCGCGTGAAAGGCTTCGCCACGCTGGCCGGCGGTGCTCGCGACCAGCACGATGCGCCCATGATCACTGAGCACACGTGCGGCCGCACGCGACGTCCAGAACATCGCATCGATGTTCTCGGTCATGGTACGCCGCCAGCGCCCGTCGTCCATGTCCGCCACAGGCACCTCGTCGACGGGCCAGATTCCGGCGTTGCCGATGAAGAAATCGAGGCCGCCCAGCTCGGCCGCGGCACGCTGCACCAGTTGGTCGGCCCCTGCGCGCGTGCCGATGTCGGCGGCGTACGAAAAACCTTTCGAGCCTTCGGCCTCGATCTGTTCCACAAGGCGGTCGGCGTCCTCACGCCGGCTGCGGTATCCGATGGCGACATGGCAGCCGCTCTCGGCGAGGAGGAGCGCTGTCGCCGCGCCGATGCCGCGCGACCCGCCGGTGACCAGCGCGCGTTTTCCTTTCAATGAGATCACAGCGTGCGCTCCACGATCTCGCAGATGATGTGTTGGATACAGAGGTGAAGTTCCTGAGCACGGTCGGTGCGCTCAGTCGGAATGACCACTGCATGATCGGCGATGGCGCGCAGGCGTCCTCCATCGCGGCCGCTGAACGCCAGCACAGCCACTCCGACGTGGTGCGCAGCCTCGGCGGCGCGGAGGACGTTCGGCGAGTTGCCGCTGGTCGAATGAATGATCAACAGGTCCCCCGGCCTGCAGAGTGCCTCCACCTGGCGCGCGAAGATCTCCGCGAAACCGAGGTCATTGCCGGCCGCTGTCAGTAACGAGCTGTCGGTGGTCAGCGCCACGGCCGGATAGGCGCGGCGATCCCGCATGTAACGCACGACGTACTCGGTCGCGAGATGCTGCGCGTCTGCGGCGCTCCCTCCGTTACCGCAGAAATACAGTGTCCCGCCGTGCGTCACGGTATTGCGCACCATGATCAGCGCTCGCTCGAGCGCCTCGCCCATGTCATCGCCGACGCGCGTCGCGAGCGCCGCGAGGTCGCGCAGGCCGTCCCGTATCGATTCAGTCTCTTTCGTCACGAACGTGCCGGAAGGGAGAAGGTCAATCCGCGGCGCTGGCGCGACCGAAGAGCAACTCGCGAAGACGAGCCATGATCCCGCTATGCCGGATCAGCGGAGGCACGGGAACGGTCGGCTCATTTGCAAGCAAGCGCGCGGCATTCGTCCGCGTGAGAAGCTCGGCGTGCTCCTGACTGCCGACCTCCTCGAGCCACCGCCTCGGCACCATCAACGATCTGGTGTCGCCATGGGTGTCACTCGCCATCAGATCCACCAACCCTCGCTCGAGGAGCATGAGCGCGACTCGCGACATCGATCCGCTTCCGAGCACGCCTGCCGCATCCAGTTGGATGACAGCGCCACAACGACGCCACTCATCGACCTGCTCCACGGTGCAGCCATAATATCGCTCCGGATGCGCCAACACCGGTACCACGCCGCTCATGCGCAAGCGAAAGATCTCCTTCGCAGCGTTTGGCGGCACACTCGTCCGAGGAAACTCCACCAGCACTGCCGACGAGCGACCGAGAGACAACCGCGGATCGCGGAGATCGGCGCCGGGAAGATCGAGCATGATCTCCCAACCCAACTCGAGTTTCGGCGTGGGCGGAGCGCTCGCGCGCAGCAGCTCGAGTATCTCCTGGTGATGCTCGTATGGCGCGTCGCTCGCGGCCGAAGCATTCAGATGCGGCGTGCAAACCACCAGCTGCACGCCACCACTGCCGAACTCACGCAGCACGGGCACCGAAACGTCCACCGATGGTGAGCCGTCATCCACGCCGGGAAGCAGGTGCGTGTGGATGTCGATCATGCAGTGGGGGACGCAGAGCCCAGGCGGGCAATTTCCGACATAGCCCGATGGGCGCGATCGTCGAGAGTAGCCGGGTCGTCGGTTGCCGCCTCGAGTGCGTAGGTGACGAGGGCGTCGACCGTCAAAAGATCGATCGCACACTCACGGCCGGCGTGCGCACGCGCGAGCAGCTCGACCAGTAATTGCTCCGCGGCGTCCATGCAGCACGTCGCCGCCACTGATGCCTTCTGGTTCAGGTGCGGCGACAGCGCCTGCTCCACTCGACTGGCGAGCGCCGGCGGCGCAAGCGGTCGTCGAGCCGACAACCATTGACTGACGGTCACGCAGTACGCCCGAGAAGATCTCGCGCGATCGACGGAGCACGACGAATGGCCTCGTCGAGGCGCGATGCATCCGGTACTCCCGCCTGCGCCATGTGGGCTTTGCCGCCGCCGCGACCGCCAGCGATAGCCGCGAGCTCCTTGATCAGAGCGTCGGCTCGTAAACCGCGGTCGCGCAGATCGTCCGTCACGACCGCGAGCAAGGTGTTCTTGCCTTCTTCGAAGCTCGCGGCGAGCACTCCGATGCCGCTTCCGAGTTGCTCGCGCAGCGCGTCACCCAGCGATTGCAGCTCCCTCACATCGCCGACACGCACGAGTCCACCGACGAAGCAGGCACCGTTCTGCAACGATTCGGCGCGAGCCAAAAGAGACTGGAGTTGATCTCCGCCTCCACGCATCAACTCCTCGACCCGCCGTTCGAGGCTGCGGCGCTCCTCGAGCAGCTGCGCGACCCGGCGGTCCACTAGCTCCGTAGGCGAACGTAACGCATCGGCCAGGCGCTGCAGCACTCGTTGCTGCTGTAACGTGTACTCGTACGCGCCCTGCCCCGTGACTGCCTCGATGCGCCGGACGCCCGCGGCGACGCCGGTCTCAGAAACAATCTTGAACAAACCGATCTGTGCCGTGTTCCGAACGTGCGTTCCGCCACAGAGCTCCATCGAGAATCCCGGAATCGCGACCACGCGCACGACATCGCCATACTTCTCGCCAAACAGCGCCATGGCGCCGAGATCCCGCGCCTTCTGGTATGCCATCTCGCTAAAGCTCACCGGCAGAGCACTCAATATCTCCTGGTTCACGAGCGCCTCGATTTCGGCGAGCTTCTCCGCGGCGATCGGACCGTGATGGGTGAAGTCGAAGCGAAGACGTTCAGGTGCGACGAGGGAACCGGCCTGGTGCACCTGCTCGCCGAGAATCTGTCTCAAAGCGGCGTGCAGAAGGTGGGTGGCGGTGTGATTGCGTTCCGTGTCGCGGCGACGCTCGGTGGGAACGGTCGCAGTTACGCGCCCGAAGCGGAAGGCCCCGGTGAGTGCACCGACAGCGGCAACACGCCCGTCGATCTTTCTGACCTCGTCAACGTCGACGTGCCACCCGTCGCCAACAATCTCACCGCGATCCGATATCTGTCCTCCCGACTCGGCATAAAAGGGCGATTCGCGCAGCACGACGGCGATACGCCCGCCAGGCAGGTGCCGCACCGCCGAAACCTGCGTCTCGATCTCGACGACGTCGTAGCCGACGAACGACGCATCGGGAATGCGCCCGCCCTCGGTTTCCCATTGACTCCAGTCCCCGAGCGAATCCACTTCGACCGACAGCTTTCGCGCCTTGCGCTCCTCCTGTGAGCGCCTCCGCTGCGCGTCCAGCGCCGCGTCGAAGCCTTGGATGTCGACGGTGTACCCGCGCTCTCGCGCCATGAGCTCCGTCAGGTCAATGGGGAAGCCGAACGTGTCGTAGAGACGGAACGCGTCTTCGCCGCTGATCGTCCCGCGCAACTCGACGCCACCTTTGGCTGTATGCGCCGGCGCAAGCTGGTCGAAGCGCGCGAGTCCCCCCTCGATCGTGGATAGGAAGCCTTGTTCCTCCACACGCGCCGTCTCGAGAATGTGTTTCGCGCGGTGCCGCAGCTCGGGATAGGTATCGCCCATGGTGTCGATGACGCCTTGCACGACGTGAACGAGCGTCGGCTCCTTGCGTCCGAGCAGCCACGAATGTCGCACGGCACGCCGCAGGATGCGTCGCAGCACGTAGCCACGGCCTTCGTTCGACGGGAAAACACCGTCGGCGAGCAGGAACGCCACGGCGCGAGCGTGATCGGCCAGTACACGGAACGAGGCAGGTGTTACCGCGTTCGGCACGACATCCAGACCGCCGCGCCCGTCGCGGATCTTGACGCCGGTACGCGGCTCGTCGTTGGCACGACCCCAGTAATCGAAGCCGACGATCTCCTCGACCCGTTGAATCAGCGGCAGGAAGATATCCGTATGATAGTTGTTCGTCACTCCCTGCAGCACCGCGGCGATGCGCTCCAACCCGGCGCCGGTATCGACAGAGGGACGCGGCAGCGGTACGAGCGAGCCATCCGCCTGACGGTCGTACTGCATGAACACGAGGTTCCAAATCTCTAGAAAGCGCCCGGCTTCGGCACCCTCCACGAATGCTTCGAGTGAGAACTCATCGCGCGTCAGATCCGTCCACTCGCCGTGGGCGCCGTCGGGGAAGCGCCAGTCCGCGGCACATCGCGTGAGATCGACGTAGATCTCGGAACAGGGACCGCACGGCCCCGTATCGGCCATCTGCCAGAAGTTATCCTTGTCACCCAAGCCATAGATACGACTGTCGGCGAGGCCTGCGATCTCTCGCCACAGCGCCCGCGCCTCGGCGTCGGAGTGGTGCACCGACACGCGAATGAGGCCCGGTTCAATGCGCAGTACACCAGTGACGAACTCCCACGCAAACCAAATGGCATCCCGTTTGAAGTAGTCGCCAAACGAGAAATTGCCGAGCATCTCGAAGAAGGTGTGGTGGCGCGCAGTGTGCCCTACCTGCTCGAGATCATTGTGCTTTCCGCCGGCTCGTACACACTTCTGCGCTGTTGTCGCGCGCCGTTTCCCCTCCGGCGGTTCCTCCAATCCAAGAAAGATCTTCTTGAACGGCACCATCCCGGCATTCGTGAACAACAGCGTCGGGTCATCGGTTGGCACGAGCGATGAGCTCGCACGCACCGCGTGCCCGTTACGCGCAAAGAATTCCAGAAAGCGGCTGCGGATCTCAGCGGAGCGCATCCGAGAAATATACCGCCAGTTTGCTATTCCTCGACCGACGACCTGTCTGGAGTCGCGGCTGCTGCAGCGGCGTCCGCGGTCATAAGCGTACGCATCACGCCGACGATGTCGTCGCTGTCAAACCCACGTCGCGCGAGGAAGGCATACAGCCGGCGCCGCTGCGTCGGCGCGTCCAGCCTGCGCAGCGACTGCAGCTTCTTGCGAGCGACGCGCTCGATCGACGCTGCTTCGTCCAACCGCTCCTCCGAGAATACCGCCTCGATCGCCGCTACGGCTACGTCGCGCGACACGCCGCGCCTCCGCAGTTCCTGCAGCAGGCGACCGCGCGAGTAGCCGGCGCCCAGCACTTTACCGCGCGCAAACTGGCGCGCAAACTCCGCGTCATCGAGGATCCCTGCGGCGAGCAAGCGCGCCACGGCGACATCGACGAATTCCGCCGGCTCGCCTTTACGCACCAGCAGGCGACGCAGC
Organism: uncultured Gemmatimonadaceae bacterium; assembly: GCA_964537775.1. Taxonomy (GTDB): domain Bacteria; phylum Gemmatimonadota; class Gemmatimonadetes; order Gemmatimonadales; family Gemmatimonadaceae; genus CAMLIT01. The sequence continues at coordinate 121,858 of CAZICQ010000001.1, read as the reverse complement.
TCGGCAGCAGATCGCGCACGCATGGCCAGCATATCGAGCGCTCGATCGTATGTCGCGAGAAGCGCGGTCTCACGATCTATCGCCCTCGCGGTAGCATCGTTGAGCTCAACACCGGACGCGAGCTTCAGGCGCTCGATTGCCTCTATGGAAAGGCGGACATGCCGCCGGCCGTCGATGACAACATCGAAGCGGCCGCTCTTCCGCGTGGACGGAATAATGTCCGTAATGATCATCGGTCCTGAAACGAGAACCGGGGAGCCACACCCTGGTCACAATGGGAGTTTCCGGGTCCCATCGATCACAGGAGTGCGTCTCCCCGGCTGTACTGTGAGCCGAGAGAGAAGGAGGCTTACTCCTCCGTGACGTCTTCCGCGGTGACGCCAGTGGGCGCCATTCCGAGGATTCCCTTCACGCGCTCTTCGATCTCTCCCATCAGCTTCGGGTTGTCCTTCAAATACAGTTTCGCGTTTTCGCGCCCTTGACCGATCTTCTGGCCCTGATAGCTGTACCACGCGCCTGACTTCTCGATGATGCCCGCCTCGGCGCCGATATCGACGAGTAACGACGTGTGGCTGATCCCCTCGGCATACATGATGTCGAATTCGGCCTGCTTGAACGGCGGCGCAACCTTGTTCTTGACGACCTTCACGCGGACGTGCGAACCGATCACGTCCTCCTTCTCCTTCACCGGCCCGATACGGCGGATATCCAGACGCACCGATGCGTAGAATTTCAGCGCCTTGCCTCCGGTTGTGGTCTCCGGGTTGCCGAACATCACGCCGATCTTTTCACGCAGCTGGTTGATGAACACCACGGCCGTCTTGGAGCGGGCGATGGAACCGGTGAGCTTCCGCAGCGCCTGACTCATCAAACGCGCCTGCAGGCCGACATGCGAGTCGCCCATGTCGCCTTCGATCTCCGCTTTGGGTACGAGGGCCGCAACGGAATCGATGACGACGATGTCCACGGCACCGCTGCGGACGAGAATCTCGCAAATCTCGAGTGCCTGCTCGCCAGTATCAGGCTGTGATATCAGCAAACTATCCACATCCACGCCGAGCTTTCTCGCGTACTCGGTGTCGAGGGCGTGCTCCGCGTCGATGTAAGCGGCTACGCCGCCAGCACGCTGAGCGTTGGCAACGACGTGGAGGCACAGCGTCGTTTTCCCGCTCGACTCTGGTCCGTAGATTTCGGTGATCCGGCCGCGCGGGATCCCGCCAACTCCAATCGCTGCATCGAGATTGATCGCGCCGGTTGGGATCGCCTCGACCCGTACGCGCTGATCGGCGCCCAATCGCATGATCGATCCCTTGCCGCAGCTCTTCTCGATTTGCGCGATGGCCAGATTCAGAGCCTTTTTCTTGTCATCCTGCACAGTTGACACAGCCATCTCTCACACATCCTCTCGTTAATCGTGATCCGCTCTGGCCACGCAGCGTAATCGTACCCGAAATCGCGATGCTCCGATACCCGAATAAAATACGAAGCTGCCGATCCCGGATCAAGTTGGAGTTGCGAGGGCGAAGGCATTCTCGACGTGCCGGATTCTCACCCTGGATCCTTCCATCAGTACCCCGATCACGTCGAAGCGGTACGCCTCGCAGGGCTGGCCGTGACGCTCGATCCAAGCTTGAGCCGACCTGGCTAACTCCCTCTGCTTACGCCAGTTAACAGCCTCGATCGGATGTCCGAACCGTGCACCTCGACGGGCCTTCACCTCGACGAATGCAACGGTGCCGTGTCGTTCCACCACAAGGTCGATGTCGCGGCGGCCGGATCGGAACCGGCGCTGAACGACGCGCCATCCAGCCCGCCTGAGCCACCGCTCCGCAATCTGCTCCCCCAACGCTCCAAACGCTTGTCTGGCCGCTGACATGCGAGACACGATAAGCGCTCTGGTGGCCGCGACTACCACCGATTTCTTCCCGGTAGCGGCAAATCAGTGCCTCGAGGACCTCAGAGCTGCTGATCGCGGCGACGATCCCGCACACCGCCAAAGAGCTCTCGGCGAAGAGGGAGCAGCCGGCCGGGATCATTTGTCACGATGCCATTCACGCCGCGGCTCCACAACGTCCGGCCCAGCGACGGTGTATCCACCGTCCAGACATGTGTGGCGACTCCGAGCGTGCGCGCCACACGCGCGATACGCCCGAGCGGCAGTGGGAGTCCACGATACCAACGCGGCAACGAGAGGCACTCGTATGGCAGCGCCGCCGTCTCGCGGCCGAACAACATCGCGCGGAGCAGCTGTGCGGTATCGGCACCGGAGGCGCCGGTGAGGAATTCGCCACGAAAGGGCGCCACGGCTGCGTGCAGCTCCGACGCGAGCACCACTCGCTCGGCCGCGTCGTGTCTGATCAGCGCAGCGCGTATGGGGGCAACAGCCTGGACTTCCTTTACCTCGATCAGGAGCGGCAGATCCCGGTAGCGATCGAGCACCTCATCCAACGTCGGCACGACATGGCCGCGACCGCGCCAGGGATATGACTCCCCGCCGTCGTTCGTGAAGCCGTAGCCCGCGTCGAGCTCGCGCAATTCCGCCGAAGAGAGAGACGCCACTGCGCCGCGGCCATCCGTGGTACGATTCACTGTTGCGTCGTGGATGACGACCGGCGTTCCATCTCGCGTGAGCCGCACGTCGAGCTCCAGCGCATCCACGCCAAGTGCCACAGCCTCGTCGAAAGCGTGCAGCGTGTTCTCCGGCACGTGACTCGAGTTGCCTCGGTGCGCGATGACCGGATGCGCCTGAGAATCGCAGAGCACGTTCATGCGGCACAATCTAGAGGCCTGCGCCGGCCGCGTCCGTCGGCGTCAGAAGGGCGGAGTGCTCCGAAGCAGCACGCGTTCGAGCATCGCGTCCCCGAGCTGCGGTAGTCGCTGGAGGGATCGAACCACCGTGTGGCCCGTCTTGCTGACCCACAGCTGCGCCTCGCCGCGCTGCGCCGCCGCCGACACGATCCAGCAGTCAAAAGAACCGGCTGGAACGTTGACGCGCTCTTCACCCTCCACCGACAGAGCAACGGGCGCAACCACGGTTGTCACGGGATCGACGATCAACATCATGACCGAATCGCGCCACGCGACTGCGAGCGGCTCCAACTGCAGCAATGCATCCAGCATCTCGCTCGTGACCACGAGCTTACCTGGATTCGGCAGCACGATATTTTGGCGTCCGACGGGTGTGCTCGTCGCCCCGAAGACCGTGTCCAACGCGAACGCCACCGCTACCCGGGCCGTGCCCAGCGTCGAGCTCCAGTGCAACGGCTGCAGCCCGTCGCGAGCGAGGTAGAGCGAGTCGAGAGACTCCAGGACTCCGCGCCCACCTGTTGCGACGATCAGCCAGCTCGGCACGCCGGCGTATGTGGACGCAGTAGTCGTGACGATGCGCTCACCTAACGACTGTACCTGCTCGTTCGCCGTGAGGCTGAGCTGGTATGCTACGTCCCCGGTACGCAGGGCCGCCCCGTCCACGCGCAATCGCGCCAAGGTATCGCCCGCAACCTGTGCGCCCGCACCCGTCGCCAGCCACGTGATCGCCGCCAGCATGACCAGAATACGCGACGATCGAAACACCAATGGCCTTTGTCAGACTCGCGGACCGCAGATCCGATCGAGATCGTCGAGGCTTGCCAGCACGTCACGCGGCTTCGAGCCGTCTGGCGGACCCAACACACCGGCATTGTGTAGCTGATCGATGATGCGCGCGGCGCGCCCATACCCGACCTTGAGGCGCCGTTGCAGCAAAGAGGTCGAGCCGCCCTGATGCTGAATCACCACCTCGGCGGCTTCGCGGAACAACTTGTCGCGTTCGTCTGTGTCGTCGCCTTCAACCCCGGTTTCCAAGGCTTCCCGTTGACGCACCGCCTCCAGAATGTCCGGTTCTGCGTCCGGGCCTTCATCGAGGAGAAGGCCCTGCGCGGCATACGCTTCCCGCTTCGCTTCGCGCCGCGACTGGTACCAGCCCATGAGACGTTCCGTATCATCGCTGGAGAGAAATGCCCCCTGCAGTCGCGCCGGCTCCGACTTCCCCGGTGGAATGAAGAGCATGTCGCCATTTCCGAGCAACATCTCCGCTCCGGCACCGTCGATGATCGTCCGACTATCGACCTGGGACGCGACACGGAACGCGATCCGGCTTGGAAAATTCGCTTTGATGAGCCCCGTGATCACGTTCACGCTCGGTCGCTGCGTCGCCAGAATGAGATGTATCCCGATAGCGCGTGCCTTCTGCGCCAACATCGCTATCGGCGTCTCGACCTCGCCCTGCACCGTCATCATGAGGTCCGCCATCTCATCGATGACGACGACGATATACGGAAGCACCGTGCCCTGGTACGTCGAGTCCTCGAATGCGACGTCGGTACGTTTTGGCAGCCTGAGTGTCGCACCTTCCTGCAGGCGGCGGTTGAAGTCTTGCACATTCCGACATCCATTCGCCGCCAGAAGCTCGTAGCGCTCCTGCATTTCCAGCACAGCCCATTTGAGTACGGCCGCCGCGTCGCGATTGTCGGTGATCACCTTGTGCCGCAGGTGCGGCAACGTGTTGTACACCGACAGCTCGACCATCTTCGGGTCGACCATCAGGAAACGCAGCGTGCGCGGCGTATGCCGGAAGATCAAGCTCGTGATGATCGTATTCACACATACCGATTTGCCGGAGCCGGTCGCACCGGCGATGAGCAGGTGCGGCATCTTTGCCAGGTCAGCGATCACCGGCTTGCCTTCCAGGTCCTTGCCTAACGCGATCGGCAGCGCCGCGCGTGCATTCTGGAACTCGCGCCCTTCGACGAGCTCGCGAAATGCCACGATCTGTGGCGAGGGATTCGGCACCTCCACGCCGACGCGACCCATACCGGGAATGGGCGCCACGATGCGGATGCTGGGCGCTCGCATGGCCAGCGCGAGGTCGTTCGCCAGGTTCGCGAACTGTCGCACCTTCACGCCGGGCGCCGGCTCCACCTCGTACCGCGTGACGACGGGCCCGGTCGTCCGGTCGACCAGCTCTCCATCTACGCGGAAGGTGCGCAGGGCATCCATGAGCTTCGCGCCCATCGCGTCGAGCTCGCGCTTGCTGGCTTCCGCGTTGTGGGTCGGGAGGGGCGCCAACAGCTCGGGGTACGGGAGCTCGTCACCAATCACTTCCTCGGGACTCGCGGCCGCGGCGATCGCGTGGGCAATCTCCTCGTCCCGCTCGGCCGCTACCTCAGCCCTGCTCTTCTTGCGGCGCCCCCGTGGTGGTTCATCCGTAGCCGTCGCGGAGTCGACTACCTCGATAGTCTCCGCGATGCCCGGCATCTCTTCGGGCGATGGCTCGAGCGCCAGCGCGAGCTCGGACGCGTCGGTGTCGCTTGCGCCGGAAGAGCGTTTGACACTGCTGCCGCTAAGCTTGTCGGGCAATGCCCGCCTGCCGAGGATAGCGCGGATCGGGTTCCAGGCGAGCGTTGCCGCCGCCAGCGTGGACGCCGCAAGCGCAACGATTACCCACGCACCGAAACCGCCGAACCACTGCCGCCAGTAAAAGGCGACGAAGCTCCCCCAGATGCCACTCGCCGGACTGGTCTCGCCCGGAGGCAGCGCGAGCCCTACACCGACTGCAACCGGGAGAAGCGCCGCGACGCCGCCGCAAAACACCATCCAGGAGCGATCGGTTTCCGAATGGAGGCGGCCGAATACACGCAACGCATGCACGAGGGGAATGAGGGGCGTCAGCGCGGCCGCCGGCCAGCCGAGCAGCGCGACGAGCGGGCGCGCGAGCCACCACCCGACCCATCCCACGCTGCCGCGCACGTCGACACCAGCGCTGATCTGAGCGAGCGCGAAGACGGCGAGCGCGCCGCCGAGAAAAATGCTGAATAACAGTAGCGCGATGCCGGTGAGCTCGCGCTTGAGGTGGGAACTGCCCACGGGATTACCGCTCCCGGTCGGGTCCGAGCTTTGTGATCTGACGATCCTGATAGATCGGGATGACAGGATAGGCGTCAATCGCGGCCGACGCCACGAGATCGTCGCCAAAACCGGCGTCTCTGAGCGCTTGTCCGTGGCTCGACGCTTCGAACAGTCGCACGAGATTATCGCCGTACTTTTTGTCGATCAGCATCGAAGCGATGGCTGCGTCGTTCAATTCCATGTGCGACAGCCGCTTCGACACATGGTGCACGTACCGTCCGGCACACGCGGCGTCCTCGAGCGAGAATTGCCGATCGCGACCTGCGCAAACGAGCGCGATATCCGCACCGCCGCGCAGCGCCGCGCGGAGCATGGCGAGCACCGCCGAGAAGTTGACGTACGACCCGACCAGCACGTCACGCGCACCTCCTCCCTGTATCGCGCCAATCGCGCTTGTGCCGTTCGTGGTCGTAAGCAGGACGGTTTTCCCCTCTACCGCCTCCGGCGTGAACTCACGCGGCGAGTTCCCGAGATCGAATCCCGGTATCGGGAGCATCTTGCGCTCGCCGGCGAGTCGCACATCCGCTCGTTCCAGCGCCTTCGACCGCGCCACGACCTCCTCGGAGCTCTCGAGCGGGATGACCGCGCGGGCACCGTGGGCCAGCGCGGCGGCGATACTCGTCGAGGCGCGCAGCACGTCGATGATCACCACCACGCGGCCGGAGGTATCAGCCGCGGTGATGCCGGTGGAACCGAAGAAGACGTCGACGCGCATCGTTACGCCGGCTCCTTCATCAGTTGAGGCTCGCGCTCGAGAAACTTCGTATCGATGTCGCCGGCGACGAAGTTCGCGTTCGCCATCACTCGTGATAGGAAGGGGATCGTCGTCGTCACGCCCTCGATGATGAAGCTGTCCAGCGCCACCAGCATGCGCGCGATCGCCTCGTCGCGGTCACGCCCCTGACAGATGAGCTTCGCGAGAAGCGAATCATAATAGGGCGGCACGGTGTAACCATCGTATACGTGCGTGTCCAGGCGAACGCCTGGGCCGCCCGGCGGATGGAAGGCGAGGATCTTTCCCGGCGACGGCTGGAAGTTACGCGCGGGATCTTCGGCGTTGACACGCACTTCGATCACGTGGCCGCGCAGCGGCGGCAGCGTGCGGACGCTCAGCGGCTGGCCAGCGGCGACGCGGATTTGCTCTTTGACGAGATCCACACCGGTGAGCATCTCCGTCACCGGATGCTCGACCTGTATCCGAGTGTTCATCTCCATGAAGTAGTACGATCCGTCGCTGTCGAGCAGCATCTCGATCGTACCGGCGCCGACATACTCGATGGCCTTTGCACCGAGCACCGCGTCGTGACCCATACGTTCCCGAAGCTCCGGCGTCATCGCAGGGCTTGGCGACTCCTCGATCAATTTCTGGTGGCGCCGCTGCACGGAGCAGTCGCGCTCCCCCAGATGAATAACGTGGCCATGCTTGTCGCCGAGGATCTGAAACTCGATGTGGCGTGGCCTGCCGAGATACTTCTCCACATACACCTCGCCATTGCCGAAGGCCGACAAGGCTTCGGAGCGGGCAAGCTGGAAGGAACGCGCGAAATCCTCGATATCACGCGCCACGCGCATCCCCTTGCCGCCGCCACCCGCGGCGGCCTTGATGATCACCGGAAAGCCGACGCCGCGGCTGAACTCCATAGCCTCGTCGGCATCCTCGACGGGTCCGGGCGTACCCGGCACGATCGGCACGCCCACCGCCGCCATCGCCTTCCGCGCCGCGGCCTTGTCTCCCATGACGCGAATCTGTTCGGCGGTCGGACCGATGAACGCGATGTTCGACGCGACGCAGATCTCGGCGAATTCCGCGTTTTCGGCCAGAAAGCCATAGCCTGGGTGAATCGCGTCAGCGCCCGTAATTTCGGCGGCCGCTATGATACGGGGCACGTTCAGGTACGATTCGCGCGCCGGCGGGGGCCCGATGCATACGTCATCGTCGGCAAAGCGGACGTGCAACGATTCTCGATCGGCCTCGGAGTACACGGCGACCGTCTGAATGCCGAGTTCACGGCACGCACGAATGACGCGCAGCGCGATCTCGCCGCGGTTGGCGATGAGAACTTTCTTGAACATGGCGATGGTGCGTGCGGCGCCTAGCCGTTCCCCTCGCCCTCGAACGCTGACCAGCTCGAGTCGCTCGTGCCAGCCACCCCTTGCACCCGGAGCGCGAACTCGGCAGGACTCGTGGCGAAGAATACTGCGCTCTCGTACGAGATGACGCCGCGCGAGTAGTGCTGCATCAGCGATTGATCGAAGCTCTGCATCCCGTACTGCACTGCCCCTTCCTTGATCAGGTCCGGAATGTTGAGCGTCGCCGTCATGTCGCGGATCTGATCGCGAACCGCGGCGGTGTTGATGAGCACCTCGCTCGCCGGAATACGTCCCGGCTTGTCGGCGCGCGGAACGAGGCGGAGCGAGACCACGGCCTGCAGGGCACTCGCCAGCGAGAATCGCACTTCCGCCTGCTGGTGCGGCGGATAGAAGGACAGAATGCGGTTGATCGTCTGCGTCGCATCCGTGGTGTGCAGCGTCGAGAACACGAGGTGGCCCGTGTCGGCCGCCTTGAGGGCGGTGTCGAGCGTCTCGAGGTCGCGTATCTCGCCGATGAGGATCACATCCGGATCCTGCCGCAGCACGCGCCGCAGCGCTTGGCCGAATGTCGCCGTGTCTGTACCGACCTCGCGCTGATTGATATGGCAGTTGATGTCGCGGTGCAGAAACTCGATCGGATCCTCGATCGTGATCACGTTCGCCCTGCGGTGCTCGTTGATGTGCTGAATCATCGCCGCGAGCGCGGTCGATTTTCCCGAGCCGGTGATGCCGGTGACGAGCACGAGACCGCGTGGCTTCATCGCGATCTCCTCGAGGACGGTCGGCAGATTGAGCTCGGCGATCGTACGCGCCTGGTAGGGGATGGCGCGCATCGCGTAGCATAAGGATCCGCGCTGTTGATAGACATTCACGCGGAACCGGCCGATACCGGGTACGCCGATCGCGAAGTCGCATTCCTTCTCATCGGCGAACTGCTTCACCTGGCGCGGCGTCATGAGCTGTTCGGCGAGGCTCTTCAGGTCCTCGGGCCGCATCGGCGGCATGTCCGAAGCTTCGAGATCGCCATTCACTCGAAGCGTCGGCGGTCGTCCCACCTTGAGGTGAAGGTCGGAGCCGTTCTTCTGGATGAGCTCCTGGAGCACGGCCTTGAAGTTGAAGGTCGCCGCGGCTGTTGCTGCGCCGGTGGCTCCAGCCGGCGCCTGGGTCGGATTAGCCATTGGGATCGATCCGGAAGAGCACCTGCCCGTACTCCACAGGCTGCGCGTCCTGGACGAGAATCTCCTTGATCGTGCCGGAGTACTCGGATTCTATTTCATTCATGATCTTCATCGCCTCGATGATACAGAGGATCTGCCCTTTCTGGACGCGACTCCCAACAGTGACGTAGGGCGAAGCGCCCGGCTCGGCCGCGGAATAGAAGGTCCCGACCATCGGAGACTTCACCTCGAGGCCAAGCGCAACGGGCGGTGTCGCGGCGGCCGTACCGGCGGCCGGTTCCATCATTGCCGGAAAGCCTGCGGCGGGCGTTACGCGCTCGGGCGCCGGCGCGGGCAGGATCGCCGGGAGCTGCATGGGAGCCGCGACCTGTACCGCGCCTCGTTGCTGAGGACTCTTCGAGATACGGATCTTCATGCCCTTGTCCGTCGAGATCTCGATTGAATCCACCGTCGACTCATCGATGATGTCGATCAGTTTCTTCACATACCGTAAATCGATCATGGTATCCATGGAGTGAATCGCGACGTCCGGATTCAGGTCAGCTCGACCAGCTCGCGCGTGAACTGCGTGAGAACGCGCGGCGCATCGGCACCAAGAAAGACGTCATCCTCGATCCGCACGCCGCCCCACCCGGGCCGGTACACACCCGGCTCGATCGTGACCACCGCTCCTTCCGGCAATGGCGCCTCCGCGGTCCGCGCGAGGCGCGGCGCCTCGTGCACCTCGAGCCCAACGCCATGCCCAAGACTGTGGCCGAACAGCTCGCCGTAGCCTCGCCGCTCAATGTAGCCCCGTGCAATAGCGTCGGCATCCCGTCCCGACATTCCGGCACGCACTGAACGCGTGGCACGCTCATTGGCCACGCGCACGATCTCGTACGCCTCACGTTGTTCCGTCGTTGCTTCCCCGATCACGAAGGTACGCGTGATATCCGAGCAGTAGCCATGCACCTCCGCGCCGAAATCGAGCAACAGGAAGTCACCGCGTTCGACGATCCGCTCCGATGAGCGCGCGTGCGGCAACGCCGCGCGCGGTCCAGAGGCGACGATCGACGGAAAGGGAAATCCCTCGCTGCCTTCATCCCGCAGCGCCTTCTCCAGCACGCCGGCCACCTGCAGCTCACTCATCCCGGCGCGAAGTTGCGGAATCGTCCTGTCGAGCGCTCGCGTGGCAACGTGGGCCGCCGCCTCGATCAACGCCACCTCACCGGCATCCTTTCGTTCGCGCAGCATCTCCACCAAATCGACGGTGGGACGCCATTGCCAGCGCGCGCCGCCTTCCAACAGTCGCTGAAAGTCGCGGTGCAACAGGTGCGCCGACTCGAAGCCCGCTATCTGTACGGACGTGGGCTGCAACGCCTGCTGCCACAGCCCGGTCCACAAACTCTGGGGCTCGATGATCGTGCGCGCCAGCTCGCCGACTTCGCTGACAACCTGCGTCTGGTACCGAAAATCGGTAATGAGAATCGTTTCGCGCGGCGTCACGAAACAGAGCGCGCTCGAGCCGGAGAAGCCAGTCAGATACCGAATATTCGGCAGGCTGGTCACGAGTAGCCCGTCGACACCGACCGACGTCAACCGGTCCACGAGCGCGGCCAGGCGCCGCGGGCGTGGATCAGTCACGGCGGGAGATGACGTTTACGAGCCCGCGCATCGCCAATTCGTAACCGTGCGTTCCGAGCCCGCACACGACACCCACTGCGGATGGCGCAAGCATCGAATGCCGCCGCTCCGGCTCGCGCGCGTAGACATTCGTGATGTGTACTTCCACGAATGGCAGTGCCACCGCCGTGAGCGCATCGCGGATGGCGATGCTCGTGTGCGTGTATGCGCCCGCGTTGATGACAACGCCGTGGACACGACCCCGCAATCCGTGGATGCGCTCGATCAGCTCTCCTTCACCGTTGTGCTGAGCGAACTCGACCTCGATGCCAATCTCCCTCGCAACCGTCTGCAGCTTCTTCTCGATGTCGCCTAACGTTTCCGATCCGTACAGCGATGGCTCGCGAACGCCGAGCAGGTTCAGATTTGGGCCATTGAGGACGGCGATCCTCACGATTTCTTCAAGCCTTCGAGCCAGGCGTTGAATTGCTCGATGTCCTCTGTCGCGCCCTGCACCACGCCGGGAGTCTCGGGCGTGGCCGTGGAGCTGCGAACGCTTGCGGTATCGGAGAAGAATTGATCGAAGGAGAAGCCTGGCACGGCGTCACGACCGCGCGACGGAGTCGGTTCCTTGAAAACGCGATCGAGGGAAAGCTCATCGGATGCCGGACGCGCGGGTCTGCCTGCTGGTGTTTCCACCTTCTTTGTCTCGGATTCGGCTCTGTCGCTTGTGGAAACGCCAGCAGCGGTAAAGGCGCCCGCCAACGCCGTTGCAGCCTCGAGATCCTCTCGCGCCGCTTCAGCTCCGGCGAAGAGCGCATCAATAGATCCACCGACGGTCTCGCCCCCGGTCGGCGGCGTCGGTCTGCGTAGCGGGATCGTATGGCCCGGCTCAGTGCCAGCGGGAGCGACATCGCGAGCGCTGGCATCGGGCCCAGTATCGCTGTTAGCAACCGCCTTCATTGTCACTGCCGACAGTGAAGACCTGGAGGCGTCGACCGGCTGCTGCGCGGTATCGACGATCGGACCACTCGATTGGGGTGCAGACGGTGGCTCCCTGAAATCGACGGCTGTTTCGCCAGAGACCACGTCCGCGGTAGTCGCCGTCGTTGCTGCGCTCTCTGCCCGCACCTCCACCGCGCCGACGTCTGCTGGTTCCACCGGAGGCGCGCCAGTTTCCTGTGTGATGCGCGGACGCCGGAGAGCGATTCCCGTCAGGAAGTCACGAATGCTCGGCTGGTCGGCGAACGCTTGCCGCGGATGTGTCTGCTGCTCGGCCAGCTCGCCATTCGACGGGAGAATTTCCTGCTGCTCCGCTGCTGCGCTCAGCTCGTCCATCCGCGCGCGCAGAGCCGCGTCGTCCGGTCGCTCGGCGATCAGCTGTCGGTACACTGCCAGAGCTTCGTCGCGGTGCCCCTGCTGCAGATACAGCTCTGCCATCGTTTCGGTTACGAAAGGCGACGCCGCGTGCCGCGATGACGTCGCTGCGGGGGACGCACCCTCCGCGTCAGCACCGACGAGATCGAGCTCGTCGAGCTGCGGCAGCTCGCCTGTCGCCGGCGCGGGAGTCTCCACCTGGCGCGTTGCCTCGAGACCTTCCAACACCGGCACAAGATCGGAAGTCGCAGCTTCGCTCAGGCTGGGTGTGGTTCCTGGCACCATACTGTCCAGCTCCAGCGCGACTGCGGCGTTCGGCGGTGCTGCTTCAGGCGTGCTGGGCGAGACTGTGCCGGCTGTCGTCGCGCCGTTGTCATCCTCGAACGCGACCTCCGTATCGGCCCATTCCAGTGCACCACTGTCTGTCGCCGTATGCGGAGTCGTGAATTCGGAGGACGGCCCACGTGACGCGGGACCTTCACTGACAGGCGTAACCTCCTCCACGAGCGTCGCGAAATCGGCGAGGGGCGACTCGGTGGGAGCCGTCTCGAGCGGCGACTCGACCACCGGTTCAGCCGGCGTCGGCGCGGTAGCGTGCGTCACCTGGGCCGCCCCACCTGTTTCGGCGTGATTGCCCTCAGCTGGCGCTGGTGCCGCCGCAGGCGCTGTGGCCAGCAGTGACAGCAAGGCGGCGATTTCTTCGTTGCGCGGATCAGCCTCGAGCACGCGCTGGTACCAGCCTTTGGCGCCCTCGGGATCACCCAGCTCCCTGGCGATATCGCCCAACTGCCGGAGCGCAATCAAGTTCTCGGGGTCAAGCGTGAGAGCTGTCTCGAAAACGCTTCTGGCCTCCTCCAACCGACGGGCCTCGAACAGCGCCTGGCCATAAACGATGTGGCCGCTCATGTGCCCAGGTTGTTGGGGCAGGTACTCCTGGCAGATGAAGATCGCCTGGTCGACGTCTCCGACCTTGCGATACTCGTTCGCTAATGGCGCGAAATACCGCCGCGGGTTCTCATCGAACTTCTTTTGGAGCTCTTCGATCCGGGCGGAGGTGGCCATGGAGGCCCTCGATAGGGCTGCAGAAGGGGGCGGAGGGATGGAGAAAATACACCGCGCGGCGCGGCCAAGTCAATCAGGAAGTCACATGCTCACTTGATTTTAGGTCACGCCCGCTTCTACCTTTCCGAGCTTGTACCCACCACCACCTCGCGTGTGAGGAGTATCGCCCCGTGCTGCAACAAATGCGGAGCGCCGCCAAGTACATCTGGATCCTGATCATTCTGGCGTTTGTTGGCGGCTTCCTGCTCGTTCAAACCTCCGGCCTGCTCGGCCGAACTGCCGTCACGGCGACCACCGCAGTGGCCGTGGTCAGCGGCCACGAAATCCTGTACTCCGACTTTACCCGCCGATACCAGGAGCAAATCAACCAGCAGCAGTCGCAGCGCGGCCGGTCGTTGACACAGGACGAGATCCGGCAGATCGAGAATCAGACCTTCGACGAGATGGTGACCGAGGTGCTGCTCCAGGACGAGTACCGGCGGCGCGGCATCACGGTGTCCGATGAGGAGATCAAAGAGTACGCCGCTTTTGCGCCGCCGTCCTGGATACAACAGTCTCCGGAGCTTCAGACGAATGGCGTGTTCGACCCGGCCAAGTACCAACGCCTGCTCGCGAGTCCCGCCGCGCGCCAGCAAGGATTGCTGGTTGCCATCGAGCAGTACGAGCGCCAAACGATCCCGAGGCTGAAGCTGTTCGATCAGATCGCCAGCGGCGTGTACGTCACCGATCCCGAGCTCTGGCGCATCTGGCAGGACCAGCACGACAGCGCCCAGGTGAGCTTCGTCGCCTTTCGCCCGCAGCCCGACAGCACGCTGGCGAAGAGCATCCCGGAAAGCGAGTTGCGCGATTATTTCAACGCCCACAAGGCGGAATTCAAACGCGTGGGGCGCGCTGTGCTTTCGGTGCTCGAGATTCCCAAGGTGATCACGGCCGCCGACACCGCCGCCGCGCGTCTAAGGGTGGACTCACTGCGCCGCCAGATCCTCAAGGGCGCGAAGTTCGGGGACGTCGCCAAACGCGAGTCGGCGGATACGACGTCAGGGCAGAATGGAGGGGACCTGGGTTGGGGACCAAAGGGACGTTTCGTGCCTGAGTTCGAGAAGGCAGCGCAAGCGCTGAAAGCGGGCGAGCTCTCGCAGCCGGTCCTCACGCCATTCGGTTTTCACCTCATCAGACTCGATTCGGCATCCAAGAATCGCGACACACTCGCCCTGCACCATATCCTCCTTCGAATCCAGGAGAGCGATTCCGCGGCGTCTCGAGTGGATAAACGAGCAGACTCGTTATCGACGCTCGCGGCGAATGCCGACCAGCCTTCGAAATTCGACGCAGCGGCAAGGAAGCTCGGCTTGCCAATCCTGAAGGTGATCGCATTCGAGGATGAGCCGGCATCGTATCGCGGACGAACCATTCCCAGTGTCTCGGCGTGGGCGTTTGGCGGCGGAGTCAGACAGGGCGAGAGCAGCGACCTGTTCGATGACGAATCCGGCTACTATCTCGCCCGGCTGGATACGCTGATCGCCGGCGGCGAGCCGGATTTCAATAAGGTAAAGGAGCAAGTACGCTTTCAGGTCATGCAGCAGAAAGAGCTCGATCGCCTCATGCCGAAGGCGCAGCAGTTTGCGGCGGCGGCGGCGAAAGGCGGCTTCGACGCGGCTGCCGCCCAGCAGAAGCTACAAGTCGCGCACAGTCCCGTGTTCGCTCGCGGCCAATTCGTACCGGGCATAGGCCAATACACCGAGGGTATCGGTGCGGCTTTCGGAATCGCCGCCGGTGCGGTCAGTGCGCCCGTACGGCAGCGTGACGAGATCCTTGTCGAGCACCTGGATAAGCGAGTGACGGCCGACAGTAGCGCCTTCAACGCGCAGAAGGATCAACAACGTCAAGCGCGCCTGCAGCAGCTACGGCAGCAGCGCGTTCAGCTCTTCCTCCATGATCTGCGCGTCGTCGCGAAAGTGGACGATCGCCGGCCGCAGATCAATGCGTCGGTGCGGCGGACGGAGAGCTGACCTCGAGTCCGGCTACATCAGCCGTTTCGGCTCCGGCCGCGCCTCTTCCTCCTGCTGGCGTGACGCTGGAAAAACATCCGAGCCGGCAATGTGGTCAGCCGCGCGTAGCGGCGGCTCCGGCTCGCGAATGTGTCTGTCGACGTCATTGATGTTGCGCTTGAACTCGCGAATGCCTTTGCCGATCGACGCGCCGATCTCCGGCACCCGTTTCGCCCCGAACAATACCAAGATGATCACGAGGATCATCAGCATTTCGCCGAAGCCCAGATTGCCAAATCCCATGAGTATCTCCTAGAAGAGCGACCGGGCGATCAGGTAGGCGACGAGCACCCCAAGAAGGCTGAGGAGCGAAACGTCGAGGGCAACAGGCCCGATCGCGAATGTGAGAATGACGAGATCGATGTGCAACGGCCCAAACGAGGGCGTGACTCCAGTCGTCAGAAACTCCTTGACTGCTCCAGCCGGCAAAAATCGGCGCGCGATCTGAGTCATGGCACCACCCACGATGAATCCGATCGCCAAAACGACTGCGTGAAACATCGGCCGGTGCTTGGAGGATCCGCGTGGAACCATTACCAGCGCCTGTCCATGGCGTAAGTGATGGCATCGGTCAGTGCCACGCGCACTCGTCCGTCCGGCAGCGTTTGCAGCGACTCCTCGGCCTGGTCGGCGAACTGGGCGCCGCGTTGGCGTGCGGCCTCGATGCCGCCCGTGTCAGCGACAATGCCCACGACATCGGCGATCATGGCATCGTCGGGCTCTTCTGCTGCGAACAGCGCCTCGATACGTCGGCGACCTGCGCCGGACGTGCGCGGAAGCCCCAGGATGAGCGGCAGTGTCACCTTGTGTTCCCGCAGATCGGATCCGGAAGTCTTGCCGGTCACCAACTCGTTTTCCGTGTAGTCGAGAATGTCGTCCGCGATCTGAAATGCCATTCCAAGCTGCTCGCCATATCTCGCCAAAGACGCGCGGTAGCGGCTCGCGCCGCACAGCGCGCCGGTCTCGCACGATGCCGAAAGGAGCGACGCTGTTTTTGCGCGAATGAGCTGGTAGTACTGCTCCTCGGTGAAGGCGAGCGCGTCGATGGCGCCGAGCTGCAGCATCTCGCCGGTGGAGAGGAGATTAGAGACGTCCGTGAGAATGCGCAGGACGACGATATCGCCGAGCGCAACGAGCGCGATGAGGGCGCGCGAATACAGAAAGTCGCCCATGATGACGGATACCTGGTGACTGAACAGCGCGTTCACCGTCGGAAGGCCGCGCCGCAGCGCCGAGTGGTCCACCGAGTCGTCGTGCACGAGCGTCGCCAGGTGCATCAGCTCGATCGCGGCGGCGAGCGTCGTCGCGCGCGGCTCCGGCGCGCCGTCGGCCGCGCTGGAGAGCAACGCCAGTGTCGGGCGAAAGAGCTTTCCCCGCATGCGTAGCAGATGACCGCTCACTGCCTCGACATTTGGCAGATTCGAGGTCACGATGCGCCGCATCTCGGCTGCGACCTCCTCGAGGCGCTCCCGGACCGGCGCCTGGATCTCGCCAAGCGCATCTGCGACGGCGGGGCGCGGCTGGGCCGGAACGGTCGTCACCGAACTGCGCGCTCGACGTCGTTGATACGCTCGGCCACGTCGCGAAACTGAATGTCGACGAGAAACACGCGCTGATAGTAGCTCAGGGCTTCATCCCACCGGTTGAGTGCCTCGGCGGCGCGTCCGAGCAGGTACAGGACACCGACGAGCTGATCGTCCGTCATTCCGTCCTCGTTCAGTGCACGCGACAACACGGTGCTCGCGATCGGGAACTGCTCCTTCTCGATGAAGCATTGCCCTAGCGCCTCGTACGTCGGCACGCGGTTCGTTGGGGCGCGCAACGCCTTCTGGAATTCAGCGATCGCTTCGTCGAGCAGGCCCATCTCCTTGAACGCGATGCCGAGGTCGTAGTGACTCTGGTAGTCCTCCTGCTCGACGTTCTGGGCGATACCCTGCTTGAACTTGCGTAGCATGTCCTGGAAATCCGCTTCTTCATCGCCGGTCGGCTCGTGCTCGTCGACGACCATGCGAGTGTCTGCGGGACCTACCTCGTCGCGCAGCAGGTCGCCGAGATTGACGAAGCTCTCGTCGGCAATCGCTTTCGCGGGCGCCGCTTTCTGCGGGCGCGGCGGCGTGGCCTTTCTGGCCGCGGATGCGCGCCGCGCCGGCGGAGCGGCACGCGGCGGCTCCGGTTCGGGCTGCGGCAGGGCCTCGAGTGCCGCCTGCGCCCGAATGTCATCGGGAGCGAGGTCAAGGACGCGCTGGTACACCGCGCGCGCCTTGTCGACCTGCTCGGTGCCTAACGCTTCGCCGAGCGCCAGATACGCTTCGATGAGGCGCGGCTTGTCGTTCGTGCGGAATGCATATTCGACCCGTTTCTGCAGATGTTTTATCGTTCCCGGGTCGATACGGGCGATCTCATCGGCGATGCGCGACGCGAGATCGAGGTCGTTCGAACGCTCGGCACCCGTCATCGCGACCTCGAGCTCGCGAATGCCGCCGTCACGATCGCCGGCGTCCAGCATGGCTTCTGCCAGCTCACGCCGCAACGCCCAATTCTCCGGCTCTCCTTCGACGGACGCCTGCAGAATCTCCACCGATTGGGCAGCGAACATGGTGGAGCTACGGCGAACGGCCGGCGGCGCTGGCTCTACGTCCCCGACAGGTCCGAGCTGGGCATCGATATCGAGCTCGATCGCGTCCAACGCGATCGCATCCGGCGTCTCCACATCCTCGATCAACTCGACAGGAGGCGACGACGCGGCAATCTCCGCCGCTCGCCGCTCTGCCTCCTTGGCTGCGCGCGCAGCTTCCTCGGCAGCAGCCGCGACATTCGCGTCCAAATCCTCGGCAAGCGTGAGCTCTGGTACCGGGGCCGAGGGACGCGGCGCCGGTCTTGGCGCGGGCGCCGGCAGCTCGAAATCGAGCAGTGGCATGTCGCCCAACTGCGCGGCATGGCTCTCTTCGGCCGGCTCCGGCGGTGCTGTCGGTGCCGATGCGGGTGGTGCGGTGCGCAATATGGGCGGCTCGAGGTCAGCGAGAATTTCTCCGCTGGATCGCGCAGTGCGCGGCTCCGCCTCGAAGCTGTCGGGCAAGATGAAGTCGAGATCCCCACCCTGCACTGCTTCATGCCCATGTGTCGGCGTCGCAGATCGCTGCACAGGGGGAGCGGAAAGATCAATATCCGACGCCTCCACTGGTTCGAGATCAAACCCGCTAGGCTGGACGTCGCGGCTGATCAATGGCTCGTCGAGGAACGACGGCGCGTCGAAGCTCGCGGCCTCAGCGCCGAAGGCGGTCGGCTCCATGTCGAGAAGCGATCCCGTCGCGCCGAGATCAGACGTCCCATCGAGTTGAGACGTTTGCAACCCGGACAGCGGCTCCGCGGTCAAGCCGGTGCCATTTCCCTGGCCGAAGTCAGTCGATTGTACGACGTCTGGGATCTCGGGAAACGCCGGCGGAGGTTCGACCGGCGGAGGAGCAGGCTCGGTGACTTTCGGAGGCTCCACCTTCCGTTCCGGCTCCGAAGGCAGACCGCCAACGATAGGCAGATCGGCCAACCCGGCAGGGATCGGAGGCGCTGCCGTGGGGCGGCGTGGCGGCGGGGACGGCTCATCCGAGAGATCGAGGAAGACGAGATCCTGGGTTGTTTGGCGGCGGGCTCCGCCACCTGTGCGCGGCTCGGCGGTCGGATCGATCGCCTTCATGCGCTCTACGGTCGCTCCCGCCTCGACGCTCCGGCCCTCCGAATCATATCGCTCGTAGAGCAATTGCAGCTGCTCGATGGCTTCACCCTTACGCTCCGCCTTCGAAAGTTGCTCAGCGAGCATCAATCGAATGTCATCTTGGTCGGGACAGAGATCCGCGAACTCCTTCAGCGCGCGGAATGCTTCGTCGAGCTTTCCGCCTTTCTGCATCCGGTCGGCGTACTCGAGGAAGTTCTGCTTGGCGTCGCTCTTGAAGCCTTTCTGCGCGCTGATCTTCCCGAGTTTGTAATACACCGACGCACGGCCAGGGGAGTGGCGCAGGATTTTGTTGCAGAGGGCGATGGCGTTGTTGAAGAATCCGCCTTCGGCGTAATGGTCCACCGCCTGCTCGTAATAGTCGACGGCATCGGCGACGTTTCCCTGACGCAACAGGATGTCACCGACGCGGTTGAAAAGCGCTACGTCGAGCTCATGTGCGTGTTGGTCGTACTGCTCGAGAAGCTCGACGTAAACGGCCACCGCTTTGTCGAACTGCTTCTTGAGCTCGAATTCGGCCGCTTTCTTCTTGAGCTTTGCAACGTTGGACATCAGCGGCTAGGCGGCTCCGGGGGCAGGCTGCGCTCTCGAGAAGGGCTCTGGCTCCGGCGCGCAGTGCACCGGGCCCTCGATTGCACTTCGGGACTGGCCAAAGGGGAGAGATCGGAACGTTAACTTACTTCTAAGTCGTGGGGGTGACAAGCTTTGCCGCTCCTCCACGAGCCGCGGCAGCGCCGATCACCATACCAATATGGTAACTCGCGCACGTCGGCAACATCGAACAACGCCAAGTCGGCCGAAAAACCGGGTGCGACCTGGCCAACGCGGTGAGCGAGTCCCAGTGCCGCGGCCCCGTTGACGGTGGCAGCGACGAGCGCTTCGGCTACGGTCAAGTGAAGCTGGCTCACGCCCAGAGCGATCACGAGTGGAAAATTGGGAGTGGGCGATGTTCCGGGATTGAAATCGGTCGCCAGCGCCACCGGTACTCCAGCGGCAATCAAGGCGCGGGCTGGCGCCTGAGACTGTTTGCCCAGGAAGAGCATCGTCCCTGGCAGAAGCGTCGCCACCGTATCGCCTTCGGCCAGAGCCGCGATCCCAGCGTCGGATATGGCTGCGAGGTGGTCGGCCGACGTCGCGCGCAGCGATGCCGCCAGCTCGGCTCCGCCCGACGAGATCAGCTCGTCGGCATGCAGCTTCAGCGCGAGACCGTGCGCTCTGGCCGCCTCGAGAATGCACCGGCTCTCCTGTACGGTGAACACGCCCGGTTCACAGAACACGTCGGCAAAGCGCGCTAGCCGATCGCCGGTGACTCGCGGCAGCATGTCGCGCACCACGAGATCGATGTAGTCCCGGCGCCCGCCTTCCCGGTCCCTGTACTCCAGCGGAACCTCGTGCGCGCCGAGGAAGGTCGGCACGATATTCATTGGAAGCTCCGAGCCGAGGCGTGCAATCGCCCGGAGCATCTTGATCTCGTCTTCGATCGTGAGGCCGTAGCCTGACTTCACCTCGACGGTCGTCGTGCCAAACGAGGCAAGGCGGCGCAGACGCGGCCGCGCGAGGGCGACCAGGTCATCCTCGGTGCGCGCCCGGAGATCGCGTACCGATGCGTGAATGCCGCCACCGCGCTGTGCAATCTCCATGTACGGCGCGCCGGTGGCGCGCATCTCCTGCTCCTCGGCTCGCGCGCGACCGAAGAGGGCGTGCGTGTGCGAATCCACGAGGCCCGGCGTCAGTACGCCGCCCTCGCAATCGATCTCCGTGGCTCCAGGGTGGCGCGCCCTCAGCTCACCTAACGGCGCGACGGCGGCGATCTCCGCACCCTGGATGGCCACAGCGACACCGGTGCGGACACCGGCATCCGCCATCTCCGGGCCGCGCCGGCCGCGCGCGGGCCCCGCGCAGGTCACAATTTGCGCGGCGTTCACGAACAGTACCGGGTCGTCAGCCCATGACATCGGCGATTCGCGACAGCCTGAATGGCGCCTGTGCCTCGCCACGGCAAGCGTAGTAGCAGTCGTTGCACCGCACGGGCTCGTACCGCTGAAAGTCGCGCCAGTGAAAGTCAGTGGGAAAGTCCGGACAGCGCTTCACGTGGCCCGTCGGATCGATGTGAATCGTCCGAATGCCCGACCTGCACGGCTCGTGCATCTCTCCACGCACGTAGCGCGGAATCTGCTCCAGGTAATAATCGGAATTCGTGATGATGCCGCGTCTGCGCCGCTTGAACTCCAGTAGCTGTCGCACGATCTCCTCGAGCTCCTCCTGCTGAGCAGGCCCGAGGAGATGGCGCCGATTTCCATTCTTCGCGTCGGTATACAGGCTCAGATTCACTCCGCAATCCAGTGCCGCGGCGCGGCGGACGATCGGCAGGATCTGATCCAGATTGTCGTTCTTGATGACGGTGTTGAACCGAAAATTATCGACGCCAAGCGCCCGGGCCCGCGGCAGACAATCGAAGATCTTCGCGCTGAGTCCCGGAATCCCGCGCGCCTCGTCGTGACGCGCATCGAGGTAATCGAGCGAGATGTTGAACTGATTCACGCCAGCGCGCCGGAGTGACAACGCTCGTTCGGGCGTCAGCATGCCGCCGTGGGTCAGCAGGATGAGATACTTCAAACGAATGGCGCTGGCGACAGCGGCCACGAGCTCCTCCAGGTCGCGCCGCAGCAGCGGCTCCCCGCCCGTGAATGTCACGAGCATCGGATTGAAGAACCGAGCGGCGTCTGCGAAGCTGCGAAGCTCTTCGTCTTTGGCGCTCGCGTCCGTCTGCCAGTAATCGCAGAATCCGCAGCGCGCGTTGCAGCGCAGCGTCACCTCGAAGTGAACGAGCACCGGTCGCCGGCGCATCGTCAACCAGGCGTACTTGCCCAGGAAGAGCGCTACATGGTACGGCCGAAAGCTGGAGGAGAGCATGTCGAGATGTTCGAGAGCGGAGATGGCGGATGGAGCGCCCGCTCACCGCTCCCGCATCGGAACGCGTATCTCGAAACGTGACGCGGCGTCGATCGCCTCATCGTACCCGGCGTCAGCATGCCGGGCGATGCCGATCCCCGGATCGTTCGTCAGCACGCGTTCCAGACGCACTCGCATCTCTGGCGTGCCATCGGCAACGATGACCTGCCCTGCGTGCAAGGAGTTGCCGATCCCGACGCCACCCCCGTGATGAAAGGACACCCATGAGGCGCCACTCGCAGTATTGAGCAGCGCATTGAGAATGGGCCAATCGGCGATCGCGTCGCTGCCGTCGCGCATTCCTTCCGTTTCACGAAAAGGCG
The DNA here is from genome assembly GCA_964537775.1 of uncultured Gemmatimonadaceae bacterium. Lineage (GTDB taxonomy): Bacteria > Gemmatimonadota > Gemmatimonadetes > Gemmatimonadales > Gemmatimonadaceae > CAMLIT01. The sequence goes on along the minus strand of CAZICQ010000001.1, from coordinate 99,555 downwards.
ACGCAACGCTCCCCGTGTCGAGGTGATCGCGACCGATGACAATGGGCGCCGACAGCTCGCCAGACGCGACCAGATCGTTCAACGCCAGACCGAAGCGGGCGCGCTCACCCTGGCCCAACCAGCAGATACGCGCCGGCAATCCCTGAAAATGTACGTGCTCGTGGGCGAGCGAGATCCATCGCCGAAGGTGCTCGTCGTCCGGAAAGAGCTCGAGCACCAGCTCATCGGTCCGCGCAAGATCGTCGGGATCGCCGGACAGTGCGACCCAGCGGAACGGGCCCCGTCCCTCGCAGAACAGCGGTCGGATGTACTCGGGAACGAAACCTGGAATATCGAAGGCATGCTCGACGCCGGCATCTCGTGCGACAGTGCGGATGTTATTTCCGTAGTCGAACGCCACCGCACCACGGCGCTGCATCTCCAGCATTGCCCGCACGTGTGTGGCGATGGATTCCGTGGCGGCTGCGACGTAGCGCCCCGGATCGCGACGGCGGAGCTCCGCTGCCGCCTCGAGCGTCAGCCCGGCCGGCACATACCCGTTCAACGTGTCGTGTGCACTGGTCTGATCCGTGAGCACGTCGGGTGTCACGCCGCGGCGCACGAGCTCCGGCAGGACCTCCGCCGCATTCCCCACCAGGCCTATCGACAGCGCTCGTTTGGCGCTGGCCGCTTCCCGGGCCCATGCCAGCGCTTCATCCACATCGCGCGTCTTGCGATCACAGTATCCGGTGGCCAGGCGCTTGTCGACGCGCGACTCGTCGACCTCCACCCCGAGCAGCACGCCGCCGTTCATCGTTGCGGCCAGGGGTTGCGCCCCGCCCATACCGCCCAGTCCTGCCGTGAGCACAACACGGCCGAACAATGATCCGCCGAAGTGCCGTTTGGCCACGGCGCCGAACGTCTCGAACGTGCCCTGGAGAATTCCCTGAGAACCGATGTAGATCCACGAGCCCGCGGTCATCTGCCCGTACATTGTCAGCCCCGCGCGCTCCAGCTCGCGAAAATACTCCCACGTCGCCCATCGACCGACGAGATTGGAGTTGGCGATGAGCACTCGCGGCGCCCAGGCGTGTGTCCGGAACACACCCACAGGCTTGCCGCTCTGCACGAGCAGCGTCTCCTCGTTGCCCAGCGCGCGCAACTCCCTCACGATGATATCGAACGCTGCCCAATTGCGCGCCGCACGGCCGGTGCCGCCATACACCACCAGATCCTGTGGCCGCTCGGCTACTTCGGGATCGAGGTTGTTCATCAGCATGCGGAGCGCCGCCTCCTGCTGCCATCCGCGGCAGGTGAGCGTCGTGCCCCGCGGCGCCCGCACTTCGCGCGACGGTGCGCCAGTCCCGGCGCGCGGAGCCGTGGCCGACGTCGTCACGAGAGCTGCTCGTGCCATAAGGTAAAATCGCCCCGCTGAATCGCCGCGGCGAGCCGCTCGATGTCGGGCGTCAGCACTCGGTCGTGATCGAGCGCCGGAACGACGCGTCGAACGATGGCGTGTGCACGCAGGACGCCGCGTCCGGGCCGAAGAGGTGCGCGATATTCCACGCCCTGCGCGGCGCACATCAATTCGATCGCGAGCACGTATCGCACATTGCGCACGACGCGCCGCAGCTTCCACGCCGCTGCCATCGCCATGGGTACGATGTCCTCTTTGTTTCCATCGGTCGGAATGCTGTCGACGCTCGCCGGGTGTGCCAGCACCTTGCATTCGCTCGCCAGCGAAGCTGCCGTGACCTGCGCCATCATAAACCCCGAGCTCACTCCGGCGTCAGGCGTGAGAAAGGGAGGCAGCCCCTGATTGAGATCGGGATTGACGAGTCGATCGATCCGTCGCTCAGCGATCGTCGCCAGATTCGTTAGTGCGATCGCGAGCACGTCGAGCGCCAGCGCCACGGCTTGGCCATGAAAGTTGCCACCACTCAGCAGCTCGCCAGTCTCGAAGACGAGGGGGTTGTCCGTCGCGGCGTTCAGCTCACGACCGATCAAACCGGCGGCGAAGTCGAGCGCATCGAGCACCGGCCCGTGAACCTGCGGCATACACCGGAGGGAATAGGCGTCCTGCACGCGTGGGTCGCCGTGGCGGTGCGACTCGCGAATCTCGCTCTCGGCAAGCAGGTCGCGAAGGAGCGCCGCGGATGCGGCCTGCCCCAGCTGGCCGCGAGCGTCGTGCAGCCGCGCATCGAACGCCACCGGCGTCCCGAGCAATGCCTCGAGTGACATCGCGCCAGAGATGTGCGCCACCCGCCAGAGCCGGTGCGCGTCCACAAACGCAAGCGTCGCGATGGCCGTGTGCGCCTGTGTGCCATTGATGAGTGTCAGCCCCTCCTTCGGACCCAACACCACTGGCATCAGACCGCGCTCACGCAGCATCTCCACCGCTGGGCCCTCGTGCTCGCCCTCGCGAAGTGTTCCTTCGCCGATCATCGCGATCCCGAGCGTCGCCAGCGCAGCGAGATCGCCGCTCGCGCCCACACTTCCCTGCTCCGGAATCGGCGGATGGAGACCGACGTTGAGCATCGCGATCAGTAGTTCGGCCAGCTCGGGGCGCGCGCCGCTGTAGCCTTTGGCGATGACATTCGCCCGGAGCAGCATCATCGCGCGCACTTCAGTCTCGGGGAGCCGCTCCCCGACGCCGGCCGCGTGGCTTCGCAGCAGATTCACCTGCAGCTCGGCTAATCGCGCTGGCGGAATCGACACATCCGACAGCTTGCCAAAGCCCGTGGTTACACCATAGGCCGGCTCGTCCCGTGCGACGATCTGCTCGACGATCCTGCGAGTCACCCGCCCGCGCTGCACCGCCAGCGGCGACAGCTCCACCGGTGCCCGCCGCACTGCCACCGCATCCACGTCGTCGATCGTCAACGAATTACCATCGATCACAACCGGTGTCGCCATGCGGGGAATGTCTGCCGTGACGCCGATCAATTCAAGCGGCTATGGTGAGCTCCGCATCGACCGTCAATAGGGGAAGTACGTGGACCCGCGGTACGTGGACTTGTTGTAGTTGAATTTGAGGTCCGGCTCCGCCTTCAGTGCGATGTTGAAGCTGAACGCGAAATTTCCATTGGGCGACTGTGTGAACGCGAAGATGGCCCGCCAATCGTGAAGGTCGCGCTGCAGCGACACCATGTGACTGGCAAACGCGTGCCGCTCGAAGTCGTAGCTCGTCGTCCACGATGCCGACCACTTTTCCGTCAGCTCGAAGTTCATCGCGCTCTGTACCGACTCCTGCGCCGGGATGTTGAACGCCGGAGCACCTGCGATCGTCGATCCGATGGGCGCTTCGGTCGACGGAGTCGTGGCTACGGTGTTCAGGCAGGACTGATACACGATTGGATTGAATGCCTGGTACTGCGCGCAGCGGTACTTCGGATCGAACTGGATCACATTCGTGCCGGACACCGGCCGAGGCGTGGAGGCGGTGAACGTCAGCGACAGATTCCACCCCTTGGCGGGTGGAATCAGGAACTGTCCCCGCTGCGCCGACATTCCCGCCACCGGCTGGTTGGCCATCTGCTGCGCCGTGACGTCTTGCGAGTTGAGCGCGGTTCCACGCGCTGTCGGCGTCGGTGCCTCTTTCTCCGGCACCGCACGCCCGAACAATCTCGTCAGCACCGCGAAAGGGTTGTTGTTCTGACCGATATTGAACGAAGCGCGAATATTCGTGCGGTATGGCTTGAATCGCGCGGTATCGCTCAGCGTGCTCCCCTCGAACAGCGAATAATCGGAGGAGAAATCGAAGCCGGGGAGGAGGTCCGAGCGGAGCGAATAGCTGAAACTTTCGTTGGTCGGTATGTAGAAGCCCGCGGCGGCCCGATGCGAATGACTGGCACGCTCGAAGTCGTAGCCAAATGACCCGGTGGTAATACTCAGCAGCTTTATCTTTTCAGCGTTCTGGGGCGTCGTGCTGTCGGTGGGCGCTTGCTTCAAGTTCCTCACCTTCGCCTCGAAGTTCTGCGTCAGTCCGAACGTCAGCATATTCTGCGCGAGGTTTCCGAGATAACCGTGCTTCGTTCGGCCAAGCGCCTTCAGATACGTCGTATCGACTGATGACGACGGTGCGTAGTTCCAGCTGAAGGTGGGATTGAGCGAATGCCGAATGAGCGAGAAGGGGCCGAATCCCGGAAAGAAGCCATACACCGAGGGTGACGATGACAGGCCCAACGTCACCCGTTTCGCTTGGTGCACGAACTGCCCGTTTGAACGTTCCGTGCGTACCCAGAACGGACCTGGATCGACATTGCTCAGCGACACGGCCGGTGTGACGTTCGCGATGTTGTGCAGAATCGGCGGCAGCGCGAATGTTGGCGTCCAATCCACCGCCGTTTCGTAATCGGTCGCGAAGACGCGCTGTCCGATGATATTTCCCGTCTGGACGTCGTAGATGGTGAACTGCTGCGGAAAGTCGATGCGCTGATCACGAATCGTGAAGCTGTTGCGCAGGTCGTAGCCGAAGATGCGCAGCGGCGTGTCGAACGACGTCGTCGAGCTGCTGGAGTTCTTGTTGATTTTGCTACTATCCAATTGACCGGCTGCATTCGTGAAATAGCGCTGCGAGAACGGACCGGGCTGGTCGATGTTCAGCGACTGCTGGCTGCTGTACTGCAGGTTCGGCGTCCACACGAGCCAGCTCGCGACATTGATCGGCACCGATGTGAGCGACAGCGTGGGCAGCGTCTGGTCCACCTGTGGACGCCCGGGGTATTGGGTGCGCGTTCCGCCGAGGCTCAGCGACAGCGGGCCATACTTGTCGCTGAAGGCCGCGTTGGATCGGATCGTTGCCAGCGCCGCGAATGGATTGAGCGCGTTTTGCCGCTGCAGCGTCGTGCTCGTGACGTAATTCATGTCGACGTTGATGCGACGATTCTGATTGAACTGCTGATTGTGGCTCCAGTTGATCGCCCAGTTCGTCAGACCATCGCTCTGCGTCGTGTAGTCGGTGGCGATCCAACCACTCAGGAAGCGGTCCAGCCAGCGGTAGTTCCATTGCCCCTTGTACTTCATCCATCCCGGATCGGTTGGCGAACCGCCGGCGGAGCTACGCCAGTCCAGCGCGACGCTGGCGTCCATGTAGTCGTTCATGGCGAAATAGTAGCCGAAATTCTGCACCATTCGCCGGTACGCCGGACTGTTGCGCACGATGTCGGACAGCCCGAACTGCGGCGTTAGAATCCCGCTGTGACGGCCCCCACGCGTGTCCTGGAAGATGAACGGCAGCCACATGACGGGCACGTCTCGGATGTAGAGCACCGCCGGACGAGCGACGAGCGTGTTCGTGGACGAGCGCTTTATTTCCTTGTACTCGAAGTGATAGTCGGGGATGGAGTCGTCACAGCTCGTCAGCGTGCCACCCTTGCCGTAGAACGCGGCAGCCTTGCTGTTGGCCGTGTCGCCCACGTACTGGAGCACATTGGCGGTCACGAACCACCGCTCCCCGTTGTCGATCGGGAAGCTCGGGCTGTTGATACGCGCGGTGCGCCGCGCGAGGTTGTACGTCAGCCGGCCATGCCCAACGATGTCCGCCTGCCCGCTCCCCGAATCGCTCAACACCAGCGTGCCGCCCTTCTTCGGCGTGACGTCCACGAGCTTCGTCTTCTCGCTGTACGCAATCGTCGAGTCGGAGATGATGAGCTGATTCGAGCGTTTGACGGCCGCGGACTTTGCCTGATTCGTGATGATCTCGATCGCTCGTTGCAACGCGTCGAAGGTCACGACCTGCCCCTCGTAACGCGTGACCGTGTACCCCGGCTTGTTCATCAGTGATTGCATCACCGAGTCGGGAGCCGACCACTTGAACAACGTCGAATCTTTTTTGGTGGTGTCGCCGGGGAGCCTGGTCGTGTCGCCCGGCGCACGCCGTTGCGTCTGACCAGGCCGGATCGCAGGTGGTCGTATGCCCGGTCGGATCTGCGCTCGCATGAGCGTCGGCGCGATCGACAGCAGCAGGGCCACGAACAGCCGCCGCATCACGCCAAAGTCCTCACTTCGCGGCGCTCCTGCTCCGACTGCCGGCGGTCTGCCTCCGCTTCCATCGCGAGCCGCCGCTGCTTCTTACGATCAACGAAATAACCGACCACCACGCTCACTTCGTACAGCAGGTACAACGGGATCGCCAGTGCGAGTGTGGTCGTGAACAGATCGCCAGGGGTGATGATGGCAGCCACCGTCCATGCGATCACCACCGCATACCGTCGGAAGCTCGACAACTTCTTGGGCGTGACGATTCCGAGCGCCACCATGCCGACGATGACGATCGGCACCTCGAAGACGCCGCCGAAGGCGAGGCACATCGTGATCACGAAGCCGAAATACTCCTCGACGGTGATCATCGCCGTGAGCGACTCCGATCCGAGACCGAAAAAGAACTGAAGCGTCATCGGCAGCACGAGGAACCACGCCATCGCCACGCCGACCAGAAACAGAAATGTCGCCGCCGCCAGCACAGGGAGCACCAGTCGCTTCTCGTGCGAGTGCAGCGCCGGCGACAAGAACGACCAGATCTGATACAGAATCACCGGTAGTGCGATGATGATGCCGACGGCGAACGCCATCTGCATCAGAATCGAAAACGGATCGCCAGGGTGCGTGTAGACCAGCTTCTGCCCATGTAAGAACGGAAGCAGCGGGTGCTGGAGCGCCAGCAGCAGATGAAACTTCAACACGACCACAAAGCCGAGGCCGACCCCGACCGCCAGCGCCGCAAGCGAATAGATGATGCGCCAGCGCAGTTCCTCGAGATGATCCAGGAACGGCATCTCGCCCGTGGACGACTTCGGTATCGGCATCCCTGTTCCTACACGCGACTCACTTGATGGTTTTCAGCAGGTCATTTGCCAGGGAGAACTCATCGCTATTCGGGAAGTCGCGGATGAGCCGATTGAGGGCGAGGCGGGCCTGCTGTTTGTGACCCTGGTCGAGCTGCGACTTCGCGTACTTGAAGAGAGCCGTTGCCGCGCGTGGACTCTGCGGGTATTTGTTGATCACCAGTTGATACACCGAATCCGCTGCCGTTCGGTTTCTCTCGAAATCGTACGCTTCACCGATGTAGAGCTGGGCCGCCGGCGCATCATCGAACGTGGGGAATCGGGTGAGGAGGTCTCCGAAGGCGCTACGCGCCGCCGCGAAACTCTGGCGGCGCATCTGATCCATGCCGATCTGGAACAGCTGGGCGGGACCGGGACCTGCCGCAGGAGCCGAAACTGCGGGCGCGGCTGCGCGGGTCGTGTCGCGGGCGGTCGAAGGCTGCGGCGCCGTTGCCGCAGCGGCAGCCGCCGCTTCGTTTCGCTCTTCCACCGTTGCCCGGAATTCCTGTAGCCGGCGTTGAGTCTGGCCAAGTAACTCTTGGACGGTGATCAACTGACGGTTCACGTTATAGAGGTCGCCGGCGGTCTTCGCCTGATAGCTGCCGAAGCGTGAGCTGAGTGCTCTCAGCGAGTCACCGGCCCGGGCGAGTAGTTGCAGCGCAGAATCAGTCTGCATGCGCCGCAAACTGTCCGATCGCGCCTGCGTGCTCTGCATCGACAACAACTGGTCCTGCAGCAGGCGAATGTCCCCTTTCGACGCAAGACAGCCGCCCGCCGCGACGAGCACGGCGGGCGCGATCAGCGGCCACAATCGGCGTCCAGCTCTCGTCACGGCGCGTTGGGCCGGCCGAGCCGATCGCCGCCAGCGGTGACATCGAAGTCGTCGCGTCGGTTCTGCGCCCAGCAGCTCTCGTCGTGATCCGTGCAGAGTGGCTTCTCCTTGCCGTTGCTCGCGGTCTCGAGTCTGCTGTCAGCGATGCCACGACTGACGAGGTATCGCTTCGCCTCCGCGGCGCGACGCTGTCCGAGAGCGAGGTTGTACTCGTCCGACCCACGCTCGTCGGCATTGCCCGTAATGCGGAGCGTGACGGCGGGATTCGCTTGGAGAATCGGGACCTTTGCGTCCAGCGCGCTCCGCGCCTCGTCACGCAGCTCTGACCGATCGTAATCGAAGTGAATCACGGCGGTGAGCGTGGTGCGCATCCCCTCTGCGGCAGCCGCTGCAGCCGCATTCGCCCGAGCGATGCTATCCTCGATCGCACGTTGCCGCGCGGCGGCGGCAGCATTCGCAGCTGCAATCGAGTCGGCGCGCCGGCGCGCCGCATTGGCGGCATTGATGCTGTCCTGGTTCGGTACTGGCACCGGAGCTGGCGCAACCTCCGGTTGCTTCCTGCGACACCCATCTGCCGCGAGCACCGCCATGATCGCCAGAATCACTGATGCCGTCTGTTGTCCTCGAGCCATAGATCCTCCGGTGAAGTGGGGTCCGCCAGAATCGCACTGAGCTCAATCGTACGCCGCGCCTCTATGGACCGAACGCTTGCGCCTCCAACCGAGGCGACCAGGCGGCCAGCCGTCCACCGCTGCCATGGGTGAGCTGTCGCATACGGCCCGACTCCGTGTCCATCACCCACAGTTGTTTCGTGCCGCTACGCGTGGACGTGAAGACGAGATGCCGGCCATCCGGAGCCCAAGACGGCTGTTCGTTGGCGCCTTCGCTCGTGAGCAGCTTCGTGCTCCGGTCTCGCAGATTGATCGTCATCACCTGAAACGTCCCTGCAAAACGTGACTGGAACGCGATGAGCCGTCCATCCGGCGACCAGTCCGGGTCGGAACGGTAGTTCTGGTCTCCGAAATCGAACGACGTCAACAGGTCGGCGTTCGTGCCGTCCGCATCCATAATATAGATCTCCGGGTGGCCGGAGCGGCCCGACGTGAACGCGATGCGCAGGCCGTCCGGACTGAAGCTCGGTGACGTGTTGTCGGTGCCGCGGCCGGCGGAGATTCGACGAACCTCGCCACTGGCGAGCGAAAGCTGATAGAGGTCCGATCCGTTCTCGCTGGCGTGCGAGTAGACGATGGACCCGCCATCCGGAGTGAACACGGGAGTCAAATTCGTGTTACCGGGCGTGGCGTTGAGCATCCGTGTCTTGCCGGTTCGGAGATCGTACACGTAGATGTGCGACTGCACGCCCCAGGTCGAGTACGTCAGGAGTGTGGCGGTGCTGTTCCACGCCGGCGATATCGCGTTCGGCGCGGCGGGGATCGTGATCTCGTCGGCACCGTCGCTGTCGATGACATCGATCGTACTTCCACGGTTGAAGGCCACTCGCGTGGCCGCGATCCCCCGCTGGCCCGTGATCCACTGCTCGACCTGATCGGCGATCGCGTGCACGGCCAGTCGCCAATCGCGTCCGAGCGCGTGCGCTGGAAGCAGAAATTCGCCAACGTTCGCCACGCGCGTGTCGGCGACGTCGTGCAGCGCGACGTGCAGTCCGGTGGGCGTCGGCGTGATCTGCACGATGCCCTGGGCGCCGAGCTTCGTGAACAATGCGTAGTTCAAGCCGGCCGCGGCGGCTCCGGCGCTTCCGGCCGCAACAGCGCGAAAGACAGCAGGATCTGTCGCGTCGAGGGGAACGACGGTGAAACGATCACTGTAATCCAGATCCCTCTGGATAATCGTCGTGATCGAATCACCTGCGGCGCCGGAGACCGGCAGCACGGCGATGCCGGTCTTCACTGCGGGATTGTACATGAGGCCGACAGTGACACCGCGGCGCGTCGTGTCCTGCGCCGCGCCCGGCGTCGGCATGCCAAGCGAGACGGCGATCGGTAGCAGCGCGATATAGCACACCGCGTATCGCATGAACAGCATCACCGGATGAAGCGAGGATCGAAGCGGAACGTGACCGGCAGCACGTCGTCAGGAAATGCCGCCGGGAGGGGTCCGAACGCGCGCGCCTGCGCCGCGGCCTCCACAGCTCCCTGGGCCTCGAGATCGAAGGCATAGACGCCAGAACGCCCGGTGAGGCGAATGCTCGATTCCGGCACGGTGCCGTCGCGCCTGATCAGAAAGGTAACCTCCGCGCGAAGCGCTCCCCTGGACGACGGTTTGAAGCGAAGTGCGATCTGCCGAACGATATTTTCCAGGTACCCGGGATAGGGAAACTCGATCCCGCCGGTGTTGACGTTGGCGACGTCGGCACCATGCCCTCCAACCGCGCCACCCGCTGCGGCGGGCGCGGTCGACGCTTGCGTTTTCTGCGCTGGTACCGGCAACGGTGTGGTCTGGTGGGGCGCGGCGACTTTCGTCCGGTGAATCGTGGGCGGCGGAATAGGAGACGGCGCCGTCTTCGGCCGCACCGGCGGAGTCACTGTCGCCGGCGCATTCTTCGGCGCCACGTTCGGCGCGACGACACCCACGGCTCGCTCGCCCGGCGGCGCGGCGACCATGCGCACCCGGTACACCGGCGGTTGCGGCGCGGGTGGTGCGGGGCGGAGGAGAAGGAAGGCGGCGACGATCGTGACGTGCAGGAGCGCCGAACCGGCGATCGGGAGCGCCAGCGAGTCATCTCGTTTGGCGGCCGTCGTCACGGGAGCTGCTCCGGCTCCGTGACGAGTCCCACGTCGGCGACGCCGGCTCCGCGCATGACCGCGAGCACGCGGACGACGAGACCGTAGTCGACCCCTTCGTCGGCGCGAAGATACACGCCCTCGCGCGACCGCTGGGACGCCAGCGACTTGAACGCGGCGCGAAATTCCGAATACGACATCTTCGTCTCATCCACAGCGATCTGCCCGGAGCGATCGATCGTCACCACGAGTCCACCTTTGGATTCGAGCGGCCTCGCCTCGGCCTTCGGCAAGGCGATGTCGACCCCGCCCTGCATCATTGGCGCGGTGATCATGAAGATCACGAGCAGGAGAAGCATGACGTCGATCAGGCTGACGACGTTGATTTCGGCGTTGAGCGCGAACGGCTCCCGCCCGCCCCCTGCACGTCCTCGGCGCCGCGGCATCCTAGAAGCTCGCGAGCACGGAGGCGCGCGTCATATTTGCCCCTCCCGCACGAGCAGGGCGATGATCGCCGTGCCGAAGCTCTCCATCGCGCCGTCGAAGCGGTTCAACCGGTTCGCGAAGATGTTGTAACCAAAGGTCGCCGGAATGGCGACCGCGAGCGCCGCAGCCGTCGCCACCAGTGCTTCTGCGACCCCCGGTGCGACAGCGCTCAGGTTACCCGATCCCTTCGTCGCAATACCGATGAACGCCTCGATGACTCCGAGCACCGTGCCGAACAAGCCAATGAGCGGACTCGCGGAACCAATCGTCGCAAGCCACGGAAGAAAGCGGCCGAGCCGATCACGTTCGGCCATGGCTTCGCTATCGAGCAGCAAGTGCAGCGTCTCGATCTGCGACCCGGTCAGCGTGGCCGCCGCCGGTGCGTTCGAGCTGAAGTCGATCTCTTCGCGCAAGCGCTGATTTACTCCCCGAGTGTCGGCAACGAAGTGCATCGCTTGCATGAAGAGCCGCGTCAGGGCGCTCGGCGGCGCCCGCCGTGCCAGCGCGCCCGCGTCATCCAACCGGTTCGACCGCTCGAAGTCCGCGCGAAAAGCACGCGCGGTCTTTTCTGCTCTGGCGAGCGCACGCCAGGCACCCAGCATGATCCCCCAGCTCAGCAGGGACAGCGCAGCGAGCAGCGCCAGCACGATCTGCGTCACCGTCGTCGCATTGGTGATCAGCTCGACAGGAGAGCTGGGGATCGCACCACGTATTTGGAATGCGGGCAGTAGCATGCTCAAACGCGTGATAAGGAGGTGCGCTCGCCGACATGGCCCTCGGCGAACCATGCGTACGTCAGCGCGAGGCCTGTCTCGAGCGAGGTCCGCGGCCGCCAACCCAGAGCGTCGCCGATCTTGTCAATCGCGACGAATGAACGCAGCTGCTCACCAGGACGGGCCGGCGCGAACTGCACGTGAGCCGCCACGCCTGCAGCAGCGCTGAGCGCTTCGGCAATTCGAAGCACCGATGTGCCGACACCGGTGCCGACGTTGAATGCCCGCGAATCGAGCCTTCCGGCGTCTGGCATCTTCGCGGTCGCCGCGAGCACGATGGCATCGACGACATCGTCCACGTAGACGTAATCGCGTGTTTGCCTTCCATCGCCGAACACGGTCAGCGGCTTTCCCTCCAGCAGCCGGCCGCAGAAGATCGCGACTACGCCAGCCTCGCCGTGGGGATCCTGTCGCGGCCCAAAGACGTTGCCCAAGCGTAACGCAATGGTGTGCAGCCCGTGTACGCGGCCGTAGTAGGCCAGGTATAGCTCCGCAGCAAGCTTGGAGATCGCGTACGGAGAGTCCGGATCTTTGGCAAAGGTCTCCACATTCGGCGGGGTCGTGTAATCACCATATAAGGCACCCCCGGTCGAGGCGAACACGACGCGAGGGCGCGCTGTTCTGGGCAGCCCTCGAGCCGCTTCGATCAGTGATAGCGTGCCCAAGATGTTGATGCTGGCATCGTGGATCGGGTCGGCGACGCTCCTGCGTACGTCCATCTGTGCGGCAAGATGAACGATCACGTCGAAGCGTCCTTCGCCAATCAGTGCGCGTGTCTCAGGCGATCGCACGTCGATCACCCTCAGCAGGGCCTGGGCGGCAACGTTGGTCCGCTTTCCCGTCGACAGGTCGTCGATCACATCGACCTCGAAGCCGTTCGCGAGGAATCGGTCCACCACGTGCGAGCCGATGAACCCGGCGCCGCCGGTCACGAGCGCACGCGGCACTACGCTGCTCCTCCACGCTGTTTCCCGGGATCCTGCGTCGCGTGGCTCTCGTCAGGCGTCGTGTCGAGGCCGAACAGATAACGCGCCGTATCGACCACGCTGAGGCCGCGGCCGTTCGCGGCGGCTGCACGCAGCCGCACTGTCGGTTCGTGTAGAAATTTGTTCATCAGTGCGCGCGAAAGCTGCTCGACAGCCGATCGCTCCTCCGGCGACAGACGGTCGAGGTGCCGAAGCGCGGCGGCGAGCTCACGCTCCCGCATCTCGTCCATCCGCCTGCGGAAGGACGTCACGACGGGAATGGCGGCGAGACTGGCCAGCCAACTCCAGTACCGCTCGACTTCCTCGTCGATCATCGCGCTGGCGGCGGCTAACTCCGATTTGCGCCGATCGATGTTCGCAGATACGACGGCGTGGAGGTCGTCAAGATCGTACAGGAACACGTTCTCAATGGCGCGCACCGCCGGCTCGACGTCGCGAGGGAGGGCGACGTCGAGAATGCAGAGCGGCCGCCCGCCGCCAGGGCGGCGCTCGACGGCGTGCCGCACCTTGGCCGCGGACACGATCGGCGCTGGCGATGCCGTGGAGCAGAGCAGCAGGTCGACGTCGCCTAACGACGCCCAGCACTCGTCGTACCGGATCGCGTGCGCGCCATACCGGTCGGCGAGCTCGCATGCATGCTCGTACGTGCGGTTGGAGACGATCGCCGCCCGCACGCCTTCGCCGACGAGGCACTCCAGCGCGAGCTCGGCCATCTCTCCGGCACCGAGAATCATCGCTCGCCGACCGATCAGGGAGCCGAAGATCTGCTTCGCCAGCTGCACCGCGGCAGAGCTGACGGACGCCGCGCCCTTGCCGATCGACGTCTCAGCTCTCACACGGCCCGCGACGTTCAGAGAGCTCTGAAAGAGGCGATTGAGAATCGCTCCCGAGCAGGCGCGGCAGCCCTCCCAGGCGTCGCGCACCTGCCCCTGAACCTCGGCCTCGCCGAGAATCATCGAATCGAGTCCCGATGCCACACGGAAGAGATGCTCCACCGCCGCGCGATCGCGGTAGACATAACCATATACGGACGCGTCGCCGCCCAGACGCGCAGAGAGCTCGGACCAAACGAAGGTCTGCGCTTGGCCCGCGACGTTGTCTCCGGTGCACGGCTCGCTGTCGACGAGGTAGAACTCGGTGCGATTACAGGTCGAGAGCAGTACTGCTTCGCTCGCGCCGCCACGATCGCGCAGCTCCGCCAGGACCGGGAGAGTCTCCGACGGCCGGTACGCCACCTTCTCGCGTACGTCCAGCGATGCGCCGCGGTGGTTCATGCCGGCGACGATCAGGCTCACAGGAACTTGCCTCCCATTCCCCCCGCACCGCCGGTCGCAATGACCGGCGACGCGATACGGAACGCGAGATACAGCACCAGCACCGCCGCGAAGCTCACGGTCGAGTACAGCGCTGCACGACGTGCTTGCCAGCCGCCGAGCAGGCGCCCCATCGCCGCACCACTGACAGCGACCCACGCTCCCATCCCCCACACGATCTGAGGAAGATCGAGCTGCCGGTACTCGATCGAGTACGTGACGGCGAGTACGATACCGATCGTGAGCACGAGCCAACCGGCGATCGCAGCGAAGTGGTTCACCCGATCGAGCGTCGCCAGTGGCGGAAAGAAGCGAAAGATCGCTCCGAAGCGCCGCGATTTCAGCTCACGTCGTTCGATCAGGTACATCGTGCCCGCCGCCGCGGCGGTGGCGAACGCCGCGATGCCGACGAAGCTCAGGGCGATGTGCGCGGACAGCCAAACTCCTCGGGTCCCCGCCGGCCCACTGCTGGGCGTCAGGCCCACGATCGTGGCAAAGGTCGTCGGTAATGCTGCCAGTGGCGCGGCCACGAGCGTGAGGCTCACCTCCTTCGCAATGACCTCGACGACCAGCAACGTCGTGGCGAGCACGAGGCCGGCAAAAGAGAGTGAGGGACCCAGGCCGGTGAGCGGGAGCGCTCCAAAGCGCAGAACGAAATTCCAGAGCGCCGCGATGTGTAAGACGACGCCCAACGCGAGAACACCGGCAACGCCCCGCGTCGGAGCGTCGACGGGACGGGCGAAAGGCACAGCAGCAATCATTGCCGCGCCGATATAGCAGCAGATGGCAAGAAAATGGGCGAGCGCAATCATGGCATCGCCCTGAATCTAGTTCACTTACGACGCTCAGGGCATCTGCGCCGTGATCCGAGCCAGCGTTCCGGGGCGGATCTTCGGCTGATCTTCACCGGTCAGAATGATCGTCGTGGCGTAAGGTGTGACTCGCACCGCGTTGCCGTACGCGATCGGAATCTCGGATTCCGCGAGCTGGGCCGGCTCGGCGGCGTTTTGCCGCGATTTGAACAGCTCGAAACGATCGCCGATCTTCACACCATCGCGTGAGTTGACGTTCAGGACCATGTAGCTCTGGACCGCCGGCAGCACGGGCTGCGAATAGATCCACTGCACACTCGACCAGCGGCCACCCTGAATGGGCCGTGGCTGGCCCCGCAGTGCGAGCGCGGTGCTGTCGTACGGCAGCAGCTGCTGCCCTGGACGGACTTCGTTGAAGATCTGCACGACTTCGGCGACTGCGGCTTCGCCGTAGTGCGTCGCCTTCGTCACCCTGACGACGCCGGTCGGAATCACGATGCGTCCAAGGCCTTCGATCTCGGGACCCTCCGCGACGGCCACGAACCGATCCCCTTCCGCCGCTGCGGTGCCCGCCGGCGGTGCGATGAAGATCTTGCTGAAAAGCTGGTAACGACCAGGATCCGCGGCGGAGGCGACGCCCTCGAGCTCACTGCTCCCCATGATCTTGCCCGTCCCGCGCCGGCGTCCAAGGCGCTCGACGTATGGCGCCGCCAGATACTCCCCCTGCCGGACGACCGGCGCTGGCTCGACCAGCGGCCGCTGCTCGATCGTCGAAGTGACTACGCGGCGCGGCTGCGGCGCAAAGACCGTTGGTCCGTTGAAGTCGGATGCCGGCTCCTCGGCAGTCGGAGCGGGAGCAGCCGCCGGCGCCACAGCCACCGCTTGCGGCAGGTTCAGAAGCTCACCCGGATAAATCCAGTGCGGATCGCGGATTTGATCAGTGTTGAGCCTATAGATCTGCGGCCACAGATAGGGATCGTTGAGAAAGTGTTTGGCCAGATCCCACAGTGTATCGCCGCGCTTGACGGTATAAGTTCCCGGCCGCTGCTCGGCTGGCTGCTGGGCGCCGAGAGCGAAGGGGACGAGCAGCGCAATCGCTGCCAGCGTCCGCACGCGTTTGGCAAGCTGTGACTGCATCCGCCCATTCCGTCTGGGCGCTTCCTGCCAGAGCATAGAATCGACTCCGGTGTGATGTCGGGACCGTCCTGCGTCGCACGGCGCAGCCCCTCGCGCAAGACGAGAGGCTGACACCGGTAGGACGAACATGCGCCGAAAGGGAAACGCTCCGATGAAACCGCCGATGGCATGCCGCTCAGAACGGCAAGTCGTCGTCCTCGTCCTGCAGCGCGCCTGGAAAATCTTCGAAGTCGTCGCTGCCCGTTCCGGCGGCGGCACCGGGGGTCGCCTTCGCCTTCGGTGCGACTGGTGCACGGCGGGTCGCCGGCTCTCCATTGCTCTCGAAGTCGCCACCGCCGGCACCGCGGGCGCCGCCGAGCATGATCATCTCGCGCACGTTGATCTCGGTGCTGTACCGCGTCTGTCCATCCTTGTCCTGCCACTGCCGATACTCGATGCGTCCCTCGACGTAGATCTTGTCGCCCTTCTTGACGTAGCGCTCCACGATATCCGCCAGCTGCGATGATTTCGTGTTCCACACCACGCAGCGATGCCACTCCGTCTTCTCCTGTTTCGAACCGCTCGCGTCGTTCCAGGACCGGCTGGTCGCCAACGAAAAGCTCGCTACCCGGTTTCCGCCCGTCGTTGATCGTACCTCTGGGTCATTTCCGAGATTCCCGATCAGCATGACTTTGTTCAAGCTTCGGCTCACGAATTCCTCCTGGCGAGAGTCAATGATCTCGCCGCACGATACCGTCCAACCCGATTGGCGATGCACACAATTCCATGCCCACCAGCTCAAATCCTTCCCTGCAGCCGTACATCACCGCGTTCATGCCTTGTCCTTAGCCTCTGACACGAGCTCTCGCTTGAGGACGATCGCGTCCTCCACCGGCTTGCGGTAATACGCCTTGCGTTTGCCAACCTCGGTGAAGCCGTGCGACTCGTACAGACGCCGAGCCGCGACATTCGAATCGCGAACTTCGAGATACACGGCGACTGCGCCCCGCGCCTGCGCCTCCTCCAATGCTGCCGCGAGAAGCGCCGAACCGATGCCGCGCCGGCGGCCCTGAGCCGCGACTGCCAGATTCGCGATCTCTGCCTCGTCCGCCGCGAACCACGCGACAACATAACCCAGAACCGGCCCCCCGATACCGTCCCGTGCGCAGAGGAAAGCCACGTGTGAATGCTCGACCACGTCCTCGAATGCAGGCAGCGACCAGGGATCGCTGAACGACCGGCGTTCGATCGCCACGACCTCGGTCAGCAAATCGGCCGTTGCCCGTTGGACGGTGATCGTCGTCATGGGCGCGGCAGTGGACGCCCATGCGCCGCCTCCCACTTCACCTGCGCTTCGGCGAGCCGGCCATACGACGGTTCCCAGCTGCTCAGATCCACAGCGAAGATGGCGGCTTCCAGCTGTGCGACACCACGTGCATGTGGCTTCACGTCGAGTGCCTGTCCGGGTCCGATGAGCCGCGCTTCCATCTGGGCCGCCAACGATGACAAGTCCCGAGTCGCGACCCGCTCCGGCGGGCTGATTGCTCGCAGACTGCCGGCGGCATCCAGCTCCAGCATGGCGACGTATGTCTCTCCGCGCAACGCGTCGATTGCCGCCGCGTAGCGACCCGGTGTGAGCGTCGTGGCGGCGCCCGCGACGATCAGTCCGAGCGACGAGACAGCGAACAGCGGTCGGCTCCAAGCTGTCGCCAGTCCCTTTGCGATCGATGCCGCGATGCGCAAACTGGTGAAGCTTCCCGGGCCGGCACCGCAGACGATTCGCTGCACATCGGCGCCTTCGACCGCGGCACCTTCGATCGCCGCGGCCACGGCAGGCATGAGCCGTTCCTGCCGCTCCCCGCGCATCGGCGCTTCGCACTCGAACAGGATGGCGGCACCGTCCAGGATCGCGACCGTTCCGGTGTAGGTCGCCGCGTCGAGCGCCAGGGTGATCACGAATGGTCGCCGAACTGCGTCTCGCCGACGTGCCCGCCCGCGTACAGAAGCCGTCGCGATGAATCGTTAGGCACGTGCTCGAGATCGATCAGCAGCCGGTCGAGCGGCATCGCATCCGCAGCTCGGTCCGGCCACTCCACCAGCATGAGGGTCTGATCGCGAAGCATGTCATCCCACCCGAGCTGCACCAGCTCATCCGGGCGCGAGAGGCGATAGAGATCCAGATGATAAACCTTGGAGAGCGCACCCTCGTACTCGTGCACCAGCGCGAACGTGGGGCTGGTGACCTCCTCCGACACGCCGTAGCCGTGGCAGATCGCCCGGGCCAACGTCGTTTTGCCCGCGCCCAACTCGCCCGTGATGGTGATCAACAGCGGCGGGCGCACGGAACGCCCGAGCCGCTCACCCCAGGCGATCAGCTCGTCCTCCGTCACCGCGAGCTTTCCTCGTGCGGCAAGCGGAGGGACTACCCCCTCGTGCTCCCCTCTCTCGGCGGCGGTCACCGCGCTCTGACCTCGAACAGTTGATCGCGTAGCTGCGCCGCCAGCTCGAAGTCCATGTTCGCCGCCGCTTCCCTCATCTGCTCCTCCAGCAGCTTCGCGAGCGCCTGATGATCCATGACAGCATAGCTCCGCGCCGGCTCGGCGACCTTCCGATGATCCCGCTCTGTCCGGGCATCGGCCACACGGGTGATGAACTTCACCTGGTCGACGCTCTTCAGCACGGTGCGCGGCGTGATCCCGTGCTCGATGTTGTACGCCCTTTGGATCTCTCGCCTGCGGCTCGTCTCCTCGATGCATCGGGCCATCGAGCCGGTCACGCGGTCGGCGTAAAAAATCGCCCTGCCGTGTGCATTGCGGGCAGCACGGCCGACGGTCTGGATCAGCGACCGGTCGCTGCGCAGGAACCCCTCCTGATCCGCATCCAGAATCGCCACGAGTGACACTTCGGGAAGGTCCAAGCCTTCGCGCAGGAGGTTGATGCCGACCAGGACGTCGAACTCGCCCAACCGCAGCCCACGCACGATCTCCATACGCTCGATGGCATCGATGTCGGAGTGCATGTACCGGACGCGCACACCCACTTGCTGCATATAGTCCGTCAGGTCCTCGGCCATGCGCTTCGTGAGTGTGGTGACGAGCACGCGCTCACCCTTGCGTTCACGTAGTCGCACCTCGTTGAGCAGGTCGTCGACTTGGCCGCGCACGGGACGGATGTCGATTTCCGGATCGACGAGCCCCGTGGGGCGGATGATCTGCTCCACGACGACCCCTTCCGACAACTGCAGCTCGAGATCGCCCGGCGTCGCCGACACGAAGATCGCGCCCGGCGTCAGCGCCAGAAATTCGTCGAACATCAGCGGCCGGTTGTCGAGGGCGCTCGGCAGGCGGAACCCGTAGTCCACGAGCGTCAGCTTGCGAGCGCGGTCGCCGTTGAACATGCCGCCGATCTGAGGCAGCGTCACGTGCGACTCGTCGACGATCACGAGGAAGTCTTCGGGGAAGTAGTCGAACAGGCACGCCGGCCGTTCGCCCTCGTTGCGCCCCGACAGATGGCGGGAATAATTCTCGATGCCGGCGCAGGTGCCGATCTCCAGCATCATCTCGATATCGAAGTTGGTGCGCGACTCCAGGCGCTGGGCCTCGAGCAATTTGTTCTGCGTCTTCAATATGGCCAGGCGCTCTACCAGCTCCTGCCGAATGAGCTTCACGGCGCGCTCGAGCGTCGGGCGATTGGTGACGAAATGCTTCGCCGGATAGATGGCGCTGCGATCGAGAACGGCGATGGTCTCACCCGTGAGCGCGTTGATCTTGGAGATTCGCTCGATCTCGTCACCCCACATCTCGACGCGCACCCCCTGCTCTTCGTACGCCGGCAGGATCTCCACCGTGTCGCCGCGTACGCGAAAGGTGCCGCGCTCGAACGCAACATCGTTGCGGCTGTATTGAATCTTCACGAGCGCGCGCAGGATGTCGTCGCGCGCGATGTGTTGGCCGGTCGTGAGCGTGACCATCTGCTCGCGGTACTGTACCGGATCGCCAAGGCCGTAGATCGCCGAGACGGTGGCGACGATGACCACGTCCTCGCGCTCCATGAGGCTCGATGTCGCCCGTAGCCGCAACCGGTCGATGTCCTCGTTGATCGACGCGTCCTTCTCGATGTACGTGTCGGTCGATGGAACGTACGCCTCCGGCTGGTAATAGTCGTAGTAGGAGATGAAGTACTCGACCGCGTTATGCGGAAAGAAGCTCTTCAACTCTCCGTAGAGCTGGGCGGCGAGCGTCTTGTTGTGGGACAGCACGAGGGTCGGCTTGCCGATGTTCCGAATGACGTTCGCGACCGTCATCGTCTTGCCGGAGCCGGTAACGCCGAGCAGCGTCTGAAAGCGGTCGCCCCGGGTCAGCCCAGCGGTCAGTTCGGCGATCGCCTTCGGCTGATCGCCTGCCGGGGTGAAGGGCGCCTGGAGGTCGAACCGGGCGGGCATCCGGAATAATATAGCCGCGAACTGCGGGTTTTGTTCGGGCCCTGAGCGGCGCGTCGCTCGGGGGCCTGGACCGTGGTGCTCCTTTCAGTTCTCTGTGCTTGCGGACTGCCGGCCGGCCAGCTGCTCTGTGCTTCCCTCCCGACTCCATTTTCTGTGCAACACGGCCGCTTCAACTGCGAGGTCGTTCCGCTTGCGCATGTATTCGCGATCGAACGGAGTCCGCGCATGCAGGACTTTCAGCTGGTGATAGTACACCGTCGTGAGAATGCCCTTCGCACGTGTAAAGAAATCGGTGTGCTCCATTTTCTTCAGTGCAGGGTCCCACGGCACGAGCCGCAGTCGATCGGTGCGTGCGACGAAAAAGTTCTGGACGACGTCGCACACGGGCTGACCGTCTATGAGTGTTCCGGAGGGGATAGTCGCTTGCGCTGACGTCGGAAACAGAGTTCTGGACGTGCAGTCGATTGCATAGAAGTGCGGTAAATCAATGATCTGACCACCCAGAATGTCCACGTCCGGATGATGTCGAAGCCATTCCACCGCCGATTCCAGGTCCGTGCCGCCACAGAACACGAAATCATCGTCGAGGAGCAGCGTGTACTCCGTTGTGACATGCTGGACACCGTAATTGCGGCCAACGCTGATTCCGACGTCATAGGGAAGACGTAGCGTCGACACGCCATCCAAAGGATTCACGACCCTACTATCGTCGACGACGATGACTGGTAACGTCGGATATGCGCTGCGGATGCTCGCTATTAGCCTTCTAAGAACGTGCGGGCGCTCGAATGTCTTCACCACCACGGTGAGCGTTCTGTCGAGCGCACAGCTCGGCCGAACACGACGCCGATCAGCTACTCGCAGTAAGAAAAGCTCTGAAGCGATGATCGAATTCCAAGCGATTGGCAGGAGGCGCGATCCGGCTCGCGCGCGAACAAGTCTGCTTCCCAGCCGATGTGCTAGCCGCAAAAAGCGCGTGGACGGCATCGTCACTCTGTCGTAAGCCGCTCGCGCCGCACGACGTCGGTGATCCCCTTCACCCGACGTGCGGCCTTGAGCACTTTCTCCAGATGCGCGAGGTTCTCGACCTCGACGAGTAGTGAGCCCAGCGCCTTGCCGTCGACGCTGCGCAGTTCCATGCTCCGAATGTCGGTGCCGGTCGAGCTGACCGCCGTCGCCACGTCCGCGTACAGCCCACGCCGATCGTTGCCCTCGAGCGTCAGCCTGACGATGAAGCGTTCGCCCTGCGCCTCCTGCCAATCGATCTCCAACCGCCGCTCCGGCTCGTGTGCGAGCAGCAGGAGGTTGGGACAGTCGGCGCGGTGGATGCTCACGCCGCGACCGCGCGTGACGTAGCCCACGACCGGATCGCCCGGCACGGGCTGACAGCACTGCGCATACCGCACCATCAGTCCATCCACGCCCTGGATGCGAACTCCCTTCGACCCCCGGACGCGGTCGACGAAGCGCTCGAACGCGGTGGGTTTGGGCTCCTCGGCGTCGATATCGGGATGAATCTGCTTCAGCACTTGAAGAACGTTCACGTCTCCCTGCCCCAGCGAGGCAAGGAGATGCGTGGCGTCGGTCAGGCTCAGGCCCTTCGCCGCGCGGACGAGCTGATCGTCGTTTGGCTTGGCGATGCGCCGGCGCCGCACCTCCCGGTCCAGAATCTCCTGACCGAGCTTCTCCGCTGATTCCTGGGCGTCACGTTTCAGCACCTGACGAATCTTGTGGCGTGCGCGGCCGGTGCGGACGTGCGCCAGCCAGTCGCGCGACGGCTTCGCCGTCGGCGAGGTGATGATTTCCACCGTCTCGGAATTCCGGAGAGGACGTGAGAGCGGCGCGATGCGCCCGTTCACGCGCGAGCCCGCGCAATGCAGCCCGACCTCGGTGTGCACGGCGAACGCGAAATCGATCGGCGTTGCGCCCTTGGGCAGCTGGATCACGTCCCCCGTGGGCGTGAAGACGAAGATCTCGTCCTGATACAAGTCGAGCTTCAGGAACTCGAGGAACTCGTCCGGCGTTTTCGCGTCCATCTGGAGCTCCAGCACCTGACGGAACCAGGTGAGGTGCCGATCCAGCTCGTCCGAATTCTTCGCGTCCTCCTTGTACCGCCAGTGCGCCGCGATACCGAAATCGGCGGTGCGATGCATCTCTCGCGTGCGGATCTGGATCTCGTACAGCTGACGGCCCGGACCGAACACGGTCGTGTGCAGGGACTGATAGCCATTCGACTTCGGCTGCGCGATGTAGTCCTTGATGCGCTCCTGCACCGGTGTCCAGCCGTCGTGAATCACGCCTAACGCGTGATAACAGTCGGGCACCGAGTTGACCAGCACGCGAATCGCCAGAAGGTCGTAGATCTCCTCGTACGGTTTCTCGCGCTGCTTCATCTTCTTGTAGATCGACCACAGATGCTTCGGGCGTCCGGTCACGTCGACGTTGCGTATGCCAGCGCGCGCCAGTGCCGCCTCGAGCGGCTCCTTCATCTGCCGAATGAGCTCCTCGCGTTCGGTTCGTCTCTGGGCGACCTTCTTGGCGAGCGCCTTGTACTCCTCCGCTTCGAGGTACTTGAAGGCGAGGTCCTCGAGCTCCCACCGCAGCTTGGCCATGCCGAAGCGATGCGCGAGCGGCGCATACAGGTCGCGTGTCTCCTGCGCGATACGACGGCGCTTCTCAGGGGGCAGCCAGTCGAGCGTCCGCATGTTGTGCAGGCGATCAGCCAGCTTGACGATGATGACGCGCGCGTCCTTCGCAATCGATAGCAACAGCTTGCGGTAGCTCTCGACCTGCCGTTCCTGCGACGATCCCCCGCTTGGCAGCTTCGCGATCTTCGTCAATCCGTCGACGATGGCCGCGACCTCGCGCCCGAACTCGCGCTCCACGTCCGCGATGCTACTCGTCGTGTCCTCGACCACATCGTGCAACAGACCGCTGGCCACCGTGACGGAATCCAGCTGCAGGTCGGCGAGAATCTTGGCGACTTCGACCGAATGGGTGATGTAGGGCTCGCCGGAATTGCGTACCTGACCGCGATGCGCTCGCTCACCGAAGAGATAGGCACGCACGAGCAGGTCGCGATCGAGCTTGTCATGCAACGGATGCTCGTCCTCGCGCCACCCCGGAATGAACGCCTGCGCTGTCGCTGTCGCCGTCACAGCAGCCCTGCCTCCGCGAAGCTCGTGTATCGCCCACGCCCGATGATCACATGATCGTGAACCGGGATATCCAGCAGCCGTCCAGCCGCAACGAGCTGCTCCGTCACCGATTTGTCATCCGCCGAGGGCGCGGGATCGCCGCTCGGATGGTTATGAACGAGGATCACTGCCGCCGCCCGTTCGGCGATGGCCTCCCGAAAGACCTCCCTCGGATGCACGAGCGAGGAATTCAGAATACCACGCGTAATGGTGATGTCCCTCTCGAGACGGTGTTGCGAGTCCAGCACCGCGACATGAAACTCCTCCACCGGCAGGTCTTCCAGTCTCGACGCGAACAGTTCAACGACGTCGCGCGGGGACCGCACCGGTGCGCCATCGTCGCGCACCTCGTTGGCCATCCGTCTCCCCAACTCGAGCGCCGCATGAATCGTCGTGGCACGCGCCGTACCGACGCCTGGCACCTCTGTCAGCGTCGCCACGGGTTGCATGGCGATTCGTCGCAACGACCCGGACGCCGACGCAAGCACCTCCTGACCCAACCGCACCGACGGACGACCCGCGGCGCCGGTGCCGAGTAGCACGCTGAGCAACTCGGCCGTCGTCAACGCGTGCGCCCCCAAGTCGATCAGGCGCTCACGAGGTCGCTCGGAACGCGGCAGCTCTCGAATACTTAACGCTTGGCGCGATATCTGGCCAGCCATGGTTGACCTCTCGTCAGGGAGACCGAACAGGTACGGTCAGGCTGGTCGCCACCCAGCATCGAAATCGCCGGAGGATATACCAGCGAACGCACGGACAGGAGCACCACCAGGAGCCGGGGAGCTCGCTACCTCCGGGAGCGACCGTTCACGGTCCGTCGAGGAACTACGGGGTTCCGGCACCAATCCCTCGCGGCAGATCGAGGAACCACACACGTCCAGCGCCAGCGACTCGCGGTAAATCGACCAACCACACGACTCCGGCACGATGCCTAACGCGGAGATTACACCATTTGTTTATTCCGGCACCCTCGCGTCAAGGCCGATCTGCGACGCCTTCAATTCCAACAACGCCCCTCCTGTGCCGGCGAGCTCTCCTGAGCCGCCAAACGAGACGCGTGTGGAAAACTTCGGCGACCCGTCTGGTCCGGACTGCGACATCTCGCCGTCGCACCGCGCTGCGCCGGCGACGGAGTGCGTCGCCTCGCGTCCAAAGTGCGTCGCCCCACCGCCGAGGTGCGTCGCCTCACTGCCGATTCTCGCCACCTTGCTGACGCAGACCGCCATGCTCCGGTACTTCATCACACGCGACGCGTCGGTCAACGTCCGCGAGCCGCCGGACTGCATCGCCTCCACGCCGGAGACATCCACGCGCGGATCTTTGTGCCTCACCTACGAAGCCGAAGCGCTCATCGAAGGCTACGTGCGGGCCGCGTCGCGCGATTCCACACACATGTTTACAAACTGCTGCGTCGCTCTCGGTTCGAAGAGCGCCACCGACGGTTCCGAGAGCGGCGCGTCGCCTCCAAAAAGCTTCATCGAGCGGTCGGACAGCGCTCGCTCAGAAGTTCTCCACATCGACGATGTCTTCTTAACATGGAACAGCGGCGGTAGACCTTCGATGAGCTGTCGGTTCGGATGCGTTGACCCGCGCTGGCCTGCTAAGCTTGCGATCCGTGACACTTCTTGAACTTCTTGCCGGACCCGCAGGGGCAGGGATCGTTGCGGCCGACGTTGGACCAGTTCGCGGCGGGCGCGTTCTGCGGCTGCGCCGTCAATGAGCGCGCTCTGCCCGCGCCGACGATCATTGGGTCTCTCTTCGCCAACAGCTCCTTTTTTGGTGGCGCGTCCGGCGCGATGTCGAGCACTTCGTCGGTGCCGCTGGCCGCGCCGTCGCCATTCTCTTCCATGGCCGCAACAACGTCATCGGGTACGATGTCCTCCAGGATGCCGAAGGCATTGTAGCGCTTCTTCGGCACCGAAGGATGCGAAGCCGACGGACCCGCGGCAGCGCCACCCGCCGCGGTCGCCGCGCCGAATCCCGGTTGCTCGAACAGGAGCTGCACCTTCAGAAAACGTTCGGTAAAGGTGTTGTAGATATCGTTCATCAAGTCCACGAACATCGTGTAAGCTTCCTGCTTGTACTCGATGAGAGGATCTTTCTGGCCCCATGATCGATAGTGGATCGCGTTGCGCAGCTGGTCGAGATCGTACAGGTGGTCCTTCCATTTCTCGTCCAGCACGTTGAGCATCACGAGCGACAGCAGTCGATCGCCGTACCCGTTGCCTTCTTCATCCCGCTGCTGATCGAGGCTGGCCAGCTTGGCGTGGAACGCCTTCCGCGCAGCGCCCACAGCGGCCGTCGTCAGCCCCTCCTCTGTCGTAGGCCGAACATCGGCGTTCTCGAGCTCAGCCACCTGCAGCAGATAGTGCATGAGCAGATCCTGCTGCAGCAGCGGGATGTCCCACTCCGCCGCCGTCTCGTACTCCGCGAGCGTGGTGTCGACGCGCTGCGTAATGGCCTTGTCCACCATTTTCAGCGCTTCGCCCTTCAGCTCCTCGCCTCCTTCGAGCGCGAAGGTACGCAGCGAATAGATGACCTCTCGCTGCTGATTCATGACGTCGTCGTACTCGAGCAGCCGCTTGCGAGCCTGGAAGTTCTGTAGCTCCACTCGCTTCTGCGCCTGTTCGATCGATCGCGTGATCAGCGGATGCGTCAGCATCTCACCTTCTTTGGCGCCGAGGCGATCCATCAACTTCGCGATGCGCTCGGAGCCGAAGAGCCGCATCAGATCGTCCTCGAGCGACAGGAAGAACTGAGACGCTCCCGGGTCTCCCTGACGCGCCGATCGCCCACGCAGCTGCCGATCGATGCGCCGCGATTCGTGCCGCTCCGACCCGATGATGTGCAATCCGCCGATCTCTTCCACCGGCATAAGATTGCCGTCGAGATCCTTCACCTCGGATGGTTTCGGATCGCGCACGCCGTCGCCGAGCTTGATGTCGGTCCCGCGGCCCGCCATGTTCGTGGCGATCGTGACCGCGCCATACTGACCTGCGCCGGCGACGATCTCCGCCTCGCGCTGGTGATACTTCGCGTTCAGTACGTTGTGCTTCAGACCAGCGCGTTGAAACAGCTTCGACAGGGTTTCCGACGCTTCCACGCTCGTGGTTCCAACGAGCACGGGATATCCGAGTCCGTGGAGGCGCTGCGTTTCCTCCACGATCGCGTTGTATTTCTCGCGACGGGTCTTGTATACGAGGTCCTGCCGGTCGTCGCGGATGCACGGCTTGTTCGTCGGGATGACGGCGACCTCCAAGCCGTAGATCTGGAAGAATTCGTTCTCCTCCGTCTCGGCGGTGCCGGTCATGCCGGCAAGCTTGTCGTACATGCGGAAGTAGTTCTGGATCGTGATCGTCGCGAGCGTTTGTGTCTCGCCCTTCACGCGAACCCCTTCCTTTGCTTCGACCGCCTGGTGCAATCCCTCCGACCAGCGCCGCCCCGGCATCGTACGGCCGGTGAACTCGTCGACGATCAGCACCTCGCCGTCCTGCACGACGTAGTTCACGTCCTTCTCGTACAGGGCGTGGGCGCGGAGCAGCTGATGGACGATGTTCAGCTTTTCGCTCTTTTGCGCATAGTCGATCTCGAGCTGTCGCCGCGCCTCGAGCTTCTGCTCCGGTGACAGCTCCGGATCATGGTCGATCCGGTGCACCGCCTCCGACAGATCCGGCAGCACGAATGCGTCGTGATCACCCGGCGACAGAAAGTCCACTCCTTGATCGGTGAGATGCACAGAGTGGCCCTTCTCATCCAGCACGAACAGCAGATCCTCCTCGATGTCTCGATAGGTTTGCTTGCTCGCCGGAAGTCTGCGGTCGGCAATGTGATCCAGCTCCATCTTCTGCACCAACTGCTTCGTCCCCGGCTCCTGCAGCACCTTCAACAGCCGCTTGTTCTTCGGATTCCCGAGCTGTGCTTTGTACAGTGCGAGTGCCGCGGCCTGCGTATCTCCCTGCTCGAGCGCCCGTTCCGCGTCGCCGACCAGCGTGTTCGCCAACTGTGTTTGGCGGCCCACGAGGCGTGCCACGGCCGCGTTATGCTCGAAGTACATCGCGTCATTCTCGTTGCCCACCGGCCCCGAGATGATCAGGGGTGTGCGCGCCTCATCGATGAGCACCGAATCGACCTCGTCGACGATCGCGAAGTTATGGGGTCGCTGCACCTTCTGATCGGCACGCACCACCATGTTGTCGCGCAGGTAGTCGAAGCCGAATTCGTTGTTCGTGCCATACGTGATGTCGCAGAGATAGGCGGCGCGCCGCTCCGGCGTGCCAGGCTCGGTGTCGTCGATACAGCCGACGCTGAGGCCCAGATACTTGTACACGTGTCCCATCCACTGCGAGTCTCGGCGGGCGAGATACGAGTTCACCGTCACCAGGTGCGCGCCTTTGCCCGGCAAAGCGTTGAGATAGAGGGGCAGCGTAGCAACCAGCGTCTTTCCCTCGCCCGTCGCCATTTCGGCGATGCGACCCAGGTGCAGCTCGACGCCACCCATGAGCTGGACGTCGTACGGTACCATGTCCCAGACCAGCTCGCGCCCGGTCACCATCACGGTCGAACCGAGCAGGCGACGGGATGCTTCTTTCACCGTCGCGAACGCCTCGGGGAGGATCTCGTCGAGCACCTCCGCCGTAGCCGCGCGCAACTCACCCTCGACCCCACCACGCCCATCGGCGCCGCTCAGCTCGGTGTCGATGCGCTCGCGCTGGATGGGGTCGCCGGCGTTCCGCTTCTGCTCCTTGAGATCGGCCACGCGCGCTTCCAATGCTGCCGTTCGCTCCTGAATGAGCCCCCGAAGCTTCGCCGTTTGGCCGCGTAGCTCTTCCTCGGAGATGTCGCGCAAGCGGGCGGCGTGCTCGTTTGTGGCATCGACGATCGGTTGAATGCGCCGCCGCTCGCGTTCGTGGCGCGACCCGACGACGGCGCTGATGACTCGCTTCAGCATGCTTTCCTCTATTGGTACAACCGCTCAGCGGCAATGTAGGCCGCGACGGAGTCGGGAACGAAACCATGGATGGACTTCCCGTTTCGCACGCGCTCGCGTATTTCCGTCGACGACACGTCTATACGTCGCGTTTGCAGCACGAGTAGCGGCGGCAAGTCCGGCAGCGGCGGCAACTCCAGCGGCCCGACGCTCTCTCCCATTCGCTGCAGCACTGTCAGCCGCGCCAACGCGACGATCCGCTCAGGCTGCCGCCACTTGGCGAACGAGGTGAGGACGTCCGCTCCGACGAGAAAGAACCGCTCCGCGGCCGGATGGCGCACCGCGTACGCCTCCAAAGTGTCAACCGTGTAAGATAACCCCCCGCGATCGATTTCGATCGGGTCTGCCGCAAATCGTGACTCGCCGGCGATCAGCAGTTTGACCATCGCCAGTCGCTGTAGCGGTGCGGCTCCGCCTGCGACGCCCGGGAAACCCAGCTTCAGTGGTTGAGTTGCGGCGGGGATGAAAATCAGCCGATCAAGTGCCAGCGTCTCGATGGCATCCACGGCCGCCAGGAGATGACCCACATGCGGCGGATCGAAGCTCCCTCCGAGAATGCCGATACGCATCGCTCACTGGCCGCGCGATGGCGACGGAGGACTAGCCGCACGGGTCGGGGCGGCCGCGGCTGCCGCCGGTTTGGCGTCCGGCACGCCCGCACAGGTCTGTCGGACATCACGATCGTTTGGGTACTGCTTTCGGAGCTGCGTACAAACATCGGAGGCATCTTCGCGGTAGCGAATCGCCTTGTACGCGTCCACCAAACGCAGGCGCGCGTCGCGCGCATGCGGTGCGGTGGGCCACTTCGCGACTACGTCCTTGAAGTAGATGATCGCTGAGTCGAAGGCCCGGCGGCGCAGATAGAACATACCCGTGCCGTAGCTCTTCTCGGCGAACATCTCCTCGAGATTGGCCGTCTCACGCTTGCCGGAGTCGGCCTGGGGCGAGCTCGGGTACAAGCTTACCAGCGTTCCGAACGTGGCGAGTGCCGTTTCTCCATACGTCGGGTCGAGCGTCGGGCGTCGCCAGAGCCGCGCGTAGGCGCGGCCAGCCTCGAGCGCCGCGCTCGGAGCCAACGAGTCGTCGGGGAAGGACTCCACCAGGCGGCTGAAGCTCTGTGCAGCCAGCAGGTGCTCACCGCTATGCTCGTGGGCGGAAGCGAGATACCAGTACGAGCGCGGCAGCAGTGAATCGCGGGCCGGAAGCTCCAGTGTCAGCTTGTCGAATCCGGCGATGGCATTATCCCATTTGTGCCGGTTGTACTCTTTGACCGACGCGCGATACAGCTCTTCGTGCGTCGGGAATTTGTTGATCTGAAATTCGGCGTGGCATGCCGCGACGAGCAGGAGCAGCCCGGCCGCGAGTCTGCTGAACGAGCGGAACATGTTGGGAGAAATACCCAGAAGAGAAGCGTCGGTTCGCCTACGCGTCAACGCGGCGCGCGAGCATACTGCGGTAGATCTCCAGGCGCGGCTCCTCGGGGTGGCGAGCGGATGCGTCCTCCCAGACCCGTTTGGCCATTTCGAGATCACCTGCAAGATAAGCGGCCAAACCGCGAAGCAGCATGGCATCGAGCCAATTGGGCCGCTGGCGGAGCACCTCGTCGAGCGTTCTGCCGGCAGCCTCGTTATCGCCATGTTCCAGCAGCGCACGCCCGAGCGCGAGTCGGATGTCGGAAAATTGTGGCCGCAGCTCGAGCGCACGTTCGTATTCGGCGATCGCCTCCGTGAGCGCGCCAGCGGCTCGGTATTCGTCGGCGAGCTGAGCGTGCGAGTTCGCCAGCTTGTTCGCGACCACGGCTGGGAAGCCGCTCTCGTCAGGCGCGCCGAGCTCCTCCGCGCGCGTCATCGCGTGCGCCGCCTCCTCTTCCCGGCCCAAGTGATTCAACAGGACGGCGCGATTCAGGTGTGCTTCGACGTATCTCGGGTTGAGCCTGATGGCTTCATCGAACGCGTCGAGGGCTTCGTCGGTTCGATTTGCCATCGCGAGTGACAAACCCAGGAGATTGTGCGCGTCGGCGAACGCCGAGCCGTCGTCGACGAGCGAAGTGAGCAGAAGGAGCGCGCCGTGGTAGTCGCGCACCGCAAATCGCTCCTTGGCGAGCGCCAGCAGATCAGGCGATGCTTCCAACGACGCTCCTGGGGGCCCGCGCCGCGACACGCGGCGTGCCGAGCAACGTGCGGACGTACGCGATCGTTCTCGTCAGTCCATCCCGGAGCGACACCGTCGGCTCCCAGCCGAGCAGGCTGCGCGCACGTGAAATATCGGGTTTGCGGACTTTGGGATCGTCCTCCGGAAGCGGTTCGTAAACGATCGGTACCTTCGCGTTCGTGAGCTCAACGATCGTTTCCGCCAACTGCCGCACTGTGTACTCGTCCGGATTGCCGACATTCGTAGGCATCGCATCGCCGTGCATGAACAGCCGATAAATGCCCTCGATTTCGTCATCGACATAGCAGAAGCTGCGCGTCTGCGAACCGTCGCCATAGACGGTCAGCGGCTCTCCCAGCAGCGCTTGGACGATGAAGTTGGACACGACGCGGCCGTCCCGCGGGCGCATGCGCGGACCGTAGGTATTGAAGATCCGCACAATCCGCGTATCCAGGGCGTGATAACGATGATATGCCATCGTCATGGCTTCGGCGAAGCGCTTCGCCTCATCATAGACACCGCGGGGCCCGATCGGGTTCACATTTCCCCAATAGCTCTCCCTCTGTGGATGCTCCAGGGGATCGCCGTATACCTCCGATGTCGACGCCAGAAAAAAGCGGGCCCCCTTCGCCTTGGCTATGCCGAGTGAGTTGTGGGTTCCCAGGGAGCCGACCTTCAGCGTTTGAATCGGCAGCTCGAGATAATCGATCGGGCTGGCGGGCGACGCAAAATGCAGCACGCCATCCAGGGGACCGGCGATGAACGTGTGCTCCGAGATATTCTGGCGCACGAATGTGAAGCGATCGTTCCCCGTCAGATGAGCGATGTTCTCCGCTGAGCCGGTGACAAAATTGTCGAGTCCCACCACGGCGTGGCCGTCGCGCAGAAACCGGTCACAGAGGTGTGATCCAAGGAAGCCGGCGGCTCCGGTGATGAGCACTCTCATACCCGAACCGTGCGTCCGATCGAGTAGTAGCTGAAGCCCAGCTGCGCCATTTTGGCGACCGAGTAGAGATTGCGGCCGTCGACGATGATGGGCCGTTTCAACGCCTGCTTGATGCGCGCGAAGTCCGGATGTCGATATTCATTCCAATCGGTGACGACCGCGAGGGCATCCGCGCCCTCGATTGCGTCGTAGCTCGTCTGGGCCAGCGTGACCCTCCCGTCGAGGCGCCGCGCCGCTTCCTTCAACGCCGCCGGGTCGTGCGCCCTTACGGAGGCGCCGGCGGTAAGGAGATCGTCGATCAGCGCCAGCGCCGGCGCCTCGCGCATGTCGTCGGTGTTCGGCTTGAACGCCAGCCCCCAGACCGCGACCTTGGCGCCACGAACGTCACCGCCTAACGCGGCGAGCAGCTTGTGGAACATGCGGTGCTTCTGGTCCTCGTTCACCGATTCGACGGCCTCGAGCACGCGCAGGCACGAACCGCAGTCGCGTGCCGTACGAATCAGCGCCTTGACGTCCTTCGGAAAGCACGATCCGCCGTACCCCGGACCCGGGAACAGGAAGGCTGGCCCGATGCGATCGTCGGTGCCGATGCCCTTTCGGACGAGGTCGATGTTGGCGCCCACCCGCTCGCACACGTTCGCGATCTCGTTCATGAAGCTGATGCGCGTCGCGAGCATGGCGTTCGCGGCGTACTTCGTCATCTCGGCCGAAGGAATGTCCATGAAGATGATCGGCTTGCCGGTGCGGACGAATGGGGCATACAGCTCCGCCATTACACTGCGAGCGTGGTCGGTCTCCACGCCCAGCACGACGCGATCGGGCTTCATGAAATCGTCGACTGCGGCTCCCTCTTTGAGGAATTCAGGGTTGCTGCAGATGTGAAAGGGGTACTCGGCATGTCGCCCCACACAATCGGCGACTTTCGCCGCGGTGCCCACTGGCACGGTGGACTTCGTCACGACCACGACCTCGCGTTGCATGTGTCTTCCGATCTGTTCCGCCACCGTCAATACGTGACGCAGATCGGCAGACCCGTCCTCATCGGGTGGAGTGCCGACGGCGATAAAGATCACTTCGGCGTGGCCGACAGCGGCTGGCACATCCATCGTGAACGCGAGACGTCCGCTCCTCTGGTTCCGCTCCACCAAAGTATCCAGGCCGGGTTCATAGATCGGGAGCACGTTCTGTTTCAGGGCGTCGATCTTCGCTTCGTCGACATCTGCGCACACGACCTGATTTCCCGTCTCGGCCAAACAGGCGCCGACAACGAGGCCCACGTAACCAGAGCCGATCACGGTGATGTTCACGCTCACTCCTGCGACGCTCGAAAGTCGAGAGACAAGCTAAGCTGTGCCCCTGCAAACAGCTACGAGGCGGAACCAAGTGGCCCCGCCTCGTGACGATCATCTCTCCCGCTGAACGGCCGATCCGCTCAGAACCGCCGCGTCGCGTCGATGGTGAATGTGACGCGCCGATTCTCCTCGGCACCTGGGTCGTTCTTGCGCGCGCCTGGCGTGACCTGTCGATCGAATTCTTCGCCATACGCAATCGTTCTGAATTGCCGCTCGGGCAAGCCAAAGCGCTCCACCATCACGCGCTTCACGGCTTCGGCGCGCCGCTTCGACAGACGAATGTTGTACTGCACCGTACCCGCGGGGTCCGCAAAACCTTCGATGGTGACCAGTGCCGTTGGGTAGACGCGTTTGATGACATCGGCGACACCCGCGAGGATGGAATAGTCCTCCTGCCGTACCGTCGCGGAATCGAATGCGAAATGCACCGGAACGACGTACCGGGCGACGAGCTCCGCCGGATTCTGGATCTCGACACGTTGCGCGCGCAGGCTGTCGAGCAGCGGCCGCAGATTCGCGAGTTCGCGCTGCACCGCCTGGCGAATCGCCTCGTTCATCGCCGCGGTGTCGATCGGCTGGGTGACGATCACCGGAGCGACCGGCACGTTCGTGGACGGTCCGCCCCAGAACAGTGTGGCGCTGACGTGGTGTTCGTCGCCAATCGGGTCAAAGCTGAACAACGACGCGCCCGTATTCCTGCGATCTCTGAACGCGTACTCGAGACGGAACGCCCCGACATTGACGCCGGCGCCAAGCGAGAGGCCGGCGCGGTTGTCCTGGCCGAATTGGTACCCTATTCGTCCGATGGCGACGCCATTTACCGTCGCTTCGATGCCGAGCGACTCCCAGGGATCGTTGTGATATATCTGATTCACCTGTCCAACGATCTTGGCATCGAAGATCAACGGCTGTCCCCTGAACAGCATCGGCGTCTGCAGGAGGTTGCGTTGTTTAAAGATATCGAAGGCTCCCGCCGCGTAGAACGTCAGCGGCGGCCGAGCGCTGGCCGAATCGAAGGTCACCGGCGTGCCCCAGTTGCGCAGGCCCGCCCCGAGTGTGAGGCGGCTGAACAGATCCGGCAGCATGATGCCGGCATTCATGCCGATGGTGCCGCGGGAATCGCTGCACAGTGTTTCCTGGCCATAGAAGATGCTGCCGCCAATCGCGAGGTGAGAGCTGAGCGGCATTGCGCCTCCACCCTCCAGAGCGAGCTGGTAGGCGCGACAGGTGCCGATCTCGTTGTAATTGTCCGTCTCCGTGATCGTGCCCGCGTTGAAGGCGCGGGCAGCGATGCCGAACGTGCCGAGCGTCGTTGGGAAGGCGACGCTCACGCCGCCGAGCTGCGTGTCGCCGAAGCGCTGCGACGCGGTGACCATGAACGCGTTCGTCGTGATCTGGGCGAGGCCGGCCGCGTTGTACCAGATGGCACTGGGGTCGCCCCCGACGGCGCCTAACGCTTCGCCGAGGCCGACGGCGCGCGGCGCGATGCCGAACTCCAGAATGGTGGCGGCGAAGGTGCCGTTGTCGCGATCGCCGCCGGCGAGCGAGATCGGCTTGGGCGCGCCCGTCGCGGTCTGCGCGTAAGCAATCGGCGCCGCGACGGCAAGGAGCAGCGTGCTGAGTGAAGCGCATTTCATTGGTCGCGGGCCTCTATCGGATGACCATGAGCTTGTCTTTCGCGAGCTGCCGCTGGCCGTTCACGATCGACTCGACGACAACGAGATACATCCCGGAGGCGACGCCTTGTCCGAGGCCGTTCACGAGGGGCCAGGGCACCGCCGCCGCAAAGTCAGCACCGGATCCAATCGTTCCGGCCGGTGCGCCGGCCGGCACCACCCCTGGATAGATCGTTCCAGTAGTCGTATAGACAATCAGCCCGTTCATATCGAAGATCGCCACCGTGTAGCCAGTCCCGGGATCGCCATTGAACGCGATCCGTGCGATACCGCTGGTGTTTCGCACCGGGTTGTTCTCGAATACGAGACCACGACTACTGGTCACGAACACCACGAGTGGAATCTGGGCCGTCGTCACTCCTTGGGCCTGCACCAGGATCAGGCCGCGATAGCGACCTCCGAGAATTCCGCGCGGCACATTGACCGACAGCGTCACGCGAGCCGTATCGGTTCGACTCAGCGAGGCGAGACTAGGTGCAGAGAACGTGATGTTCTGGGCCGGAATGCTAATGCCGGTCGCGCTCTCCGACCGGAGGTCGGTTACGGCGAAACGAACATCGGACAGCGCCGCATTGCCCGTATTCGCAACGCGCAGCACCGCAGATGCACGTTGTCCAGCTCGGGCCCGCATGACGACCGAATCGAGCCTGGCAGCAGAATCAGCCGAGACGACGCCGATGCCAGGCTGTGCGTTAACCGTAACTTCCACATTGAGATAGTCGGCAGAGAGTGTGACACCCGTCCGCGTCGCCGTCGCGGGAATAAGACTGTCACGGACCTGGAAAAGACCAACATACCGGCCGGCGGGGGTGCCAGTGGGTATAGCCACGTACACGGAGACGACGGCCGATTGGCCGCTCAGCAGATCGTGCGGCAAGTTTGCGATGATGATGTTCGTTGCCGGGATCGCGAGCGCTGGATCGTTGACGTTCACCAGGTTCTGCAGAAACGCCGGCGGTATATAGAGATTGTGATAGTTACACGTGCCCGGCAGCGCGTAACCCTTCCGACCGATGTCGTCGGCAGGGTTGTTGGGATTGATGAGCACGAAGTTGCCCGTATTGGTCGGGGATCCGGGATTCCCCGTGAGGTGCATCGTCTTGCCCCAAACGAAGGACCCCTGGTCGTCCGCGATGTCGAAGTCGCAGGCGACGATCTGCCCCGGGCCGGGCGTTTGGGCGCGCAGCGACGATCCCGCGAGGACGACGGCCGCAGCGGCCGCAGCACACAGGCGGGGGGAGCGTGGCGTGTTGTGCATTAGTAGTCGTGTTACCGGTAGTTCACGGGTGGTATGTCAGTACGGTGCCCGCGTCTCCTACGATCCACACGCTGGGCGCGGCCCCAGCGGCGCCGGGGCCGATCACGATTCGATGCAGCGGCGGAATGAGTGCGCCGAATGTCGGCGGAAATCCGCGGACCCCTTCCCGCGTCCAAGTAGTACCGCCGTCGTTCGTCTCGAAGATGAGTCCCTGATACTGCGGGACACCGTTGATGAATCCAACGAGCTGCGCGCCAACGAGCCAGCCTTGCTGATCGTTCGCGGGGTTGAATTCGACATCGTTGAAAATGAGATCGGTCGCAATGCCTGTCCCAGGCAGACGCAGTCCGGCGAACGCGCTCAGCGGGTAGTCCGACGGCGTGTACGTCGCCGTGCCGGTGAGGGTAAAGCGCCGCAGTGTTCCATTTCCGCCGGCGACGAAGACTTGCTGGCCGTGCTGTCGCAGTGCGACGCCCTGATAGGTGAGCGTTTGGTTGGACGCCTGGCTGCCCGGAACCGAGTCCCAACTTGCGCCGCCATTTCTGGAGATCCAGAGTCGGCCAATCGAACCGAACGTTCCAACTTGCACACCGACACTCACGGCAGCGCCGATGGTCGTATCGGGAGCTACGAAGTCGATGTCGGTGATGTACCCGGCAGAGCTCAGCGTATGCGGAGTAGTGATTGTCTGCGTCGTGAAGTTGTCGGAGGCCGCTTGGTATTTATAAAAGGTCGTAACCTCGAATGGATCACCGCCACCGGCGACCGCAAAGATATTGCCTGCGATTGGAAATGCGAACACGCGCCAAATGGGGTTCGACGTGAAGAGCGTATCGGCGGTCGCTCCGCCATTGCGCGTCTCGAACATGATTCCGCGACCGCGATGGCCGTCCAATGCTGACAGGAAGCCGCGCTGGGCGCTGACCATCGCTGCGTCGAAGGAGATATCCGTATATGGAGAGTCGAAAAGAACGGCGAAGTTGCTTCCGTTGGTGCGGAAGAACGGCCCCTCGCGGGCAACGACGACGCCGCTGTCAGTGCCCAGGAGGGAAGCGCCGAACAAATTGCCGGGCACCTGGGCGAGCTGAGTCCAGGGAATACGTGTGATATCAGCCAGCGCGGTCTGTACGTCGCAAACGGCGAGCTGCAAGCCAACTCCGCCTGCCGCCGGCTGGATGTTCTGCACGCGAATGCGAACGGGCGTGTCGAACGGAAGCGCTGTGGCGGGCGCAAAGAAGATCGTGTCACCACCACGCGCGGCATTCGAGGACAGACTTCCGGGGATCTCGACGCCCGTGAGCGCGTTTGAGATCACAACGTTGCCGGGGGCGATGGTCGCGGTCGCCACACGGCCCGAAAAGCCGATGGCGATTGGCGCGTTGATCCCCAGCCGACCGGATGGACAGTCCAACCGGCGAAAGTTTACCGCCGGCGCTGTCGTGTCTTTATCACAAGCTGAAGCCGCAGCCATAACTGCGGCCATACACCAAAGACGCCACTTGAGCGACACGTGCCTTGCTCTCCCGATGGAGGTGTTTGCCTGGGGCACGAGCCGTCAACTTGCGCTTCTCCGCCGCCCGGTTCGAATCGCGCGCCTCGGACTAGCTCGAGATTACGTAGCTGATGGCGTCAAGTTACAGGCTGCGTTCTGACCAGACACCTTCGCACACGCCATCAGTAGATCACGAACGGGATCCACGTGAACGCGGATCAGCGCGGGTGGCTCGTACCCGTTTTGGCCGCTCTGCCGTTGCATATTCGGTTCCATCGTGTGCTCCTAGGGTGAAATGTTGGCAGCAAACATCTGTCTACGACCTTTATGCGGCTCCAGGTCAGCGAACGCAAGCGCCTAACGGACGTGCGGCCATGGCCTGATAGTCGGGATGCTCTACCGGGTCGAGGCCATGCAGGACATGAGTAACATCACAGTAGTAGGTGTCTTTCAGGTAAGGACTCCCCGTTGCCAACCGCGATCGCGCCGGGCAGTTGTGACACGAGCTGCGGAGATCGCATCCACTGCAGGGTGCGTCCGAAGGCAACGGTTGCGTCACCCATTCTCCGATCTGCGCCCAAACGTCCTCCCACTCCATGTCGAGCAGCGGAAAGCTTGGTTGACGGTCGATGACACAGTGGCTCGCATTTCCGAGACCGTCGATGAAGATGCCCGTACGCCCGGCGTTACACTGATACAAGTCGTCGGTGCCTCGGCCGTCAATGCGACCCGCGCCACGCGTGTGATCCACGTGCACGGGCCCCAATTTGCCGTGCAGCTCGTCGACTTCTCCGAACAGTTCTTTAACCCGGCGCGGCTCGATGCGATACAAGGCAGGGGCGTCGTGACCGGCATGCTTCGGATCGTGAGTGCGATCGATTCCGTAATCCAACATCAGCGGCAGGCCGCGTTCCGCCGCGAACGCCCTGATTGCCGCCACGTGACCGTCGGCCGACGTGCTCAGCGCGGCCTTCAGGATCAAGCGCACGCCGGCACCCCGAAGCAGATCGATACCGCGAACGAATCGTCTGAACGAACCTGGAATGCCGGTGACGCCTTCGTAGTGCTCGGCATCCGCACCGTAAATGCTCACTTCGATCGAGGACGGCGGTAGCTCGCGGAGCAGGTCGGCGATTCGCTGGTCAACGAGCGTTGCATTGGAGTACAGGATCACGACGAGACCGATCCGTCTCGCATAACAATAAATCTGGGGGAAATCCTTTCGGGAGAAAATCTCTCCGCCGGTAAAGGTGACCCAGAGAACGCCGGCAGCCGCGATCTTATCGAGGATGGAGCATACTTGCACCGTGCTCAGGTACGGACCGCGATAGGGCTCGTGGGCGACGTAGCAAAAGTGACAACGAAGATTGCAAGACGGCGTCAGCTCGAACAAGCAGCTGAGGGGCCGCCGTTCTTTGCGCGCACGGGCCGTGATCCGCCATTCGAATTCCTCAACCGTCAACGCCATTGGCACTCTCCATCACCGTGACTGCCCCGACACTCAACAGGTCGTTCAGAAATGCTTCAGCATCTCGACGTGCGCCGTCTAAAGGTATGGCATACCGATCCTGCAGCGCGGTCGCAAGTTCGTCGATTGTTGCAGCATTTGCGAGTGACTCCCACAGGAGCTCCGCGGATTCATTGACGACAAAGAACTCTGCGGATTGCGAATCCCTCTGTGCACCGCCGGGACCGAGCGGCACGAGCAGCAACTCTCCGGCCACACGGCGGAGCACAACCTCTGAGCTACGAACGTAACGCTTCTGGCCGTTCACTGTGATATTCCCACGCCCGGGTCAGGGTCTGGACGACCTCCGTGAGCGCCATAGTTGTTGGAGGATAGCAGACGTTCACGGCGGTTACCTGCCGAAGGACGGAATCCAGCATTGCAAGTCCGTTCAAGAGATCCCGCTCCCCCCACCATGACATAGTGCACGTATTTGTGAGCCTCGCAAGCGCGCAGCGCTGCGACGCGCGCGTTACCTCCGCTTGCGCACTGCGGCCGATCAACGCAAGGATCGCGAACGGCACATCCGAGCAGTTCCGAATCCCCGCGTCCCCTGCCCATGGAGTCCCCCACAGCCTCACCCCGTTTCCATCGTCAGCAATAACCACACGATCATCGCTGAGTACATCGACGTCGAGCAATCTCAAGAGCTGTGCGATAGTGGTTTTTCCGGCGCCAGAAACCCCCGGACACAGTACACCGCGTCCATCAGGCAAAACGAAAGCGGCGGCGTGGCAAAGCAGGCCACGACCGCGGGCCAAAAGCGCAAAGGCCATGATCGTTCTGTCGTGCCGCCATGGCAGACCAGGATCGACACCTGAGGTCAAATGTTCCAGCACGTACTCGTAACCGGCGCGCACGGTTCGCAGCCGCAGGCGGCAGTCGTCGCCAACCGGCTCCATTAACACGGCGATCTCGCCGTCAGCATCGTGGAAATACCGTCCACTGGGCGGTGCATCCACAATATGACGAAGCACCGGCGCTGGCTCGGTACTGACCACGTGTCGAATTACCAACGGTTCGTCGACGATGCGGCTTCCGGTCCACTCGACCTCCGGAATGCTTTCGAAGGTCACACCGTAGAGCTCGTGAACGATTTGAATGCCGGCCACTGCCGGCAGCGTTATCGACTGAATGTTCCCGACCTCCGTAGCAAACGCGCAACGCGACCAATGCCGAGTTGTTGCGCCACATATCTCATGCGTGCACGCAAGTGGTTCGGCACGTGGCGTTTCAACGGAAGCCTCCTCGCATCGTAATCGACGCGGTCAATCACGCCAATGATGTGCGGGATGGGAATCAGGGCGTCAGGCTTCGGCAGATTGTCTCCCTGCAGCAGCGCCGTTTCTCCGTCTATACGGACTACGCGATGTATGACTGGAGCTCCGTCGCTGCGGCGAGCCAGCACTACTTCGCCTCGGCGTGCGCTTTCATGGTGTGCGAGAGGGCGTACACGCACCAGGGCACCATCAGGAATGCTAGGCAGCATGCTGGTTCCAGTCGCGCGGCACCACAGGCACGCTCCGGTATCAACCAGCTTCTGAGCCACCTGTGCGAGCTCGCAGCCCGTGACTGCTAGTGGTCGGCTTCCGCGCACCGTCTCTCAATCGCAAGCTGGCTTGTACGTCGGATCAACAGACTATACGTCCGTTGCTGGGGAGTTCGTGCCGGGATCAATACACTGGGTCGCAATTTCTTGGCGACGCGTCGCGCGATCGCACCTACGTCAGTTCCGTTGGCGGTTCCCTGCGCACCACGCAACGCGGTGCGCAGAACCGAGACCGCATCCGTCAGATTCTCGGCGCGTCTCGTGAGCGTCCACACCGGATGCAACCCGTACCGTATATTGCCGTTCACCCCAAGGCGGCATAAAGCTTCTGGATTACCGGTCGCCGCATCCGTGACGTCGTCCGCCAGGTGAACCACATGCATGAGGTAATGGTGAACGCGGGCAGCCCGCGCCGCATCCATCGCTTGTGCGCGCTCAATTGGGGAGAGCAATGACCACAGTACGTACAGCTCAAGGACCCAGAGCAGCGGAGGTACGGGATGCCGCAAAAGATGTACGGCCAAATATGCCGCGAGCAGCGGGTGCGCGAGCACATCGAACGATTCATCGTAAAGAACGCAAGAACTTATCGACGCCGGTACTGCCGGCAAATGTGGCAGCTCGTCGCCGAACAATCGGGAATGGATTTCTAGCCACCGGCTGCCGGTGCTGCTCGTCTTCCGGAATGTCTGCGTCGCAGGTGCGGATCCCTGTTCCGCGACCCATCCTAACCGTCCCAAGACGGCACTCGCGGCCTCTCGCCTTTCTGCCGGTATGTAGAGGTCGATATCAGCCATGGGGCGAACCGCAATCGTCCCATAGAGCAACTGGGCGAGCGGATGTCCTTTAAGAACCAGCGGCGCGAGTGCGTTCGCCCGAAGCTCACGGACTACTTGCGAGAGCAGCTGAAAATTTTCGTGTGCAAATCGCGCAATGGCGAGAGCCGAACTTCTCCATTGCGAGACAACGACCGCCGGTGCATAGCGCCGGATGTCATGGCCGCCGCGCTCCCAGCATAGGGCAACGCAGTTCTCTGCACTGGCAACAGCCAATACCGTGGGCCAGTCCAGCTCCGTTGCGTCCTCGATAGAGATTCCCAATGCCAGACGCAACACCACCGCGTGAGCGCTGACCCGGCCGCTGGTCATTCGTCGCGCCCACTTCGGCGCAAGCCAGTCCAAGCGCACCGTCTTATTCACCAGCCGCTATCCCTTCGCGATGCGCACGATCGCGTGCCAGACCAACAATGCGTGCTTTCGTTCTCAGGACATTCGCTGTCGCATTACGCGTATCGACGACGAGTGTCGCGTGATCGACGACCGATTGATAGTCGAGCACCCGGTGATCGGTGACGATCACGACCGCATCCACACTCTCGAGCATCCTGGTGGTGAGCTCCACCCCGTGCCTGATCGTTCCATCTTCTCGAAAGCTGGGCACATACGGATCGTGAAAGGCTACCTCCGCCCCCTGTTCCTCCAGCAGCCGGATGACGTCGAGTGCCGGGCTCTCCCGCACATCGTCAATGTCGCGTTTGTATGCGATGCCAATCACCAGGACCCGACTTCCGTTCACGGGCTTCCGATCCTCGTTCAACGCGCGAGCCACTTTCTCGACCACAAAATCGGGCATATGGCTGTTGATCTCACTCGCCAGATCGATGAACCGCGTCTTGTAATTAAGCGTGCGCATCTTCCAGGCGAGGTAATGCGGATCGAGCGGAATGCAATGCCCGCCGATGCCCGGCCCCGGCGTGAATTTCATGAAGCCGAACGGTTTCGTCGCCGCCGCGTCGATGACTTCCCACACATCCACGCCGAGCTTGTCGCACACTATCGCCATCTCGTTCACGAGACCGATATTCACGGAGCGAAAGGTGTTCTCGAGCAGCTTTACCAGCTCGGCGGTCTCGGTACTGGAAACCGGCACGACGGTGTCGATGCACGCCGCGTACAGCGTCGCGGCCAAATCGGTGCATGCCGCAGTGATGCCACCCACGACTTTCGGTGTATTCTTCGTCTTGTAAACCGGATTTCCCGGGTCCACACGCTCCGGACTAAACGCGAGAAAGATGTCCTCGCCGACGGTGAAGCCCAACTTTGTCACCAGCGGCAGCAGGACTTCACGCGTTGTCCCCGGGTACGTCGTGCTCTCGAGCACCACCAGCAGTCCTGGATGCGCCTGCCGTCCCACGGTCTCCGCCGCCGCGGTCACATAGCTCATGTCCGGATCGCGCGTCTTGCCTAACGGCGTCGGGACGGCGATGGAGATCGCGTCCACTTCGTGCAACCTGCTCTCGTCCGTTGTAGCAACCAGTGCACCACGCGCCACGAGCTGAGCGATCTCGCCGCTCGGCACGTCCTGGATGTGCGATTTGCCAGACATCAAGGCATTGACGACGCGTTCGCTGACGTCATAGCCGATGACGCGGAAGCCACTCTTCGCGAATTCCACCGCGAGAGGCAGACCGACATAGCCCAAACCAATGATGCCAATACGAGCGCTTCTATCCTGAAAGCGCTTGAGCAACAGATCTTTCATCAATCGCCTATTACGCAGGTTGCGCGCCGACCGTCACCGGCCGTAGAACGCTCGAATAGACGCGGCCACCTCCTCCAGCTGCGCCAGTTCCAGCTCCGGATAAATCGGCAGTGACAAGACTTCCCTGGCCGCCCGCTCCGACTCCGGACAACTCCCCTGCTCATAGCCCAAATACGCAAAGCACGGCTGCAGGTGCAACGGCAGCGGGTAGTAAATCGACGTGCCGATCGCCTTTCCTTTCAGGTACTGCTGCAACTCGTCGCGTCGCTGCGCACGAATCGTGTACTGATTGAAGATGGACACGTTGCTCGGATCCACCCAGGGCGTCACCACCTCCGGGACACCGGCGAGCATTTCGTCGTAGTAGCGCGCGTTCTGCCGCCGCCGTTCGCTCCACGCGGACAGGTGCCCGAGCTTGGCCCTGAGCACCGCCGCTTGCAGTGCGTCGAGCCGGCTGTTGTAGCCCACCTCGTCGTGAAAGTATTGCTTCGTACCGCCGTGCATTCGCAAGCGCTTCAGGCGGGTGGCAATCTGCTCGCTCTGCGTCACCAGCATCCCGCCGTCGCCATAACCGCCGAGATTCTTCGACGGGAAGAAGCTGAAGGTGCCGATCGCCGGGACCTCCCCAGCCATCCGCCACTCCCCGTCGATCATACGTTTTGCGCCGATCGACTGCGCGGCATCCTCGATGATGGGAATGCGCGGTGCAGCGCCGGCGATCTGCTCGATCGCCGCCATCTGCCCGAACAGGTCGACTGGAATGATCGCCTTCGTCTGCCTCGTCACCGCCGCCGCTATCGCGTCAGGCGCAATGTTGAACGTGCGCGGCTCGATGTCCACGAATACCGGGGTCGCGCCGACATTGTGGATCGTGCCCGCAGTAGCGAAAAAGGTGAACGGCGTCGTGATCACCTCGTCGCCGCGGCCTATGTCCAGGGCACGCAGGGCCAGCAGGAGCGCATCGGTGCCGCTCGCACAACCGACTGCATACCTGGTGTGCGACAGCTCGGCGATCGCACGCTCGAGCCGCTCGACCGGCTCACCGAGAATGAATAGTTGTGAGTCCACGACGTCCATCATCGCGGCGATGACTTCATCACGGATCGCCGCGTGTTGAGCTCGCAGATCGAGCAGCGGAATAGGCATTCTTTAAAGCAAACTGCCGCCCGGGGCGGCGTCAATTTGGATCGTTCAGAACGCCGTACGCAGGGGGATCGGAACCGCTCGCCCGAGCTTTGCCGACTCGTAAATCCCGAGGATCAGCTCCAGGGACTTCCGGCCGGCCCTACCATCTGTGCCCGGCTGCGCGTCGCCGCGCAGAACGGCGAGCACGTTCCGGTAATACCCTTCATGACCGAATCCGTAGACATTGGGAGGGTTGGTGTTCGCTGCTTCGACCAGTTTGTCGTCGTCGTCATAATCCGCGAACAGCCAGCTCTCCACTCGGTTCACAGCCGTGCC
This sequence comes from uncultured Gemmatimonadaceae bacterium, assembly GCA_964537775.1. Lineage (GTDB taxonomy): Bacteria > Gemmatimonadota > Gemmatimonadetes > Gemmatimonadales > Gemmatimonadaceae > CAMLIT01. The sequence goes on along the minus strand of CAZICQ010000001.1, from coordinate 55,135 downwards.
GCCGATCTTCACGCTGCCCTTCTCTCCAAGCACGGTGATCGAGCCCTCCAGATTCTTCGGGTAGGTCAGCACGTTCACCTCGATCACGCCGAGCGCGCCGGAGCGGAACTGGAGCAGCGCCACCCCACTGTCTTCCGCCTCAATGCGGCGCGCCTGAGTCGCCGTCTTCGCCATCACGCTCTCCACCGGCCCCACGATCCACTGGATCAGATCGACGTAGTGCGATGCCTGGTTCATGAATGCGCCGCCATCGAACTCCCACGTACCGCGCCAGGGCGCCTGATCGTAATAGTCCTGCGGCCGCTGCCAGCGCACGGTTACATTCGCCAGGTAGATGCGGCCAAAGCGGCCCTTGTCCACCGCACGCTTCAGTAACTGGACGGGCGGGTTCAGCCGGTTCTGTTTGACGACGAACAGCTGCACCCGCGCGTCGTCGCATGCTTTCACGAGGTCGTCGGCCTGGGTGAGCGTGATCGCCATCGGCTTCTCGGTCACGACGTGCTTCCCCGCCCGCGCCGCGGCGATGCCCTGGGCCGCGTGCAGTCCCGACGGAGTGGCGATCACGAGGACGTCGCTCTCGGCGCGCTTCAGCATCTCCTCATAGGTATCGAACCACGGAACCACCTCGCGCTCGCCCGCTTCGCGTGCGCGCTGCTCCACCGTGTCGCAAACGGCTGTGAGCGTGAGACCGTCGATCCTGCGGATCGCATCAAAGTGATTCTTGCTGATTCGCCCACAGCCCACGAGCGCCACCTTGTACTCTCGAAGGGCCTTGCTCATCGGCCCGCGCCCTCCAGTGGTCGAATGCCGTCTCCGCCGCGCTCGTACTCGGTGCCACAGGCCACACACCGGCCGACGCCGGAATCGGGGAGCCGTTCGCCGCACTGACACATCCATCCGATCCGTCGCGCCGGCACTCCGGCCATGAGCGCGTAAGCCGGCACGTCCTTCGTCACGACCGCGCCGGCACCGATGAACGCGTACTCGCCGAGTGTGGTGCCGCACACGATCGTGGCATTGGCGCCAATCGACGCGCCGCGCTTCACGAGGGTCCGCCGGTACTCGTGGCGCCGCGAGACGTGACTGCGCGGATTGAGGACATTCGTGAACACCATCGACGGGCCGCAGAAGACATCGTCCTCCAACTCGACGCCCTCGTAGATCGAGACGTTGTTCTGGATCTTGCAGTTCGCGCCCAATCGTGTGCCATTCATCACGACGACATTCTGGCCGAGGCTGCACCGTTCTCCGATCACCGCACCGGGCATGATATGGCAGAAGTGCCAGATCTTCGTGCCGGCGCCGATCCGGGCACCGTCGTCGACGTACGCCGATTCATGGATGAAGATGTTGGTCATGCCGAGGACAGTGCGAGCTCCGCCTGCCATTCCTGCAGCGACTTGACCGACTGCTTGCGCGACTTCAACGCGAGAATGGCGTCACAGGCCGCGTTGGCGGCAGACATCGTGGTCGTGTACGACACGCGATGGATGATCGCCGCCTGGCGCAACGTATAATCGTCCATCTGGGAGTGCTTGCCTAACGGCGTATTGACGAGGAGCTGCACTTCGCCGTTGACGATGGCGTCATGGCAGTTTGGCCGCCCCTCGTGCACCTTCAGCACCGGAACGACTGGAATCCCGCGCGCCCGCAGGTACTTCGCGGTGCCGGCGGTGGCGTGCAGCTCGAATCCCATCTCCTGAAAGCGACGAGCGATCGGCGTGACCGTCGGTTTGTCCGAATCGTTCACGGTAATCAGCACGACACCCTCGAGCGGCAGACCATTTCCGGCGGCGAGCTGTGATTTCGCGAAGCTGGCGCCAAAGGATTCCGAGATCCCCATCACCTCGCCGGTCGAACGCATCTCCGGTCCCAGAATGGGATCGGTGCCGGCGAATTTGTTGAAGGGGAACACAGCCTCCTTGACCGACACGTACGGCGGCGCGACCTCCTCGGCGAAGCCAATCTCCTCCAACGTTTCTCCCGCCATGACCCGCGCGGCGAGCGACGCCAGGGGCACGCCGATCGCCTTCGACACGAACGGGACCGTGCGGCTCGCGCGTGGGTTGACCTCGAGGACGTACACGATGCCGCCCTTGATCGCATACTGCACGTTGATCAGTCCAACGACACCGAGCGCGCGCGCGAGCGCGATCGTCTGCGCCCGCATTGTTTCCATGTCGCTTTCCCCGATCAGATAGGGCGGTAGCACGCAGGCCGAATCGCCGGAGTGAATTCCGGCGTCCTCGATGTGCTGCATGATGCCGCCGATCACGACTCGTCCTGTGGCGTCGGCGATCGCGTCGACGTCGCACTCGAATGCATCCTCGAGAAACCGATCCACCAGCACGGGCCGCTCCTCCGAGACGCGCACGGCCGTCGCGAAGTATTCCTCGAGCGAGTGATCGTCATACACGATCTGCATGGCCCGGCCGCCGAGCACGTACGACGGCCGCACGAGCACGGGATAGCCGATGCGCGCCGCCGCCGCCAATGCTTCGGCGAGGCTGGTGGCGGTGCCATTCGGCGGCTGAGCCAACCCCAGCTCGCGCGCGACTCGCTCGAACCGCCGGCGATCCTCCGCGATATCGATGGCGTCGGGAGCGGTACCAAGGATCTTCACTCCCGCAGCCTCCAGCGCGCGTGTGAGCTTCAGGGGCGTTTGCCCGCCGAGCTGCACCAGGACTCCCTCCGGTCGCTCGCGTTCCACGATCTCCAACACATCCTCGAGCGTGAGAGGCTCGAAGTACAGCTTGTCCGAAGTATCGAAGTCGGTCGAGACGGTTTCGGGATTCGAGTTGATCATGATCGTCTCGTACCCTTGCTGCCGCAGGGCGATCACTGCGCGTACGCAGCAGTAGTCGAATTCGACACCCTGCCCGATGCGATTGGGGCCGCTGCCGAGGATCACGACGGATCGCCGCCCTGTTCTCGGCGCCTCGCTCTCCTCGTCATAGCTGCTGTACAGATACGGTGTGGCGGAGGGAAACTCGCCGGCGCAGGTGTCCACCATCTTATAGGCGGGGCGCACCCCGAAACGCCATCGCCGCTCGCGCGCGTCACTCTCGCTCTCATCGCGCAGATCGGCGACCTGGCGGTCGGAGAATCCCAGTCGTTTCATTTCGCGCAGATCGCTGGCACCCGGCGTGTCGAGCGCGGCGAACCAACGTTCCGCGTCGACGAGCTCCCGCATCTGCGAGAGGAACCATCGATCGATCGCAGTGAGCTCGTACACCTCGTCAATCGTCATGCCCCGCTCGAGCGCGCGCTTCACCTGAAAAATGCGCTCGGGCGTGGGCTGGCGGAGCGCGCCTCGCAGTGACGCCAGGGAGTCGTCCGGCAATCGATCGTCCTGCGGCCGCGAGGCGACCACCCAACCCGAGCGGCCCGTTTCGAGCGCGCGAAGGCCTTTCTGAAACGCCTCCTTGAATGTGCGGCCAATCGCCATCGCCTCGCCGACGGATTTCATCTGCGTGGTCAGAAACGGATTCGCCTTCGGGAACTTCTCGAACGCAAAGCGCGGGATCTTCACGACGACGTAGTCCAGCACCGGCTCGAACGACGCGGGTGTGGTCTTCGTGATGTCGTTGGGGATCTCGTCCAGCCGGTAACCGACGGCCAACTTGGCACCGATGCGTGCGATCGGAAAACCGGTCGCCTTGGAGGCCAACGCTGACGACCGCGACACGCGCG
>CAZICQ010000001.1:0-51432 GCA_964537775.1 uncultured Gemmatimonadaceae bacterium | reverse complement strand
CGCGCGGATTCATCTCGATCACCAGCATCTCGCCATCCTTCGGATTGATAGCGAACTGGATGTTGCAGCCGCCGGCGTCCACGCCAACCTCGCGAATGATCGCTACCGCCGCGTCCCGCATTGCCTGGTACTCGCGGTCCGTCAGCGTCATCGCCGGAGCCACCGTTATCGAGTCCCCCGTGTGCACGCCCATCGGATCCAGATTTTCGATCGAGCAGACGATGACGACGTTATCGTCATGGTCGCGCATCACCTCCAGCTCGAACTCCTTCCAGCCGATGACGCTGCGTTCAACGAGGATCTGATGGGTGGGCGACAGATCGAGTCCGCGACGTACCAACTCCTCGAACTCGTCGCGATTGTAGGCAATGCCCCCACCCGTGCCACCCAATGTGAACGAGGGACGAATGATCGCCGGGTAGCTGGTTCGCTCGACAATGTCCATCGCCTGCTCGACACTCTCCGCGATACCTCCTTCGGCGATGCGCAACCCGATACGGCGCATCGCCGCGGCAAAGAGTCTGCGATCCTCCGCGATCGCGATGGCCCGCGCGGTCGCCCCGATCAACTCGACACCGTAGCGGTCGAGCGCACCTGACTCGGAGAGCGACATCGCGACGTTCAGCGCTGTCTGGCCACCCATCGTCGGCAGGATCGCGTCGGGACGTTCCCGGTCGAGGATGAGCTCCACGAACTCCGGCGTCACGGGCTCGAGATACGTGCGATCGGCGAACTCCGGATCGGTCATGATCGTGGCCGGGTTGGAGTTGACGAGGATGACCTCGTATCCCTCCTCCTTCAGCGCCTTCGTCGCCTGCGTGCCCGAATAATCGAATTCTGCCGCCTGCCCGATGATGATCGGGCCCGAGCCGATGACAAGAATGCGGTGAAGGTCAGTGCGTCGCGGCATGAATGAGATCGTCTATGATGTCGTCGCGCGTCCGCACGGGCACCCACCCGGTGGCCAGGCGCAGCTTCGCCGACGCTCCTACCAGAACCGGCACGTCGACAGGTCGCACGAGCGCTGCATCCGTCGCAATGTCGGCGGTTGCCCCCAGTCGGTGCAAGACGCGTTCGGCGAGAGCGCGCACGGTGATGCCGTCGCCACTCGCCACGTTGTACACCTCACCGGGCGCACCACCTTCGATCAGCGCCATGTACGCGCGCACCACGTCGGTCACATGCAAAAAATCCCGTACTGTGTCGCCGTTGCCGATCCTCAGCACCGACGGCTTCCGTCCACGCAGGGCGACCGCCCGCTGTACCAGCGCCGGCAGGAGAAAGTGCTTTCCTTGGCCAACGCCGGAGTGGTTGAAACTCCTCGTGGCGATCACGCGGGTGCCCTCGCGTCGAAACGACTGAAGCGCAGCGATTTCCTGCGCTGCTTTGGACGCGGCATATGCTGTCATCGGCCGCTGTGCGGCTTCTTCAGCGAGTGGCATCTCCTCGACCGGGTGACGGCCGTATTGCTCTGCACTCCCGACGACGAGGACCAGTGGATCGAAAACGCCGCTCCTGCGGCGACGGTTGACCTCCGATAGCAGACGCACGACTCCAAGCACGTTGACGTCGTACGCACTCGCTGGCGCACCTTCCGCGTCCGGGACGAAGCTGATGCCTGCCAGATGAAACACGACGTCGGGCGTGCTCACCTCCAACACGGAGGGAATCTGTTCCTCCGATCGAAGATCCAGCTCGAGCCAGCTCACCAAACCCCACTCCTCCGGCGTGAGCACCTTCTCCTCGACGGTTCCCTGAGCAATTCCCGCCGAGAAGACGCTCCACTGGCGGCCCAGCAGCTCACGGATGAGCCACTGCCCAACGAAGCCGCTGCCGCCGGTGACAAGGGCGCGCCGTGTCACCGGCGCGCTGCGTGCCGCTCGAGATCGGCGTCCACCATCAAGTGGATGAGCTGCTCGAACGAAACGCGTGGTTCCCAACCGAGGCGCGCGTGCGCCTTGGATGCGTCCGCGACGAGAAGATCCACCTCGGCGGGCCGGAAGTATCGATCGTCCTGTCTCACGTACTCTCGATAATCCAGATTGCAGTACGAGAACGCAGTCTCGCAGAGCTGCCGCACGGAACGCGTGTGGCCCGTGCCAATGACGTAGTCGTCCGGCTCGTTCTGCTGGAGCATGCGCCACATCGCGTCGACGTAATCGCCAGCATACCCCCAGTCGCGGCGGGCCTCGAGGTTGCCGAGTCGCAGCTCATGCGCAAATCCCAACTTGATGCGGGCGACGCCGTCGGTGACTTTGCGGGTGACGAATTCGAGACCGCGACGTGGACTCTCGTGGTTGAAGAGGATGCCGGAGACGGCATAGAGGCCGAAGCTCTCGCGGTAGTTCACGGTGATCCAGTGGCCGTATACCTTCGCCACGCCATACGGGCTACGCGGATAAAAAGGTGTGGTCTCACGTTGCGGCGATTCGTGGACCTTGCCGAACATCTCGCTCGAGCTGGCCTGGTAGAAACGCGCCGCCGGCGCCGCCTTTTTCATGGCCTCGAGCACGCGTGTGACTCCGAGCGCCGTGAACTCGCCGGTGAGCACGGGCTGGCTCCACGACGTCTGGACGAAGCTCTGCGCCGCCAGGTTGTAGATCTCGTCAGGTTGCGTATCGCCGACGACGTCGGTGAGCGAGGTTTGGTCGAGCAAGTCTGCCGACAGTAGCTCTACGCGATCGATGAGATGGCTGATCCGCTCGTATGGCGTGGTGGAGCTCCGGCGGACGATGCCGACCACTCGATAGCCCTTCGCGAGCAGGAGCTCCGCCAGATAGGAACCGTCCTGGCCCGTGATACCGGAGATGAGTGCCGTCCGAGCTGGCATTTCGCGAGAGTGTGAAAAAGGGAGCCTAAAGGCTCCCTGTGAAGCGACCTGCGGGCGTCCGTACCGTCACGCGACGGCGGCCTGCCCGCGCGGCGCACGCTGGACCTTGCCGGCGGCGAGACAGCGTGTGCAGACCTTCACCTTGACGATCTTCCCTTCCTCGACGACTCGGACGACCTGGAGATTGGGCTTCCAGGTACGCCGCGTCTTGTTGTTAGCGTGCGAGCGGTTGTTGCCGAAGGCCACGCCCTTGCCGCATGAATAGCAGCGATGTCTCTCGATCGCCATTGCGTCAACCCTCGATAAGCTCGATGCGCGCCATCTCTGCGCCGTCTCCCTTCCGAGAGCCGGTCTTGAGAATGCGTGTGTATCCGCCGGCGCGCGTGGCGAACCGGGGCCCGATCTCCTGAAACAGCTTGTCGGCCGTCGCGCGCTTGTGAATGTGACGGCCGGCGAGTCGGCGAGAGTGAAGCGTAGCCGTCTTGGCCTTCGTGATCAGCTTCTCCACGAATGGCCGCAGCTCCTTCGCCTTCGCCTCGGTGGTCTCGATTGCGCCGTGCTCGATGAGCGACGAGGCAAGATTTCGCAGCAGCGCCAACCGCTGCTCGCTCGTTCGGCGTAATGAACGGCCCGCCTTCTGATGCCGCATCGGCCTATTCCTCCATGTCCTCGGGTGCCGCCGCGGCAGCCCGACTCGGGGGCGTGCCCCAGTCCAGCACACGCACGCCGCCGTCCGTCGTATCCTCGAAACGCATTCCGAAATTGAGCCCTTCGCGTTCGAGTAGGTCCGCAATCTCCTGGAGCGACTTCTTTCCGAAGTTCTTTACCTGCAGGATCTGACTCTCCGTCTGCCGCACGAGATCGCCAAGTGTGCGGATATTGGAGTTCTTGAGGGAGTTCACCGACCGAACCGAGAGCTCGAGATCGTCGATCGGCGTGCGCAGCACCTGCGCGAGCTTCTGCGCATCTCCGCCCATGGATGCATCCGCTTGTCCGAGCGGCGCGGAGAGGTGCGAGCCGAACTCGACGAAGTACTGGAAGTGACTCTGTGTGAGCGCGGCGGCATAGCTGACCGCCTCTTCCGGCGAGATCGTGCCGTTCGTCTCGACCGTCAGCGTGAGCCGATCGTAGTCGGTGCGCTGGCCAACGCGTGTCTCCGCCACAGTGAAATTGGCACGGCGCACCGGGTTGTAGATCGAATCGATGCGCACGAGATCAACGGGAAGGCCCCGATCCACCGGGTGCTGGTCTGATTCGACGTAGCCGCGGCCCTTGTTGACGTACAGATCGACGGCGACATCCCGGTCGTCCTGAAGCGTGAACAGGTGATGCGAGCTGTCGACGACGCGCACCCCGCCGGACACGGTGATGTCCGCCGCCGTGACGGGACCCGCCTCCGACTTGGCGATGCGAAGCACCGCCTCCTCCACGTCATCGGCAAGACTGAGCGTGAGTGACTTCAAATTGCCAATGATTTGATGGACATCTTCGACGACGCCGGGGATCGTCTGGTGCTCGTGCACGACTCCGTCGATACGAAAGGCCCAGACCGCGGACCCCCGAAGCGACGAGAGCAACATGCGTCGCATGGCGTTGCCCAGGGTGTGGCCGAAGCCCCGCTCCAGCGGCTGCAGGCGGAACTCGGCGACATTCGGATTGTTTTCGCGCTTGGTCGCGTCGACCAGCTGCGGGCGGACGAGTCCGCGCAAATCGATGGTAGTTGGCATTTATGGTGTCCTTGCGGGTCTTACCGGGAATCGCCCCGGTATCGCCCTACCCCGCCCTTCACGCGCGGTAGGCTCGAATGGAGGTGAAGGCTCCGACCGTACTACGACAGGCAGTGCGCGCGGCGCACCACTGCGTGGGCGCCGGCGCGCCCTTTGATCACTTGCTGTACAGTTCGACCACCAATTGTTCCTGTGCCGCGATCGGTATGTTGGGTCGCGACGGACGCTCGAGCATGCGGCCGCTGAAGGTTTCGCGATCGACGGCTAGCCAGGAGAGCGGCGCGCCACGGGACGCCTGGTCCATCGCAGCCTGAATGGCGACCATCTCCCGCGATTTTTGACGGACCCGGATCTCCTCCCCCGGCTGTACGAGGTAGCTGGGGATGTCTACCGTCCTGCCATTCACCTCCACGTGTCGGTGGCGAATGAATTGGCGCGCGGCCTTGCGGCTGGAAGCGAAGCCAAGACGATAGATCATGTTGTCCAGACGACTCTCGAGTGCAGCCAGCAGGTTGTGGCCCGTGATCCCCGGGAGAGTTGAAACCTTCTCGAACGTGTTGCGGAACTGCGCCTCGCTGACACCGTAGATCCGTTTGATCTTCTGCTTCTCACGGAGCTGCTTGGAGTACTCGGACGATTTCCGGCGACGGGCGGTGTTCTGCCCGTGCTGACCCGGCGCGTACGGGCGCCGCTCGACGGGACATTTTTCGGTGAAACACTTCGTGCCCTTGAGGAAGAGCTTCGTGCCTTCGCGCCGGCACTGCTTACAGCTCGCTCCGGTATACCTACCCATGACTTAGACTCTCCGACGCTTGGGCGGACGGCAGCCGTTGTGCGGAATCGGCGTGACGTCGCGAATAGACTTGACCTGCAGGCCTGCCGCGGCGAGTGCCTGGATGGCGGACTCGCGCCCGCTTCCCGGACCCTGGACACGCACATGCACCCGCTTCACGCCCTGGCCCAGTGCTTCGCGGGCACATTGCTCCGCGGCAACGGTCGCGGCGAAGGGCGTGCTCTTTTTGGAACCCTTGAACCCAGCCTTGCCGGAGGACCCCCAGGAGACGGCGTTGCCGTGCATATCCGTGATGGTGACGGTCGTGTTGTTGAAGGTCGCGTTGATATGCGCGATCCCCTCCGCCTCGACCACTCGCTTTGACTTTTTGCCTGTTGCCATACGTCTCGTAAAAGATGCTTTGAACTCGACTCCGCAGCGTCCGGGAGGGGAGCTACTTCGTCACCTTTTTCTTGCCGGCGATCGCGCGACGCGGCCCTTTCTTCGTGCGCGCATTCGTGTGCGTTCGCTGGCCCCGAACCGGCAGCCCACGGCGGTGGCGGATCCCGCGATACGAACCGATGTCCATCAAACGTTTGATGTTCATCGCCACCTCCGTCCGCAGCGCCCCTTCGACCTTGTGCTCACGTTCGATCGCCTGGCGCAGCTTGTTTACGTCAGCATCGTTCAAGTCGCGCACGCGCAGCGCCGCGTCGACTCCTGTCTTGGAGAGGAGGTCGCGCGCCGTCTTGCGCCCGATGCCGTAGATATAGGTCAGGCCGATCTCGACCTTCTTGTCGCGAGGGAGATCGACGCCAGCAATACGAGCCATGGGTCAGCCCTGACGCTGTTTGTGCTTGGGGTTGCGCTTGCAGATGATGCGAGTCACGCCGTTGCGCTTCACAACTTTGCAATGCTCACAGATCGGCTTGACGCTGCTGCGGACTTTCACGGACACACCATGTTCGAAAACGTAAAGTTTTGCGGCCAGACCCTAAGAGTAACGGGGACAGCGACTTCACGCAAGCTCGGGGCTCGCCGCTCAGCCAAGCTGCTGGAGCACTTCGGTCATCGCCGCACGCGGATCGGAAGCGCGTGTCACCGCCCTGCCCACCACGATGTAACGCGCTCCGACGGCCGCTGCCTCTGCCGGTGTGACGACGCGGGACTGGTCCTGGGAAGCACCGCCGGGTAGACGAATACCCGGAACAAGGATGGCCAAGCTCTCCTGGCGGGCCCGGACCATGGCTGCCTCGAGACCGCTGCACACGACCCCATACGCGCCAACACTCGCCGCCAGATCGGCGAAGCGGGTCACCTCGGCTGCGATCTGCACCGCATCCTGGCGCCCCCATGCGCGCCGCAGCTGGCCGTCATCCATCGAGGTGAGCACTGTCACAGCCAGTACGCCGCACCCGCCGTACTCGGCAGCCGCTGCCACCGCTCCGCGAAGCATTATCTCCCCACCAACAGCATGGACGGTCACGAGCCGCACGCCGAGCTGCGCGGCGCTGCGCACAGCACCGGCAACGGTACTTGGAATGTCGTGAAACTTCAGATCGAGAAAGACCTCGCAGCCGCGATCGATGAGAACCCCGACGATTCTGGGTCCTGCAGCCGTGAACAGCTCAGCACCGATCTTGTAGAATTGACATGAAGACCCCAACCGCTCCACGAGTGAAAGTGCGTCTGCGGTGCTCGGCACGTCGAGCGCCACGATCGGCGTCGTCGTCACGCGGGCCACTCGAGGGCGCCAATCAATTCGCACACGCTCTTCACGTCATGCGAGACACACCAATGGTCGAGCTCTCGCAGAATGCGCTCGGGCTCCTTCGGATCGCGGAGGGCTGCCGTGCCCACGCCGACCAGCGACGCTCCGGCAAGTATGTACTGCAGCGCATCCGTCGCGCTTCTTACTCCGCCGACGCCAAGAATCGGTACGGAAACGCTGCGGCTCGCACGCCAGGTGGCGAGCACGCCAACCGGCAGTAAGGCAGGTCCGCTCATACCACCAGCCCCAAATCCGAGCGCGGGACGGCGCTGCTCGACGTCGATCAGCAAGCCAGGCAGAGTATTCACCAACGTCAACGCATCCGCACCGGCGTCAACGGCGACGCGTGCGGACGCGGCGATGTTCGGCAGCGTTGGAGAGAGCTTTACGAACAACGGACGCGTGGTCTCCGCGCGAGCGGCGGCAACGACAGCGCTGAGGGTCGCGGAATCAGCGCCGAACTCCAGCCCCCCCGCTTTGACATTCGGGCAACTCAGATTGAGCTCGAACGCGTCGATGCCACCGGACTCCTCGGCGCTCCACGCACCAGCTGATGCATCGAGCACGGAAATGACTCGTGCGAACTCCTCGATGGCATCGCCCACCACGTTCACGATTTTTCGCGCCCGCCGAAAATGCGTTGCCATCCACGGCAGATGATCGCCGGCGACAGCGTCGAGCCCAGGATTCGCCAAACCGACGGCGTTCAGCATTCCACCGTCGAACTCCGCCACCCGTGGCGGCGGCGCTCCCTTTCGCGGCTCGATGGACACTGCTTTGGTCACGAAGCCACCGAGCGCGTCGACGTCCAGGACGTCGGCCAGCTCGCGACCATACCCGGCGGTGCCGGCAGCCAGGAGAATCGGGTTCTGAAAGGGAATCTTCGCGACGACCGTGGACAGCCGCGAACGATTCGTCACTGATTCAATCCGCTGACGCGGCGCTCATACCGCTGCAAGTACTCAATGGCGGCGTCGGCGATCGCCGTCGCGATCTGCCGCTGGCTCTCCGGCGAGCTCAAAAATTCTGCCTCGGATCGGTTCGTGCCGAAACCGATCTCCACGAGCACGGCGGGCATGTACGCAGTGACGAGAACCCGGAAGCCGGCCTGCTTGACTCCCCTGTCGGGACCGGGCTCCACGTCGCGCAACCGTCGCTGAATGATTGCCGCGAGCTCGCTCGACTCTCGGAGATGCTCGTTCTGCGCCATGTCGCTGAGGATGAATCCAAGGGGATCGTCTCTCGATACGGCGCGGCCGCTCTCGAAACGAACGGCTTCGTTTTCCATCTGTTCGACGCGCCTGGCGTCCTCGGTCCGTGCCTCGGATAGGAAGTACGTCTCGAAGCCACGCGCCGCGCCGGGATCTTTCCATCGCATGTTTGCGGCATTCACATGAATCGAGATGAACAGATCACCCTCAGCCTGATTGGCCAAGCGTCCGCGATCGGAGAGCGCGATCAACGTGTCGCTCGTTCGCGTGAATACGACGCCGACTCCGCGCTCTCTCAGCTCCTCCCCCAATCGTTTGGCAACGGCGAGTGTGACGTTCTTCTCGTAGATTCTTGGGCCGCCGGCGATCGGTCCCGTCATGCCGTTATCGGGTCCGCCGTGGCCGGCGTCGACAACGACGACCCTCTGCTGTTTGTGGGCGTTGCGTTGTGCCAGGGCCGTCCCGTCGCCGCGCTGGAAGTTACGTGACGCCAGTACCGGGTGTGCCGTACCCGCGCTCGGCATCGAGAAAGCCACGAGCTGCCGGGACGCTGCATCCCAGCGCAGATTGGGCGCGATGGCCGGCAGCACTTCAGCAACGAACTGCATCGGTACGAGCAAGTGCCCCTCTCGGACGACAGGCGCACTGGCCAGCTGTCGCACCTCGGATCCGACGCGAACCGCCGCCACGCCCGGTTCGAAGCGCATGGCGACACCAAACACCAGAACAGAGTAGCTGCCGGCAGGCTCGCGATGCACGCTCGCGGGCACGACCGGCGCAAGCCACTCCGGGCGCAGCATAGGCCCGGTGTTCGTGGCGACGAGCGGTACCACCTGAGACCGCGACGCATTCCGCACGACCAGCGTTGCGCCGCCGGAAGCGGGGACGTTTCCACCCTGAACGCTCGGTGCCACCACCGCGAGCTGCAGCGTCAGTAAGAGCGTTGCGATCATCGCGCTCTCGATACGCGCGCGATCTCGCGCGCGGCGTCGCGCTCGCGCTCGCTATCTCGCTTATCGTGAAGCTTCTTCCCCTTACCGAGAGCCAATGTCACCTTCGCGACCCCGCGCTTGTTGAAGAACAGTTCCAGCGGGATGAGCGTGAGGCCTTGCCGCTCGACCGCTCCGATCAATCGACGGATTTCCTTACGATGGAGCAACAGCTTCCGCGAGCGTGTCGGCTCGTGACCGAAGTGCCGAGCCTGCTCGTACGGGGAGACGTGCATGTTGAGCAGCCAGACTTCAGCATCCTTCACGATGCCATACGAGTCGGAAAGGTTGACACGTCCTTCGCGCAGCGATTTGACTTCCGAACCCGTGAGCACAATCCCGGCTTCATGGGTCTCGAGGATGTGATAGTCGTGCCGCGCCCGCTTGTTCCGGGCGATCGAGGTCGTCTCCGGCGCCTTCGCGCTGTCCTTGGCCATCGCGTGCGCAACATAGGCGGCTGGGGCAATGCGAGCAACGGAACTGCGTTGACTTCGCCTCGGAAGTCGAATAGAGTTCCTGACTTCGCCGAAGTGGTGGAATTGGTAGACGCGCTGCGTTCAGGGCGCAGTGGGCGTATGCCCGTGGGGGTTCGAGTCCCCCCTTCGGCATCCCTCAGTCTTCCCCGGCGCCCCGGCTCAGCCGAGGCGCTTTTTCGAGGCGTCGCGCCCGCGCCCGGCATCCCCGGGGAACGATTGGCGGTAATGCTCAGCCGCGGGTACTCTGGAGCGCCGAGGGTGGTACGTTTTCCGGCAGCGCCGCCGCACCGAAGACCTCCCGGAGCGCTTCGCCCGCCTCCGCGAGGTAGGCGTTCAGCAGCTCGCTCGCGCGGTCGATGTTCGCATCCACCCGCTGAAAGGAGCCGCCGGCAAAGGCGAACAGCGTCTGTCCAAGTCGCACGTGTATGGGAGCGCCAGCCTTGGCGCCGAGCGCATCGCGATAGGCGCTGAGCCGCGCGTTGAACTGCCGTTCAGCGAGCTCCAGAGCGTCGCTGGCAATGCTCGGGTCTTTCTCGAGCTCCAGCGACAGGCCGTGTGCCACCAGCGATGCCGTGCGATCGTCCAGGGCGTCGCGTTCGGCGGCTAGCAGGCCGAGCGCTCGTTTGGCATAGCGTAGCTCCCAGCGAGCATGGTCGATATCCCCACGCGTGGCTGTCTCCGCCAACCACACCACTGTTGGTTCTGCTGGCTCTTCCATCAATCGTGCGACGTATCGCCCCGCTCGCCGGTCCAGCTCCCGCTGCGCCCGCCAGCGCGAAAGAAACGGGAGCATCGGGGCGGCGACGCGAAGCCGATCAGGCGGGGAGTACGGACGACCCGACGCGGCCGCCGAGTTGAATCAATTCCGGCTCCGCGAGGCCCACGCGCTGCCGCACCTCCGGTTCTTCCATCAACAGATCGGCAAGGCAAACACCTTCGAGCACGTTGTCGATCTTCTGTTGCAACAGCAGCCACACCGGACGAATGCTGCACGTCTGAGATGACGAGCACCGCTCCTCGCCGACGGGATGCGAGACACAGTGCAGGTCAAAGGTCGTCGATTCGGAAGCGGCGATGACATCGCGGATGGAAATCTCGCGCGGTGCACGCGCGAGCATGTATCCTCCACGCGCGCCGCGAGTGCTCTTGACGATCTCTGCCCGCCTCAGTCGAAGCAGGATCTGCTCGACGTAGTCGACCGGCAACCGCTCATTGGCCGCGATCTCGCGGCCCGTGATCGGCCCCTCCTCCGTGCGCCGGGCGAGGTGGAGCGCACAGATGACTCCGTATTCGGCGAGAGTTGTGATGCGCACGGTTTGAGGATAAGGGAATTGCGCCGTCAGGGGAAGAACGAATTGTCTTTACGTGCGCTGAGGTCAGCCCGCACTGACGGCTCCGTGCGCACCTCCGGGTACGCCGATCTCCGTCATCTTTTTGAGGTCGAGAATGTCGTCGATTTGGTCCTCGGGGAGGATCTTCTCACGCTTGACCAGATCCCGAATCAGTATGCCCTCCTTTACCGACTGCTTGCTCAGTTCTGCGGCGCGAGCGTAGCCGATGTGCGGCGCGAGAGCCGTGGCGAGCGCAGCCGAACGCTCGACCCAGTACTCGCACATCTGCCGATTCGCCTCTATCCCTTTGACACTGCGCTCCGTAAGCGAAGCGACGGCGTTCGTAAGAATCCGCATCGATAGCAGCACGTTGAAGGCGATGACGGGCATCATGACATTCAGCTCGAGCTGGCCGTGCTCCGACGCGATCGCAACCGTGGTGTCGCAACCCATCACCTGAAAGCAGACCTGATTGACCATCTCAGGAATCGATGGATTGATCTTGCCCGGCATGATCGATGAGCCGGGCTGCACCGCCGGCAGCTTGATCTCGTCGATGCCGGTGCGTGGGCCCATCACCATCAAGCGCAGGTCGCTCGAGATCTTGCTCAAGTCTACGGCGAGAACCTTCAACTGCGCACTGAACGCGGCGACATCTCCCATGCTCTGCATCAACTGCACGCGATCCCTGCCGACGCGCAGCTCGAGACCGGTGATCTGCTTCAGCTGTTTCACCATCAGCTCCGGATATTGCGGCTCGACAGTGACGCCGGTGCCGACGGCGCTACCCCCGATGCCCAGATCCCGGAGGTAATCGGCGGCCTCTTTCACGCGGCGGAGGCCGCGCTCGATCGACCCGGCGTACGCGGCGAACTCCTGGCCGAGCCGGATCGGCATCGCGTCCTGGAGATGTGTACGTCCGGCCTTGATGATGTCATCGAACTCACGGCCCTTGGACGCGAACGCGTGGCGAAGAGCCTCAAATGTGGTGACGAATGCCCCGAGCTCGGACAGGCACGCTAGTCGGATCGCCGTCGGGATCGTGTCATTCGTGCTCTGCGCCATGTTGACATGATCGTTCGGGTGCACCGGTTTGTACTCACCGCGCTTCCCGCCGAGGATCTCGTTCGCGCGATTCGCCAGCACCTCGTTCACGTTCATGTTGTGCGACGTGCCGGCTCCGGCCTGGAACGGATCGACCACGAACTGGTCCAGATGCTCTCCCGATAACACCTCGTCCGCAGCCTCGACGATCGCGTCGGCAAGGCGCCCATCCAGGCGTCCGGTCTCACGATGTGTGAGCGCGGCCGCCTTCTTGATCCACACCTGCGCTATAACGAAGGACCGCAAGGGACGCAGCCCACTGATGTCGAAGTTCTGCCGCGCGCGCTGCGTCTGTACGCCATAAAGCGCCCCACTCGGCACCTCTAGTGGACCGAGCGGATCTATTTCAATGCGTGTGGATGCTGACATCTCGGCTTCCTGTGATGTTTTCAGTAACGAGTACGAATATCGATGGCGGAGGCAGTTCTATCGACTCGCGACTAGCGACTCTCGACTACTTCGTTGGTGGAATATCGAGCGCGATTGCAAATCTGTTGAAGTAATTGAAGATGCAGATCACGGACGTGATCTCCACGATCTGCACCGCACTCCAATGTGCCGCGAGAGCCGTAAACGTCTCCGGCGCCGCGTGTCCGCCTGATGGCGTGATCTCCTCGGCGTAGCGAAGCGCAACTTGCCATGCCGCGTCGACGGCGGAGAAATCACTGCGCGCCATCGCGGCGAACTGTTCGTCCGTTGCACCCATCCGCCTTGCCAAGGCGGTGTGGGAGGCCAGTCAATACTCGCAATCGTTGATCTGCGAAACGCGAATCGAGAGCAGCTCCTTCAGTAGCACGTCGACCTCCCCGGCACCCATGACTGCGTCCATATGCAGTCGCAGCGTGCTCACGATGCGCGGGTGGTAAGCGGCAACACGGAAGAGATTCGGAACCTTGCCGCGCTCGCGCATGAAGGCATCGAACACCTCCTTCACCGCTCCTGAAGCGGTGGCTGGATCCGTGGGCGTGATTCTGGGGTGGCCTTCCACCGTTCAGCTCCGGGACGGGATAGTTCGGGCGGCAAACACGATCGCGACGACGGCGGCAATGATCGCCAGGCCGAGCGAGGCCACGCTCATCGCGTGCAGGCGGCCGAAGGCGACACGCCTTGCGTCGTTCGCCGGCAGCGCTTCGATCGCGCCGGGTATCGACTGCCGGAGGCGGTCGATGCGGGTGACGATCGCGAATTGAGCGACGGCGCAGCTCACCAGCAGTACACCAGCGGCGCCCGTGCGCATGCGCGAGGGCGAGCCACCGTAGTCCAGCAGCAGCACGATCACAGCCGCGACCATACCGGCGTAGAACAGCTGTGGCAGCACGCGACTCACGACCATACCGGCAAGGCTTCGCGACAGAAGTACGGTAAATAGCACCGGTGTGACGATCGCGATGAAGAGAATAGCCGCGCCGAGCCACGCGGCGAGGAGCACCAACTCGATCGCTACCGCCTGCGCGCGCATCAGCGCTTGACGACGCGCGCGACGCCGTTCAGAAACGGGTTCGACAGCCGTTCTGCGCCGATCGACGTTGCCGGCCCGTGACCTGGACAAACAACAGTGTCGTCCTCCAGCGTGCAGATGCGCTCCAGGGATTCCTCCATCTGCGCCGGATCCGACAATGGCAGATCGGTTCGGCCGATCGAACCCGCGAATAGGAGATCGCCGCCCAGGACGACACCCTCGCCGTGAAAGACAACATGCCCAGGCGCGTGCCCGGGCACGTGGAGCACACGCAATTCAGCGGAGCCAACGTGGAGAGATTCGCCGTCCGCCAGGCCTAGGTCAGGTATGGGGGGCTGCTCGAAGGGAATGCCATAATACGCGGCCTGCATCGCGCCGCGCTCGTAGAGCGGCCGATCGGCGGGGTGCAGGTAAACGGGCACATCCCACATCCGCTTCACGCCGGCGATGCCGCCGATGTGATCGATGTGTGCGTGAGTGAGCCAGATCGCTTCCAGGCTTGCGCCGGAAGCGCGTACCAACTCCACGATTCGCTCCGGCTCGGCGCCGGGATCAACGAGGACAGCCACCTTGTCCCGCTCGTCGACCAGGAGATAACAATTTTCCTGAAACGGCCCGACGCTAACAGCTGAAATCCTCATGCGGTATATCCGCCTGTGCCGACGATCTCGGCCTCTGGCTCCTTTGCACCGCTGGCCACGGCCTTCAGGTACTTCTCCGCCGCAATAGCCGCCGTAGTGGCGTCGCCGACCGCCGTCGTGACCTGCCGGGTCAGTTGCGCGCGCACGTCCCCAGCGGCGAAGAGCCCGGGAATGGACGTCATCATGTTGGCATCCGTGACGAGATAACCCATGTCATCGTGCCGCACGTGCTCCTCGATTATCCCTGTGTTCGGCCGGAAGCCGATGAACACGAACAGCCCCGTCGCATCGAGATCGCTCGTCGTGTTCGTTTCGACGTTGCGCAACCGCAGCAGCTTCACGAGCCCCTGCTCGTCACCTTCGACGCGATCCACGACGGTGTTCCAGATTACCTCGAGCTTGGGATTGGCGAAGGCCCGCTCCTGGAGGATCTTCGATGCACGCAGCTCGTGGCGCCGATGCACGAGGTACACCTTCTCGGCGTAGCGCGTCAGAAAGTCCGCTTCCTCTGTCGCCGCATCCCCGCCGCCTACCACCGCGATGGTATGCCCTCGAAAGAAGTGACCATCGCAGATCGCGCAATAGGACACTCCCTTGCCAGCATATTCGAGCTCGCCTGGGATACCAAGCTTAATCGGCGTACCACCGGCCGTGACAATAACAGTCGGTGAGACGAACTGATCGCCCCCATCAACGTCGGTCTCGAACCAGCCGTCGCTTCGACGGCGCACGCGCCTGACGTGGGCTCCGGTCTCAAACTCGGCTCCGAACTTCGCGGCGTGCGCGTGAAATTTCCCGGCGAGCTCGTGCCCAAGGATGTGCTCAAACCCCGGATAATCCTCGATGACCTCTGTATTCAACAGTTCCCCGCCGGGAAATCCGCGTTCGAGGACAACCGTTTTGAGCATCGAGCGGCCGGCATACATCGCCGCGCACATCCCCGCCGGTCCGGCGCCGACAATTACAACGTCATAACTCCGCGTCTTCCCCACGTCCTTGCTCCTCATTGGGATCGCTCTTTGGATCACCAGGCCCATCCACTTCAAATTAACTGTCGACCGTCGCCAGTCGGCAGTCGTCAGAAGTGCAGTCGAGAGTCGAGAGTCGGCAGTCGATAGTAGGAGCGTTGATAGGAAGGGCTCGGCATGAGTGACCCTCATAACGAGCCCTCACTGTCAACGGCGTTCTCTCGACTGTCGACTCCCGACTCCCGACTTATTCAATGCTCAGCACATCAAGCGCCCCATGGCAGTGCGACACGGTAGCGACCAGCAGTTCGGCGGGACCGGCGGAAGCGGCTTGTTCAACAAGCGCATCGCCGGACAATACCGCGGCGGTGTCGATCATCCCAACGCCATAAGCGCGATGGGTGCAGTGAAGGAGAATCGGACCGCGAAGCGGCCGACCACGGCTTTGCTCGGCCTCTACGTACGCGCGAATAGCGGGCGGTAGGCTCCAGCTTCGCGGGCCGCGGATCTCCGGACAGAGGGCTGGCTCGATGCAGTTGATAGGGCACATCCATTCGGCGAAGCTGACATAGTGTGTGGTACCGCTGCCGGCCCGTTGCCACGGCACATTCGGCGGACGGTCTATCGGCCTCGATTCGACGCGCCGGTTGGGCCAGCGCGCGCGCGCCCGGGCAAAGAGCCATTCGTACAACAAGTGGGGCATCAACGGTGACGGCACGATCGCGTCGCCACTTTCTCCGTGCGATCTCTTCGAGGCCTCGCCGAGATATTCGATGAAAAACTCACGCCACTCTGCGACCACGATCTCCGGTGGCGGCACGGCGGCACCAACCCAAGCTGCCGGCGACTGCTCCCGCGCCACACGGCAATCGGCCAAGCGGTCGACGACGAGGAGACGCCGCCAAACGAGAGCGCCGGCACGCGCGGCGCGAGCGAGCTGCCTGACATAGTATGCGCCGTAACATCCACCGCCCACGATGACGATGGTGCCGTAGCGCCCCCGAGCGTCGCCGGGAGCGTCAGCGTCGTATGTGGCGGCCGCCGTCGACAATGAGTGTTTCACCGGTAACGAAGTCGCTCTCGAGCAGATACAGGAGCGCCGCAGTGACATCGCCTGGCGCGCCGATGCGACCCAACGGCGTGGTCTCCTGAAGGCGGTTGCTGTCGTCCTCTGTGAACGAGTCAGGCAGCAGCACGGCACCTGGGGCGATGGCATTCACGCGAACTTCCGGCGCGAGCACACGCGCTAGTGCACGGGTCATCTGGATCACGCCCGCTTTGCTGATGCCGTGCGGGATGTATGACGGCCAGGTCTCGAATGCGGCGAGATCGGCAATGTTGACGATGGCACCTCGCGCGTGGGCGAGCGCGGGCGCTAGCGCCTGAGCAAGCATGAATGGAGCGCGTAGATTCAGCGCGAAGATGGCGTCCCAGTCGGCCGCACTGACCGCACCGAACGGCGTGCGGACCATTCCGGCAGCCGAGTTCACCAGCACGTCGAGTGAGTCGAACGCAGCTGTCACCTCGGCCGCGAGCTGCGCGGGGCCGGCAGCGTTGGCTAGATCCACGCGAAAGAGTTGCGCTTGCCCGCCTGCTCCCTCGACGCGCTTTAGGGTCTCGCGCGCGCCATCGGCCGCGCTGTGGTAGTGGACGCCCACGCGCATGCCGCATGCGCCGAGCGCGATCGCAAGCTCGCGACCGAGGCGCCTTCCGGCGCCGGTGACTAGTGCGCTACGGCCCCGGAGCTGCACGTCACGCCACGCGGGCGCGCCGCGATGCGACGTACTCGTCCTGTCGGGTAAGCCAGTGCGACGGTACGCGCATCTGACCGAGCACGCGGGCGCCTTCCGACGAGCCGTGCCAATCGGAGCCACCGCTGCGAACGAGCCCAAACTCCTCCGCCAGACGTGAGAGGCGCGACACGTCCTCGGGAGAATGGCTCGGATGAAGAACCTCGATCCCATCCATTCCCTCGCCAGTCATCTTCTGCAACCGTTGACGGCTCGCGCCCGAGCCAGGGTGGGCGACGACGGCGATGCCTCCGGCACGGTGGATCATCGCAATTGCACTGGCTACCGGCAGCTTGTCTTTCGGAACGAAGGCAGGTCGGCCATTACCGATGTACCGATCGAACGCGTCGCGAAAGTCTGTTGCCCATCCTTCAGCAATCATGGCTCTGGCGACGTGCGGGCGGCCCACCGCGCCACCGCCGGCCTGCTGCAACACCGCATCGAAATCGATGCGCACGCCGAGCTCGTTGAGCCGCTGCACCATGCGCAGTGCACGGTCGCTGCGCATTGCGCGGAGCTCCAGTAGCTGTGACTCCATTGTGGCGACATCGCCGAGGTGCAGACCGAGGACGTGTGTCTCGACGTCGTCCTCCACTGCGCTGAGCTCGACGCCGCGAACGAATCGAATACCGACCTGTGCGGCTGCTCCTTCCGCGGCCACCACACCGCCGACCGTGTCATGGTCTGTGAGCGCGATTGCGCGCAGGCCGGCGCGTTTTGCTTCCCGGACTACCTCGTCGGGCGTTCGGGCACCGTCGGAAGCGGTGGAATGGGCATGCAGATCGACGAATCCGGTCGCCGGATCAGCCACGCCCAGGGCTGCAGATGCGCTCACGCGCTGTAGTCCGCTTCGGGCGACGTCTCGCTCGGCTGCGACTGATCGAACAACCGGCGCAGCTCGGTGTCGGAGAGCTCGGCGAGTGACTGTTCGCGCGACCGAACGCCGTTAGGCGAGTAGCGAGTGATCCGTATCTTGCGGTCGCTGCCGTCGCCGGCGATGAAGAGCAGGCCAAATTCGTCGCGATCGTACTGCGTGACACGTCCGGAGGGAAAGACGCGCCACGTGCGACCGTTGATCTCGACCGATCTGGTGGGCATGTCAGGTCAACTCCACTTCTTCGTACACACGGTTAGGGTCGAGCACCGGCTCCGGCGCGTGCGCATGAGCACGAGCGAGCGTCGCCGCGTCCGGAGCTTCGAAAAACTCGAGAAAGGCCCCCGGAAGCGACCGCTCCTCGAAGACCCAGAACCGACACTGCGCGTGCGTGTAGTGCTCGTGTTTCCTTCGAAGACGCTCGGCGTATTTCTCCCGATCCGGAGGCGTCACCAGCGTGCGCTGCACGGTGAGAACGCGACCCATCTCAGATACCCGTGTCGGGAAAGCTCTCCAGCGCCTTTTTCACGTTCGCGAGGAACTTGTCGGCATCGGCGCCGTCCACGATGCGATGATCGAAGGACAAGGAAAAATAGGCGCACGTACGTATGGCGATGATGTCCTCGCCGTCGGGACCGGCGAGCACCTTCGGCCGCTTCTCGATGGATCCGAGCCCGAGAATCGCCGACGTCCCGAGCGGAATGATCGGCGTCCCGGCGATGGAGCCAAAGACCCCCGGATTCGTGATGGTGAACGTCGCGCCCTCGACCTCGTCCGGCTTCAATCGTTTGGTGCGAGCGCGGTCCGCAAGATCGTTGAGCGCACGCGTGATGCCGCTGAGCGACAGATCGTCCGCGCGCTTGATTACGGGCACGATCAGCCCCCAGTCGAGCGCGACAGCGATGCCGATATTGTATTGCTGCCGGTAGATGATGCTGCTGCCAGCGACAGCGGCATTGAGCACGGGGTGCTGCTTGAGGCCGTCCACGACTGCCTTGATGACGAACGGCATGAAGGTGAGCTTCTGGCCCGTTCGTTCCTCGAACGCGGCACGATGTTTCTGCCGCAGCCGCGCGATACGCGTGAGATCGATCTCGAAGAAGGATGTCACATGCGCCGCGGCACGGCGCGCCGCGATCATGTGATCGTGCGTGAGCCGTCGCATCTTCGTCATCGGCTCGACGCGATCGCCAGCCCAGGGTATCGGCGCCGGTCCGGGCGGCTCCACGCCCGCTGGCGCGTACAACGAGGGCGAGCTGGCTGAACGCGCAGCCGACTGCGCTCCTGATTCGATGAACTGCACCAGATCGCGCTTGGTGACGCGTCCGGCAATGCCGCTCCCTTGCAAGGCGCTGATTTCGATGCCGTGCTCGGCGGCCATCTTACGTACGAGCGGCGACGACTTGGTGCGCAGCCGATCTTCTACCGTGACGCCATTTCGTCCGCTAGGAGCAGACGGTGCGGGCGCCTGCATAGCTATCGTTGGCGCGGCCGCCGATGGGGCCGGGGGTGCCGGAGGTGCCGCGCTCGATTTGGCCGCAGCGGGCGGCGACATCGCAGGGGGTGACGGTGCGATGGCTCCGGACGGTGGAGCGACTGCCGCTCCTTTTTCGGTCTCCAGCCGAGCGACGACCGTCTGCACCGGAACCGTCTGCCCTTCCTGCACCAGGATCTCGGCAATCACCCCTGCTGAAGGAGCCGGAATTTCAGCGTCCACTTTGTCGGTCGAGATCTCGAACATCGGCTCGTCCCGCTTGACTTCATCGCCGACCTTCTTGAGCCATTTCGAGAGCGTGCCCTCGGCGATCGACTCTCCCATCTGAGGCATCACTATATCGACGCGTGCCAAAGCATCATCCTCGTTCTGAATTGCGCGAATCGGTGCGGCTTTGCCGTAGCCGGATAATGGCGAATGACGGAAGTAGAACGACGCCGACCAGAGCGCCGGCGATCGCGTAGTAATACCAGTTGCATGGTGCTCCGGTCTCGTTATCCGGAGCGCAGCCGGTGAACGCGCCGACGATCTTCGCCAGCATCACGGCAATGATACCGCCGCCAAAGAAGCCGCCGGCAGCCGTCAGGCACCCGACACCAAGATACTGCCACCCCCGCCCGAGCGCCTCCTCCTCCGGCATTTCAGTAGGCGGCAAGGCGGCGCGCCGCGTGCACGATATCAGCCGTCTGCGGAAGGACATAGTCTTCCAGCTGCGGCGCGTATGGCAGGGGCACATCGGCAGCCGTGACACGCAGCACGGGGGCATCGAGCCACTCGAATGCGTGCTCGTTGATGAGCGCCGTGACCTCGCCGGCGACGCCACCTGTTCTCGTGTCTTCGTGCACGATCAGCGCGCGATTTGTCTTGCGCACCGTGCGGACAATGGCGTCGGTGTCCATCGGCAGTAGGGAGCGCAGATCGATGACTTCCACCGACAATCCATCCTCCTTCTCCAATTGCGCGGCGGCGTCGAGTGCCTTCCACACGGTGGCAGCATAGGTGACGATCGATAGATTCGTCCCCTCCCGGGCGACCCTGGCGCTGCCGATCGGCACGACATGATCGCCCGCAGGCATTTCTTCCTTGACGCGCCGGTAAAGATACTTGTGCTCGAAGTAGAGCACGCAGTCGTCATCGCGTATGGCCGCCTTCAACAATCCTTTGGCGTCGCTGGCCGTCGCCGGATATACGACTTTGAGACCCGGCGTGTGGATGAAACCCGCTTCCGGATTCTGCGAGTGGAAGGGACCACCGCGGACGTATCCGCCGCTCGGTCCGCGCACCACCATCGGACAAGGGAGAAAAGCGCGGTAGCGTGCGGTGGCGACGTAATTGGTGAGCATGTCGTAGGCATTCGCGATGAAGTCGATGAATTGCATCTCGACAACAGGGCGCATGCCCATGTGTGCCGCGCCGGCGGCCGCCCCGACGATACCCGCCTCCGAGATCGGAGAGTCGATCACCCGCTCCGCCCCGTATTTCTCCATCAATCCTTCCGTGACCTTGAACGCGCCACCATACGCGCCGATATCTTCGCCGATACACAGGACATTCGCGTCGCGCTCCATCTCCTCGAACAGCGCTTCACGAATGGCTTCGAGATACGTGATCTCAGCCATTGAAGGTGCCCCAGCCCTCGACGCGTTCCGCACGCGGACGCGCCGGACCGGCGCCACCTGATTCGTTGTTCGCGCGCCGAAACCAAAGCGTTTCCGCCACGGGCGGCTGCGCGTAGACCCCGACGAGGGCGTCAGCGCCATCAGGTGACGGCGCGCGCTCCGCTGCCTCCGTGGCCGCGTCGATCTCGCGTTGGACGCGCGCGTCGATGGCCGCGATCTCCTGCGCCTCGAAGCCGTCCGTCCGAAGGTGGGCGATGTAACGATCGATGGGATCGTTCTCCCGCTCCCATAGCTCGATCTCCCCGGCGGGAACGTACGACTGGTTGTCGTGCTCAGCGTGTCCTTTGCGTCGATAGGTCAACAACTCCACGAGCGAGGGCCCGCCGCCGCGGCGTGCGCGGTCGACCGCGCGCTTCGTCACTTCGTACGTGGCGATGACGTCGTTGCCATCGGCCTGCTCGCCAGGTATCCCATAACCGAGCGCCTTGTCGACGAAGCGTTTGGCAGCCGTCTGGCGGGACGTGGGCGTGGAGTACGCATAGCCGTTGTTCTCGACGACGACCACCAGTGGGCAACGCATGACGGCGGCGAGATTGATGCCCTCATGGAAGGCGCCCGTGGAGGTAGCGCCGTCGCCCACGTACACCAGCCCGACGCGATCCTCGCGGCGCAGCTTGAATGTCAACGTTACCCCGGCCATCACCGGCAGCATGTCTCCCAACGGAGAGATCTGCCCGATGAAGCCACGCTCCAGATCCCCGAAGTGGATATTCAGCTCGCGCCCGCGGGTGGGTGAATCACCCTTCGCCATGTACTGCCGGAGGATCTCTACTGGAGTAGCACCTTTGACGAGCATCGAGCCCAGATTGCGAATGAGCGGCGACAGGATGTCGCGCCGCTCGAGTGCGAACGCGCTCCCGACGGCGTCCGCCTCTTGCCCTAACGAGCGAAAGAGGCCGCCGACGACCTTCGTTTGTCGATACAGGGCCACCAGGCGCTCCTCGAGCGACCGGGTCAGGCGCATGTAGTAGTAGAGGCTCAGCAGTTGCTCCCGGCCGAGCGCCGCGCGAGGTACGGCGACCGATGACTCCCGCGTCCGGCGCCGCCGCTCCTGATCTCCGGAGCTCTTGGTCGGACGTCCCGCTTTCATCAGTACGACGCTTCCATCACGTGGTCCGGGTCCTGAGAGCGGTGCAAGGTGACGAAGAAGCGTTTCACGTTGCGATCCATGCGGCTCTCGCCCATCTGATCCGTCTCGACGTCGATGAGCGTGTAGTGACCGCCCTCGGCCCTGACGGTCAGCTTCACGACCCCCAACGGACCGGAGAAGGTTCGCGAACGCGGAGCCGTCGCTGTCTGAACCAACGCGATTCGCGGAAAGAATGCATCGGCGGCGGCGAGCACGTCCGCCGGGGGGAGATGGCTGCGATAGAAATGACGCATAATCAGGGAACACTCCCTGGACGTTCGTTGAGGACGTCCTGCATCCACTCGATCTTCTCGAGAGGATGCAGGGAATCGCGTCGAAACCGAATGCCGACCGCCCACAGGCCGGCAGCAACGTAATTCAGCTTGCCGTAATACGTGCCGATCTCCGGACCGTAGGTGAAGCCATCCCACGTACGCGCACCCTCGGCGTTGTTCGCGTAGATCTGGCCTTCGCCGTTTTCGATCGGCTGACGGCTTTTGCGGTCCCGCAGCACCACCTTGTACAGAATGGCCTCGCGCGCATGCGGCGGCGCCTGATCGGGGTAGATCGTGAAGTCGTAGCTGGGGCTGAAATAGAACATCCGCGGCTTCTCCGGGCCGCGATTGCAGGCCCCGAGCAGCACGACTCCCAACAGGAGACAGATCGGCGAGATAGCGCGACCCAGCACGCGCTTCGCTCCTACTGCTGGTAGTACTCCAGCCCCAAGTGGGTGATTTGCTCCTCACCCATCAGATGCCGGAGCGTGTTCTTCAGCTTCGTTTGCTGGATGAACAGATCATGCTCGGGCTGCAATCCGGGGGCTGCCATCGGCGACTTGTAATAGAAGCTCAGCCATTCCTGAATGCCCTTCAAGCCGGCACGATGCGCGAAATCGGAAAACAGCGCGAGGTCGAGGACGATTGGCGCAGCGAGAATCGAATCGCGGCAAAGAAAATTGATCTTGATCTGCATCGGGTAATTCATCCACCCGAAGATGTCGATGTTGTCCCAACCTTCCTTGTTGTCGCCGCGCGGCGGGTAATAGTTGATGCGCACGACGTGTGAGAAGTCCTTGTACAGCTCCGGATACATCTCCGGCTGCAGGATGGTGTGAAGCACGCTCAGCTTCGACTCCTCCTTTGTCTTGAAGGACGCGGGGTCATCGAGGACTTCGCCGTCGCGGTTGCCGAGAATGTTGGTGGAATACCAGCCGGCGAGGCCGAGCATGCGCGCCTTGAGTCCTGGCGCGATCACCGTCTTCATCCACGTCTGGCCGGTCTTGAAGTCCTTGCCGGAGATGGGTACCGCCCGCGACAACGCCAGCTGCTGCAACGCCGGCGTGTCGACGGCGAGGTTCGGGGCGCCGTTGGCGTATGGCACGCCCTCCATGATGCACGCCCAGGCGTACAGCATGGCCGGTGAGATCGCATCGTCGTTGCGCTCCATTGCCTTCTCGAATTGCTCCACCGTGGCGTGCTGTGGACCAGGCTTGATGAAGATCTCCGTCGATGCGCACCAGACCGCAACAACGCGGTCCAGTTTGTGGCGCAACTTGAAATCGCGAATATCCTGTCGGAGCTGCTCCGCGAGGTCGCGCTTCGTTTTTCCCTTCTTCACGTTCTCGCCGTGCAGCCGCGTCACATACTTGTTGTCGAAGACGGCGGGCATCGGTTTGATGTCGCGAAGGAAATCGGCGACGCCTTCCATGTCCTTCTGTTCCAGCACGCCCGCCTTGCAGGCGGCCGTGAGCGCGTCGTCTGGAATCGCGTCCCATGCGCCAAAGATGAGATCATCGAGCTCAGCGAGCGGCACGAAGTCCTTGATCAGCGGCGCGCGTCCGTCCGTGCGCTTCCCCAGACGAATCGTGGCCATCTGGGTGAGCGAGCCGATCGGCTTCGAATGGCCGCGGCGGATACTCTCCACGCCAGCCATGAACGTGGTGGCAACGGCTCCAAGGCCGGGCGTGAGGATTCCGAGCTTGCCGGTGGCCGGACGAATCTTGCGCGTGTCTCTCGAGGTAGGCACTAGCGATCTATTCTCCTTTCAGCAAAGGCCGCGGCACGGTCCGGCGGCGCCCGGCCCGACGCGGCTTCTCGTCGGCGAGTCGTACCGGAATCGCGTCCGTGCGCTCCCGCGTCTTCTCGTAGACGCAGTGGACGCGCTGGACCACAGTGATCCAGGCCGTCACGGTCAAAATGACGATGATGATCGCCAGCACCCACCCGCCGAGGGCGAGGCCGAACAATCCCTGTGGCGCAGAGAGCAAGACGATGCGCTCCGGCCGCTGCAGCATGCCGACCTTCGCGTCGATGCCCAGCGCCTCGGCGCGCGCCCGTGTGTAAGACGTGAGAAACGATCCGATGAGCCCTGCGAGACAGACAACCACCATGACGACGCTGTGATGGACGGGACTCAGCGCGTAGAACACCGCCAGGCCACCGAGTAGCGCACCGTCGGCCAAGCGGTCGAGCGTCGAGTCGAGAAAGGCACCGAACGTCGAGCTGCGATTGGTGCGGCGCGCCACTGTGCCATCCAGGACGTCGAACAGCGCAGTCAGGCCGAGAAAAATTCCACCCGTCCGTATGTGGCCGGTACCGTAAATGATGCCGCCGGTGACGGTACACACGGTACCGATGATCGTGATGGTATTCGGGTGAACGCCGCGACGAATCAGCCAGTTCGCTACCGGCTCAATGACGCGCAGGTACTCGTTTTTGAGCCAGTCCGGCAGAAGATTCATGCGACTTCAGAGGCGCGAAAGGCCGCTGCAGGCAGCGCAGCGGTCGGAATGCGGCGGGCGCACATTGCGCGGTAGCCGGAGAACCGCCATCGGCCGCTAAAAGTACCGGGCAATGAAATGCCTAGCAACCAGTAAATGGCTCGTTCGTTGGCTCACGGCACCTGCCAGGAGTACCTGCCGTTCAGCATGACATTCGGGCGTGAGTAGGTGCGCGAACCGTCGACGGTGGTGGCCCTCAACGTCACCATGGTGCCGGTCGAGATGCCCTGCACGGGAAGATCCATGGTCGTCTTCCCGGGCACCTGGCGAATGAATATGTCTGTGCCATTGCTCACGACATAGACATTCACCGCCTGATCGAGGCTATTCACCACGTGCACCGTGTTCGCCGGCGCTTGCGTCGCCTCGGGAGCCGTGCGCACCTCGACCTGACGCGGACCGCAGCCGGCGATGATCACCAAGAGTGCAGCGGCGAGGAGTGGCTTCATTGTTCCTCCCTTCGGAGAGGTGGGAGTTGGACGTCCCGCGGGTGCAAGACACATGCGAGGGTATGCGCTCGGCCCGCCTTCCATGTATTCTATCGTCGTCACCTCCTGGCCGCCGCGCCACAGGCCTTGTCTCGCCCGCTCCCGCTCTTCGCGTTGTGCGCGCTCGCGATCACTGCCGCATGCATGCACGGCGCGGCAAACGCCGCCGCATCGCCGCTGAACCCGACGCAAGAGAGTCCCGGTGGGCCAGATCGTCGGTCGCTCGGGACGGCTCTCGCGGACACTGCCAGAGCCATCCTGTCTCGCGCGCGCGCAGACAGTGCCTTTCCCGGCGCCTTTACGGTGATTGGCGACACGCAAGGCGTGCTGGCGCAACTCGGAGTGGGGCAACTCGATTGGGCACCGAGCTCCGTGCCTGACGAGCACACCCTGTACGATCTCGCGTCGCTGTCGAAGGTCATCGGCCTGACCACAGCGCTCATGCAGCTCACGGAACAAGGACGCGTGGACCTTGACGCGCCCGTCCAGCGTTACCTGCCAGAGTGGATCGGTCCGAACAAGGACCGGGTGACGGTGCGTCATCTGCTGACGCACACGTCGGGTCTCCCGCCGGACAATCCGCCAGGCACGAAGCCGTACGACCAGATCACCACGGATCCGGACAGCATTGCGAAGCTGATGTTCGATACGCCGCTCGATACCCTTCCAGGAGTGCGTATGGTCTACAGCGACATCGGCGCGTACGTGCTCGGCCGGATCGTGGAAGAGGTCAGTGGGCAGTCGCTCGATCTGTACCTGCACGACCACGTCTTCGAGCCGCTCGGTATGCACGAGACGATGTACCGGCCGCCCATTGCGCTCCGTGCGCGGACCGCGCCGACCGAGGTTGACCCGCGCCGGGGCGGGTTGGTGCGGGGAATGGTGCACGATGAGCGCGCGTACTACCTCGGCGGTGTATCGGGCCACGCGGGGCTGTTCAGCACCGGGCACGACCTCGCGCGCTTCGCCCGCATGTACCTCAACGGCGGTGCACTCGAGGACGCGCGGATCGTTAGGCGAGCAACGATCGAGCAGTTCACGCAGCGCCAGGTCGCCGACCGCGCACTCGGATGGCAAAAGCCGGACGGGAAGAACTCCGCCGGCCACCTGATGTCGGAGCGGGCATTCGGCCACACAGGATTCACAGGCACATCTATCTGGATCGATCCGGACCGAGGCACGTTCCTCATTCTCCTCAGCAATCGCGTCGATCCGACGCGGGCGAACAACCGGATCGGGCGCGTGCGAGTTGCGCTTGCCGACGCCGTCATGTCTACCGTGCTGAGATACCGTAACTCTCCCTCTCCGCAGAGCTCGCGCTAATGCACATCAGTCCAATCGACTGGGCGATCGTAGCCGCCTACTTCCTGCTGTCGGCGGGGATTGGCTTCGCGTTCACCAAGAAGGGAGGCGAGAGTCTGAGCGAGTATTTCATCTCGGGGCGCCAGGTCCCGTGGTGGCTCGCCGGCG
The DNA here is from genome assembly GCA_964537775.1 of uncultured Gemmatimonadaceae bacterium. Taxonomy (GTDB): domain Bacteria; phylum Gemmatimonadota; class Gemmatimonadetes; order Gemmatimonadales; family Gemmatimonadaceae; genus CAMLIT01. Next base: position 24,449 of record CAZICQ010000001.1, on the reverse strand, counting down.
CATCGATGGTCGCAACGACCTTCGCCGCCGACACGCCGCTCGTCGTGACAGGGCTGGTCTTCTCCCACGGCGTGGCGGGAAACTGGCTCTGGTGGAACATGCTGATGAGCGGCATGCTCACCGTCTTTTTGTTCGCGCGGCTCTGGCGCCGCGCGAATGTGATGACTGACGTCGAGTTCGCGGAGGTCCGCTACAGCGGCACACCCGCGGCGGCCCTGCGCATTTTTCGCGCACTGTATCTGGCGATTCCGATCAATCTGATCATCCTCGGCTGGGTGACGCGGGCGATGATCAAGATTCTCACGATCTCGCTGGGTCTTCACGACGTGACGCTACTGGGGCTCACTGTGTCGGGACAGGTGGTGGCCGTTGGCATCTGTTTTCTGATCACGGTGGCTTACTCCGTCGCCGCGGGAATGTGGGCGGTGCTGTGGACCGATCTCGTGCAGTTCGTGATCAAGATGACAGCTGTCGTCATCCTCGCGATCTTCACCGTGCGCGCGGTTGGGGGCATGGGAGCGCTGAAAGCGGGAGTTGCGGCGCATTTCGGCAGTGAGAAGGCCGCGCTGTCGGTGTTGCCGATCTCGGTGACGTCACACGGGATCGTGGCGTACGCGTGGATGCCACTACTCACGCTGTTCGTCTTTCTCGCGGTGCAGTGGTGGGCAGCGTGGTACCCGGGCGCCGAGCCGGGCGGGGGTGGCTACGTGGCACAACGTATCTTTTCGTCGCGAACGGAGCGTGACGGCGTTCTGGCTACTCTGTCGTTCCAGGTGGCGCACTATGCGTTGCGCCCGTGGCCGTGGATTCTCACCGCTCTCGCCACAGTGATCCTGTACCCGAACGGCATTGGGCCGACGCACGATCACGAGGCGGCGTACGTCCAGGCCTACGTCGATTTCTTACCCACACCCTGGCGCGGTGTGATGATGGCTGGCTTCGCTGCGGCATACATGTCCACCATCGCAACGCAGCTCAACTGGGGAGCATCGTACCTCGTCAACGATTTTTACCGTCGATTCGTGAACAAGACCGCGGCAGAGAAACACTACGTCGCGGTGTCTCGTTGGGCGACGATTCTTCTCTTCCTGGGCTCGACGCTCGTGACCTGGCAGCTCTCGTCCGTGGAAAAAGCCTGGACGCTGCTCCTTGCGCTCGGTGCCGGCACAGGACTGGTGCTCATCCTGCGCTGGTACTGGTGGCGCATTAACGCATGGTCGGAGATCAGCGCGATGGTAGCGTCCTTTGTGGTGTCGTCAATCGCGCTCTATGCAGTCCCGCATTATTTCGCTGCCGGAGACCCTCGTGTCGATTCCGTGGCGATGCTCATCACTGTTGCCGTGAGCACGATTGTGTGGTTGACCGTCACCTTCGCCACACAGCCGGAACCACCGGCGGTGCTCGAGGCATTCTATCGGCGCGTCCGGCCAGGTGGTCCCGGGTGGGCTCGCGTCTCGGAAGCGAGCGGCTTTGGTCGCGAATCCATACCGGGAGGCGCACTCGCGTGGACCAATTGGATCGCCGGCATCGTTGCCGTGTACTCGAGTCTGTTTGGGCTAGGCAAGATCATCTTCGGCGATCTCGCGGCCGGGGTGGTGCTGCTCGCGATCGCCGGCTGCGCATTTGGATGGATCGCGCGGGCACTGGCGCGGGACAAGGAGCCGACCCGAGGTGGTGAGCTGGCGGCGGTGAGTGGGGGGGTAGAGGCCATGGCTGGGAGCAAATAAATGTCTGCCACCGCCCTGTTCTTTGCCTTATATTGCAATCATTCCGGAGGTCAGTGATGAGCACAATGAATCAGCCGGAACTGGCCGTACTGGTCACGCCGGTTGCAGCTGTGGAAGTCAAGAAGTTCATGGAGCAAGAGGGTGTCGATCCAGCCAAGGGCGGGCTCCGAGTGAGCGTGCAACCTGGAGGCTGCAGCGGCTTCAAGTATGGATTATTGATCGAGGACGACGCTGCCGAGGATGACGTCGTCGTCGATCAAGGCGGCTGGAACGTGTTTGTCGATCCGTTCTCTGCGCAGTACCTGAACGGCGTGACCATCGATTACGTCTCGTCGATGCAGGGTTCCGGCTTCACCTTCAAGAACCCGAACGCGACCGGCGGTTGCGGCTGCGGCAGCTCGTTTACCGCGTAAGCACGGCCGGACAATGACACAGTCGGTGACCGGCGTCCGCAGGGACGCTGCGGCCGAGCAGGAATCAGCAGGGGCCCGCGACGTCGCCATGACTCGCGGGCCCTTTCGCATGCCGCACGCACCTGCCGGCGTGGAGCGCATTCGCACGATCGTCGTCGAGGACCATGAGCACATCGCGCGCCTTGTCGCGACACGAATCGCAACCTTGATTCGCGAGCGCAATGCCGCCGGTGAGCGGGCAGTGCTCGGCTTAGCCACGGGATCGACTCCCATCGGCGTATACCGTGAGCTCATTCGGATGCATCGCGACGAGGGCCTGAGCTTCGCGAACGTGGTGACGTTCAACCTCGATGAGTACTATCCGATGCCGAAGGAGAGCATCCACTCGTATCATCGCTTCATGTGGGAGAATCTCTTCTCTCAGGTCGACATCGATCCGGCGAATGTACACATCCCGGACGGAACGGTCGCTCGCGATCGCGTCGATGAGGCTTGCCGCCGCTACGAGGACGCGATTCGACGCGCAGGAGGTATCGACTTCCAGATCCTGGGCATCGGCAAGACGGGGCACATCGGTTTCAACGAACCGGGGTCGGGCGCGGACAGCCGTACCCGCCTCGTGACGCTGGACACGATTACCCGGCGCGACGCCGCCGCCGATTTCTTCGGCGAGGAATACGTTCCACGCGAAGCGATCACGATGGGCGTGGCGACGATTCTCGACGCGCGAGAGATCGCGATCCTCGCGACGGGGGAGCACAAGTCGAGCATCGTGCGGCGCGCGGTCGAAGGCGAGGTCGACGTGGAGGTCGCCGCCACGTTTCTGCAGCGGCATCCGTCAACGACGTTCTACGTCGACCGCGCCGCCGCCGCCGAGATGACGCGAATTGCGACGCCGTGGTTGATCGACGAAGTGCAGTGGTCTCAGGATCTCATGGTACGCGCCGTGATCTGGCTGTCGCAGGAGACAGGGAAGGCTATTCTCAAGTTGACGCAGCGCGATTACGCCGATCACAAGATGTCGTCACTGGTGGCGCGGTACGGCTCGCCCGGTGAAGTGAACGGCAAGGTCTTCAATATCCTTGGCGCGAAGATCCGCGGAAAATCCAAACTTCCGGCGCACCAGCGCATCATCTGCTTCTCGCCCCATCCCGATGATGACGTGATCTCGATGGGCGGCATTCTGCGCAAGCTGGTCGAGAACGAGAACGAGATCACCGTCGCCTATCAGACGAGCGGCAACATCGCGGTGTTCGATCATGATGTGAGGCGATACGTGGATTTCATGAAGCGCATGGCGGCGAACGGCCACGCCGACCGCGGGAGCGTCGAAGCGATGTCGGCGGCGGTATACGAGTTTCTCGAGGGGAAGAGACCTGGTGAAGTCGATATTCCTGTGGTCCAGGACATCAAGCGCGTGATCCGCGAATCGGAGGCCGTGAGCGGCATCGAGACTCTCGGGCTTCCTCGCAGCGCCGCGCGTTTTCTCAACATGCCGTTTTACCAAACCGGCAAGGTACGGAAGGACGCCATCGGGCCCCAGGACGTCGCGATTGTGACAGCGCTTCTCGAGGAGATCCGGCCCCGCTACATCTTTGTCGCGGGCGATCTCTCCGATCCTCATGGTACGCACCGGATGTGCAAGCAGGCGATCGACCGAGCGCTGGAGTCTCTTCCGGCCGAGGCGCGGCCGGAGATCTGGCTGTACCGTGGCGCTTGGCAGGAGTGGCCGGTGAACGAAGCGACTTGGCTCGTGCCGCTCTCGCAGGAGGAACTGCGGCTCAAGATTCAGGCGATATTCAAGCATCAGTCGCAGAAGGACTCGGCTCCCTTCCCCGGCGGCTACGATGAGCGCGAGTTCTGGCAGCGTGTCGAGGCGCGCAACAAGGGGACGGCGGCGCAGCTCGATCGGCTGGGACTTGCCGAGTATTTCGCGATGGAGGCGTATGTCGTGGCGTAGCCGCACGACATGAGTCGGGGGCTTACCCTTCTCGACCTCGTCGTCATCGCTGCGTATCTCGCCGCAACGACCGCGCTCGGCATCTGGGTTGGCCGCCGGCAGAAGGACGCGAAGGACTACTTCGTCGCCGATCGAGCGATCCCCTGGTGGGCGGTGCTCTTCTCCGTTGTTGCGAGCGAGACAAGCGCCCTGACCTTTATCAGCATCCCCGGCCTGGCATACGTCGGAAATCTGGGATTTCTTCAGGTCGCCACCGGCTACCTGCTCGGCCGAATAGTCGTCGCGTACACACTGCTGCCACGGTATTACGAGGGCGGCCTGGTTACGGCGTACGCGCTTCTGGAACAGCGTTTCGGGTTGGCAACACGGCGCTTCACATCGATCGTGTTCATGGTGACGCGAGGACTCGCCGATTCCGTGCGGGTGTTCGCTACCGCGATTCCGGTCGCGCTCATACTCGGCGGTATCCTGCCGAAGCAATGGGTGATGCCAGCGGCGATCCTCATTCTGGGGACGCTCACCGCGATCTATACGTACAAGGGCGGCATGCGTGCCGTCGTCTGGACTGAAATCCTGCAGGCGTCCGTATATCTCCTCGGCGGTGTCGCGGCGATCGTCCTCATCGGACAACTCGTGAGCGGTGGGTGGGGCGCGATCCTGCCGAAAGCGGCCGCCAGTGGGAAGCTGCAGTTCGTGGACTTCTACACGGGCTGGGACCGTCCGCACACCATTTTTGCGGGATTGATCGGAGGGGCCTTTCTGTCGATGGCGTCGCATGGCGCCGACCAGCTCATCGTCCAGCGCCTCCTCTCATCGCGCAGCCTCCGTGATGCTCGTCTGGCCATCATCGGCAGCGGCGTGGCGGTGATCATCCAATTCGCGCTCTTCCTCATGATCGGGGTTGGCCTGTGGGCGCTGTACGCGGCCAGGCCGTTTTCGACACCTGACAGCGTGTTCCCGACTTTCATCATCGAGCACATGCCCCACGGTCTGCTTGGGCTCGTGCTGGCGGCGATCCTCGCTGCGACTATGAGCACGCACTCGGGAGCGATCAACTCGCTCGCCGCTGCATCGACGCACGATATCTATCTGCCCCTCACCGGCCGGACCGGTAGTGATGCACACACGTTACGGGTGGGCAAGCTGCTGGCGCTGGGTTGGGGCGTCGTGCTCACGGGCGGTGCCCTGCTCTTCCCGGCTGACACCAAGACTCCGGTGGTCGTGGTGGCGCTGTCGATTGCGTCGTTCACCTATGGGGGGCTGCTCGGCGGCTTTTTCCTGGGCCTGTTCTGGTCGCGCGCGCGGCAGGTCGACGCGATCGTCGGTATGACGATCGGCATTGTCACGATGGCGGTCGTGGTCTTCGCCAATCAGATTGCCGCGGCTTTACCAGGGCTGGCAGCGACCCTGGCACCAATTGGCAGAATCGCCTGGCCGTGGTACGTGCTGATTGGCACGACCATTACCCTGTTCGTTGGGATGCTCTCTTCACTGCTGCACCCGGTTCGGGCAACAACCGGCGCGCGCGGAATCGAACAAATATGACATCGATCGTGATCGGCATCGATGGCGGCGGCTCGAAAACGCACGCCATCGTTGCGGACGAGTTTGGGAACGTCATTGCGGACACGCTCGGATCAGCAAGCGCCGTGCGTCCAGGTCAGGTCGATGTGTCTGCCGATGTCATCGCCGCGACGGTGCGGGATGCACTGGCCTCGTGTGAGATGACGCACGTGATGCCGCGGGCTCTGTGCATCGGTATTGCGGGCGTCGGTCGCGACACCGAGCGGCAGGAGCTATGGCAGGCGCTCGCCAGCCGCGAGATCGCCGACGAAATCGTGATCCACTCCGACTTCAGCGTTGCACTCGATGACGCTTTCGGCGACGGCGCTGGCGTGCTGCTGATCAGCGGCACCGGCTCCGTGGCTGTCGGGCGCAGCCCCACCGGCAGCAGCACAAGGTGCGGCGGATGGGGGCCGGTGTTTGGCGACGAGGGCGGCGGTGCATGGATCGGACGCCGCGCACTATCTGTTGTCGCAGCCGCGGCGGACGGCCGCGAGCCGCCGACCGCGCTCACGGGCGCAATCCTGACAGCCGCGCAGGTCAACGAGACCTCGGATTTGATTCCGTGGGCGGCGGCGGCGGCGGCGGCGCAGCTGGCCACGCTCGCGCCGGTAGTGCTCAGCGTCGCGCAAGCGGGCGACTTGCGCGCAAATGCCCTCGTCAGCCTCGCCGTGGAAGAGCTCGCGCTCCACGTACGCGCGCTGGCGCGGCAGCTGTTCGGCGACGAACGCGCGGCCATACCGGTCGCGCTGAGCGGCGGGATGCTGCAGCGCGGTTCGATGCTGCGGAAGCGACTCGAGCACCGGCTGAAGTCCGCGGTGCCAGGAGCCTCGGTTACCACGATCGAAGTGAACCCCGCCCGCGGTGCTGTACGAGGTGCCTTGCGGATACTCGGAGAGGCAATGGCCTGAGGCGTTGATTCGCCTACAGCTGAACGGTCGGCACTTCGAGCTGCTGACCGGCGAGAGCGTCGGCCGCGGGAACGTCGCGTGTTCCGAAATCGCCCTCCCAGCGCGCCATGACCACCGTCGCGAGACAGTTGCCAAACAGATTGATCGACGTGCGTGCCATGTCCATGAGCGCGTCGACGCCGAGAATCACCGCCACACCCTGGAGTGGCAGACCGAATTGTGAAAGTGCTCCCGAAAGAATCACCAGGGACGCACGGGGCACGGCCGCAACACCTTTGCTCGTGAGCATCAGCGTCAGCATCATTACGATCTGCGCCGTGAGCGGCATGTTGATCCCCGCAGCCTGGGCCACGAACACCGAGGCGAGGGCCAGATACAGCGTGCTGCCGTCGAGATTGAACGAGTAGCCGGTGGGAAGCACGAAGGCGACGATACGGCGCGGCACTCCCAGCTGTTCCATGCGTTCCATCGCGAGCGGCAGCGCCGCCTCGGAGGAGGCGGTCGAGAACGCAATCAGCCAGGGTTCCTTCACAGCGCGAAGAAAACGCGATACCGGCACGCGGGCGAGCAGCATCACGGGAATGAGCACGGCGGCCACGAACACGATCAGGGCGGCGTATAGCGTGAGCACGAGCACGCCCAGGTTCCGCAGCACACCGAGACCGCTGTGCGCAATCGTGGTCGCGATCGCCGCCCCGATACCGACCGGCGCAAACCACATCACGATCTCCGTGAACTTGAACATGATCTCGGAGATGCTCTCGCACAGCGACAGCATGAATTTTCTCGACGGTCCCTGCACGCGCGACAGCGCGACGGCAAAAATGATTGCGAAGAAGACGATCTGCAGAACCTCGTTGTTCGCCGCCGCCTCGAAGAAGCTCTGAGGCACGGCATGCTCGAGGATACCGGAGAAGGTGGTGTGCGTCGCCGCGAGCTGCATCCCCTCCTTCGCTGAAGCCGCGCCGAGGTCGACGCCTTCGCCCGGCCGCACCAGATTCACGGCCGTGAGGCCGACTACGAGGGCGATGGTCGTGACCGCCTCGAAGTACACGATCGAACGGAAGGCGAGCTTGCCCACACGTTTCATGTCATCGCCGTGACCGGCGATCCCGACGATCAGAGTGCTCGAGATCAGGGGCACGATCAGCGCCTTGATCATGCGCAGGAAGACCGTCGATAGTATCCTGAGGTCCGACGCCGCCCAGCCGTAGTGTGCGTCGCGCGCTGCGTCGGGGAAGAGCACGCCGAGCGCGACGCCGATGATCATCGCAATGATGATCCACTGCGTGAGCGAGATGCGCCGCCGGCGTTGCGATCCATCCGCACGCAATACTTTCAGCCGGTCATCTTCAATCATCGATCCAGCCTCAGTTGGCTTCGATCGGCACTGCGGCTCTCCCGCGGCGCAACGTCGAGTGTCGGAAGCCGTACACGAAGTACAGCAGCAACCCCAGTATCAGCCAACCGCCGAAGCGCACCCACGCGGAATGAGGCAGTCCGTACATCGTGATGATGCACAAGGCCGCGCCGCCGATGCCGACCACGTGAACGAGTGGGACTCGAAAGGGTCGCGGCCGGTCGCGATCAGTGTACCGCAGCACGATGACACCGACACACACGAGCACGAACGCGAACAAGGTACCGATGTTGGTCAGGTCGTACGTCTCGTTCGCGTCGCCAATCAATGACCAAGCGGCGACGAAGATCCCGGTAACCAAGGTCGTGATGTGTGGTACGCGATGTTTCCCACTCACCTTCGCCGCCCACCGAGGCAGGAGGCCATCGCGCGCCATTGCGAAGAAGATGCGCGGTTGTCCGTACTGAAACACGAGCAGGACGGCCATCATGGAAAACACCGCCCCGAGTGCGACGATCTTCGAGATGGAGGTGAGGCCGGTCGCCGTGAGCGCGTAGGCCAACGGATCCGCCGACCTGCCGAGCTGCGTGTACGGCACCATCCCCGTAAGCACGGCACCGATGACGACATAGATCAGCGTGCAGACGGCGAGACCGCCGAGGATACCGATCGGCAGATTCCGCTGCGGGTTCTTGGTCTCCTCTGCGGCCGTCGAAATTGCGTCGAAGCCGATGTACGCAAAGAACACGATGGCCGCCCCTTGATGAATGCCCCGGAAGCCGTTCGGCGCGAACGGGTGATAGTTGGCGGGATCGATGTGTCCAACTCCCATGCCGATGAACAAACCGAGCACCAGGAGCTTCACGGCCACCATGATGTTGTTTGCCCGAGCGCTTTCCCGAACACCGAGCAGAAGCAGCCACGTAATCACCATGACGATGGCAAACGCCGGCACGTTGATGAGAATCGGAACGCCGGCCACCCGCGGCGCACTGCCAATCAGCCCGTGCACCGCGGGATCGGCGCTCAGCAGCGCGGTGCGATAACCGGTCGTGAGCCAGATCGGAAGGCGCAGCCAGTCACCGGTGAGCGACTTGAAGTAGTCCCCCCACGAGATCGCCACCGCCACGTTGCCGACGGCGTACTCGAGGATCAGGTCCCAACCGATGATCCAGGCGACGATCTCGCCTAACGTGGCGTACGAGTACGCGTATGCGCTGCCGGCCTGCGGAATCATCGAGGCGAGCTCCGCGTAGCAGAGCCCGGCCAGCGCGCAGGCGGCACCGAGCAGCAGAAACGAGATTACGAGCGCCGGCCCCGCGCCAACGCGAACCACATGACCGGCCGCGTCCGTCTGTCCCGCCGCCGCCGAGCCGATGGCGCCGAAGATTCCGGCGCCGATCACGGCACCGATCGCCAGCATGATGAGATCGCCCGCGCCCAGGGCGCGCTTCAACGCGTTGGCATGCTCGCCCTCGGCAAGGAGCTCCCGAATCGGTTTTCGGGAAAAGAGAGAGAGCACCCGGCGTCTGGCCGATCAATCCCCTACGGCCGGCTGCGGCTCGCGCCGGCCGAACGACATCGGCTCCTGCTCCTCGATGCGCATGCCGTAGAAGGATCGATAAACGAAGACCGTGGACACGATGAAGAAGAGCGCCGCGAGCGCGTGGCTGAGCGCTGCGCCCTTTTGCTCGCGCAACGACACCGCCAACTCGACGGCTAGCAGGCCGAAGAGAGTGGTGAATTTGATGATCGGGTTCAGCGCGACCGAGGATGTGTCCTTGAACGGATCGCCGACCGTGTCGCCGACGACGGTCGCGGCGTGCAGATCGGTGCCTTTCTGCTGCAGCTCGACCTCGACGATCTTCTTCGCGTTGTCCCAGGCGCCTCCGGCGTTCGCCATGAACACCGCCTGATACAGGCCGAACAGCGCGATCGAGACGAGATAGCCGATGAAGTAATATGGCTCCACGAATGCGAAGGCGAGCGTCGCGAAAAACACGGTGAGAAAGATGTTCCACATGCCTTTCTGCGCGTATTTCGTGCAGATCTCCACGACTTTCTTCGAGTCCGACACTGAGGCCTTCGTGACGCCTTCCAGCTTGATATTGGCCTTGATGAACTCGACTGCGCGGTATGCGCCGGTGGTCACCGCCTGCGTGGACGCTCCGGTAAACCAGTAGATGATCGCGCCGCCCGTGACGAGGCCGAGCAGGAACGGCGGGTGCAGCAACGACAGATTGCTCACGAACTCCGGCTTCAGACCGTGGGTGAGCGCCACGATGATGGAGAAGATCATCGTCGTCGCACCAACGACAGCGGTACCGATGAGCACCGGCTTCGCCGTCGCCTTGAACGTGTTTCCGGCGCCGTCGTTCTCTTCCAGGTAGTGCTTCGCGCGCTCGAAGTCAACATTGATGTTGTAATCGCGCGACAGCTGCTCTTTGATGCCGGGGATCGTCTCGATGACCGAGAGCTCGAATATCGATTGCGCGTTGTCCGTCACCGGGCCGTACGAATCGACAGCGATCGTGACCGGCCCCATGCCGAGGAAGCCAAACGCGACGAGGCCGAAGGCGAATACCGCCGGCGCCATCATGAGATCGCTGAAACCGCTCGTGGTGCTCACGCCGTATCCGATGGCCATCAGGGCCATGATGGTGATGCCGAGCCAATACGCGCTGAAGTTCCCGGCAACGAAGCCGGACAGAATGTTCAATGACGGGCCGCCCTGCCGCGACGAGATGACGACCTCGCGGGTGTGCCGCGACTCCGTCGAGGTGAAGACCTTCACGAATTCGGGAATGATCGCGCCGGCGAGGGTGCCGCACGTGATGATGACGGACAGCTTCCACCACATCGTGCCATCGCCCAGATCGGGAAGCAGAAGACGCGAGACGACGAAGGTGAGGATCACCGACACGATCGACGTCAGCCAGACGAGCGACGTCAGCGGCGCCTCGAAATTCATGTGCGCTGCATTGCCGAATCTCGCCTTCGCGACCGCCTCGTTGAGGAAGTAGGAGGCTCCGCTGGCGACGATCATCATGACCCGCATGACGAAGATCCAGACGAGCAGTTGGACCTGAACGGCCGGAGTCGTGACGGCAAGCAGAATGAACGAGATGAGCGCCACACCGGTCACGCCGTACGTCTCGAAGCCGTCGGCGCTCGGGCCCACAGAATCCCCGGCATTATCGCCGGTGCAGTCGGCAATCACGCCGGGGTTGCGCGCATCGTCCTCCTTGATGTTGAACACGATCTTCATCAGATCGGAGCCGATGTCAGCGATCTTGGTGAAGATGCCGCCGGCGATGCGGAGCGCCGACGCACCTAACGACTCGCCAATCGCGAAGCCGATGAAACAGGGGCCAGCGTAATCGCCGGGGATGAACAGCAGAATCACGAGCATCATGAGCAGCTCGATGCTGATGAGCAGCATGCCGATGCTCATCCCCGCGCGCAGCGGAATCGCGTAGATCGGAAATGGCTTGCCCTCGAGCGAGGCAAATGCCGTTCGTGAGTTCGCGAAGGTATTGACGCGGATCCCGAACCAGGCGACGCCGTAGCTGCCGGCAATTCCGATGACGCTGAACAGGAGGATGATCGCCACGCGCACCGGCTCGAACTTCAGCAGCACGCCGAAATAGAGCAGGATCACGAGCCCGATGAAGACCTCGAGAATGAGCAGGAACTTGCCCTGCGTCAGGAGATAGGTCTTGCACGTTTCATAGATCAGCTCCGACATCTCGCGCATCGACTCGTGTACGGGAAGGCGCTTCAGGTTCGTGTAGATCAGAAGCCCGAACAGCAGCCCGAGCGCGCAGATGACCAGCCCCGTCATCAGCAACGTGTGCCCATCGAGACCGAAGAAATGCGCCGTCGAAAGATCTGGAACGACGAGGTTCGCTTCACCGCCGCCGTGCTGCTCGATAGGCGAGGCGGTCTGCGCGAAGGCAGGCGCGGCGATCATCGACAGCAGCAGCACCAGCGTGGGCACGATCCGGCGGACCGCGTTGAACATCGAATTCATCTTGCAGGTCTCCTCAGGGTCACGGCTGCAGCGCAACAGGTATGGCGCCACAGCATCAACGATTGAAGCGATGCCGCTCCGTTCTCTGGCTGCCGCCCTTAGTCCCTTCCCGCGCCCATCGCGACGGGATCCTGGTCCGCGCCTGACCGCCAGACGAAGTACACGGGAATCCCGATGAGAACGACGGTCAACCCCAGAAACGCATCCTGTCGCGACGACGGCGCGAGCAGGATGAGCACCATTACCACTGTGGTGAGCACGAGATACAGTGCCGGCAGAATCGGATACCCGGCGACCCGATACGGCCGCTCGACCTCCGCGCGTTTGACGCGCAGAATGAACAGTCCGATGGTCGTGAGACCGTAGAACAGCAGCGCCGCGAATATTACATAGTTCAGCAATTGTCCGTAGGTGCCGGTGAGACAGAGGAGCGCCGTCCACACCGATTGCACGACCAGCCCCGCGGCCGGAACCTTATGCCGGTTCAATGTGCCGACGCTCCGGAAGAAGAGCCGGTCTCGCGCCATCGCGTAGTATACGCGCGCCCCCGCGAGAATGAGACCGTTGCTGCATCCGAAGGTGGATATCAGGATCGCGCCAGCCATGATCGTCGCGCCAGCGGCACCGAACATCACTTCCAGCGCGGCGGTGGCAACGCGGTCCTGCGCTGCATGGTCGAGGCCACGGGCAAGCGCCGTCGCCGCATTCGCACCGCCATGAAATGGAAGGACGCTCAGATAGGATAGATTCGCGCTCACGTACAACAGCGTCACCAATCCGGTCCCCAAAAGGAGCGCCAGCGGCAGATTGCGTTTCGGATCTCGCACTTCGGCCGCGGCGAACGTCACGTTGTTCCATGCGTCGCTGGAGAACAGTGACCCCACGAGCGCGGCGCCGAAGACCACGACAAACGCGCCGGTCACCCGCGGAGCGCCCGCGCTTCCGCCGGGTGAGAAGAAGTGACCAGCAGAGAAATTTGCGAGGACCGCAGTCGCGTTGCGGCCGATCGTGACTCCCAAAATAATCAGGAGGGCGAGTGCGCCGGTTTTCACGATCGTGAGGGTCGTCTGCACAAACTTTCCCTCGCGCACACCGCGAATGTTGATCCAGGTCAGTACGGTAATGACGATGAGAGCGGCGAGCCGCTGAGGCGTCAGTCCGAGCTGGATCGCGTTCGCCGAATCAGTGCAACCCAGCCACGCGGAGCAGACGTCGGCGTGCGGGAACCACGCATAACGGTCCGGACTTACCGAGGGCCAGAGCACTCCGAGAAATCGGCCGAAGGCGACAGCGACGGCCGCGATCGTTCCCGTCTGAATGACGACGAACAGCGTCCAGCCATAAAGAAAGCCCATGAGCGGACCCATGGACTCTCGGAGGAAGACATATTGGCCACCCGCCCGCGGGAACATCGCCGCAAGCTCGCCATACGTGAGCGCGCCAAACACCGTGATGATGCCGGTGAGGAGCCATGCGGCAAGCAGCCAGGCCGGGGAACCGACCTTGCGCGCCATGTCCGCCGATACGATGAAGATGCCCGAGCCGATCATCGAGCCCGCAACGAGCATCGTCGCATCGGTCAAGGTCATTGCCTTGACGAATTCCGGATTCGATTGTGTCGGTTCGGTCTGCGGTGCGCTGTGCGGCGCGGCCACGCTCGTCATTCAGCTCCTGGAAGGCATCGCCGATCGATGGCACCGGCAGGCGGGCGGCCGGGATCGCCAACAAAAATCGCGCACCACGGTCTGCAACGCCAGGGGATGGCGGCGCGGCAGCCGCCGTTCTACAGATCGACGACGAGCTGATATTTCATGCGGATCGGCGTTCCGTCGGGGCGAGTGCCGGGACGGAAGCGAAAGCTGCGAAATACTTCGTCCAGTCGCCGGTTGTAGCCGCGATCCCTCGTGGGCGTGAACTCCACGCCCAAGACGCGGCCATGCTCGTCGACGTCGAATTCGGCGATGACGTGGGCTCCCTGAGCACCGCCCGGTACCGGCATCGGAGGAATGAATAGCTCGATGGGCGACGGCGGATAATTGGATTGCGTGCCGCCGCCTGTGCCGGGACCGACACCGGAACCGCGCCCCGTTCCAATGCCCGACCCTACGCCTCCTCCAGAGCCCGGGCCATTTCCGGCGGTGCCATCATGACCGGTGCCCCCGCCACTTCCCGGTGTTGTCGCCACATCGAGTGGCTTCGCCGATACGTTCGGCGTGGTCGCTGGCGCTTGAATCACGGGCGTTTGGATCGGCTCCGGCGCTTTCACTGGTGGCTTGGGCGGTTCGACCTTCGGCTGGACGGGCGCCTGCGTAGCCGCGGCCGCAGGCGGCGCAGCGATGCGAATGAAATGGAGCACCTCGGTTTCACCACCCTTGCCACTACGGCCACCACCGCCGCCGCCGGCGGGACCGGCACCACCGGCACCCTGCGCCCGCTCGATCAGTTCGTGCCCAGCAGCCATCGGTACGACCAGCAACGCGATGATGACAACATGGAGCGCAATCGAAACGAGCGCACCGCCGCGCCGATCTTCTCTCGCTTTCGGGAAGCCAAGGTGCGGCAGCGCGGGACGCTGCCGCACCTGCCGGGCTGGACGATCGGCGCTGCGAACGGAAGTGAAGTGGCGAGCCATCATGCGGAAAGTTATACGGCGGACGCACCCGAAAGGGTTCGTCCGCCGTAGTAAGTCGGACTCGCAAGCGACGCCGGAGGCCCCGCTGCGACGCTACTTCTTCTCCGCAGTGATGTCCTTCGGCGGCACGCCGATGACCTTCACGCCGGAGCCGCGTGCGATGTCCATCGCATTGATCACATCGGCGTATTTGATGCCCGGCTCACCTTTCACGAAAATGATCTTTTCCGGACGCGGATCGTAAATCTCCTTGAGCCGCTGGCCGAGCCGCTCGCGCGGTACGACTTCGGTGTTCACCGAGTATATCGGCCCCGGCTTGATCTCGAGCACGATCTGGTCGGACTTCGGATTCGCGGGCTGAGCGCTCGGCGTCGGATCCGGAAGCTGAATATCGATTGCCTTACGCATCGACGGCAGGGCTGCCATGAAGATGATCAGCAGCACCAAAAGGACGTCGATCATCGGCGTGACATTGATCTCGTTCGAGAGCCCTCCGCCGGAACCACCAGCTGCCATTGCCATTACGGCTTTCCTCCAGGCGCTTTGCCTTCGGCTTTCGTGTCACCAGCGACCGTCGACATCGTGCCGGGACGCTGATCGCTGATCAGGCCAGTCACACGCACACCGTTCTTGCCGGCGACGTCGAGAGCGTCAATCACCTTGCTGTAGTCGAGATCCTTGTCGGCCTTGAGATACAAGATCTTGTCCTCGGTGCGAGCATCGTAAATCCGTTTGAGCGTTGGAGCGATGTCCGCATACTTGATCGGCCGCTTGTTGAGGTAGTAGTTGCCGTCCTTGTCGATCCCCAACACCTGGTCGAGGTTCGAGTCCTCCGGATGGTCCTTCAGGTTGACCGCCTGCGGCGGCTGAGCATTGAAGCCCGCCAACAGCGCAGGGGTCACCACCATGAAGATGATCAGGAGCACCAACATGACGTCGATCATTGGCGTCACGTTGGGCGTGGACTGCACACCAGTTCCCCCACCCGTAGACATTGCCATCGATCTACCTCCTCAGATGGAATGTCGGTTACTGCGAGATCGGGCCGGCGCCGCTTGCGGCGTTGAACTCGCGGGTGAAGCGCGAACGGCCGAACTCACCGGACACGCCCTTGATGAGATAATCGATCATCTCCTTCGAAACATACGTCATCTCCGCCGTGAGATTGTCGATCTTGGTGGTGAAGTAGTTGTAGGCCCACACGGCCGGAATCGCGACGAGCAGGCCGAAGGCCGTCGTGATCAGCGCCTCGGCGATACCACCACCGATGGCCGCTAAGCCGCCCGAACCCGTCGCGGCCATACCCGTGAACGCGTTCACGATACCCATTGTCGTGCCGAGCAATCCGACGAACGGCGCCGTTGCACCCACCGTCGCGAGTACCGCCAAGCCGCGCTTCAGATTCGTGATCTCGAGCAGCATGTTGCGTTCGACTGCGCGCTCCGCGGAGTTGATGTCCGCAACCGTGACCGAGCCATCGGCGATGAGCGGCTTCACTTCCTGAAGCGCGCCACCGAGCACGAGGGCGACATGCGAGCGCTTGTAGCTCTCGGCGAGACGAATCGCTTCGGTGAGGTTGTCCTCCTCGAGAAACTGCGAAAACTCAGGCGCGAACTTGATGGTTTCCTTCTGCGCTTTGCGAAGGTTCCACCACTTTGAGACCATGACGGTGAGCGAATAGATGGACATGATCGCCAAAACGACCACGATGCCCTTGGCAAAGTTGCCCATCTGTTGCCATAGGCCGAGAAGCGAGAGATCCATTGTGACGTGTTCCTTCTGATGAGGTGATCGGGACTGGGGTCAGAGCGGGATCAGGACTTAGTAAGCGAGAAGACGAAAGGCATCTGCACCAACTGCTTGACCTTGCGTCCACCAACTTCGGCCGCATAGAAACGCATGTTGGGCAGCGCCGCCTTTACGGCGTTCGTGAAGAGGTCGTGACTCGACTTCAACACCTTGAAGCTGTTGACCTCGGCGCGGCCGGTCGTGTCGACGACGAACTGGGCCAGCACCTCGCCTTCGACGTTGGCCGAGCGAAGCATGTCAGGATAGCGCGGCGGGGGAGAGCCGGGCATCTGTGCAACCTGCTTCTCCACCTGGAACTCGAAATACGGCTGGTCCTGGTTAACCGGTGCGGTGCCACCGACAACACCCTTGGCGATGCCACCGGCGACGCCCTTGCCAGAGAAGTCCGCCTCGTTCGTGACATGCTTAGAAAGATCGATGTCGGGCAGGACGTCGGGAATCTTGATGGGCGCCGTCAGCACCTGGAAGCCTTTCGGCGGTGGCGGCGCGGCCACCATCTCCGGCGGCGGCTTCGGCTGCTCTTTCGGCGGAGGCGGAGCATCCTTTTTCTTCATCTCGACGAACTCGACCTTTTCCGCCTTCGGTTTTTCGAGCTCCTCTTTCGCGTGGAGCGTACCGTAAACGGCGGCCGTGATCAGCCCCGCATGAAGAATGGTGCTGAAAACGACCCCACCGGTCCGCTTCTGCTTTCTGGCCTTGGACTCGATAAGGTTGTCGAACATGTCCTCAGGAACCTGAGACGGGTACAGGAGATGCGCGAATGTTCGTCGGGTAAACTATCGGCGCGAATCCGGCATGGAAGAAGCGCTGGATTAAGAATCGGTGAAGTCGCTGTTAGAATCCACTTGAGCGACAACGTCCTCCCGTCCGGCACGGCTCGCGTCGACATCGTCACCAGTCGCGACTCCGACATGCACCTCATTCTCGGAAGCGCTCTCGTCGGCTGTCGGAAGTATTACGGTGAAGATGCTTCCGCGGCCCAGCCGGGATTGAACGGTGAGCGTTCCGCCGTGCGCCTGCACGATCCACTGCGCGATCGAGAGGCCAAGGCCGAATCCGCCGCCGCGATCCACAGCGCTCAAACCGTCTGGACCGGCGACCCGTCGCGATCGCACCCGGTCCGCGCGCCAGAATCGCTCAAATACGTGCGGAAGGTCGCTGGCAGCAATCCCGATTCCAGTATCGCGGACCGTGAACGAGACCTCGTCGTGAGCACGGCGTTGTAAGGAGATCTCCACCCGCCCGCCACGCGGTGTGTACTTGATCGCATTAGTGACAAGATTCAGGAACAGATGCCGTAGGCGATTTCGTTCGCCGAGCACCACGGCATCTTCGACCGCAGGGAGGTCCACGGTAAGGCCGGACTCCTCCCCCAGGATTACTGCGGTCTCGTACACTTCTCGCGCAATCGGCTCCAGGTGGATGCGCGACCGATGCAGATCAAAACGCCCCTCATCGGCGCGCGCGAGCGTCAGCAGACTATCCACGAGATCAGCCATACGGGCGGTCTCGTGCAGCGCTTCCTCCAGGGCGACCATACGCTCGCCCCGCGTGGTACGGGGATGCATAGCGCGTTCGACGTCCGCACGCAGCACGGTCAGCGGAGTTCGGAGCTCGTGGCTCGCATCCGCCGTGAAGCGACGCAGCGCGGAAAATGACGTCTCGAGGCGAGCGATCATCGCGTTCAGCGTCGAGGCAAGGCGCGCGAGCTCGTCATTGCTATGGTCGACCGGCAAACGTCGGTGGAGACTGCGTCCGTCGGTAATCGCCTCCACCTCATTGATGATCTGATCGACAGGATGGAAGGCCCTGCCCGCGATCCAATAGGCAAAGGCGAGGGAGAGAAGGAGAATGACCGGCAGCAACGCGATCATGGTGCCGAACAGCAGCGCCGGCGCGATATCGGCAACTGTCGTCGGCATCCCCGCTACGACCCGGGAAATGTTCGGTCCCACCGCGGCGTCACGTCGCGCCACGAGCAAGAGCTTGCTGTCGAGCACTGTGTCGGCGAGAGGCACGATTGCGGCCTCGGTCGGACGTAGCCGCAACGCGACGTCCATCAGGCTCTGCTGATCCTCGACCGACAGAAGGCGCACCGCCGACGACGAATAGAGGAGCTTGTCCTGGCTATCCATCACCAGGAAATAGCCGGGCTTCCGGTCGAGTAACTCCGCGATTTCCTTCGTTGGCCGGATCACCGGCCGAATTACACCATTCAGGTCTCTGGTCGAATCGACAGCCGTGAAATGCCGGCCCCCGAGCTGATCGTTCTTGATTGCGTCGAGCACCCCATCAGCGACGACAGAAGACTGTTGCGCAATTCGCTGGGTGGCACCGGTTCGGCGAGCAAAGAGCAAAGCGAGCGCGAAGGCGATCGTCGTGCCGAGGAGCACGACGGCATATGAGATCGTCAGCCGCGTTCTGGTGCTCATGCTGGTGCCGTCAACCGTCCTTGATCATGTAGCCGACGCCGCGAACGGTCGTGATCAGCTTTCTGGCGTGGCGCGCGTCGATCTTCTTGCGCAGATGATTGATCACCACATCCACGATGTTCGTTCCGGGATCGAAGTGATACCCCCACGCGTATTCCGTGATCAGCGTGCGGCTCATGACGCGGCCCGCGTGCCGCATCAGGTACTCGAGCACGGTAAATTCCTTCGGCGTCAACTCGATCAGCGCCCCGCCGCGCCGCACCTCACGGGTGTTTTGATCGAGCTCCAGATCGGCGATCTGCAGCTTCGGCGCCGCGAGATTCCGGGGGCGTCTTGCCAGCGCTTCCACGCGAGCCAGGAGCTCCTCGAAAGCGAACGGCTTGGTGACATAGTCGTCGGCGCCTGCACGGAGTGTCGTGACCTTCGCGTCAACGGCATCCTGCGCTGTCAACACGAGCACCGGTTTCTCGAACCCCCGCGCGCGCAGCGAATGTAGCACTTGCAGCCCCGGCTTTCCCGGGAGCCGCATGTCGAGGATCACCAGATCGTACGTCTCCCCGTGGGCGTGCCGCTCCCCCTCCTCGCCGTCACTGACCAGATCGACGGCATACCGCTGCTCCTCGAGCCCACGCTTCACGTACTGGCCGACGGTGGGATCGTCTTCGATGACCAGGATGCGCATGGAGCTCTTCTATCCGCGCCGGGGGCGCCGGAAGCCGAACTCCTTGATCTTGCGATAGAGTGTCTTCGAAGAGATGCCGAGCGCTTCCGCCGCTTTGCCCTGATGCCAGTTTGTCTGTGTGAGAATGGCCTCGATGTGGCGGCGCTCGAGCTCGATCAGCGTCAGTTGGCTTCCGATGAGCGATGTTGGTGTGGTGGCAGCAGCGGCAAGATTGAGCGGCAGGTCCTGAGCGCGAATGACGGAGCTCTGCGCCAACAGCACGGCGCGTTCGATGACATTGCGCAGCTCACGAATGTTGCCGGGCCACGGATATTCCTGCAACAACATGATGGCATCTTGCGACAGTGCCGGTGCGTTGGCGCCGCCGAAGCGATGCAGAAAATGATCAGCGAGTAGCGGGACATCGACAACGCGCTCGCGCAACGGGGGCAGCTCTATGGTGACCGTGTTGATGCGGTAGAAGAGGTCATCGCGGAAGTGCCCCTGTTGCACCGCGGTGAGGAGGTCGCGATTCGTTGCCGCCACGAGCCTCACGTTCACTTCCACTTTCTGCGTGCCGCCAACACGAAAGAAGCTCCCCTGCTCCAGCGCGCGCAGTAGCTTGGTCTGCATCTTTCCATCCAGCGCGCTGATCTCGTCCATGAACAGGGTGCCATTGGCGGCCAGCTCGAACAAGCCCGCTTTCCGCGCCATCGCGCCGCTAAAAGCGCCGCGCTCGTGCCCGAACAGCTCCGTCTCCAGCATGTTTTCGGACAGGGTAGCGCAATTGAGGTCGACCAGCGGCCCGGCGCGGCCCGACAGGCGGTGTAGCGCGCGAGCGATGAGCTCCTTGCCCGTTCCCGATTCGCCGAGCAGCACGACGGGCGTGTCGCTCGCTGCCGTACGCTCCACCAATGCGAGCACTGCCTGCATCGGCGCGTACTGGGTGATGATCTCCGGTGTGGCGTCCACGCGCGCAAGGCGCGAATGCAGGAAGAGATTCTCCTTCGCGAGCTGGCGCTTCTCCCAAGCACGCCGGACGAGCACGTCGATTTCCGCCATGCGGTACGGTTTGGACATGTAGTCGTACGCGCCCAGCTTCATCGCGGTGATCGCCGTCTCGATCGTGCCGTTCCCCGTGATGATGATGATTTCGGGCGAATCAGGATCCTCTCGGACGTGACGCAGCACCTCGAGCCCGTCCATCTCCGGCATCACGATGTCGAGGAGCGCCACGTCGTATGACTCGGCGCGCAATGCCTCCAGCGCCGAACGTCCGTCGGTGACGCAGTCCACGTGATGGCCACGTCCCAAAAGAAAGGTCTTCAGTATCTGGCCGAGGTGCGCCTCGTCCTCGGCGAGGAGCACCCGGATTCGGCGCTGGTCGGTCACTCCGAAACCTGCGGAAAGACGATGCGGAAGACGCTGCCCACGTCGGCTATCGAATCCACTTCGATCCGGCCCCCGTGTTCAGCCACGATGGCGTAGCATATAGAAAGCCCCAGGCCTGTCCCACGCCCGGGAGCCTTCGTCGTATAAAACGGATCGAAAATCTTGGGCAAATCGGCGGCTCGAATCCCGACACCCTCGTCCTTGATCTCGGCCACCACTGCTTTGCGCTCCTCATCCACCCGGGTGCGCAGCAACACCGTGCCCTTTCCCTCCATAGCGTCCATCGCGTTCAGCAGCAGGGCCATGAACACCTGCACGAGCTGCTCGTCATTACCACGAACGGCAGGCAGCGCCACGCTGAGCTCCGTGTTGACGGTGAGCCGCTTGAAACGCGAGTGGTACTTGAGCAGGAACAGCGTCCGATCGATGACCTCGTTGACGTCGATGACGCTCTTCGTGGCCGGCTTCGGCCGGCTGAAATCAAGGAGGTTCGAGACAATGCCGCTGCACCGTTGGACCTCGTGTTCAACGACGGTTAGCGCCTCACGCAGCTCCGGCCCGATCTCATTCAGCGACTTCCCCTCCTCGAGGTGCAGCGAGAGGCTTTCCGCGCAGGCGTGAATCGTGGCAAGGGGATTGTTGATCTCGTGCATCACGCCGGCAGCCAGTGTGCCCACCGCGGCGAGTTTCTCCGCCTGTGCTATGCGCTCCTGCGACTCGCGCCACTCGGTGATGTCCTCACCGACGGTGATCACGTGAGTAACCCGATTGTCGTCGAGGCGCATCGGAATCTTCGAGATTCGATACGTTCGCCGCTCGCCGGTCGCCGTAGACTCCGTGTGAAGCTGCTGCATGTCTCCGGTGGCGAAGACGTCCTCGAATTCCCGGCGAAGAAGCTCCGCCGGTTGGCGGTGGAGGATCTCGAAAATCGTGCGCCCGATCGCAGCATCGCGCGACACGCCTTGCATCCCCGTCTCACGCTTGCGATTCCAGGCCTGAATTCGGTACTCGCGATCGATAACGTAGAGTCCAACCGGAAGCGAATCGATGATCTTCGCAGTAAAGCGCCGCTGCGCTTCGATCTCGCGCGTGTGCTCCGCCACTTCTATCTCGAGTCTGCGAGCGTATTCGGCGTCGCGAATGACGGGTCCGAGGAGATCCGCTACGGTCGTGAGCAGCAGGCGATCCTCAGCCGACGCTTTGCGTCCAGGGCGAAGCGCTAGAGCACCGATCAGTTGCCCGTTCACGATCAAAGGAGTGACGAAGAGGCCGTCCAACGCCTTTTGCGAACCATCGCCACGCAGGACCGCCTGCACGCAATCGGCCGACGCAATGGAATTCAGGTCTTCCGCGCCAACAGCCCAAGCGCGACGCAGCCCAGCCGGCCCTCGCAGCCAAAGCGCGCATTCCGAGGCGGCAAGCTCTCGACGAAGCGTTTCGAGCACGCCCGGAATTACATCCGCAACGGATTTCCGCGTCGCGAGAGCAGCGGCGACTGCGGCAATGGCAGCTAGCGAACGCGGTAGTGGCTTGGCCGAAGCGGGCCGCCGCGAGCGTCTGGCCGGCGGCGGCGGTGGAGTCGTCGGCGTGGGAGGGGGGGGACGGCGGGCTGGCAGAGGTCGTTCCGGGGGGGGTCCGCAAGATAGAGCCGATGGGGCTCTCCGGACAAGATGACCGAACGGCACCAGACGTAACAACCGCACGTGATTGCCGCGGGCTCGCCTAACGCGTCATCCCGCTGAAGCTAGACCTTTGTCGGACGCACGTTTAATTCAGGCGCTCGTATCCTGATTTTCTCCGCAGCAAGTACTACCCTTCGTCGTCCAGCGGCGAAGACGATGGCTTGCAGGTGCTCAGCAGGCGCCTATTTGCAGACCGGCTCCCCGTCGCTGGCCGTCGACAGAACAGGATTCGTGGTATTCACGCCGATACCACAGGTCATTCCGGCGAGCTGCGAGTGCATTACCGTAGCGGTCCAATAGCCCGGGCCAGTCGTAATCGAGGGGGACTGAACGGCTGTCGAGCTCTGAAAAACGAGCTGCGAAAGAGTGGACGTGTACTTTGCCGAGTCAACGAAGAACGACTCTTCCGCCGTGAGCAGATTGCGGAGATCGCTTTTCATCGCGGTCATGTATGCTTTGTTCTTCGAGTTGCCGAACTTTGGGATCGCGATCGCGGCGAGAATGCCGATGATGACGACCACGACGAGCAACTCGATCAGAGTGAAGCCCTGTCTCTTTCTGGGCATGTGAGCGTCCTCACAGAAGAGGCGCGAACATCAGGGGAAGGAGAACGAAAGGCGCGCGGGCGCGGCGCTTTCCGCCGGTCGGTCCCTATAAGGCAATGGCAGTGCCCGGCGATGCATAACGCGTATGTCATGACACGGCAACGGCCTAGCCAAGTGACAGGGATGGACCTGCATTGAATGGGCGTAAGCACATCGCAAGCTCCCTCGCAGAATGCGAGGATCGGCAACCGACAGACAGCGAAAGCCCGGCAAGCCGTAAACGGCTGCCGGGCTTTCGTTTGGAGTGGAGCGTACCGGGATCGAACCGGTGACCTCCTGGTTGCAAACCAGGCGCTCTCCCAGCTGAGCTAACGCCCCATGACACGAGAGATTGCGCCGCAAAACTAGCCGGATTGTCGAACGCCGCCAAGCGCCAACGAATCGGCGAGGAAGCACTCGCGGCCAGCTGCGTAATGAAGCACATTATGAGGCATCCCATAAAACGCACACGCACAACGACTTGCCAGATATAAGCGTATTCTTAGAATTCATGACCATCCAGCTCGCATGTGGAAGACTGTACGGTATATCGCGGGCAGTCTCACCGAGCGCGATGGACGGGCGCACGCGGCATTGAGCCAGCACTCCGGGGATCGTTCCGACGTAGGACGACTGTTTACCGAGAGGTGTCGATGTCTTCCACCGGACTGGCGCGTCGAGCACTGGCCGCACTCTTCCTGGGTGCATGCTCCAGCGATTGTAGCACGTCGCTATGCTCTGGTACGTCAACGCGACGGCCAACTGCTGCGGCACCGCGCTGTCCTTTGTGAAGATGCGGACCGCGACAGCAGCGGGTGCCCCGGAAGCGACGACCTGGTCGGCGCCAAACGAGGACCTGCACTGGACACAGCCCGGTCAGGTCATCTGGCATCTGACGGTTCGCGAGATTCCGGACAAGAGCCAATTCTGGGCGGTGTATCCGGCCTATCCCTCGGGACAGCGTGGCTGCGGCGGTGACGACCTCTACTTCGCACGCAGCAGTGATGGCGAGAGGTGGGAGCGTTTTCCCGTACCGATACTGCTGCACGACGACGTCGCCCTTTCCACGCTGTATCGCTCGGATTTCGTCTACGATCGGCCGCACGACCTGCTGAGAACGTGGGTGTCGGCCATGGACACACTCGGGCGTTGGAACATCTATTACACGTCGTTAAGCTATTCACGGCTAATTGGCGTGCTGGAGCGCGCCAAACGCTTGGATCCATCAAAGCTGAAGCCGCAGAACGAGCGCGCCCCGGGGCGACAGATACTGCTGGAGGCACCGTGAAC